>CAYTQT010000068.1:1199-16639 GCA_964439915.1 uncultured Wenzhouxiangella sp. | reverse complement strand
ACGGCATCGATGCCGTGGCGCTGGCCACAGGAAACGACTGGCGGGCGATCGAGGCCGGTGCACATGCCTTTGCCGCAAGGGGCGGTCGCTACACCTCGATGACTCACTGGTCCAAGGCGGACAACGGTGACCTGGTCGGGGAACTCGAAGTGCCGATCAAGGTGGGTACCGTCGGCGGCCCCCTGCAGACCAATCCGACCGTGGCCCTCAATCTTCGCATGCTGAAAGTCGAGTCGGCACGGGAGCTGGCAGAAGTCATGGGTGCGGTCGGCCTGGCCCAGACCTTTTCTGCACTGAAAGCCCTGGTGACCGAGGGAATCCAGCAGGGCCACATGACCCTCCACGCCCGAAGCGTCGCAACGGCTGCAGGTGTCCCGCCTGAGCTGTTCGACACGGTCGTCGATCGCCTGATCGCCTCGGGCGAGATCAAGATCTGGAAGGCCGAAGAGTTGATGGCGCAGGTTCGCGACCAGGCGGAGCTCGGGTCGCAGACCGAGCTGATCGACGCGAAGGACCACGCGGACCTCGGCGCCGGGCACGGCAAGATCATCCTCCTCGGAGAGCACTCGGTGGTCTACGGTCGTCGCGCCATCGCTGCACCGATTGCGCTGGCGATTCAGGCGCGCATCGAGGACACGCGCGAGGGCATAGAAATGATCATCCCGCGCTGGGGCGTCGAGCAGCGCCTGGACTTTCAGGGCAAGCACCTGCCCCCGTTCACGAAATCCATGGCCAGCCTGCTCGAGACCCTGGAGCTGACCGGACGCGGCATGCGCATCGAAATCTTTCCCAACGTACCCCGTGCCATGGGCCTGGGCGGATCGGCGGCGATGGCCGTCGCCGTGATCCGGGCCATGAACATCCATTACCAGCTCGGCCTGAGCGATGAGCGAATCAACGAGCTCGCCTACGAGTGCGAGAAGTTCGCGCACGGTACGCCATCCGGCCTCGATAACACCCTTGCGACCTTCGGCCAGTTCACTCTCTTTCGCGCCGGTGAGGCGCCGATGCGCGAGGTGATCGACGTGCCCAGGCCGCTGCCGGTAGTCATCGGCATGAGCGGTGTCGAAGGCTTGACCGCCAAGACTGTTACGCGCGTTCGCGAGGCCTGGCAGAAGAATCCGAGCCTGTACGAGCGGATCTTCGATGAAATCGACGGCCTGGTCGGCCTTGGCCTAGACGCCCTGAAAGCCGGTGACTACGAGTCGATGGGTGAACTGATGAATGTCTGCCAGGGCCTGCTGAACGCGATGCAGGTGTCGAGCTGGGAGCTCGAAGAGCTCAATCAGATCGCTCGCAACCATGGCGCCCTGGGCGCGAAGCTGACCGGCGGCGGCGGCGGCGGTTCGATGATCGCCCTTTGCCCCGACAACAGCGCCGAGGTGGCCCGGGCGATTCGCGCGGCCGGCTATCACGCACTGGAGGTGACCATTGGCGGTACCTGAGCAGGCAGGCCCGGTGCGGATCGTCTCATCGGACTCTGAATCCCTGATTCTGGTCGATGAGCACGACCGCCAGATCGGCACGGCGTCCAAGGGGGATGCCCACGACGGCGGGGGGGTGCTTCATCGGGCGTTTTCCGTCTTTCTCTTCGATCATGCCGGTCGACTGCTGATCCAGCAGCGTTCGGACACCAAACGCCTCTGGCCCCTGTACTGGGCCAACAGCTGCTGCTCGCATCCCCGAGTGGGCGAAAGCATGAGCTTTGCCACCCAGCGCAGGATGGAAGAAGAACTGGGCGTGTCCGCTGAAATCGATTTCGTCTACAAGTTCCGCTATCAGGCCCACTATCTTGATCTGGGCAGCGAACACGAGCTGTGTTCGGTCTATGTCGGGCGCGTCGATGTCGATCAGCTCAAGCCCAACCCCAGTGAAGTCGCCAGCTGGCAGTTCCTGACCCTGGAAGAAGTCGACGCCTTCATCGCCGACCCCGAAGCCCAGGCTGCGCCCTGGTTCAGGATGGAATGGCGGCGGCTTAGGTCAGAATTTCCGGCTGCCGTACAGGTCTGCTAGAAACATCTCCAGAGTGGGGTGTGATTCGATATCGCCTGCTCCGATACACAGACCCTGTCCTGGTCAGACCAGCATCGTCAATGATGGTGCTGCTCGCCAGCGCCGTTGATTTCGAAATCACGCCACGAGTAACAGCGTCTTAGGGCGATCGATGGTGGATGGGTTCGAACTGGCGACCATTACTTTTCTCGTTCTGAGCGATTGACGGCAGCGTCTAAGCATCCTTTTCTCATGAGGGCTAGTTAAGAAGTCAATCAGATTAAAGAAATACTCTTGACGGACTATATGATGTAAAGTAGTCTAAACATCGGCAAATGAAAGAAAGCCTTCCCTATGAAACAATTAAACTTTTTTGTTTTCTTCTCTTCTCTTCTCTTCTCTTCTCTTCTCTTCTCTTCGGTCTCTTGCTGCCATCGGGAGCTAATGCTTGCGTAAGGTGCTCAGGCCTAACAGGCTCATTTCAGTGTGTATCCAGCATTTACGGCGGCACCGGTTGTGCGATCATCTGGGAGGGTCCTTTCTATGAAATCTGCACACAGTGGGGTTTTTGCGACTCTATTCCTCGTCCAGACGGTGATTCGTCCAACTCATGCATAGAGCGATTCTCAGGGTCCATCGCTTCCGAAAATGGGTATCGAGACCCCTCCGCTGCTGAACGATCTCTTGGGAATGTTTTTTCATCTGAGTCGACTGAGAAAATCGTCGAAATGATCGTGAATGCTTTGGCCCATCAAGGGGCCGATGCCCTCGATGGTCCGTTCCAGGGCATGGTTAAAAATCATTCAAACGATGGCGAGCCAGAACGACTCGAATTCTTCGGCGAAGGGCTTAGAGACAACGACACTCTCGCGGTTTATATTGAATTTGAGACTCGTGACTTGATCAATACAGTTCAGGCGACGCTCGTCGCTTCTGACGCCGGAGATTTCGAAGTATCGACGATCGACTCGCTTGATGGAGACCATTTTGGGTTTCAATCCAAGTAGAACTGGCTCAAAGCACCCGACACAGGAGGTTCATAATGAATTCTGTAGCTTCAACACTCAGCATCGTTGCGCTGGCGCTGATCTATCAAGTGGCTTCTGCTCAGGATCGCCCGGAGATCAATCATTCCGGGCAGTCAGCAGCCCATTCGTCGCGTGGCTCAGATAATCTCGAGCCGTTCTCTTCCGAATCGGCTGAAGAGCTCATGCAGCTGGTTATTCGAAATTTGACTAGAAACGGAAATCAGGTGGTCTTCGGGCCGTTTTCCGGCATGGTCAGAAAGCTTGTAGACGAAGGTGATTACCAATTTCTGGAGTTCCACGGGGAGGGTGTTGAAGCGGATCGCTTAGTGTTTGTGCAGTTCGACAACCATGAGACCATCAAATCAATCGAGGCGACTCTGGATTATGATGCAGCTGGACACTTGGTCGTCTCCCGCGTCAATGAAATCATTTACTCGGATTGATGGCTTATCGGCATGTATGATTTCTCGTATGTCAGAGCACGAGGCATCAAGAGCCTTGCCGATCAATCAACTTTCCTTGCTACGAACGCCGACTAACGGAAATTCGGGGTTTGCTCGGTTTTGGGAGCGTTGAGGACAGTTGGGTGAATCCCCTGAATGGTCTGCCCATTCGCCTGCATCCGTCGCCGTGCATCACCGAGATTAGCGGACGATCAGGGATTGATCCGCTTCAGGTGCTGATTGACGACCAGCCAGGAGCCGAGCACGCCGAACAGGCCTGAGCCCGCGATCAATAGAACAATGATCTCGATGGCCGGCGGTCGCAGCTGGAAATCGGCGTTATAGCTGCCGCTGAGTTCACCCACCGGTCCGCTCAGGGCGATCAATCCAAAACGAACGGTCAGCCAGGCGAGGGTGCCGCCGATCAGGCCGTACCAGAGCCCGGTGTAGAGAAACGGGCGGCGAATGAAAGCCGGCGTCGCGCCCACCAGCGCCATGACCTCGATCTCCTCACGCCGATTCTGGATGTCCATGCGGATGGTGTTGGCAATGATGAAGGCCACACCGACGGCAAACAATACTGCGAGCAGGCCGATCAACTGCCCGAGGACGGCAATCATGGCGTCCAGGCGTTCGAGCCATTTGAGGTCGACCACCACCGATGACACCCCTTCTTCTCGTTCGAGTCGACTGACCAGCGATGAGACAACCACCGTGTCCTCCGGGGTGACTTCCAGTACCCAGGGCAGGGGCTGATCGGGGAGGGCTGAAGCGAGCTCTTCAGCGACATTGTCGAGCGCCAGCTGACCGGTCAGATCGGCCAGACCCTGTTCGGGACTGATCGGATCGACCGCGGCAATCTGCTCCCACAGGGTCAGGCGGGAACCGAGCCGGCGAGCCGGCTCTTCTTCGATCTCCTGATCGAGAAAGACCGAAAGGGTGTCGAGTCGCTCCCAGTTCTGACTGACAGCACGCACGTTTTCGAGCGCCACATGCAGCGCCGTTGGCAGCGTCAGTGCGACGGCCAGGACAATCAGGGTCATCGCCGATGCAATCGGCTGGCGGGTCAGCGCGCCCAGCGAGGACAGGAACGAATAGGCATGTCGCCGGGCCCAGGCACGGATGCCGGCCCCGCCTGGCAGAGCCTCGATGCCACCGTGACGACGGGGGCTAGCCATGTCCATCACCTGCAAGTACCTGTCTTGACGGAAGGTCGTCGACCATCGAGCCGTCTTTCAATACCAGAACGCGACGACCGAGACGACGGATCAGATCGAGATCGTGACTGGCGATCAGGATCGTCACGCCGAGTTCGTTGAGCTGCAGAAAATAGTTCATCAGCTCGGCCGACATCTCCGGGTCGAGGTTTCCGGTCGGCTCGTCGGCCAGCAATAGCGGCGGTTTGCCGATGATGGCTCTGGCAATCCCCACTCGCTGCTGCTGCCCGCCCGAAAGCATCGGCGGGTACATGCCCTCCTTGTCGAGCAGACCGACCTTGTCCAGGGCTGCACGAACCCGGCGTTTGATCTCTCGATAGGAGACCCCGGCAATCATCAGCGGCAGGGCGACGTTGTCGAAGACCTTCTTGTCCGACAGCAGCCGGTGGTCCTGAAAGATGATGCCGACGCGCCGGCGCAGATAGGGAATATGCCGCCGGGCCAGTTTGCCGACGTTCCTGCCGTCGAAAAGGACCTGCCCGCGACTGGGGCGCTCGAGCAGGGCAATCAGGCGAAGCAGGGTGGATTTCCCGGCCCCGGAATGGCCGGTGAGAAAAGCCAGCTCTCCATTGGCCAGTTCGAAATTGACGTCACTCAGCGCCTGAATGCCCCCGGGATAACGCTTGGCAACATGTTCAAAACGAATCATGGCTTCCGGTCTCGCTGTTGCTTGTCATGCGCCTGATGGTGTGCTGAAAGAGAAAAGCGTTGGCTCGCGCAGAGACGCAGAGCCGCAAAGAAAACAATACAGGGTTTCGTTCTTTTCCACACAAGGACTCTTTCTCCGCGCCTCTGCGTCTCTGCGCGAGTTATTTTCTAATTCAGAAGTTGGCTCATGTTCAGGATCGGCAGCATGATGGCGAGCACGATGTAGAGCACCAGAGCGCCGACCAGCAGGATCAGGGCGGGCTGCAGGACCGACAGCATGACCTGCGTTGCGGAATTCAGTTCGCGCTCCTGGATGTCGGCAGCGTGTTCCAGCATCGGCGCCAGTTCACCGCTGCGCTCCCCGCCGGCGATCAGCCGTCGCGCCATTGGCGGCAGCCAGGCGGCCCGCTGAAGCGCGGCCGTCAGGGTCTGTCCTTCGCGAACCTGGGCAGCGGCGCGTTCGATATCCGATCGGATCTGGAGATTGCTGACCACGCGCGAGGCCACGCTGAGGGCCTCGACCAGGGGGACAGCACTGTTACTCAGAATCGCCAGCGTGCGGGTGAAACTGGCCGTCTGGCTGGCCTTGATCAATCGGCCCAGGATCGGAAAGGCGAGCAGCGACCGGTCGATCCTCAGCCGGGGTCCGGGCTGGCGCCAGGTCAGCACGGCGGCCGCGACCAGGCCGAGCAGACCGAGCAGAAGCCACAGGCCCTGCTGTGAAACCAGGTCCGAGATGGTCAGCAGGCTTCGGGTCAGCGCTGGAAGGTTCTGGCCGGCGGTTTCGAAAACGCCGACGACCCGCGGGACGACAAAGCCGATCAGGCCCCAGACCACGCCGATGGCGATGATCGCCAGAACCGCCGGATAGATCAGCGCCAGCCCGATGCCGCGCGCGGTCTCGTCGCGCTGCTCGGCATAGTCTGCCAGGCGGGTCAGGACATCCTCCATCTGACCGGCGCGTTCCCCGGCGGCCACCGACGCACTGTAGAGCGCTGGAAACAGCGCCGGGTGTTCACTCATGGCGGCTGACAGGCTCTGCCCTTCCATCACGCGTGATCGAATCGCTCCGAGCTGACGCCGCTGCTGGCTGGCGTCGGTCTGCTCGACCAGCACGCTCAGCACTTCTTCCAGGGTCAGGCCGGCGCGCAGCAGGGTGGCCAGCTGGCGCAGGATCAGGGCCCGTTCGCGGGCGTGGTTGCGTAGTGAGAATTCGCGCCGGGTTTCGAGCTCAACCTCCTGAATTTCCAATGGAATAAGGCCGCGATCTCTGAGCTGTGCACGCGCGGCACGAGCCGTGTCGGCCTGGATGATGCCGCGGGCACTCCGCTTGTCCTCGGCGATCGCCTGGTATTCGAAAGCGGCCATGGCTCAGCCCGTCTGAGTCACACGCAGGACCTCTTCCAGGGAGGTGACCCCGGCGATGGCCTTGTTCCAGCCGTCTTCGAGCATCGGCGGGGCGATCTGCCGGGCCAGGTCGTTGAGCGCCCGCTCCGAGGCGCCATCGTGAATGCCCTGACGCAGTGCCTCGTTGATCGCGACCAGTTCGTAGATACCGGTCCGGCCCCGATAAGCGGTCTCGCCCTCGATCAGATCCGGGCGCGGACGATACAGGGTGGCTGGTGCGTGGCTGCCCAGCCCGAGCCGGGTCAGTTCTTCCTGGGTGATGTCATAGGGCTCTCGGAACGCCGGGTCGAGGACACGGACCAGGCGTTGGGCGAGCACGCCGATCAGGCTCGATGCCAGCAGGAAAGGCTCGATCCCCATATCGACCAGGCGCGTGATGGCACCGACCGCAGTGTTGGTGTGCAGCGTCGACAGCACCAGGTGTCCGGTCAGGCTGGCCTGGACGGCGATTCGGGCGGTTTCCAGGTCGCGGATCTCGCCGACCATCACCACGTCCGGGTCCTGGCGAAGAATGGCCCGGAGACCGCGGGCAAAGGTCAGATCGACCTTCGGGTTGACCTGGGTCTGGCCGATGCCGTCCAGATCGTATTCGATCGGGTCCTCGACGGTCATGATATTGCGGCTGCGATCGTTGAGTCGCAGCAGCGCGGAATACAGGGTTGTCGACTTGCCGGATCCGGTCGGGCCGGTCACCAGCAGGATACCGTGGGGCCGGGTGATCAGCGCCGCCATCCGGTCTTCAGTGGCCTTGTCCATCCCCAGCTCGGCCAGATCGAGGCGTCCGGCCTGCTTGTCGAGCAGTCGCAGCACCACGCGCTCGCCGTGGTTCGAGGGCAGGGTGGAGACGCGCACATCGACCGGTCGGCCGGCGATCTTCAGTCCGATCCGGCCGTCCTGGGGGACGCGCTTCTCGGCGATATCGAGACGTGACATGACCTTGATTCGAGAGGTGATCAAGCCGGCCAGACCGCGTGCCGGCGCCATCACTTCACGCAGGATGCCATCGACGCGGAAACGGATGGAGAGACGATCCTCGAAGGGCTCGAGGTGGATGTCGGAGGCGTTCTCCCGGATGGCCTGGGTCAGGACACCGTTGATCAGGCGGATGATCGGCGCATCGTCTTCGCTCTCCAGCAGATCGGCCGGCTCGGGCAGGTCATCGGCCAGACGCGCCAGGTCCAGATCGTCGCCCAGATCCTCTGCCACCTGCCGGGCGGCATCGTCGCCGGCCTCATAGAGTCGGCTGACCAGCTGTTCGAACTCCGAGGCCTTGAGCCGCTCGATGCGGACCGGCCCCCGGATGCGCCGCCGGACCTCCTGCAGCGCAGCCAGATCCACGGGCTCACGGACGGCCAGGCAGGTCTGGCCGTCGCCGCTGTCGCCGGCAACGGCAATTCCGCGTTTCCGGGCGAAGCCGTAAGCGGGTCGGAACTCAGCGTCCATCCGGCTCGGTCTGCGGACCACTCTGCGGCCCGGTCTGCAGGAAGGCTTCGAGCTCGGGCAGCAGCGGCATGTCGTCCGGGCGGGTCAGCGACGCGCTGCGATCGCGCTGCAGCAGCTGCTGGTTTCGAATCGTGGTGTACTTGCTGCGCGTGATGTCGTTCATCAGCGCTTCGTCATGCAGGATCCGGGGGCGGATGAAGACCATCAGATTGCGCTTGACGTTGGAATTCGATCGGTACTTGAACAGCTCCCCGAGCAGCGGGATACGGCTGAGACCCGGTACCGCCTCCATCGACTCCTGCAGGTCTTCACTGATCAGGCCGCCGAGGACCAGCAACGAGCCATCGGGCACCATCACCCGGGTCGAAATCGTGCGTTTGTTGGTGATCAGATCGACGGCACCGGCCGACGGTGCAAGCGTGGACACCTCCTGGCTCAAGTCGAGAATGATCGTATCGCCCTCGTTGATATAGGGCGTCACGTTGAGCTTGATGCCGATCTCTTCGCGATTGATGGTCTGGAATGGGTTGACCTGGCCGTCGCCCGAGGCAATACCCTGGGTCGAGAAGCTGCCCGACAGAAAGGGCACTTCCTGCCCGACGTTGATGCTCGCTTCCTGGTTCTCCAGGGTGACGATGGAAGGCGTCGAGAGAACATTGGTATTGGCATCGTTGGCCAGGGCGCGCGCCAGAGCGCCGATTTCGAGGATTTCCACTCCGAGCAGGCTGGACGTGCCCCTGACATAACCCAGGTTGAGTCCCCGCCCGGGCAGAATCAGACCGTTGTCGCCGGCCGCGCCTGCCGAGACGCCGAGATTGAGCAGATTGTTGCCGCCGCTGCCAAAATTGGTGCCCCCGAACATGCCCTCTTCGCCATCGGAGAAGAACTGCCACTGGATGCCCAGCTCACGGCTGGTGTCCAGGGCGATTTCGGCGATGATCGCCTCGACCTGGACCTGGGCGCGCCGGATATCGAGCTGGTTGATCACCGACTGGATGCCCCGGAACGCCGAGGGCGGGGCGGTGATGACCAGGGCATTGGTTTCATCATGTCCCTGGATGAAGACGTTCTGGGCATCCCCTTCGCCGGTCTGGATCAGGCCCTCGAGGACCGGCAGCAGGCTTTCGGCCGTGGAATAGCGCAGGTAGACCACCTGGGTCGAGCCCTCGGCATCGAGCGGTGTATCCAGATGGCTGATCAGGGTGCGCAGGCGCAGGCGCTTGCTCGGGTCGCCGCCGAGGATGATGGAGTTTGTGCGCTGATCGGCTACGGCCGATTCCTGCCCGCTGTCGGAATAGATGCGATTGATCAAGCCGACAACCTCGACGGCATCGGCGTGGTTGAGCGCGATCAGTTCGACGTCCTGATCGGTCGCCGCATCGAGGCGCTGCAGGATCTGCTCGATCCGCCGGACATTCGATGCCCGATCCGAAATGATCAGGCTGTTCGAGCTCTCATGGTGGGTCATGAAGGCCGACTGCGGCAGCAGGTTGCGCAGAAGCTGGGAGATCTCGGCGGCCTCGACGTGCTCGAGCGCGATGATCCGGGTCACCGGCTGATCGCCGCGTGCCGAACCGTCGTCGACCGGCACGCGCCCGTCCTGGCGCGCGTTGGCATCGGGCAGGATGCGAACCAGATTGCCCTCGGCGACGGCGGTATAGCCGTGCACTCTGAGGATCGAGAGGAACATCTCGTAGACCTCATCGGCGTTCAGGGCTTGAGTCGAAATCACAGTGACCCGGCCGCTGACCTGCGGGTCGACGATCATGTTCTTGCCCGTCATGTCGGCGACGGCCGAAATGAGCGAGCGGATTTCGGCATCGTTGAAGTTGAGCACGTGTCCGTTGTCGGTCGAGTCGGGCTGTTGGGCCAGCGCCGAGAACGCGAGCAGTAGAGCAGTCAGCATGAAGAACAGGCGGGGAATCATTGGTTTTGCAGGCTCCGGAGAATCTGATCGATTTCAGGTTGCAGGACCATTTCACGGCCCTGACGGTTGACGGTAATGGCAATCTCGCCGCGCGCAAGCACATCGCCGAACAGGTTCTGCAACTGCGCTTCGGACTCCAGCGGCTGACCATTGATGGCGGTCACCACATCGTTGACCTGCAGCCCGAGCTGGGTGAACAGCCGCGCGTCGCGCCCGGGTCGGACGCGAAAGCCGCCGCTGCTGACCGGCATGACCGAGATGCTCGTAGCCATGTTGCTCAAGTCGAATCCGCTGCTGCGGGCCAGTTCCGGCATGGACGCGATGCTGATGCCCGCCGGTGCCTGGAATCCGCGCAGACCGGGCAGCGGATTGGCGACCATCTGGTTGCGGGTCGTGGTCCTCGGCGCGCTCGGCAGGATGGTGCTTCTGGCCTGCGAGGGATCAAGCGCCAGAATTTCGTTGCGACCGTCGACCGACAGAATCACCTGGCTGGGCTCGATGGCCACGAGTCGACTGCCGTCTGGCAGCTCATCATCGACACGATAGACCTGTTCGCCGCTGCGGTTGTCCGAGATCATCGCGTAGCCGTCCTCGCCGCTGACCACACCCATCAGTTTCAGTGGTGTGCGGCTGACGGCAGTGACCTGCGTGACCGGTGTGGCCTGGCTTTGGGACTGTCCGAAGAGCTGCCAGCGAAACTCGCTGTTGGTCTGGGTATTCTGAGCCATCGAGGGAATGGGTGGGACCGGCGCGCTGGCAACGCTCGGGCCGCCGAGAATCAGCCAGGTCATTCGAAGCAGCAGCCACAGACTCACAACAACAAGCAGCCCCGTGCTGGCAATCGCCAGGCGGCCCGATACTGCTGGTTGGACGATTGAGCTCATGCTGATTTCCGGGCTATCCGACTGCGCTTGAATCTCTCGGTCGAGGTTAGCACAAGCGCAGTCTCTCAGCGCCTCGAAGCGCGCCTGTCGGCGGGGGGCTAACCCCGTCTCGGGCCGCGCTTGCGACCGCCGCCACCGCCACGACCGGACCCCGGCTTCTTCTTGCGTGGCGGGGGTGATTGGAGCTCGGGCAGTGCCGATGGATCGTGCTGCATCACCGGCAGGGTGATGTCGATATATTCCTCGATCTCAGGCAGGTGGAAGGCGTAGTCCTCGCAGGCGAAGCTGATGGCATCGCCAGTGGCGCCGAGCCGAGCGGTTCGACCGATGCGGTGAACGTAATCCGCGGCATCCTGGGGGAGGTCATAATTGAAAACGTGGCTGACGTCGGGAATATGCAGACCGCGCGCCGCGACATCGGTGGCTACCAGAATCGGCAGGTCGCCGTCGCGGAAGCGCTTGAGCAGCTTCTGCCGCTTCACCTGAGGCACGCTGCCGGCCAGCATGCCGGCGTCGAATCCGTTCGCCTTGAGAACGCGGGCGACCCGATCGGCCGCATGGCGGGTATTGACAAAGACGATCGTGTGGTCATCTTTCTCGTCGCTCAGCAGGGACACCAGCAGGGGCAGTTTTTCGCGGTTCGCGGGGTAGTAGACAACCTGCGTCACCCGATCGGTGGTCATCTGCTCTTCCTGGATCCGGACGGTCTGGACCTCCTGCATGTGCTCGTAGGCCAGCTCGGTGACTTTGAGCGGAAAGGTGGCCGAGAACATCAGCGTCTGCCGGTTTTCGACCGGTGTCATGCGTCGGAACAGGAAGCGGATATCGGTGATGAAGCCCAGATCGAACATGCGATCGGCCTCATCGAGAACGGCGACCTCGATGTGCTTGAGGTTGTAGATGTCCTGCTTGAGGTAGTCGATCAGCCGTCCGGGGGTGCCGATCAGCACATCGACGCCATCGGCGATCTCGTCGCGCTGTTTGACGTAGTCGACCCCGCCATAGGCCAGCAGAAAGCGCAGGCCGGTATGCTTTCCGAGCAACTCGGCGTCCCGATGGATCTGGATTGCCAGCTCGCGGGTCGGCGCGATCGCGATCGCCCGAGGATTCGGTCCCGGTCCCTTGGACTTGTCGGACAGCAGCTGCTTGAAGATGGCCAGCAGAAAGGCGGCGGTCTTGCCGGTGCCGGTTCGTGCCTGGCCGGCCACATCGCGGCCGGCCAGAGCCAGCGGCAGGGTTTCTGCCTGGATCGGCGTGCATTGACTGAATCCGGCCTCTTGCAGGCCCTGGAGGATGGGTGGTGCGAGTTCGAATTCATCGAAACGGGTGTCGGTCAGAACGACTTCGGAAGAAGGTTTTTCGGTCACAGGGATCGGGTTTCCTTGAATTTGGGCGAGGCTGCCATGATCTTGACGGGTATTCGTACGATGGCAGGCCCTGCATCGCATCGGGTAGTATATTGCGAATCGATGCCGAATATCTGCCTCGGCGGTCTCGCGGGGGCTTCACCCGGGTCCTGCGCTGCAGAAAAGCCAGCCATTCAATCCCCGAGGCGCTTCCTCCAAAACAATCCCTAAGGAGTGGTTCAAGTGAGTGACAAGATTGTGCATGTCTCTGATGATGATTTCGAACAGGTCGTACTGAACGCGGACGGTCCGGTTCTGGTGGACTACTGGGCTGAATGGTGCGGTCCCTGCAAGATGATCGACCCGATCCTGCACGAGGTGGCCGACGAGTACGACGGCAAGATCACCATCGCCAAAGTCAACATCGACGAAAACCAGCAGATCACCGCAAAATACAAGATCCGCGGCATCCCGACGCTGATGGTCTTTGACAATGGTGAGCCGCAGGCGACCAAGGTCGGCGCATTGACCAAGTCGGCGCTCAAGGCCTTCGTCGACGAATCCATCTGATCATCTCCATTTCGAGCCGGGTGCGATCCTCTGCACCCGGTTCGAAGGCTGGACTCTGCGCAGGAATGATGCTAACTTAAGCTCATTGCAGGCGGGGCCCGCCTGAATTCCTTATGTGAACTTGCCCGAGTGATCGGGACTTACTCTCAAATAAAAATGCCTCCCAAGTCCGGGTTTCCCGACCGGTGAACTCTCCGTTTGCCCAGGAAATCCGTGTGTGCAAACCTGGAACACACGTTCATGAATCTGACCGAACTCAAGAAAAAAACCGCCAAAGACCTGATCGATATGGCCGAAGAACTCGGCATCGAGAATATGGGTCGATCCCGCAAGCAGGATGTGATCTTTGCCATCCTCAAGGCCAAGGCAAAGAACAAGGACGCCATCTACGGTGACGGCGTGCTTGAAATCCTGCAGGACGGATTCGGATTCCTGCGATCCTCCGAGGCCTCCTACATGGCGGGCCCGGACGATATCTACGTCTCGCCCTCGCAGATTCGACGATTCAACCTGCGCACCGGCGACTACATTTCCGGCAAGATCCGGCCACCCAAGCAGTCCGAGCGCTACTTCGCCCTGCTGAAGGTCGAAGAGCTCAACTACGACAAGCCGGAAGCCTCCAAGAACAAGATCCTGTTCGAGAACCTGACGCCCGAGTTTCCGCGCGAGCAGATGATCCTGGAGCGAGGCAACGGCTCGACGGAGGACATCACCGGACGCATCATCGACCTGATCGCACCGATCGGGAAGGGCCAGAGGGGACTGGTGGTCAGCCCGCCGAAGGCCGGCAAGACCATGATGCTGCAGCATATTGCCACGGCGATCAGGGCGAACAATCCCGAAGCGCACATGATCATCCTGCTCATCGACGAGCGCCCGGAAGAAGTCACCGAGATGCAGCGCGGTGTCGACGCTGAAGTCATTTCTTCGACCTTCGATGAACCGGCAACTCGACACGTTCAGGTGGCGGATATGGTTATCGAACGGGCCAAGCGCCTGGTCGAACACCGCAAGGATGTGATCATCCTGCTCGATTCCATCACCCGCCTGGCCCGCGCCTACAACACCGTGGTGCCGTCATCGGGCAAGGTCCTGACAGGTGGAGTCGACGCCAACGCTCTGCAGCGACCCAAGCGCTTTTTCGGGGCAGCCCGCAATATCGAGGGTGGTGCCAGCCTGACGATCATCGCAACGGCACTTGTCGATACCGGCTCCAAGATGGACGAGGTGATCTACGAAGAGTTCAAGGGTACCGGTAACATGGAAATCCACCTGAACCGCAGGATTGCCGAGAAACGCGTCTATCCGGCGATCGACATCAACCGTTCCGGCACCCGTCGGGAAGAACTGATGGTCGGCGAGCACCAGCTCCAGAAAACCTGGATCCTCCGTCGAATTCTGCAGCCGATGGACGAAGCCCAGGCGATCGAATTCATGCTCGACAAACTCAAGGTCACCAAGACCAACGACGAGTTTTTCAACTACATGAAAAGATAGTTTGGTTGGTTTGGTTGGTTATGAGGCGGATTCTGCGGTTTGAGGATATTGAGGCCTGGCAGGATGCGCGTGAGCTGACGAACCATATCTATCGCTGCTGTCGCGACTCCGCTTTGGGTCGTGATTTCGGGCTCAGGGACCAGGTTCAGCGGGCGGCGGTTTCGGTCAGGGCGAACATCGCCGAAGGTTTTGGTCGTCAGCGCAATACTGAATTCATCAAAACCAACCAAATCTCATTTCGTCTTCACGCCCACCCTTCACAATTGTCAACATTGACAAACGTGAAGGAGTTTCTGAGTGAGCGAATCGGAAGGCAACGCCACCATCCTGCTGGTCGAAGATCACGACGATCTTGCCGCCAGTATCGGCGACTATCTCGAGTCCCTGGGCTTTGCCATGGATTTTGCGGCTGACGGCGCTATCGCCCTCAACCTGCTTGAAGAAAACCCCTACGACGTGATCGTGCTGGACCTGATGCTGCCGAAAATCGATGGCATCCGGGTCTGTGAACGGCTGCGCGAGCGCGGCGACGGGACGCCGATCCTGATGCTGACCGCCCGTGATCACCTGGACGACAAGGTGGCCGGCTTCGATGCGGGTGCCGATGACTATCTGGTCAAGCCCTTCGAGATGGAGGAGCTGGCGGTCAGAATCCGGGCCCTCATCCGCCGAGCGCGCGGTGAGATGTCCGATGGCGCGATGCGGGTCGGTGACCTGGTGTTCGACCCAAGAACCATGCGCGTCGAGCGCGACGGCCAGCGGGTCAACCTCTCGCCCACTTCGGTCCGGATTCTGAAGGTCCTGATGCGCGAATCGCCCCGCCTGGTCAGTCGAGAACAGCTCGAAAACGAACTCTGGGGCGACCTGCTTCCGGACTCCGACACCCTGCGCTCGCACATGTACAACCTGCGCAAGGGCATCGACCGCCCCTTCGAAACCAAGCTCCTGCACACTGTCCAGGGAATGGGATTCAAGATTGCAACGCCGGATGATGCTTAGAAAAGCAGGTTCAAGGCGCAAGGTTCAAGGCGAAAGGCG
>CAYTQT010000068.1:0-1099 GCA_964439915.1 uncultured Wenzhouxiangella sp. | reverse complement strand
AAGGCGCAAGGTTCAAGGCGAAAGGCGAAGGAGAAAAGCATGCTCGCGCAGAGGCGCAGAGGCGCAGGGGGAAGCAAAGGGGAAGGGTTAATGGGTTAGAGGGCCAAGGGGCCAAGGGGCCGACTGTCGCAGGTCCGTAAACCGTAAACCGGAAACCCCGATGAAAAGCATGCTCTCGCAGAGGCACAAAGGCGCAGGGAGGGGCGGGCGAAAGTCGTGTCGGGTGACATGTGGCTTTCCGTTTGGGTTAATCAAAATCCGTTCAGCTGGCAAAATTTTGCAGGCGAGAGGGTAGAGGCCCAACCTGGTGCCTCGCGATGCAGGAGTTGATCTCCTGTCACCAGGACGGTGCCGTCTACAGCGCGCAGCAAATCGAACAGGAACCAGTCTTTCTGATCTGCGATGGCATATTCACCGGATTGCGGGTCGCGCACGATCCCCTGCCGAATGATGCCGATCAGAATTGATTCGATCTCGGATCCAGATAGAGCGTGCAATCGAGCGACTTTTGGATAATTGAGTGCTCTGCGGTATTCGTCGATCAGATTCATCGAGAGCAGGAAGGGAAATCGGCCGCTCATCATGCCTTCAGTGATGATGACTACTGGGCTGTCTTTTGACGCTGAAATCAGACCCGCGACTACGATGTTGGTGTCGATAACCGCAGGTTTTGCCAGAGCGATCACTTCCTGATGGCGCGCTGTGCCTCAAGCCCTACCGCCATCGCCTCATTATCGTTCAATCCGGCATGCCGACGAGCCTTTTCCAGCAAATCCAAGGCCTCCTCGCGCGTTTTGACGCCATAGAGCTCCAGGCTCTCCTCGATGATCTGACCCATCGAACGCCCACGACTGGCGGCCGCTTCTTTGAGAGCCCGCTGCCGCTCGTCGCTGAGAGAAATGGTTAATCTGGCCATGGCGGCAGTATATTTCGTGGTGATTTGATGCGCAAGCACCAAGGAGGACGGGAAATCAGGAGTGAGGCTCAGGGCTCAAGACTCAAGGCGAAGGGCGAAGGGCGAAGGGCGAAGGGCGAAGGGCGAAGCCGGAACCCGGAACCCGGAACCCGGAACCCGGAACCCGGAAACCGGAAACCGGAA
>CAYTQT010000067.1:6795-17076 GCA_964439915.1 uncultured Wenzhouxiangella sp. | reverse complement strand
GGGATGCCGTCGTACAGCGGCCGATCGCTCTCGCCCCAGCGCTCCTGGTGCCAGCCGCGGCCGACGATCCATTCGCCGGGCTCGGCCTGTTCGGCCGCCTCGGCCACCATCGCGATGATGTCATCGAAGCTCCGGGTCGGCATCAGGTCGAGGATCATCAGGGCCTGACCCATCCCCAGGAAATGCCCGTGGCCTTCGATGAAGCCGGGCATTGCGACGCGGCCCTCCAGGTCGATGATCTCCGTGCTTTCGCCAGTGTATGCCGTCATGTCGCCGGCGCTGCCGACGGCCAGGATCCGACCGTCCTTGATGGCGATGGATTCTGCCTCGGGCTGTTCGGCATCGACCGTGATCACTGTGCCGCCGGTCAGGATGCGGTCGGCGGTTTCGATCCGAGAGCGTTCCTGGGTGACGGGTTCTGTGCTGTCTGCCTGAGATTCACCGGCCTCCTGATCGGCGGGCTGACAGGCCGCCAGGGTCAGGCCGAGCAACAGCGGAAGGAGAATTCGTATCGAGGTCATGGGGGTGTCCTGTGAGCTTTCTGAAGAGACGGGGAGGCAGGGCAAAGGCCAGGCAGGAAAATAGCACAGTCTGGGCACGACGGCCCGAGCCTTCCGATCGACGTCGCGGCGGTTTTGATGCAGGTTAAGGAATCACACTCAGGTCTTCATTAGATTCTTACCTGAACTCGAAAGCGAATATGCGAGGAGGTCTCCATGAGGACTTTCACGACATCGATCGCCGCCCTCGGCCTGATGGCGGCGCCGGCACTGGCCGAAACGGAAACATTGGGTGACCGCATGGACGGTAGCTGGATCACGTTGAGCGGAACCGTCACTTCCGTCGAAGCCGATGAATTCAATCTCGATACGGGCAGCGGCATGCTGCGCGTCGAGATGGACGACTGGGACCGCGATGCGGATGCCTATGTCCTGGTCGATGGCGATCGAGTGACCGTCTACGGTCGCGTGGACAAGAACATGTTCGCCAGCAATACAAGCAATACAGTCGAGGCTTCCAGTGTGTTCGTGCACGATCTGAACACCTACTTCTACGTCAGTGCGGTGGATGAGGAATCCTGGAGTCCCTGGATCGCGACAACCGTGATGCCGCTTGGCAGCTATTCCTACGTCGGAACGGTCCATTCGGTGTCCCCCGATGAAATGGAATTCACGATCGACACCGGTGACTCTGCGGTGACCGTCGATGTTTCCGAGCTCTCCTACAACCCGCTGGATGATGAGGGATATCAGAAGGTCGAGGAAGGTGACCGAGTCAGCGTGATCGGTGAACTGGATATCCGCTATTTCGATCTCAACGAGCTCACCGCCGATAGCGTCGTGACCTTGTCGAGCTGATCGGTCGCTGGTTTCTCGGTTCGACGAGAAAACCATCGTGTCGAAATGAGGTCAGGGGCGGAGCAGGTCTCCGCCCCTTCTTCATGGTCGGTTAGGACGTGGTCGGGTGGAGCCTGTCGGTGGCAAAAGCGCCCAGCTCAGCGAAAGACCCTCATTCGTCGAGCTTCGGGGGCTTGCGCCTGGCCTTGATCCGGGCGTGTTTTCGTTTGGCCTCGATGCGCTTTTTCTTGGCCGTTCGGCTGGGTCGGGTCGGGATGCGCTTCTTCGGCTTCCGGTGGGCCTTCTCGATCAGCTCGGCCAGGCGCTGGCGAGCGTCCTCGCGATTTCTGAACTGACTGCGATGGCTCTTCGCCTCGATGGTGATGACGCCGTGGGCATCGGCGCGCTTGCCTGCCAGATCGATCAGACGTTTGCGCACCGGGTCGCTCAGGCGCTGCGAGTTCATCGCATCGAAGCGCAGCTGGACGCCGCTCTCGGTGCGGTTGACGTGCTGGCCGCCGGGGCCTCCGGTCAGGATGAAATGCTCCTCCAGCTCCGATTCGGGCGGCAGGAAGGGCGAGCGATTCTTGTCGAATACACCAGTCATGGACCCCAAGCCTATCGCAAGCGGATTATCATTATCGGCCGACCGTGGGAAAGGAGGATGATCAGATGAAGATGAATCGATGGCATCGCGGGTGGCCACTGTTGTTAGCGATTCTGTGCCTGCAGGTGACAGCAAGCGAAGACGAAGCCATGGCAGAGGGCCATTTCGATGCCGAGCTGGCTGCTGAGCTCGGCGCAGATCCTTACGGCATGCGCCAGTACGTGATGGCATTCCTGAAGGCCGGGCCCAACCAGGGCGGTGACCCGGAAGATATTCGGGCAACGCAGGCCGCCCATCTGGCCCATATCCGGCAGATGGCTGAAGATGGGAAATTGGCACTGGCCGGGCCCTTCATGGACAGCGGCGATGTGCGCGGTATCTTCATCCTTGCCGTTGACGACATGGCCGAGGCGGAAGCCCTGACGCGAGCCGATCCCGCGGTGCGATCGGGGCGCCTGGAGATAGAACTCAAGCCCTGGTACGGCTCGGCGGCGCTGCTGCGCGTCAACTCGATTCATCAGCGTATCGCTCGGGAGAACCCTTGAGCTCATGTGGCCTTTGGGCTTGGGCCTTTGTCGAATAGGGAAAGCGGATTGAGCGCACAGGAGCATCCAGACCCGCAGTCTGCGCGATGGCCGGACGGTGGGGGCCGGCGCCTGTCGGTGGCCGATGGCGACTGGCGACGGTTTCGCGAACTGCGTGGGCGAGCCCGGCGGCGCTTTGCCGAAGAAAGCCTGTCGCTGGCGCTCGAGATCACGCTCAATGATGATCGTGAAGCGATCGAGCGGGAACGGGCGCTGGAAGCCCTGATGCAGGGCCGGGCCCGCGAGCGACGGGCGCTGTTCGAGGATTTCAATCGAACCCATCTGCCCCTGATGCTTCATGCGATGGTCAATCGCGGCCTGCTGGAGCGCGACGAGCTGACCGGTCTAAGCCTAGAGCTTCGTCGCGCCCTTGGCCTGATTGGCTGAGTATTGCCTGACTTGCCTCCGGGCGCGATGACCGGCCGCGATAGAAAAACCTTGCAAGGGGGCGGCGAAAGCAGTCCCTTCGATGTTGCTGACCCGACTCGATGCGCCCCCAGTGTCGATTCCGTCACACTTCGGCCCTTATCGCGGGAGGGGCGCGGTAACATAGGCCCGGCTGGTAGGTTGGAACCCGAACCCTGATGAAAAGAGATCAAATCGATTTTCCGGCTCGTCATGAGCCCCTGCGCGTTGACGTCTCATTGCTGGGCGCCATGGTCGGTGAACTGCTGCTGGAGCAGTGTGGCGAGGCGGTGTTCGAGCGCATCGAAGCCGCGCGTTCCGCCGCTATCGATCGGCGCAGTGGGGGGCAGTCGGCCGAAGCCCTCGAAGCGCTGGCGAGTCTCGAAGACCCCTCGCAGGCGACCGATTTCGTGCGCGGCTTTGCCGCCTGGTTCCGGATGGTCAATCTGGCCGAGCAGGTCCATCGGATCCGGCGTCGTCGCCAGTACCGAGCCGAAGGGGCGGGTATTCAGCCGGAGAGTCTCGCCGATGCCCTGAACCAGCTGCGCGACGCGGGCGTTTCCTGGGAGACGATTCGTTCCCGCCTTGACGATTTTCTGATCGAGCCGGTCTTCACCGCCCACCCGACCGAGGCCACCCGGCGATCGGTGCTGGAAAAGGAACAGCGCATGGCGCGCTACCTGATTCAGCGACTCGACCCCGACATGCCCCAGGCCGAATCCGATCGTCTGCTGGACCGGGTGCGGATGGAGCAGACGATCGCCTGGCAGACGGCCGAACAATCGCAGGAGCGACCGAGCGTGGCCGATGAGGCCGAGCATGCGCATTTCTATCTGGCCAACGTACTCTACCGGATCGCGCCGGTTTTCCACGAAAACCTGGCCGAAGCGGCCGCTCTGGTGTATGAGCAGGACGTAGGCCCCGGGGATCTGCCCACTGTCCTCAGATTCGGGTCCTGGGTCGGTGGCGACATGGACGGTAATCCGAACGTCAATGCCGGGACCGTCCTGGACACGCTGGCCGAGCAGCGGCGTCAGGTCATCGGCAACTACCTGCGCGAAGTCGGCAAGCTCAACCGCCTGCTGAGCCAGACGGAAGGCCGTGTCGGCATTTCCGGCGAGCTTTCGGCCCGCATCACGGACTACCGCATTCGCTTCCCGGACACCGAATCAGCCATTCCGCCGCGGCATGACGACATGCCGTATCGGGTCTTTCTCTACTTCGTCGAAATGCGGCTTCAGGCGACCCTGAATGAGGGGCCCGAACGCTACACCGAGCCGGAGCAGTTCTGTTCGGATCTTCAGTTGATCGTCGTGAGCCTGGAAGGCAACCGAGGCCGGCAGGCCGGGCTTTTTCCTGTCGAGCGACTCTGCCGACGAGTCGATATGTTCGGTTTTCACCTGGCGGCACTGGATCTGCGCATCGACTCGGGCGATCTGCATCAGGCCGTTGCCCTGTTGCTGGACGACAGCGATTGGCCTGAGCGCACGCCGGAGCGTCGTGCCCGGCGACTGGTCGCGGAATTGTCCAAGGGCAGCTTCGTCTCCAACGAGGAGCCCTTGAATCCGGCACAGGGCGACCACCCCGTCTTCAAACTGCTGCAGGCCGCGGCTCAGGCGCACGAGCGTTTCGGCCGTCGCTCTGTAGAAACGCTGATCGTGAGCATGAGCCGGAACGTCGACGACATGCTCGCCGCCTGGTTGATGGCGCGCGCCGCCGGTGTTCACGACGGTCGGATGGATCTGGTGCCGCTGTTCGAAACGGTCGATGACCTGCAGGCGGCCGAGTCGGTGATGAGCGGACTTCTCGAGCTGCCGCTGTGGAAGGAGCTCATCGAATGGCGCGGCAGTCGCCAGACCATCATGCTCGGCTATTCAGACAGCAACAAGGACGGTGGCATGGTGGCATCGCGCTGGTCGCTGCAGGATGCCCAGCGGCGCCTGGTCGACCTGTTCGACCAGCACGCCATCAACGTGGTTTTTTTCCACGGTCGCGGCGGAACCGTGGGCCGTGGAGGCGGCAAGACCCACAAGGCCGTTCTGGCAGCCCCTGCCGGCGCGGTCAACGGTCGGCTTCGCATGACCGAGCAGGGCGAGGTGATCCATCGCAAGTACGCGCTGCGCTCGATCGCCATTCGTCACCTCGAACAGACTGCCGGCGCGGTGCTGCAGGCCACGCTTCGGCCCCGGTCTGCCGAACTGCGAGACGCCGAATGGAAACAGTCCATGGCCAGGCTGGCTGACCATGCCCGCAAGGCCTATCGTGGCATGGTCTACGGTGATGCCAGCTTTGCCGACTATTTCAGGGCGGCCACGCCGATCGATGTGATCGAGCGGATGAGAATCGGCTCCCGGCCCGCATCCCGGGCCAGCAAGGCCGGTATCGAGGGTTTACGCGCAATTCCCTGGGTGTTTGCCTGGGGTCAGAGCCGACATGCTCTGCCGGGCTGGTTCGGCCTCGGCAGCGGCCTCAAGCGGATGGAGTACGAGATCGGCTTCGAGGCCCTGCAGCACATGGCGACCCACTGGCTGTTCCTGTCGAATCTGCTGGAGGATGCTGAAATGGCCATGGCCAAGGCAGATCTGGAAATCGCCAGTCTGTACGCCGAACTGGCCGGCAGCCAGGGCGAGCGCTACTTTCCGGTCATCAAGGAGGAATTCGATCGGACAGAAGACATGATCTGCCGGCTCAAGGGTCAGGATGTGCTGCTCGAGCGCGATCCGACGCTGCGTCGTTCGATCTTGCTGCGAAATCCCTATACGGACCCGATGAGCTTTGCCCAGGTCGACCTGCTGAAGCGCTGGCGTGCCAGCGGTCGCGATGATCCTGAGCTCGAGCAGGCCCTGATCGCCAGTGTCCACGGAATCGCGCAGGGTCTCCAGAATACCGGTTGAGTGTTGCCTGACTGACCGCGTGGCCTACTACACCTTCAGCTGGCAGCGGTCCAGCGCCGCTCGGGCCGGTTGTGGCTGCCACTGATCGCTCGGCTGCGGTCGGTCGAAGAGATAGCCCTGAAAGCTGTCGCAGCCTTCCCTGAGCAACAGATCGAGCTGCTGACAGTTCTCCACTCCTTCGGCGATGATATTGAGTTTCAGGGCCTTGCCGAGCGCCAGAATGGCACGTACGATGGCCAGATTGCTGTCGCCTCTGGCCATGCCGGCAATGAAGCTCTGGTCGATCTTGAGCTGGTCAAAGGGCAGATATTGCAGGTAGGACAGCGAGGAATAGCCGGTACCGAAATCGTCCATCGACAGGCGGACACCCAGCTCTCGGATTTCACGCATCCTGCGACGCGCCAGATCACGATCGCCGAAGACGACGCTTTCGGTCAGCTCGAGCTTGAGTCGAGCCGGATGGACACCTGTTGATTCGAGCGTGTCACGGAGATGCTCGGAAAAATCCGGCTGCTGGAACTGGCGCGCGCTGATGTTGATGGCCAGCGTGAGATCCTGGGTTTTCGCATCGGCCTGCCAGCTTAAGAGCAGCGCGCAGGCCTGCTCGATCACCCAGCGCCCGATCGGCACGATCAGCCCGGTCGACTCGGCCAGGGGGATGAACTGACCCGGCGAGACGCCCGTGCCGGCATGCTGCCAGCGCAGCAGAGCTTCGGCGCCGATCAGCCGGCCGTCGGCTCGATACTGTCCCTGCAGATTCAGGCTGAGCTCTCCGCGCTCGATGGCCAGGCGCAGCCCGGCTTCCATGGACGTACGGATTTCAGCCTCGCTCTGGAGCTCGGGGCTGTAGAAGCGCATCTGGCCCCGACCGCCTTCCTTGGCGTGCTGGAGCGCGATCTCGGCCCGGCTCAGGATCATTTCCTGACTGGTCTCGGAGCGGTCGAACAGAAAGATGCCGAGACTGCTGCTGGGCTTGAGATCCTCGCCCCGCTCCAGCGGGACGGGGACTTCGATCGCCCGCTGGATCTGCTCACCCAGATCCCTGGCCAGCGCCAGCGCCTGCGCTTCGTCCTCAGCCATCGAGCCCACCAGCAGGGCGAACTGGTCACCAGCGATTCGAGCCACCGCGGTCCTGGCTGTGCTGTCAATGAATGCAGTCAAGCGACGCGCGGTCTCCTTGAGTACTCGGTCACCGACCTGGTGGCCCTTGATGTCGTTGACGAATTTGAAGCCATCGAGATCGAGCAGCAGCAGAGCGTGATGACGCCGGTTGTCAGGGGAATGCTCGATGAGCACCTTGATCTGATCGAGCATCTGGACCCGGTTCGGTAGCCCGGTCAGGCGGTCGAAGTAGGCCAGTTGCTCGACCATGGCCTCCGACTCACGCTGGGCCGTGATGTCCTGTTTGATCGAGACGTAGTGGGTGATCTCTCCCCCGGGTTGGCGGATGGGCGCCAGGATCATCGACTCGAGGAACTCACTGCCGTCCTTGCGCCGATTCTGCAGCTCACCGTGCCAGACCTGACCGCGTTCAAGGGCGCGCCACAGGTCCCGATAAGTGGCTTCCGGCGTATGGCCTGATTGAAAAATGCGTGGGTTCTGTCCGATCAGCTCTTCGCGCGCGTAACCCGTACTCCGCAGGACGGCTTCATTGACGTATTCGATCCTTGCCTGGGTGTCGGTGATCACGATGCTCGTCGGGCTCTGCTCGACCACCCGAGCCAGCTTCCGGAGTTCGTTCTCCGCAGACCTGCGGGCAGCCCGGTTGGCCGATTCCTCGACCGCCCTGGCAACGGCCCGTGGCAGACGCGCCGGATTGTCCTTGAGCACGAAATCTGTCAGACCGCTATCGAGCAGGCGAATGGCCATTGCTTCATCGACGGTTCCGGAGACCAGAATGACCGGAGCATCGGGCAGGCGTTCACGCAATGACGCGAGTTCCTGCTCGAACGACCAGCCGGGTATCTCATAGTCGAAGAGCACCACATCCCAATCGTTCTCGAGGGCCCGGGTAAGGGCCTCCGAGCTGTCGACCCGGACCATCGGGCCTGAATGGCCGGCCTGTTCCAGCCTCCGCCTGATCAGCAGGAAGTCGGCCTGTGAATCGTCCAGAACCAGTATTCGAACCCCGGTCAGCGACACCTCAAGGCTCCAGGTTCAACCGGCTCGTTGGTGGCGACCCAGTAGACACCGAGGCGCGCGATGGTCTCTGCGAACTCAGCAAAACCCACCGGTTTGCGAACAAAGCTGTTGGCTCCGACCTCGTAGGCGCGGAGCCGGTCGGCACTTTCATCAGACGAGGTCAGGATGACCACCGGTAGCAGTCGCGTGCGCTCGTTGGCGCGGAGCCTCTCCAGTACTTCCACGCCGGAGAGCTTGGGTAGTTTGAGATCCAGCAGGACGACCAATGGCAGCGGCTCGAGCGCGCGATCGGCAAACTCGCCCTGTCCGAGCAGGAAGTCCAGGGCCTGCTGGCCATCGCGCGTCACTTCAACCGGATTGACCAGGTTGGCTTTCCTGAGCGCTCGTAGCGTCAGCAGCTCATCCTGCGGATTGTCTTCAACCAGCAGCAGGCAACGATCGCGCATTCAGTGGCTCTCCCGGTTTGTGTCGGAATTTCCCTCGCTTCTGAGGGTAAACGCAAAGCGGGCTCCGACGCCAGTCTGGCCCTCGGCCTGAATCCGACCGCCATGGCGATGGACGATGCGCTGGACCGTGGCCAGGCCGATACCGGTGCCCGGGAATTCATCCTGTCGATGTAGCCGCTGGAATGCCTTGAACAGGCGTTCACTGTGGTCCGGATCAAAACCCGCACCGTTATCCTCGATCGCGATCGAGGCCTGGCCATCGATCTCTCCGGCCTGGATGCGGATCATGGCTTGCTCGGTCTGGCCGGTGTACTTCCAGGCATTCTCCAGCAGATTGCGCATCAGCACTTCGATCATTCTCGGATCGGCTTCGAGGCGCAGACCTGGCTGGATTTCCTGGCTGACCTGTCGTTCCGGTTCCGCGCGCCGGAGTTCTTCGAGCAGGCTTTCAGCCAGCGCACTCAAATCGACGGACTGGCGCTCGATTTGCCCTCTGGTGCATCGAGAGAGCACCAGCAGGCCTTCGATCAGCTCGCCCATTCTCGCACTGGCCAGCACGATCTGGTTCAGATAGCCGCGTGCGGTCTCGTCGAGCTGATCCGAGCAGTCCTCGATCAGCGCCTCGGAAAAGCCGTTCATCGCGCGCAGTGGTGCGCGCAGATCATGGGAAACCGCGTAGGCGAAGCTATCGAGCTCCTGATTCGCCGCGGTCAGTTCGGCGGTGCGCTCGGCCACGCGTCGCTCGAGTGAGGTGTTCAGACGTCGCACCTGCTCCTGGGCTTCGCGCATTTCGGTGATGTCCTGGACAATGATGGTGACCCGGCTTCCCTCCTCATCGTTTCCCGGCAGTGGTCGACCGGCAGCCCATAGCCAGCGGCGCTTGCCATCCAGTCGGCGGATCCTGAATTCCAGGCTCCACTCCCGACCCTCGCGCGTGGCGCTCTCGAAGGCCTTGCGCACCCGCTCCCGGTCGCGCGCGATGACATGACCGAGAAAGATCTCCGGCGTCCAGCGTTCTGGCGGCTGGTCATAGCCGTAGAGACGGTCGTGCAGCGGCGTTCGAATGGTGTTCCTGGTTTTCAGGTCGATTTCCACAGAGCCAACGCCGCTGGTTTCCAGGGCAAATTTCAGTCGCTGCTCGCTGGCCTCGAGCTCCATTTTCCTGCGTTCGCGCAGACGAAGTTCATTCATCAACAGGCGATTGATGCGCGTGAGCAGGCGCCGGACCAGGAAGTACAGCAGTGCCGAGGTCACCAACACGAACAGACTGCCCTTGGCGATACTCCACCAGACCCAGGCCTCGGCGTCAGCAACCATCCAGTTCAGCGCGCGATCCGAGAGAAAGATCCAGACCAGTGCCAGCAGGGTGTAGGGCAGGACCACCTGCACTGCAGCCCAGCGGGCTGATTGCCCTCGGGCCCAATTGATGTCATCGAGCTTCCTGGCCATGGTCATTCCTCCAAAAAAGTCATGACGGCCCATCACCTTAGACCTTGAATGGCTCCGCCGTCCACAGTGCCGCCGGATTCGGTCGTCGACAGTGCTGGCCCGATCTGAAAACACCCGCTATAATTGCGCCCCTTCGGCCGCAGCCGAAACGATCAACATCCTGCCGGTGTAGCTCAGGTGGTAGAGCAACGCATTCGTAATGCGCAGGTCGGCGGTTCGAATCCGTCCACCGGCACCATTTTTGAGGCTCCTCGAGAGTATCTAGTACCACTGCCGTCACAACCTTCTTAATTCGAACCGCCGATCAATAACAATGGGTTCGAGCCGAGGCGAAGCCGAGACAAGCGAAGCGCAGCGCAGCTAATCCGTCCACCGGCACCATTTTTGAGGCTCCTCGAGAGTATCTAGTACCACTGC
>CAYTQT010000067.1:0-6695 GCA_964439915.1 uncultured Wenzhouxiangella sp. | reverse complement strand
AATCCGTCCACCGGCACCATTTTTGAGGCTCCTCGAGAGTATCTAGTACCACTGCCGTCACAACCTTCTTAATTCGAACCGCCGATCAATAACAATGGGTTCGAGCCGAGGCGAAGCCGAGACAAGCGAAGCGCAGCGCAGCTAATCCGTCCACCGGCACCATTTTTGTTCTTCTCAAAGTATCAACTGCCCCGAAGGTCGCAGACTTCTCAATTCGAACCGCCGACCCAGCAAAAATCGGTTCGAACCGAGCGGTAGCACCGGTGACGAAGGATTTGCGGTTTGCGCGCAGCGCAAGAAGCGAACCCGGGCAACTGCGGGTTGAGGAGATGATGCCGCGGATCGGCGTTATGATGAGAATCCCATGGTTTCTTCAACCTGCCTGGAATGGGGATTCCCTGACCGATGGTGGAACATCTGTCAACGGTTTCCAGTGACCAACCCCAAGCCTGCCGGATCAGGGCCTCGCAGAGCACATTGCATCGTCCCGACGCATTGACCTATCCTGCCCTGAGGATTCGAATTCGAGCGGTGATTGTCTATGGAAATTGAGGCCTATCTGAGAGCGATGGTCAAGCACAATGCCTCCGACCTCTATCTCAGTGCTGGGGCCCCGGCGGGTATCAGAATCGAGGGGGAAACGCAGCGACTGGGAAAAGAGAAACTGTCATCTCACCAGGTCCGTCAGATGGCCTATTCGCTGCTGAACGACAAGCAGATCAGCGAGTTCGAGTCCGAGATGGAGCTGAATCTGGCCATTGCGCTCGACTCGGTCGGCCGGTTTCGGGTCAATCTGTTCCGCCAGCGCGGATCGGTTGCCGTTGTCGTCCGCTACATCAAGAACAAGATTCCCTCGATCGAGTCGCTCAATCTTCCCCCCATCCTCAAGCATCTGATCATGGAGCCGCGCGGCCTGATCCTCGTCGTCGGTTCGACCGGTTCGGGCAAGTCGACCACCCTGGCCTCCATGATCGATCATCGTAACGAGAATAAAAGCGGTCATATCCTGACGATCGAAGAACCGATCGAGTTCATGCATCAACACAAGAAATCGATCGTCGATCAGCGCGAACTCGGGCTCGATACCCTGAGTTACCAGAATGCGCTGAAGAACGCCATGCGTGAAGCGCCGGATGTCATTCTGATCGGCGAAATCCGCGATCGAGAGACGATGAAACATGCCATCAGCTACGCCGAGACCGGGCATTTGTGCCTCTCGACCCTGCATGCGAACAATGCCAATCAGACTCTGGATCGCATTGTCAATTTCTTCCCGGAATCGGCACATCACCAGCTCTTCATCGATCTCTCGGAGCATCTGCGCGCCATCGTCAGTCAACGACTGGTGCCGACCGTCGACGGGAACCGCATTCCCGCGGTCGAAATCATGATTCGCACACCCTACATCGCCGATCTGATCGAGAAAAACGACATCGACAGCCTCAAGGATGCGATGAAGGATGGGTCGCCGCACGGCATGCAGACTTTCGATCAGGCGCTGTTCCGCCTCTACCAGGACGGCAGGATCAGCGAAGAGCAGGCTCTGGCGCATGCAGATTCCAGAAATGATCTGGGTCTGGCGATTCGCACCTCGCGGCAGCGCAGCGCGGATGATGCCCCCGGGGGGCTGAGTCTTGACCAATTCGACTAATCCCGGAGACACAGCGCGTTTCGAGTCAGAGACAGGCGCCCGGCTGGTCGATGCCTTTGCCTCGACCCGCCGTGTTCGAGACCGTTTCCTGTACTACGCGGGCAAGCGCTACGAGAAATTCCTTGAAGACCCCAAAAAGCCGCCTCATGGCGTGGCGTGCATCCTGTTGAACCACTGGCGTGAGTTTCGCGATCGTTTCGGGTTCAGGGTGCTTGAGGATCTGGAAGATCAGATTGAACAGCGGGTTCTGGCCGGGCTCGAGGAACAGGATTTCTTTCTCAAGATATCGGATAGCAGCCTGATCGGTATTCTGGCACCCGGGCCCGAGGGGCGCGATGCCGATCAGTGGGCCAAGGGAATGCTCGATCGCTTGACCGAGCCGTCCTATCAGATCGGTTCGCGCCAGATCACACCGACATTCAGCATCGGCTTCTGCTGGTTCGATCGCCGGGTCCGCGATATCGAGGAGGCCTTGCTTGACGCCATGCAACTGGCCGAACAGCTGTCCGATACCGCAACCAATCAGTTTCAGGTGTTCGTTCCCGATGTCGCGCCCGAAGAAGAGCTTGGGGACGAGGCGGATATCACTGACACCATCCGTGAATCGCTCAAGGCCAATCGTCTGCGCCTGGTGTTTCAGCCGCTGCTGGCCGCATCCAGCGAGGAGAGCCGCTTCTATCAGGCCTGGCCACGGCTGATCAGCAAGAGCGGTCGGTTGATCGCAGCACGCCATTTTCTGAAAGTGGCCAGACGCCAGGATCTTCTGGGTGCGCTTCAGATCTGGTCGATCAAGCATTGTCTGCACTATCTGGTCAAGATCCAGAGCAATGCCCCGCATGTCCGTCTGTTCGTCAATGTCTCTCCCGAAGCCTTTACCGATTCAACCATGGCCTGGCTGGGCAAGGCCTTCAATCGATATCCGGACGCCGCCCCCCGGCTGATCGCAGAGTTCGAGGCCTTCCATCTCGAGCATCGGGTCAGTGAGACGCTGCTGGCCATCGAGCGTCTGCGGGCCATGGGGGTGGTGCTGGGCGTCAACAGCATCGCAAGAAAGCACCTGCAGTCGCGGATACTCGATGAGGTGCCGGTTCGCTTCGTCCGTCTGGGGGCTGAATTCGCAAGAAAGCTCAATCGTGAAGAAGACGGCTTCGATGAGTTCATCGCTTTCGTGAATCGTGCTCATCTGCATCAGCGCAAGGTCATCGTCCCCGAAGTGAGTGAGGCACAGCAGGTCATCAACTTCTGGCAGTCCGGCGTGGACCTGATTCAGGGGGAATACATCGAGAAGCCAACCACGTCGATCGAATCCGGCGGCTGAGGAATCTTCTTCTCGATCGGATTCAGATTTTCCTGCGTTCCTCGTCACGGCACTTTCTGAGCGGCCGCACGGGAATCGAGGGTTTGCGTTCCTGGCGCCTCGGCTGGCACCATGGTGCTGATCAAGTTTCATGGATGGTATGCGTCTAGCTGCCGAGACAACTCTGGTCAGAAGGGAGCCTGTCGCGGCTCGCCGGGGTGTCGTTTCGCGGCGATCGAATTCTGCGGGGTCGCAATGAGACCGCTTTCCAGTATGAGTTTTGCGCTGTTCGGTGCCGCACTGATTGCCATCAGCTTCGGACTGGCACGCTTTGCGTTCGGTCTGTTCGTGCCCCCCATCCGGGATGACCTCGGGCTGAGCCCCTATGTGATCGGCACGATCGGCGCTTTGCCATTGGTGAGCTTCCTGTTGGCAACGCTGGTGGCACCGTTGGCGACCGATCGTCTCGGCGCCCGAGCGGCAGCCGTCATGTCCGGGGTCTTCGGGACGGCCGGACTTGCGCTGATCGCCTTGGCCAGGGATGCGACGATGCTGGGCATTGGCGTGTTCGCCTGCGGAATCTGTACCGGTCTGATGATGCCTGCGCTGACAGCAGCCATGCAGGCCCTGGTCAAACGGTCTGTCCATGGTCGTGTCAGTGCGACCATGAATGCCGGCACCAGCGTCGGCGTGGCGGTTGCCGTACCGGTGGTCCTGCTGATGGCAGACGAGTGGCGTTTTGCCTACGCGGTTTTCGCGATTCTGGCCGGCATCGGTGCGCTCGCTGCCAGCTTTTTCATCCCGTCGGTGTCGCGCATTCTGCCTGCCAATGCCGTGCCGCCACCGATCAGCGAGATACAGTGGTGGCGGCTGGCCCGGCTTTCGATGTTTGCCTTTGCCATGGGCTTCATTTCGGCGGCCTACTGGATCTTTGCGCCTGATCTGGTGGTCAATCTGGGCGAACTGCCGCCCGGCTGGACCGGCTGGTTGTGGCTGGCCGTCGGTCTCGCCGGCCTGGGCGGTGCGGTCGTCGCTGATCTGGCCGACCGCAATAATCCACCCATCACCCATGCCCTGATGCTCATGATGCTCTCGGCCAGTCTGGCGCTGCTTGCCGCCAGTCCTGGAAACATTTTTCTCGCCACTTTCTCGGCCCTGGTCTTCGGCGCCGCCTATATGAGTCTGACCGGGCTGTACCTTCTGACCGGAATTCGCCTGTTGCCGAGCCGACTGTCAATGGGCCCGGTGCTGCCGTTCATGGCCTGTGCGCTGGGGCAGGCGGTCGGGTCGCCAGTTGTCGGCGCGCTGGTCGATGGATTCGGCTATGCCGACACCTTCTCGACGTTTGCCGCGCTCGGCATTCTGGTGGCAGTGCTCTCGCCGCTGTATCCGAGGTATCTGGATACTGAGCCCGAGGATGAGCCAGAAGACGAGGACACCGGCCTTCAGGCTGCCTACGACAATCAGCTCATTGGCGAGGATGGCGAGCCGCTGATCTCGCCGACCGTCAGGCCCGGCACGGGTTGAAGCAGGTACCTGCTGACGCGATCAGGGCGCGGATGATCGCGCATGCATTTGACAATCATTCTCATTATCAATAGACTTCACGCCTCCCCGTCAACACTTCAGAAAAAGCATGAACCAGAAAACCGCTTCATGGCCTGTCTTGGCCATGGCCTGCGTACTGATGTCCGCTCCGCTGCTGGCGCAGAACGAATCATCCAGCTCCGACCTGAATCAGGTTCGATCCTCTCAAGACAGCGCGCTTGATTCAGATTCACCTGAGGAGGATCGTATTCTTGTCGTCGGCAATGTGCTCTATTCCGATCAGATCAATGCCCTCAGGACGCCGACGCCGATCATCGACGTACCGCAAAGCCTGACCATCGTCACCGGCGAGGAATTCCGGGCGCGGGGCTTCGACAGCATCGGAGATATCATCGACTACACTCCGGGCGTCAACAACTCCCAGGGTGAGGGTCACCGCGACGCCATCGTGTTTCGCGGTGTGCGTTCGACCGCCGACTTCTTTATTGATGGCGTCCGCGACGATGTCTGGTATTACCGCCCGCTTTACAACCTTGAACAGGTCGAGATCCTGCGCGGCCCCAACGCGCTTCTTTTCGGTCGCGGCGGTACGGGCGGATTGCTGAATCGGGTCACCAAGAAGGGCGTGGTCGGCGATGACTTCACCACCGCACGCACCAGCATTGATTCCTTCGGCGGCTACGCGCTGGAGTTCGACGGCAACGTCAGTGCCGGCGATCGGGCCGCAGTACGTCTCAACGCCATGTACGAAGTTCTCGATAACCACCGGGATTTCTTTGATGGCGAGCGTATCGGTTTCAACCCGACCGCGCGCTTTGAGCTATCCGAACGATCGGTTCTCGATCTGTCCTATGAGTACATGGATCATGAGCGCTTCATCGACCGGGGAATTCCGACCGGCAGCGACGGTCGTCCGGTAGAAGCCTTCGAAGACATCGTCTTCGCGGATCCGGAGCTGAATACGTCCACGCTCGAAGCCCACCTGTTCCGGGCTGCCCTGCAGCACGAGTTCTCCGATCTCCTCAAGGGCAACCTGAGTGTTTTCTACGGCGACTACGACAAGCTGTATCAGAATTTCTACGCCTCGGGCTATGACCAGGCCAACAATCCTGGTGTCGTGGAACTTGACGGCTACGTCGACACCACCGATCGCCAGAATCTCATTCTTTCAGGCAATCTGATTGGTGGATTCTTCACCGGAAACATCGAGCACACCCTGATTGCCGGCGCCGAGTACATCGATACCTCATCGGACCAGGACCGTTTCAATGCCTTCTGGGACACGACCCAGGACGACAACGAACTCTTCGACATCACCCGGCCGCTGAATCTGATCAACGGCCGCGGCATCAACGCCTCGGGTCAACCGACAGCCAACAGCTTCACCACGGATATCAACGACGACACGCGGGTCGGCATCGAGGTGTTTTCGGCCTACATCCAGGATGAGATCCAGATCAATGATCATCTCGATCTGATTGTCGGTGCGCGCTTCGACAGCTTCGATATCGATGTCTTCAATGTGCCGGCCAACGAGCGTCGTTCGCGCAAGGATGAAGAGATTTCGCCGCGCGGCGGGCTGATCTTCAAGCCCTTCGAGGACATTTCCTTTTATGCCAGCTACAGCGAGTCCTTCGAGCCTCGAAGCGGGGAGCAGTTCGACAATATCAACGGCGAGCGGGACCAGCTTGATCCCAATACGTTCACCAATCTGGAGGCTGGCGTCAAGTGGGATTTCGGGCAGGGACTCAGCTTCACCGCAGCGCTGTTCGAGATCGAGCAGAGCTCACCGCAGGTGGCTGACGACAATCCGGAAACGCTGGATGTGATCGATTCGGAAATCACCGGCTTCGAAGCTCAGCTCAAGGGCCGGATCAACGACCGCTGGTTCATCTCCGCTGGCTACAGCTATCTGGATGGTGAGCAGGTCGATCGCCAGGGCGACACAGGGCTTCGCCCGCGCGAGCTGCCGGAAAACACTTTCTCGATCTGGAACAACTTTCGGGTGACCGATCGTTTCGGGTTCGGAGTCGGTTTGACCTACCAGGACGAGAGCTTCATCGACAACAGCAACACCGCGGTTCTCCCCAGCTACACACGCTTCGATGCGGCGGCCTACTACGACATATCGGACATGCTCCGCCTGCAGCTCAACCTCGAAAACCTGACCGATGAGCTGTACTTCCCGAACTCGCACAG
>CAYTQT010000066.1:0-17155 GCA_964439915.1 uncultured Wenzhouxiangella sp. | reverse complement strand
AGCCCGGCCCGAGGAGAGAGATTTCTTGAACCAGGCAGATTCAGGAAGTGTCTTCAACCATCGTGAGCACGACATTCCCCCGCTTGTGGCCCCCATCGACCCGCTCGTGCGCCGCAACGATCTGGTCGAGCGGGTAGGCGCTATCGATCACCGGATCGAAGCGACCGTCGTCAATCAATGTGGCGAGTAGCTCGAGTTGCACCTTGCTTTCCGTCGCGACGCCGCAGACCAGGCGGGAATTCCAGGTCGAAGACAGGGTGGTCCACAGGCCGGTGCTGATTGCAATCAGCTGGCCCTTGTCACCGAGCAGATGACGACAGCGCGCCAGCGGCAGGTTACCGACCGTATCGACAATGAAATCGAAAGCGTCCTTGTCATCCTCGATCCTCTGCTGGGTGTAGTTGATGACTCGATCGGCACCGAGTGAGGTCACCAGGTCGGTGTTTGCCGTACTGCAGACCGCGACCACCTCGGCACCCAGATACTTCGCCAACTGGATCGATGCCGTGCCCACCGCGCCGGAGGCCCCATTGATGAGAATCCGCTGACCCGCGCTCAACCCGACCCGCTCCTTCAGGAAGGAGATCGCGGTCTGCCCGCCGAACACTGCCGCCGCGGCTCTGGAATGATCGACGCGCTGTGGCTTCCTGGTCACGGCAGCCTGTTCCGACAGGCAGAGAAACTCGGCGTGCGCGCCCATCGCCATGCCCGCCGAGCCATAGACCGCGTCGCCCACCTGGAAATCAGTCACCGCGCTTCCGACGGCCTCCACCTCGCCGGAAAAGCTCATACCTGGCACGTTGGCTCTGGGGCGCCTCAAGCCAAAGCCCAGGCGCGTCAGCAATCCGAATCCGAAGGGCACGCGCAGGGCACGAAGCCTGGAGTCGCCCGAGGTGACCGAACTGGCAAAGACGCGAATCTGAAGCTCATCGTCCGCGGGGACCGGCTTGTCGGTCTCGATGATCTGCAGCGCCGCCGCAGGCGACCCGTATCGTTTCCAGGCAATCGCCTTCATGGTGACTCCTCCTTGAGTGAACGCCTGTGTCGGCCTGTGTCGTTCAGGACCCAGTCACTGTAGACGAGCCGCCACCTGACTACTAAGGACACACCGCCTGCCATTCCGTCTCCAATCGGTGGAATGCCATCGAGCTGGTGTTCCATTGGATGCTTCATGCGCTCTACTCAAAGCGGATGTGGACCTCGAGCCGCCTCTGCGCAACCTGATATGGAGCGAGGCTTGCCCTCGGCAACTGGACGGGTATTATGGGGGGTGACGGGGTGAGCATCAGGCCTTCTCATCCGAAGTCACCGCAATTCCAACTACAAGAGAAGGGAGCCCCCATGAATCACTGCCCGTACAGCCGGTCTTGCGCCGGTGCCGCTGGCTTGTTGACTGCGCTGCTGCTCGGTGCAGCATCCTTCAATGTCCAGGCCGAACTCGATCCGATTGAACGATTCTGTCTCGTGATCCGACACACCGGCTTCGCCGGGCCCTGCCCCCTGGACGCAACCCCGTCCAGCCTCGGCCGGGAAGTGTCGATGGAACGCGCTTTGGAGGAGGGCGAGGAGAACATGGTCCCCCTGGCCACCCTCGTAGAACACGGTGCCCGGCTTTTCAACGCCAACTGGACGCGGCAGGAAGGCGGTGGCCGACCCGGCTTGAAAGGGACTGGCGCGCCCCTGTCCGATCCGGATTCGCCCCTGACCTTCCCGAACAATTTCAATCGAGTATCTGGTCCAGATGCGAATTCCTGTGGCGGCTGCCACAACCTGCCGCGTTCCGGGGGTGGTGGTGATTTCGTCACCAACGTCTCGGTGCTGGGACAACGATTCGACTTCGCCACCTTCGACCTGATGGACGAAACCGAGGATGGCTTTGCCACGCGCGGTGTCTTCGATGAATCCGGCGCGCCGGTGACCCTTCAGACCATCGCCAATTCTCGCGCGACCCTGGGCATGTTCGGCTCCGGCTACATCGAGATGTTGGCCCGTCAGATGACCGCCGATCTGCAGGCGATCCGCGATCAGATCGCGCCCGGTGGCGCCGCCGTTCTGCTGACCAAGGGGGTGGACTTCGGCGTTCTGGCCAGGAACGCTGACGGTAGCTGGGACAGCTCCGGTACCGAGGGGTTCGTAGCGCCCAGCCTGGCCAGTAGCGGGTCGGATGACCCACCCAATCTGATCATCCGGCCATTCCATCAGGCCTCGGCGGTTATCTCGTTGCGCCAGTTCTCCAACAATGCACTCAACCACCACCATGGGATTCAGGCTCTGGAACGCTTCGGCGAGGGCGACGTTGATGGTGATGGTTATGACAACAATCTGAGCATGGCCGACATCACGGCGATCACCGTTTATCAGGCCCAGCTGGCTGCACCGGGGCGGGTCGTTCCGCGCAACATGTTCGTGGAGGCCGCGGTCGCTGCTGGTGAACAGACCTTTCAGGACATCGGATGTGCCGACTGCCATCGCCCCGCACTACCCTTGGATACTGAAGGTCGCTGGTTCGTCGAACCCAATCCCTACAATCCCGACGGAAATCTGCAGCCCGGTGACGGCGCAGAATTTGCCTTTGACTTGAGCGACCCGCGCCTGGATCAGCCGCGTCTGCCGATCGACGCGGCTAGCGGGATCATCTGGGTTCCTGCCTTCACCGACTTCAAGGTCTATGACATTACCGCAGGGCCGGATGACCCCAACTGCGAAGCGCTGAACATGCACGCGTCAGCCGGTTCGGACGATTTCTTTGCGGGGAACTGTCGCTTTCTTTCCAAACGCTTGTGGGGGGCGGCCAATGAACCGCCTTATTTTCACCACGGCCAGTTCACCACCATGCGCGAAGCGATCGAAGCTCACCGCGGCGATGCCCTTGATAGCTATCAGATGTGGGCCGCACTCAGCGACGGTCAGAAGAACACTGTGATCGAATTCCTCAAGACACTGCAGATTCTGCCGCCTGGCACCCACTCCACGGTGGTCGACCATAATTTCCAGCCAAGAGACTGGATTGGCGCGCTCTAAGGAGCATCAGGAGAACGGTCTCGTGATCGTGCAGATGCCCAGCGGGGATCTGTTCGATCATGGGGCCATCAGGAATAGTCGGGAATTTCTAGCGCGCTGCAGAGCCATGACCAGCGCGGCAAGCGTTTCATGAATGAGCTGATAGAAATCATTGAATGGGGGCTGTGAGCAGAAACAGCGGCATTCTTTCCCGATTCCACGGACTCTCGGCGCTCAAGTCCAGACTGACCCAGTTGTCCTCCGCCGCCTCTCCTGTCACACCGGTCAAGGACAGGGTCAGGGTGCCGAGCTCTTCGAACTCGACCTCCTGTGTCTCGCATGTCACGCAAAATCCTGTCACTTTGAGGAGACCCATGGCCAAGGGGTCATTGCCTTTCCGAACGCCTGACCCGATGGCCCAGGTCGCCTTACCGGATTCGTCGTAAAAGTAGACCAGCACCACCATCACATCGCCTTCGTGATTGACGGAGAAGCCCCATCCATTGTCATCAGGCCCACCGAACCAGAGGCCGGTGTAATTGACAGGGGCCTGGTCAATCGAAAATCGCATCTTCTCCAGGCATCGCATCTCCACCCCATCGCTGGTTTCCCAGATGAGTTGCGCTGGTGAGGTCAACAGTTCCGGTGATGCAACTGCGCATGGGATTTCGAAGACACCCCGTTTGAAATCCATGTTGATCGTGAACTCAGGGGGCTCGGGGCTGATTGACCCGCTGGCATAATCATAGGTGTATTCATACATCGAGCCCTCTTCAACGCGAAGCTGGCCGGCTGCGGTGTCCGAATATCCCAGGTACCAGACTGGACTGCCATCCTCCCTGAAATCATAGGCATAGACTACGTGATTGCCATTGGCCGCATGGATATCGATACCCTTGCCACTTTTGTCCGGGTCCCAGTACAGACCGGCTTGTGGCTCGACCTGCGCAGGCCGATCGGAATCCAGGATGAGGCCACAGTCCAGTGCCCTTTCCAGAACCTCATCCTCTCCCCTAGACACACCGTCTATGGACGGCCGAACGAACAGATCCGGAACGATGCCCACTCGCTGAGTGGGAGTTCGGTCCGGATAGTAAACCCCTAGAGCCGTAATCCAGGTGCGGATATTTCCGGGCAACCTGATCTCGGCGATGTCACCATCTGCGGCTGCGGTCTGACTGCCGATCTTGACCGCACCGGGATGCTGCTCCAGGCCCATGATCGTGTACTCGGCCTGGCTCTGGGTTTCCTCATTCATCAGTATCAACACTCTGCCTGTGTAGATGGCATTGTTGTTGTACGAACCGATGGTGCCTTGACGCGCCTTGAATTGGCCCGGGCTCATGATTTCCGGAACGGCAAAGGTCGCGATCTGAACAGGCCTGGAAAAAAGGTAGTTGACCAATGTCCAAAGGGTGCCGTTGGGGTAGTTCCTGAGATCAAAGACCAGGGCATCCTTGTCCTCGAATGCCGTCATCATCGCGGGGATATCATCTCGCGCCAGAAGGCCCATATCGACATAGCCGATGGAACACTGATCCTGATCCATCGCAAAGTAGGCATCTGTGTTGTCGAACAGGCCTCTCTGGCTGTTGAGCTGATAGCCGGTATGAAGGGTTTGTTCCTGTCCGTCCCTGATGATCCGAACTCTTGCTTCTCCGCTACCCTGATTCAACAGGACATCGATGTTTCGAGTCAGCGTGCTCGGATTCGAAGCTGCCACCAGGGCCGAGTATTCCGCGACCAATTCGGGAACCCGGCGCTCGTTGATGCTCAGGACTTCCGCGCCCAGCAAGCTGCTGTCGCTGTGTTTGAAGACTACCAGTCGGCCTTCGACGGTTTTGAGCACGAAGGGCAGGTATCTCTGATTGATCAAGGCGTTGAAAACAGGGCTGGAGAAAAAGGCGTGAGTGTCCTGAATATGCGCCGTGAATTCCCGCATGACTGTCTGGTATTCGGAGTTGTCGTCTGCCGCATGAATCAGGGGAATGAACTCCAGTAGAACCTCATGCCAGGGCTCGTCGATCAGGTTCTTGTAAGGAAAATACACATTGATGATGTTCCAGTACCGGAACAGACCCAGCAATCGCATCGCGGCATCCGGCCTCGGAATGCTGTGGTACCCATCATCCTGACTGAAATCAGGCTGACCCACGTTGCCCAGACCGACATGACAGTTGCTTGTTGGCTGAAACTCACTGATGACGCTCTCCACCCAGGCACGGCTGCTGTCGTCCAAGGATGGATCCTGGAGCCAGCTCGTATCCTCAGTCTGTTTCAGCCAGGCCGGAGTCTGGATCTGCCGGCTGGCACGAATGACATTCGGACCCAGGCTGCTGAACAAGCTGGCCAGTTGCTGATTGAATCCGGCCGCATCATTTTCGGCCAGAACTCGAGGAATGAATTCCAGCAGCTGAGCATCCCAATCCAGTTGACAGGTCCCGCTGTGGAAATTCTTGGCGGTGGACCAGACCTGCGCAAGCAAATACAGGTGTCTTACCTGATCTGACGACAGCGTTCGAGCCTGGACTTCCAGGCTGACGCCCAGCAATAGAAGGCAAATGAAGGTGATTCGGAGACGTTGCATGATACCGGCAGGTCCAAAGTACGAAAGACATCATACTTCCACCCGGCCGTTATTTCAAAGGCTGCTTCCGGGCCTTTTCGATTCGGGCTGCCGTGAGTGGGTGTCTAACTTTGTGAGTTGACAACCTGCAAACCGGAAACGCGCTCGAATTCAGCCTGATTGTTGGTGACTACAGTCAGCCCTCGGACCCGCGCGTGGCCGGCGATCATCTGATCGTACGGCCCGATGGGCCTCCCGTGGCGGCGGAGTTCGGCCCGAATCTGGCCGGTATGCCAGGCGGCCTCGGCGTCGTAGTCCAGAACTTCCAGCCGGGCAACGAACCCCTCGATCACCTCGAGATTGTGTTCGATCCTCATCGAGTTTTCCGCACCGAAGGCCAGCTCCATCAGGGTGGCTGTGGAAATTGCCAAACGGCCATGCTGCCGCCGGAACTGCTCTCGCACTTCCGGCGGCTTGTGCTTGATCACATAGATCGAGATATCGGTGTCAAGCAGGAACCTGAGCAAGGTTCAGAGTTCGTCCCCCTGCTGATCGGCTGCCTGGCCGCGCTCGGACATGAAATCTTCGCTGGCGGCCGGCTGATCGAACCATTCATCCCACGACTCACCCGCTGGCGTGATCAAGCGCGAACGCCCCAGCGCCACGATCTCGACTTCGCGCACCGAATCGGGAAACGCTACCGACCTGGGCAAACGGACCGCCTGGGTTCGATTGCTCTTGAAGAGACGTGTTTCCATCAACACCCCCCGGTATGGATATACGTTATGGATATACTGGATTTGGCAGGGGCGCTGTCAAGAACAAGAATGCGCGATCGCGTCGTTCCAGAACCCAAGGGTGGTTGGGTGTCCAGATTCAGCGCTTATACCCTTTTCCGAGAGATTCGTCACACTCTGGTGACCCCGTGGTTCCAAAAGGCTGCAGCTTCGGACCCGAGCGGGCATACTTCCGCAACCACCCGACCCGGACTCAACGCATGCTTCGCCACGTTCATTTTTCACTGCTGCTGATCGGATTGTTCTTGACCGTACAGTTGATCGCGGCCGACGGCAGCGCTCAGCCCAACGCCGCGGGCGAGCTGCTGGAGGGCCGGCTGAGCATGGCCTGGGGTGATCCGCCGCCGGGCTCAGGGCGGGCATCGCATCGCGTCTTCGCCCTGACCGAAGACGATGGCAGGACCGTCGAGTTCACGGTCAGCGAGGAGCTGGCCGCGGCCCACGGTGGATTTCTGGACTGGAACGGACGACGGGTTCGGGTCCAGTTCGACGGCCTGCGGGACGGCTCGGTCGACGGACTTCGCCCGGCCAGGGCCGTGATGCTCCTGGAGAGTCGCGATGGCGAGATGATTCAGGGTGGTCCTGTCGGCTCCCAGCCCTGGGTCTCGCTTCTGTGCAAGTTTGCTGACATCGACGCGGAGCCACGCGATCTGGCCTACTTCGAGGGCATGTACGCCAATGAATTCGGCGGCCTGGACGACTACTGGCGCAAGCAGTCCTACGGCAAGATCGACATCGTCGGCAGTATCGCCGTCGACTGGATCGACCTGCCGGAGCCCCAATCGTTTTATGTACCCGACCCGGGCAACGGCACCGGCTCCAACCGAAATCAGCTGTTTACCGACTGCACAGGGGCGGCAGATGACATCGTGGATTTCTCGAACGGCGGCACGGGCGGGTTTTCGGGCATCAACATGATGTTCAACGACCTGCTCGACTGCTGCGCCTGGGGCGGCGGACGATTCACGACCCTGGATGGCGTCAACAAGCTCTGGCGCACCACCTGGAATCCACCCTGGTCCTTCAGACAATCCGGCATCATTGCCCACGAAATGGGACACGGCTTCGGACTGCCTCACTCGAACAATTCCGATGGCGACTCCAGCCCCTACGACAGCCCCTGGGATGTGATGAGCTCGGCCACCGGCAATGCGGTCAACGACTCCGACTACGGCCGCCTGGGCAAGCACCACACCGCCTACCACAAGGACCGCCTGGGCTGGTTCGATGCCAGTGAGCAGATCGAGGTGACCGTTGGTGAGTCCGCGACCATCACCATCGACGCGATGGCGCTGCCCAGCACCTCGAACTACCGAATGGCCAGGATCCCGGTGCCTGACACGGACGACTGGTACACGGTCGAAGCGCGCAAGCGAATCGGCTACGACGGCAACCTGCCGGGCGATGCGATCATCATCTCCTATGTCGACACCAGCCGGTCAGAGCCGGCCTGGTCCGTTGATGCCGACGACCCGCCGGCTAACTTCGCCGACAACGAGGGCAGCATGTTCCGCGTCGGTGAGACTTTCATCGACCCAAGCGCACAGGTCACCATTTCAGTCGACTCTGCAACGCCCGATGGCTTCGTTGTCACCATCAACGGCCCCGACACCTTCATCCTGTTCAGGGATCGTTTCGAGGATTGACGAGACCGTTGTTCTAGCCGATTGCTTGGCAAACAGCGCCGCTATGCGGGGCTCCGAAAAACACATCATCCCTCTCCTTTCACCTTGATGGATCTCGCCTTCCTGCCGTTCCTTCGTTCAATGAAGAACAGCACAGTGCCGACGATCGCAAAACCGGCCAGGGCCTGCCACTGGGTCGCATTGGTCTGCGTGGCAGCCCAGAGACTGAGCGCCAGGGCGACGGGCGCGGCCAGCACGATGACCGTATTGAACGCTGGCTTGCCTGCGCGTCGACGCAGGCTGGGCAAGGCCAGGATCGAAGTGACGTAAGCCAGCAGCCGAGCCAGGGTACTGACAGCCGCCAGGGTCAGAAAATCATCCCACAGAGCGAACAGAATCGCGCCGATTCCATAGAAAACGATCGAGTTGGCGGGCGTGCCCCAGCGCGACACCCGGCCGAACCACGCGGGCAGCAGACCGTCGTCGGCGAGTGCCGGCGGCATCCGACTCGCCGAAGTGTGGCCGGCAGTCAGGTTGGCCAGCACGCTCATCACGATGGTGGCCGCGATCAGCAGGGCGCCGATATCGCCCGCGTATTCGCCCGCCAGAGCGGTCAGAGGTGCCGCGGGCCCAGTGCCGGCGATCACGCTGTGGCTGTAGACCCACTGCAGGCCGAAATAGATCAGGGTCACGACGGCCAGACCCAGCAGCAGCGCGCGCGGCATGGATCGCTGGGGATTGCGTGTCTCACCGGCGGGAATAGTCGCGTTTTCGAAGCCGACAAAGGCATAAAGTGCGGCCAGGGCGATGCCCTCGACGGCGCTGAACTGCGGCAGCTCGAGAGGCCCCGGATCCGCTGCCGCAACGATTCCGATCCCCATCAGTATCAACAGGGGCAGCAGCTTGAACAGGGTCATCACGCCGAGCACGGCGACCACCCGCTTGATGCCGATGACGTTGACAACGGTGATGCTGCCCAGCACCGCAACGATCAGGACGACCTTCGCCGCCCCCTCGCCGACCACCGGCCAAAGCGCCGCCGCATAGGCCACCAGCACCAGCACGTTGGCCCCCTGACTGATCAAGCGCGCGGCAAAGAAGGTCCAGCCCACGATGAAACCCGGATACAGACCAAAGGCATCGCCGACATAGCGCTGCGGCCCACCCGAGCGATCGGTCAGCCGGGTCAGCTCGGCAAAGCAGATGACGATGGCCATGACCAGCACACCGCCGATCAGCAGCAGCCACGGTGCAAAGGTGCCGACCGCCGCGTGCAGTGCTTCGGGCAGGCCGAAGATCCCGGCACCGATCAGGCCGTTGACCACGATGAACAGAACGCCGAGCGTGCCCATATCGCGGCGGTATTTTGAAGATTCGGTCTGCATCAGGCTGTCTGAGTCCAGGTAAAAGGGGCTCTCGGGAGAATGCCTGTCGCAACCGGGCGGTGCAAGGCTCGGGCCTTGAAGCGCTGATCGCGGGAAACGACTTCAGGCCGGACAAGCTCGAATACCGGGGTGCGAAAGGCCACAGCGACGCGTTCATGCGTTCCTACCATGAGGACAGGCTCCACGTGGCCTTGACGGACGAAGCGCGGCGGGGCAGAAACTCCTGCTGTGGCGAGTGCCGGGCAGATCAAAGGAGGTGACGGATCCTTCGCCCGCCAGCCAGGTCAGCCGCGCTGACGCAGAAAACAGGTTTGCAGCGTGCGCCGCGCCCGAGCCTTTCTGACAGTGACGGCAGTGGCAAAGGAAGAAGCTGTCGAATCGGCCCTTCACCTCGAATCGCACCGCCCCGCACAGGCAAGAGCCCTGGTGATCACTCATCGGATGCTCCTTGTCGGCCTTTCAATCGACAAGAAGCGCCGAGCTTAGCAGGACGAAGAGGATCAGGATATCGCCGGCCCCTAGCCAGGGTGGTGTGAAAATGCCGATGTCGGGAAAAAGAGGCACGGCAGCCCCGGACTCCGGTCCAGAATTCTGCGGTCCCCCCGATTCGGCCTCGCGTTTTTGCCATCCAGAACGCGCTATGATCAGGACGTAACACCGCATCGAGAACAAGGGGAATCATGCAGCTCGACGACGCTTGCCAGCGCCCGGTCGCGATCGGCGGTCGACTCCTTGCGCTGATACTGGTTCTTGCTGTGCTTCCAGCGGCCCAGGCACTGAATCCCGAGAGGAATCTTGATCAGTACACACGCCAGGTCTGGTCGCTGGACAACGGGCTGCCTCAGGCCACGGTGACCTCGATCGTTCAGGGCCAGGATCAATATCTGTATGTGGCGACCTTCGGCGGACTGCTGCGCTTTGACGGGATTCGCTTCGAGGTGATCGAGGACGGTGGCGGCTGCGGCAACCGGTTCGGGTCTCTTGCCGTCGATGTGGACGGCGGGCTCTGGGCCGGGATTTCTCGCGGGGGGCTGTGCCGCGTTGTGATCCGGGAGGGTCGACAGGTCCTGCTGCCCTTCGAACCGGCCTATGCCGTTGCGATCAACGGTGTCCGGGATCTGCTGCCCAGGGTCGGCGGCGGCATCTGGGCTGCGACCACGCAGGGCCTGCTGGAGATCGAGGCAGGCGAGGTCAGGCGCTACGACGAATCCGACGGTCTTCCGGATCGGGAGCTGACGCGCATCTTCGAGGGCGAGGCCGGCAGCCTGTGGCTGCTGAGCGACGACGGCTTTTGCCGATTTGCACAGGGACGATGCCGTCGACCTTTGCAGGCTGAAACCATCAACCAGGGTCGATTCGAAGCCGGTGTCAGGCGGCGCAGCGGAGAAATCCTGCTCGCTCGCCCGGACGATCTGTTCCGGATCGCTGGAGACCGCATCGAACGCATCGATCTGCCCGAGCATCTCGGGGGGGTCCGCGATCTGTTCGAGGACAGCCGGGGAAACCTGTGGATCGCGACCTCTTTTGCAGGAATCAGGCGCCTGGCGCGCAATCCGGCGCTGGAGCCCGATCCGAGCGAGCCGGTCCGGACCGCGCGCGTTCTGTTCGAGGACAGCGAGAACAATCTGTGGGTCGGCTACAGCGGCGATGGCCTGGAGCGCCTGTCCGACGGCAAGGCCTATCCGGTGCACGTCCCCGACCTGGCCCGAAGCATGGACGTACTGGCAGTTGCCGAGGACCTGGCCGGTGACGTCTGGGTGGCAACGCCCTGCACCGGACTGGCGAGAATCGATGGCGATGATATAGCGATCATCGAGACCAAAGCTGCCCTGGATTCGGGCTGCATCTGGGCGCTGTTGCCCGAGGACGACGGCAGACTCTGGCTGGGCACCTATGGCGACGGACTGGCACTGCGCGGTCGCGACGGCGGCCTGCAATTGATCGGTGGACCGCTGACCCACGAACAGATCGTTCGCGCCCTGGCGCGCGACCCGGCGACGGGTGAGCTCCTGGTCGGCACCGATCAGGGCGTGTTCCGCTACCGCGACGAGACCGGAGAATTCCGTCTGATCGAAGAGACCCAGGCGCTGGACGTTCACTTCGTCACCGCCACCGATGATGGAACGGTCTGGGTCGGAAGTCGAACCGGCGCCATGCGCATTCGTGATGAGTCAACGCTGTTCGATACCAGCAACGGACTGGTCAATGACTACGTGCGTGCGATCAAGATCGACCCTGACGGCGTGATCTGGCTGGGCACCTATGGTGGCGGCCTGCATCGGCTGGAGGACGATCGAATCGTGCACTACGGGCCGGAGCAAGGCCTGCCGGACAATATCGTTTCGCGCATCGTCGAAGATGAGGACCAGCGATTCTGGATGACCGGCAACCGCGGCGTGATGCGGGTCGAGCGCGCCCAGCTCGAAGCCTTCGCCCGCGGCGAGATCGAGATTCTCCAGGCCCGCTTGTTCGACGCGCGCGACGGCATGCCGATCAGCGAGACCAACGGCGGCGGTCAGCCGGCCGGCCTGCTGCGCGCCAACGGTGAATTCTGGGTACCGACCATCCACGGCCTGGCGGTTTTCGACACCCGCTCGCCGGATCGAGAGCTGGCACCGCCGCCGGTCAGAATCGAGCGCGTCCTGGTCGACGGCCAGCCGCTGAACCACGACCAGCCGATCGATCTGCCAGCCACCGCGCGAAACCTCGAAATCCAGTACACGGCACCCGCATTCAGCGCGCCGGAACGAGTGCAGTTTCGCTACCGGCTGGACGGTTACGACACCCTGTGGACCGATGCCGGGAATCGCCGCGTGGCCTATTTTCCGATCATCCCGCCAGGCGAGCTGCGCTTCCGGGTCAGTGCCGCGCACGGCAGCAGCGAATGGAGTGATGGCGAGGCCAGCCTGTCGATCCGGATGCAGCCCACTTTCACCCAATCGATCCTGTTCCTGCCCGCCCTGATCCTGTCGGTAGCGGCTCTGGTCGGCCTGATGTTCTGGGCTCGCGTTCGCAACCTGCGCAGTCGGGAGCAGGAACTCGAACTTGAAGTCCGAAAGCGCACCGCCGAGCTCGAACGTCTGGCCGCCATGGACGGGCTGACCGGCGTTCCGAATCGACGCGCCTTCGACCAGCGCCTAAAGCACGAATGGGCAAGACTGCGGCGCAGCCGAAAGCCATTGAGCGTTCTGCTGATCGACGTCGACCATTTCAAACCCTTCAACGACCGCTACGGCCACCAGGCCGGCGATGAATGCCTGAAGAAGATTGCCTCGAACCTGACCTCGGCCCTGCGCCGCGAGATCGAACTGCTGGCCCGCATCGGCGGCGAAGAGTTCGGCGTGATCCTGCCTGAAACCACGGCCGCGGCGGCCGAGCAGACCGCCGAGCGACTGCGCCGAACCATAGCCAACCTGGCCATGGAGCACGCAGACGCCGAGGCCGAAGGCATCGTTACGGTCAGTATCGGCGCGGCGACCGTCACCCCGGCCAGGGATGCCTCAAGCGAAGCCCTTATCGAAGCAGCAGACCAGGCTCTCTACCGGGCCAAGAGCCGCGGCCGCAATCAGATCACCATCCACCGCCCATCGCAATAACCCCCTACGCCTGAACCCTGAACCCTGAACCCAAACCCCCCATCACACCCATGCCGTTAACATAGAGAAGTTCTATAACTATTCAGGGCCATCATGAAACGATTCGTTTGGGGCGCAGTCATTCTCGGCGCGGTGCTGGCGGGCTTATTTGGATTGCGCTATTTTCAGCTTCAGTCGCAGCAGCAGGCCATGTCACAGGCCCCTCCCCCGGCCGCTGTAGAAGCCTACACCACGACCACCGAGCGCTGGCAGGGGACGCTGGCTGCGATTGGTGAGCTGAGGGCCGTCAACGGGATCCGGATCGCCAATGAAATTGCTGGCGTGGTCGACTCAATCGAGTTCGAGTCCGGACAACGGGTCGAACAGGGCGATCTGTTGATCCATCTCGACGACGAGACCGATCAAGCCGCTCTGGAGACCCGGCTGGCTGACTCACGTCTGGCCCAGCAGCAGTTCGAGCGCTTCGCCGACCTGGTCGGCCAGAGCGCTGTCTCCCAAGCGGATTACGACGAGGCCCAGGCCAACTACCAGGCCGCCCAGGCCCGAGTCAACGAACAGCGCGCCCTGCTGGCCAAGAAATCGATCCGGGCACCCTTTGCCGGCACACTCGGTCTTCGCCAGGTCGACCTCGGGGAGTTCGTGCCGGTCGGCACGCCGATCGTTGAGATCAATACTCTGGATCCGATCCAGGTCGACTTCACCATTGGCGAGCGATTCCTGCCGCTGATCGCGATGGGGGATCCGATCGAGATCACGGTCGCCGCCTTCCCCGACCAGACTTTCCGCGGTTCGGTCCTGGCCATTGAATCCTCGGTACGAGCGACCACGCGAACCGTCCAGGTGCGGGCCCAACTGCCCAACCCGGATCGCATTCTGCGCCCCGGGATGTTCGCCAGCGTCACCCTGTTCCGCAACACCTCGCGCGATGCCATCACCGTGCCGCGCACGGCGATCTCCTACAACACCTACGGTGATTTCGTTTTCGCCCTCACCGAGGCCGATGGCCAGACCACAGTCGAGCGCGTTCAGGTGGATACGGGTGATATCAGGGAGGGCCGCGTCGAGATCCTCGATGGGCTGAGCGAAGGTCAGCGCATCGTCGCCAACGGCCTCAATCGCTTGCGGAGCGGTCAACCGGTCCAAGTCGTCGAGTCGACTGACTCCGAAGGCACGGCAACGGGGGCTCGCTGATGCGCTTTACCGACCTTTTCGTTCGGCGGCCGGTGCTGTCGACGGTCGTCAGCCTGTTGATCCTGCTGCTCGGGCTACGAGCCGCACTGGAGCTCGAAGTGCGTCAGTATCCGAAGCTGGAAAGCACCACGGTCACTGTCTCGACCGCCTATCCGGGGGCAGATTCGGAGCTGGTCAAGGGCTTCATCACCACCCCGCTGCAGCAGGCGATCGCCGAGTCCGAGGGCATCGACTATCTGGCCTCGACGAGCTCCCAGGGCGTGTCGACGATCGAGGCGCGCATGGTGCTCAACTACGACGCCAATGACGCGCTGGCCGAAATCCAGTCCAAGGTGGCCAGCCAACGCAACGTCCTGCCCGAGGCCGCGCGAGACCCGGTGATCACCTCGACCACTGGGGAGTCGACCGCACTGATGTACATCGCCTTCTTCAGCGAGTCGATCCCGGTGCCCGAAATCACCGACTACCTGACCCGCGAAGTCCAGCCACGGCTGCAGGCCCTGCAGGGCGTCGGCAAGGCTGAACTGCTCGGCCGACGCTTTGCTCAGCGCATCTGGATCGACCCGCAGCGCCTGGCCGCCATCGACCTGACAGCGCGTGAGCTGGTCGAGGTGCTGCTGGCCAACAACTACCAGGCCGGCATCGGCAACACCCGCGATGATCGAGTCCAGATCGACCTGTCGACCAACACCGATGTCTCGAATCCGGAGCAGTTCGAGCGCCTGGTCATCAAGCAGGTCGGCGGCAGCATCGTGCGCCTGGGTGATATCGCGCGCACCGAGCTGGGCTCGCAGACCTATGATTCGATTGCGCTCTACAAGGGTCAGCCCTCGACCTATGTCGCTATCGAGCTCGCCCCCGGCGCCAACCCGCTGGAGGTCGCACAGCGCGTCCGCGACACCCTCCCGGACATCTCCGATCAGCTCCCGGAAGGCCTGTCGGTGGAGCTGCCCTATGACGCCTCGGAGTTCATCGACCGCTCGATCGACGAGGTCATCAAGACCCTGCTCGAGGCGGTACTGATCGTGCTCGTCGTGGTCTTTCTCTCGCTCGGCTCGATCCGGGCCGCGCTGGTGCCCTCGCTGGCCGTGCCGCTGTCGCTGATCGGCGGCGCGCTCATCATGCTGATGCTCGGGTTTTCCCTGAATCTGCTGACCCTGCTCGCCCTGGTCCTTGCGATCGGCCTGGTTGTCGACGATGCGATCATCATCGTCGAGAACGTCCACCGCCACATCGAAGAGGGCAAGTCACCGCCGGAAGCCGCTCTGGTCGGCGCGCGCGAGATGGCCACCCCGATCATTGCCATGACCCTGACCCTGGTCGCGGTGTATGCGCCGATCGGCTTCATGGGCGGTCTGGTCGGTGCCCTGTTCACCGAATTCGCCTTCACCTTGGCCGGTGCCGTTCTGGTCTCCGGCGTGGTCGCCCTGACCTTCTCGCCGATGCTCTCGGGCAAGGTACTCAAGCCCCAGGGCAACCCCTCGCGCTTCGAGCGCGGCGTCGAGAACACCTTCCAGGGGCTGTCGTCGAACTACAAGAAGGCCCTGACCTGGACGCTGAAGTCGACCGCGACCGTGGCGATACTGTCGGCCGTGCTGCTGGTCTCGATCTACGGCATGTTCACCCTCAGCAAGAACGAACTGGCGCCCACCGAGGACCAGGGCATCCTGCTGTATTCCGGCACGGCTCCGCAGACCGCGACGCTGGACTACATGGAGGTCTATGCCGATCAGCTGCAGACCCGTTTCGAGGAGCTGCCGGGCTATGAAGAGAGCTTCATGTTGCTCGGCCTGCAGTCGCCCAACACGGTCTTCGGCGGCTTCAAGCTCAAACCCTGGGACGAGCGCGAGGTCTCGCAGTTCGAGGTCGAACCGCAGATGCAGGCGGCCGTGTCGGAGGTGACCGGCCTGCGTACATCCGTGTTCAGTCGGCCTTCTATCCCAGGTGCCGGGGACGGCCTGCCGATCCAGTTCGTCATCACCACCGCCAGACCCTATGATCAGCTGATCGAAGTCGCCGACGACATGCTCGGCGCGGCGACCCAGAGCGGTCTGTTTCTGTTCGTGCAGAAATCGATCGACTTCGACCGCCCGATGACCCGCGTTGTCGTCGACCGCGACCGGGTCGCCGACCTCGGCCTGTCGATGGCCGATGTGGGACGCGAACTTTCTAGCCTGCTCGGCGGCGGCTATATCAATCGATTCAATATGCAGGGACGCTCCTATGAGGTGATCCCGCAGGTCGAGCGCCTGTCGCGAGCCACCGAACAGGACCTGGCCCAGTACTACATCCGTACAGACTCCGGTGAGCTGGTGCCGCTGGGTACCGTGGTCAGCTTCGAGGCCGTGGTCGAACCCTCCCAGCGCACCCAGTTCAACCAGCTCAACTCGGTGGCGCTGGAAGGCGTCCTGACACCCGGGGTGGCCATCGGTGATGCCGTCACCTTCCTGGAGAGCGAAGCCGAACAGCGCTTCCCGAACGGATTCAGCTACGACTACAAGGGTCAGTCCCGCCAGTTCAAGCAGCAGGGCAGCGCCCTGGTCGTGACCTTCTTCCTGTCCCTGCTGGTCATCTACCTGGTGCTGGCCGCACAGTTCGAAAGCTGGCGCGATCCGCTGATCATCCTGGTTTCCGTGCCGCTGAGCATCGCCGGCGCCATGGCCTTCATCATGCTCGGCTTTGCCAGCATGAATATCTATACCCAGGTCGGGCTGATCACCTTGATCGGCGTGGTCTCGAAGAACGGCATCCTGATCGTCGAGTTCGCCAATCAGCTCCAGCTCGACAAGGGCCTGAGCAAGCTCGAGGCCGTCCTGGAAGCCGCCGCGATCCGGCTGCGGCCGATCCTGATGACTTCAGCCGCCCTGATCGTTGCCATGATCCCGCTGCTGATCGCCACCGGCCCGGGCGCCGAAAGCCGCTTCGCGATCGGCCTGACCATCGCGACCGGCTTGGGCATCGGCACCGTGCTGACCCTGTTCGTCCTGCCGGCCTT
>CAYTQT010000065.1:0-17520 GCA_964439915.1 uncultured Wenzhouxiangella sp. | reverse complement strand
GCAGAAGTCGGAAAGAAATTCAGGGCCCAGGGACTCGACATCTTTCTGCGCGAAATCATCGACGACATCGTCGAGAAGCGGGTCGGCCGCGACACTTCGCATCTGGCCGACCCGACCCTGCTCTACGGCGTCAATGTCCTGACTGCGCGCGCCGAGCGCGGCAAATCACCCATGGTGTATGCCAATCAGCCCTCTGTCGCCAACCTGTTCGGCACCATCGATCCGGCCTGGCTCAGCGGCAATCGGGCGGTCAGCTCCTTTCGCGGGATTCGCACCGGCGCACTGCTCGAGGCAGACGGCGGCTTCCTGATTCTCGATGCCGCCGACCTGTTGGCCGAGCGCGGTTGCTGGCGCATGCTGATGCGCACGCTCAGGACCGGCCTGAGCGAAGTGGTCCCGCCCGAGCTGGGCTGGCCCTATTCGGCCCAATCCCTCAAGCCCGAGCCGATTCCGATCGACGTGCGGGTCGTATTGATCGGCAATCGCGCGACTTTCGATCAGCTCGCCCGGGAGGATCGCGATTTTCCCGAACTGTTCCAGATGCTGGTCGATTTCGACGACAGCCTGGCCCGCGACAAGATCGGACAGAGTCACTACGTGCGCTTTCTCGGCGGCCTGGTACGGCACGAAGAGCTCCCGCACTTCGACCGTTCGGCCATCCTTTCGATCATCGAGTTCGGTGCCCGTCGCTCTCCCGAGCCTGGACGACTGACGGCGCGCTTCGGGGAAATCGGCGATCTGGCACGCGAAGCAGCGGCGGTTTCTCGCAGCGACGAGGCCAGCGAGGTCAATGAGGAACACGTCGAGCGGGCGCTGACACAGAGAGAGCAGCGTCATGGCGCGGCAATGCGCCAGGCCCTGCGCGCGCTCGATCAGGGCCATTCACCGATCCGCCTGCACGGACGCGGCGAGGGGGTGGTTCCCGGCGTCGCCTGCCAGATCCTGGGCAAGATCATCACGGCACTGCCGGTGATGGTCAGTGCGGGCGCAACCGCCAGTCCTGACCTTCATATGGCTGGCAGCGGCGAGACCGCTTCGACTCGTTTTGCCATCGCCCTGGCCCGCCTGCTGAAACTGGATTCACGGCCCGGCCTGCTGTCTTCCTTTCACATCCTCAAGCCGGACTCCGGCTTCCCCTGCGAGGACGATACCGGACTCGATCTGGCCAGGATGACCGCCCTGCTCGGTACGCTTGCATCGGCCACGCTTCGTCAGGACGTGGCCCTGGTCGGCGGCATCGGTCTGCAGGGTCAGGTTCTTCCAGTGGACAACATCAACGAGCGCATCGAGTCCTGGTTCGAATTCTGTCGCAAGACTGGCCTGACCGGGCAGCAGTCGATCGTCATTCCGCGCGTCAATCGCATCGAGTTGATGCTCAAACGTGAGGTCGTCAAGGCCTGCACCAACGATATGTTCCGCGTGTACGCCGTGGACAGTGTCGTCCAGGCCGCCGAACTGTGTACCGGCGTGCGCGCTGGCAGCTTCAAGTCCGGGGCGTTTGCCGATGACTCCCTGCTTGGCCGGGCCAGGTCGGGGCTGAGAGCCTGATAGGCTTCACAGATCGAGCGCGGCCGGCTCGACCCTGACACCCAGTCGACGAAAGGAGCGCTGAAGTCGCCTGATCATCGGCCGCGGGTCGACGGGACGCCGGGCCAGCCGCGCCCGGTCGAAATCGATCAGATACCAGCGCCCTTGCTGATCACGCAGAATGTTTCTGGCGTTGAGGTCGGGGTGACGCAAGCCGGCTTCGAAGAAGGAACTGAGCGTCATGCGAAGCTCAGACCATTGCTCGGACGAGAGCTGATCTGCCAGATCAGCCAGGGTCTGACCCCCGACAATCTCGCTCATGATCAACGCCGAGCGATAGGTCAATCCGGACTGGTCGCACAGGGCAGCCATCGGCTCGGGAACGGGCAATCCCCGCTCGAACAGCGTCTGCAGGAGGTCGAACTCCCGAAAGGCGCGGCTGCGCTCCTGGCCCAGAAAAAGGTAGCGATCGCTGACCCAGCGGGCCACCCAGCCGCCGCGCAAAAAACGACGCAGGACCAGCGGCCCGGCTGGCGTCTCGACGGCCAGCGCCTGACCGCGACCTTCGAATCGCTGTCGCACCAGGTGGCGCATGGACCAGAACCGGGGGTCGAACCACTCGAGGCTGATCGTGGTCAATTGCGTCGGGTTGTATAGAATACGACGTCCGCCCCACTGGACCAGACTTCGAGTCGATGGCGGGTCACGCTGTTCCATACCGTTCCAGTCTTCGAATCAAGGGAATTCATGCCCCACTCGCCCGAATCGCCGCAACGCATTTGCCTGTTCCGACTCTCGGCACTGGGCGATGTGTGCAATTGCGTGCCCATGGTGAGGGCCATTCAGACCCGCTGGCCGTCGGCTCGGATCACCTGGATCATCGGTGCCCTGGAGCACCGGCTCGTGTCCAGCCTGCCGGGGGTCGAGTTTATCCCATTCGACAAACGCTCGGGGATGGCGGGGCTGCTCGAATTCCGCCACCAGCTTCGGGCCAGATCTTTCGACATCCTCCTTCTCGCGCAGGTCTCGGCACGCGCCAATCTGATGTCTCGCTGGGTCCGGGCGCGGCGCCGTATCGGGTTCGACCAGGAGCGCAGCCGTGAGGGCCATGGCTGGGCGATCAACGAGCGAATCGATGCCGTGCCTTTTCAGCACCAGGCGCTGGCTTTTCTCGAATTCGCCAGGGCGCTCGATGCCGACTGCGACCGGGTCGATCGGCGCCTGCCCGTTTCTGATTCGGCACGCGATTTTGCCGTTCAGCACCAGCCCGTGGCCAAAACGACGGTTCTGATCAGCCCGGCTTCGAGCCACCCCACTCGCAACTGGCATGCCCGGGGCTATGCCCGGGTCGCCGACCATATTCAGAAGAACTGCGCTCGCCCGGTCATCCTGGTCGGCGGTCCGAGCCCGAAGGAACGCCAGCTCGGCGATGCCATCGTCGAGTGCATGCAGACCTCACCGACCGACCTGATCGGCAAGGACACGCTGCCCGAGCTCCTGGCCATGCTCGATCGTGCGGCCTGCCTGATCACGCCGGATTCCGGACCCGCCCACTTCGCCGCAGCCCTCGGCACCCCGGTGGTTGGACTGTATGCCGCGACCTGGGCCCGTCGTTCGGGCCCCCTGGGCAGTCTCGAGCACTGCGTCGACGAATACCCAACCGCCGCAAGACGGTTAATGAACACCGAGCCGGAGCGGCTGCGTTGGGGCAGACGGATCGAACGACCCGGGGTGATGGACCTGATCAGCGTCGATCAGGTCATCTCCAGGCTCAGCACGTTGCTCTGATCGTCAGTCGATTCAGTCCGTTGGAAAGCAGTTCTGTACGCCCGCTCCCTGCGGATCGGTTCGAGTGATTTCGACTCGCGCCGATGAGGTCGCCCCCGATGGATCGGCGATGGTGTACTCGAAAACATTGTTTCCGTTGCACAGGCTGCCGATCTCGAAGCTGACGGTTCCGTCTCCATTGATCACGAAGCTGGCCGTAGCGACCGTCAGTTTGACGACCTTGATCACGGAGAGTGGATCGCCGTCCGGATCAGAATCGTTGGCCAGGACATCGACGATGATTTCCTCACCGGCCGGTCCGCTGGCGAAATCAGGATTGGCAACGGGGGGGCGATTCTCCCCGGTCACAGTAACGCTGACCTGGCCTGTGGCCTCACCACCCCGGCCGTCGGAGACGATGTAGGTGAAGGAGTCAGCGCCGGTGAAACCGTCATTCGGCGTATAGACCAGGACATTGCCATCCCGGGTCACGCTGCCGTTGGCCGCCTGGCTGAAGGAGGCCACGTTCAAAGCGTCGCCGTCGCCGTCGGAGTCGTTGGCCAGCACATCGATGGTGACTGGCTGCCCGGCGACCGTCGACGCACTGTCATCGCCCGCCACCGGAGCCTGGTTCGGGTCGGAGATCGCCACGCTGACATTCGCCTGCGCCTGACCGCCAAAGCCGTCTTCGACCGTGTAGCTGAACGAGTCCGAACCCGAGAAGCCGGAGGCTGGTGTGAAGACCAGCACATTGCCCGAAATCTCGACCTGGCCATTGGCCGGTGTCCCGACAGCGACCAGAGTGAGCGCATCGCCGTCGATATCGCTGTCGTTGGCCAGAACATCGAGCACGTTGTCGACGGAATTGACCTGCACAGCGAACTGGTCATCGGCAGCCTCCGGCGCCGTGTTGTCGAACACGATTTCACCCTCGGTCAGCGTTTCCGTGACTTCCTGATAACGGTAGTAATCGACGATGCGCTTGTGCTGCACAGGATTACGCAGGGCCCTGCGAATCCACGGCGCTTCGACCGGCACCTCGACCTGACGGATTTCGGTGACCGGACCCTCGGGTGTCACGCGGATCCGTTCGGTCCGGGATTGTTCTGTGACGAAGCTGATTTCGACCCGGCGATTGCGTGCCCGGCCTTCCTCGCTGTCGTTCGAGAATCGCGGCTCGAGCTCGCCGTATCCTCGGGCGACGATCTGATCGGGCTCGACGCCTCGAGACACCAGATAATCAACCACGGACTGGGCGCGCCGCTCGCTCAGGCCCTGATTGTAGCGCTCGGTGCCGATGTTGCATGTGTGTCCGGCGACCTGGATGGCACCCACCAGGCGACCCTCGAGGATCGCCGAGAGCACCTCATCAAGGGTTTCTTCGGCGCCGGTGCGCAGGCGAGCGCTGTCGAAATCGAAGGTGGCCCGATCCGAAAGCGTGACTTCCGAGGCGATGGCGCGTTCTTCGAAGCGGGGCTCGGGCTGAATCTGAACTTCTTCCTGACGGAAGGCGGTTCTCGGTTGATACCTCTGCCCGAAGCTGTAGCTGTAGACCAGACTCGCCCGAAGATCGTTTCGATCGTCCTCGAAATCACCGCGCTTGCGGGCAAAGCCGGCGCGCAGGGACAGGCCGTGCGGCGTATAGGCAAAGAACCTGTCCAGGTTGACAGAGGCGGTCAGTTGTGACGCGCCGAAATCCCCATCCTCGTAGTCCAGACCACCCCGCAGCCGCAGCAGCCCATTGTCGAAGTAGTGCCCGGCCCGCAGGCCAGCACCCCATTCATAGGGTGCTTCGAAAAGATCGGTGACGCGCTCAAGGGAGTCGAGGCGGGTGAACCCTCGCCCGTCGAGCACGCCCTCGACGAGAATATCTTCGAACTCGACAAACTGATTGACCCGGCGCTCATCGGTCAGCGCTCTCATGCCGTAGGCGCTGAAGAACCAGTCCTGATACTCGTAGCCGCCGCCGAAGGTCAGCTTGCGATCATCGCGCTGATTTTCATCGGCGGCAATGAAGAGCTTGGCGACGCGACCGTCGGTGTAGACCTCTCCGTCGGGACCTTCCACGCTGTCACCGTTGAACAGCCAGTGGTAGTTCAGCTTGACCCCACCGGCCCCCTTGCGCCCGAGCCAGCCCTCGGCGAGCCAGGCAGAGCGGGCGTTTTCGGTCAGGGTCAGCAGAAATTCACCGAAGAAATCGAACTCCGTATCGATTCCGACACCCACCCGGTATCGATCGCCGGCGAAGTTCATGGTCGGCGATTGGGACGCGGACATCACTTCCCGCCCATCGCCGGTCGGGTCGCTGGGAGACGATGGTTGGGTCTGCGCCTGCGCCTGACCCGCTCCGATAAAGAGCAAGACCAGAATCGAGCCGTAGCTGCTGAGTGTCTTCATTGCTGATTTCCGTATTCCTGATGACCGCGATAGTCCTGATAGGATTTTTCTTCGACGATGGCTGACCCGAGGGCCAGGTTGATCTGCTTTTTCAGATCGGCACGCCTGTCATTGGTGATATAGACCGAACGCGCCAGCTCGATGAAGCGATCGCCGAAGTTGCCATCATTCTCGCACAAACGAATGTCGTCTTCGATGACCCAGAGCATCTCGTTGACCTGCTTCAGATCAGAGCGCAAGGCCTGAACCGTCTCCGAGTCCTGAGCCGCCTGCCTCCAGACCGCCTCCAGCAGCTCGAGTTCATGGCGGATGTTGATCAGCTTTGCGGGGTCCTGGATTCGCTCGGACTTGATTTCGAGAATGGTCAGCTTGTCCAGCAGTTCGCCGGGCGAGACCGGGGTCATCAGATTCATCATCAAACTCGTCTTCTGCTCACATATCCTGAATAGGCAGGATAAACCATTCCCCCATCATCGAAAGCCCCTCGCCGGCCATCGCGAGCGTTTCTGCGGACAAAAAAAACGGCCCCCCGATGACCGGGGGACCGTTCGATCCTTCACCAGGAAGGGCTTAGCTAGAGGCGTCCGAACTCTCGTTCAGCGCCTTCATGCTGAGGCGAATCCGGCCCTGCTTGTCGACTTCCAGTACCTTGACCTTGACCTTGTCGCCCTCGGCCAGCTCGTCGGTCACGTTCTCCACCCGCTTGTCGGATATCTGGGAGATATGCACCAGACCATCCTTCCCGGGCAGGATCGTGACGAACGCGCCGAAGTTCATGATCTTGGTCACCGTGCCTTCGTAGATCGTGCCCACTTCGACATCAGCGGTGATCTGCTCGATGCGCGTGCGGGCCGCGTCGGCCGCGGCCTGGTTGACCGATGCGATCGTGACCGTGCCGTCGTCCTGGATGTCGATGGTGGTGCCGGTTTCCTCGGTGATGGCGCGAATGGTTGCCCCACCCTTACCGATCACGTCGCGAATCTTGTCCGGGTGCACCTTCATGGTGAACAGGCGCGGCGCGTACTCGCTCATTTCTTCGCGCGGGGTGCTGATCACTTCATTCATCTGCGCCAGAATGTGCTGACGGGCATCGGTGGCCTGATTCAGCGCCACCCGCATGATTTCCTCGGTGATGCCGTCGATCTTGATGTCCATCTGCAGCGCGGTCACGCCGTCCTGCGAACCGGCCACCTTGAAGTCCATGTCGCCGAGATGATCCTCGTCTCCCAGGATGTCGGTCAGAACGGCAAAGCGATCGCCGTCCTTGATCAGACCCATGGCAATACCGGCCACCGGGGTCTTGATCGGCACACCGGCGTCCATCAGGGCCAGCGAACCACCACAGACCGAGGCCATCGAGCTGGAACCATTGGATTCCGTGATTTCCGAGACCAGGCGCAGCACGTAGGGGAATTCTTCGCCCTTGGGCACGACCGCGTTCAGTGCGCGCTTGGCCAGGCGGCCGTGGCCGATCTCGCGGCGTTTGGGGCCCAGCATGAAGCTGGTCTCGCCAACGCAGTACGGCGGGAAGTTGTAGTGCAGCATGAACTGCTCTTTCGATTCACCTGACGGCGCGTCGATGATCTGCGCGTCGCGCCCGGTACCCAGGGTCGTGACGACCAGGGCCTGAGTTTCGCCGCGGGTGAACATGGCCGAACCATGGGTGCGGGGAAAGACGCCGAGACGCATATCCAGCGGCCGTACCGTGGTCAGATCGCGGCCGTCGATGCGCGGCTGGCCGGACAGGATCCGATCGCGAACGAAATCCTTCTCCAGGGCGCCGAACGCGTCCTTGACCTCATCGACGGGAAGGGCGTTGTCGTCTCCCTCGGCACACAGCTTTTCGATCAGTGCATCGCGCACCTTGCCGATCGCTTCGCGTCGAGCCGCCTTTTCGGTGTGGCTGTAGGCTTCGGCAAGAGCGCTCCTGGCTTCGGCCTCGACCTTCTCGGCCACGCCTTCGGGCTTGGCCGGCGCTTCCCAGTCCCATTTCGGCTTGCCGGCCTTGCTGGCCAGCTCTTCGATTGCCTGAATGGCGGTCTGCATCTGCTGATGACCGAAAGTGACGGCACCCAGCATTTCATCCTCGGTCAGCAGATCGGCTTCCGATTCGACCATCAGAACGGCTTTCGAGGTGCCGGCCACGACCAGATCGAGACGCGAGCTTTCCAGCTGTGTGGTGGTCGGATTGAGCACGTACTGTCCGTCGACAAAACCGATCCGGGCCGCACCGATCGGGCCGTCGAAGGGCACGCCAGCAATCGCCAGCGCAGCCGAGGCGCCGATCAGCGACGGGATGTCGGCATCGATTTCCGGATTGGCCGACATGACCGTGGCGATGACCTGCACTTCGTTCATGAAGCCTTTCGGGAACAGCGGGCGCAGCGGACGATCGATCAGGCGCGAGGTCAGGGTTTCCTTTTCGGTCGGACGCCCCTCGCGCTTGAAGAACCCACCGGGGATACGACCGGCGGCGTAGAATTTTTCCTGATAGTTGCAGGTCAGGGGGAAAAAGGCCTGGCCCGGCTTGACTTCCTTGCGGGCAACGGCGGTGACCAGCACCACGGTGTCGGCCATGGTCACCATCACGGCGCCATCGGCCTGGCGGGCCACGTGTCCGGTTTCGAGCAGTACTTCGTGCTCTCCGAACTGGAAGGATTCACTGAATTTGTTCAACACGCTAATTCACTCCAAAAGTTTGCTGTATTGCCTGAATTCCAAATAACGAACACCCCGGATCAGCGATTGCTGCCGGGGTGCCCTTGGTCGTCTTGATCCGAGCGCGTCTTAACGACGCAGGCCCAGCTTCTGAATCAGATCGCGGTAGCGCTGGACGTCCTTGTTCTTGACGTAGGCCAGCAGCGAGCGGCGCTGATTGACCAGCTTCAACAGGCCACGACGGGAGTGGTGATCCTTTTTGTGATCCGCGAAGTGTCCGGTCAGATGCTGAATCCGTGCGGTCAGCAGGGCAACCTGAACTTCGGGAGAACCCGTATCGCCTTCGGTGAGCTGGTGCTCTTTGACAACTTGCGCTTTCTGTTCTGCGGTCAATGACATGACTGCTCGTAACTCCGTATTCAGTTAAGTTTTGGCGTCCGGGCTTTTCCAGAAAACCCCCTGAGCACTTCCAGGATAGGCTTTGTGCAAAAGCCTCGACCGCCGTTATAGATCAAGCCCAACAGTATAACCGCCCCGATCACCCTGGGGCAACTAGTTTACGGTCCCTCGCCTAGCATCGACCAGCAGGATAACTCTCCTTGGCCGCAATCAATCCAACATCCGTATTCCCTGCGATTATTGCAAGCGCAGAAAACGGCGACAGGCCGCTGGGACAACCAGCATATTGAGCAGCGTCGACGAAAGCAGCCCACAGAGGATCACCACTGCCATTGGCGCCTGAATCTCGCTGCCCGGCTCCCCCGCCGCCATGGCCAGGGGCACGAGAGCAAGAGCCGTGGCCAGCGCGGTCATGAGAATCGGCACCAGACGCTCTTCCGCACCCTGTCGAATGGCCGTGTCGAGCGCAAGCCCCTCACCGTAAAGCCGGCCGATATGGTCAACCAGAATCACGCCGTTGCGCGTCGCGATGCCAAAGAGAGTAATGAATCCGATCACCGCGGCAATGGTCATCACTCCCCCGGTCAGCCAGACACCGGCCACGCCGCCGATCAGCGCCAGCGGTAGATTCAGCATGACGATCAGCGCCGGGCGCGCGCTGCCGAAGGCTCCGACCAGCAGCAGAAAGATACCAGCGATGACCACGATGCCAAGGAACAGCAATCGGTTGCCGGCAGAGGCCGCGCTCTCGAACTGCCCGCCGTACTCGACGTGGTAGCCCGGGGGCAGACTCACCGACTCGGTGATGGCGGCGCGGATGTCTCCGACCACGCTGACCAGATCACGGCCGGCGACGTTGGCCATCACTATCATGCGCCGCTGGACGTTTTCGCGACCGATGGTGTTCGGTCCTCGGTCACGTCCGATATCCGCGATGGCGGCAAATGGAACACTGGCACCTGAGGGCAGCGTCAGCAGGGTCTGGCCGATGGTCTCCAGATTGCTGCGAACCGCTTCCGGAAAGCGGACGATCAGATCATGGCTGGCCTGTCCTTCAAGAATCCGACCGACGCGGGTCCCGGTCATCGCGGTCTCGAGCGCTTCGCTGGCCTGCAGCACGCTCAAGCCATAATTCGCGAGCGCCAGGCGGTCGAAGCGCACGCTGACAAAGGGAATGTCGCTTTGCTCCTCCATCGCAACGTCGACGGCACCGGGAATTTCTCCCACCCGGGATTCCACCTGCTGCCCCAGCCGACGGAGCTCGACCAGATCTTCGCCAAAGATCTTGATCGCAATGTTGGCGCGAGTGCCGGAAAGCATGTGATCGATCCGGTGCGAGATCGGCTGGCCGATGATCACATTCGTGCCCGGCAACGAGGAGAAGCGCGAGCGAAGGTCTGCAAGCAGCTGCGCCTTGCTCCGCACCCCCATGTTCAGCGTGACATCGATTTCCGATGCGAACACCTGCTGGGCGTGGGGATCGAGCTCGGCGCGACCCGTTCGCCGGGCGGTCGCGATCACTTCGGGCTGCTCGATCAGAATCTCTTCGACCTGCCGGCCGATCGCGTCGGACTGGTCTAGCGAGGTGCCGGGCAGCGTCACGACGCTCAGGGTCAGGCTGCCTTCGTTGAATTCGGGCAGAAATCCGCGGCCGGCGGTCGTCAGGGCAATGATCGCCGCAATCAGCATCGCCAGCGAGGCCGCAATGACCCATCGCCAATGGTCGAGCGTCAGGCCGAGGATGGGCCGATACATTCGTTTCAGGCCGGCGATCAGGCGAGTGTCGTGATCCTGATGCACGGCGCGACTTCCGGGCAGCCCGAGCAAGGCCAGCACCGGTGTCACGGTTACAGCGACCAGCAGCGAGGCGGCCAGAGAGACGACATAGGCCAGCCCCAGGGGCTGGAGCAGACGCCCCTCGACGCCGCTCAGGAAGAACAAAGGCAGAAAGACCAGGATAATGATGAGGGTCGCGAACACGATTGAGGCTTCGATCTCGCGCGTGGCATCGAAGACCACAGCCAGATGGCTACGACGCTCGGCTTCGGGGCGCTGTGCGTTCTCACGCAAGCGGCGGACGATGTTCTCGACCACGATGATGGCGTCATCGACGAGCGCCCCCAGGGCGATGGCCATGCCGCCCAAGGTCATGGTGTTGATGCTGCCGCCGAGGAAGCGGATCGTCAGCACGGCCACCATCAGGGACAGGGGAATGGCCAGCAGCGCGATGCCCGTGGCGCGCCAGCTGAACAGGAAGGCGAACATGATGATCACAACCAGCAGCGCGCCGTCCCGCACCGCCTCGACCAGATTATCGATCGCTACTTCGATGAAATCGGCCTGGCGGAAGGCATCGGTTTCGATCTGCATGCCTTCGGGCAGGGAGGCCTCGAGTTCTTCGATCACTCGATCCAGGCCTTCGGTCAACTCGAGCGTATTCACATCGGGCTGTTTCTGGATACCGAGGACCACCGCCGAGCGCGCCCGGTAGGCAGCCGAACCGCGTCGGGGCGCGGGGCCGATTTCGACCGAGGCCAGGTCCTGGACCAGCACCGGCACGCCTTGGCGATGGACGACCACGGCCTGGCGGATATCGTCCAGGCCACGAGCACGTCCGATGCCTCGAATCAGGAATTCCTGGCCGTTCTCGGTCATGAAGCCGGCCGAGGCATTGGCGCTGGAAGCCCTCACCGCCTCCTTGAGCTGATCGAGCGTAATGCCATACGCAGCCAGACGCTCCGGATCGGCGACGACCTGGTACTGGCGCGTCAGCCCCCCGGTGGGAATCACTTCGGCCACCCCGGGAACGGCGAGCAGACGGCGACGGACGGTCCAGTCGGCAGCGGTCTTCAGGGCCATTTCATCATGCTGATCCGAGACCAGGGCGATGAACATCACCTCGCCCATGATCGAGGTCACCGGCGCGAGCTGCGGTGGCGGCAGATCGCTGGGCAGAGCGCTGCGCGCGCCCTGCAGCTTTTCGGAAACGATCTGTCGGGCGCGATAAATATCCGTCCCCCAGTCGAATTCGACGGTGACGACGCTGATCCCGATGCCGCTGTTGGAGCGAACCCGGCGCACGCCGCTGGCGCCATTCATGGCGGTTTCGATCGGGAAGGTCACCAGGCGTTCGACATCCTCCGGCGGCATGCCGTGGGCTTCGGCTACCACCGTCACCGAGGGAGCCGTCAGGTCAGGAAAAACGTCCATCGGCGAGCGCAGGGCCGCCCAGGTGCCCCAGGCCAGCAGGAACACGGCCGCAGCCAGCACCAGCAGGCGGTTGTTCAGCGATGCATTTATGATCCGGTCGATCATGGTCATGCCCCCGGACTCAGTGCGCGTGGCCGTGGCCGATCTCGGTACCGCCGGCAGCCGCCAGACGAACCAAATAGGCCTCCTGCGATACCACGCGCTCACCGGACTGCAAACCGTAGCTCACCTCGACGTAGTCACCATCGACGATGCCCAATTCGACGGGTCGTCGCATGAACGTCTCCCCGCCGGTCTGCACGTAGACCACGTCGCGACCGGCGTCTTCGATGATGGCCGCACGCGGTACCGCCAGGCGGAGTTCCGGATCGGCGACAAAGACGTGCACCGGGATGCGCGCCCCGATCAGTTCCGGACCGCGAGCCGATGGGTAGTCGAGGGTCACTCCAACGGTCCGGGTCACCGGGTCCACCGCTGCCTCGGTCTGGACCACCCGCGCATCACTGGCCTCATCGAGCACGATCGTCTGGTCATCACCCCAGCTCAGCCAGGCACCCGAGACCTGCCGTGTCGATGCAGCAAAACGCTCCGGGAGGCGGATTTCGAGCCAGCGCCGATCCGGCGAGGCCACTCGAAAGATCCGGTCGCCGGCGCGCACGAAGGCACCCGGGCGCGCGGAGGCCTCGATGATCTCGCCTGCGACCGGTGATCGGAGCGCAATGCCGGCATCGCCATCGCTCTGCTCGTATTGATGCAACCTGGCGCGGGCAGCATCGAATTCCGCCTGAGCCACTTCGACGCGCTCACGCGCTTCGAGCAGTCGGCGCTCCGGCACCGCGCCCTGCTCGAACAAGGGGGCCAGACGCGCCACATCGCGCTCGGCCAATGACAGCGAAGACCGGGTCTGTTCGAGCTCGACGCGCAGACGACCGAAGTCTGTATCTGCACCCAGGCGCGGCACGACAAAACCGAGCAGGTCGCCGGAAGCAACCTGATCGCCAGCGCGAGCCAGGCTTCGCTGGGCCAGATAACCATCGGCGGGCGCGCGTAGTTCGGCGCCGGCATCGGCCGGAGCGGCTACAGTCGCAAAGCCCAGCACGGAGGGACGCAGCGAGCGCTCGCGGGCCGGTTCGCTCGCGAACCGACTGCTCCACTGCTGTTCCTTCAGGTAGGTAATGTCGCCTTCCGGCGCCGGCGTTCGTACGCGAGCCGTCTGCGCCGATTCGTGGACCTGAAACTCGCCAAGATCGTGGACAAGGTTCAGTCCCTCGCCCTCGAACAGGACGACGAGCTGGAAGCGGCCAGCGGCGCGGGGCGTCAAGGTCGGCGTAAACAGTCCGTCGCGAGCCGCCTCATCGACCCGAAAACGGGCGACGGTCCGCCCGGCCTGGCGCAGCTCCACGTCCATGCGCCCGGAACGCAGCGGCTGGAAATCGTCGAGGCGGGTCAGATGCGCTGCCATACGGGACGCCCGGCCGACGGCCAATGGAGGGAACTCGATGAACAGTTCGGTCTGGTCGCTGTAGTGTGTGATGACCTCGCTTTCGATCTCAGCGTCGTGGGCGTGCTCGTCGTCGGCGGTTCCGGCACCGTGCTCGTGCGCGTGGCCGGGATCGCTCGGGTTGCAGGCCATCAGACTCAGCACCAGGGCCAGACTCAGGAGCGAGCAAGCCCAATTGATAGGCCGCCCGCCGCATCGGAGGCGATCAATGGTCATGCGGCTCCTCGCCATCGTGACTGTGCGGATCACCCGACTCGTCTTCGACCGCGTCTGCACCATGATGCTCAGCCTCTCCATGCATTCCTTCCTCATCATGGTGATCGGCCTGATGCGCAGCATCATGGTCATGCTCGCTGCCTTCCCGGCTCATCGCGTGGTGGTCGTCCTCGCCATGATGTCCGTCGTCGCCATGATGGTCGCTACCCTGGTCCTGCGCGGGCATCAACCTACCTTCTTCATCGCCGTACCAGGCCTCGGTCTCGGTGGCGTCATCCTCGTCGTGGGCATGATCGGCGTTGCCATCGTGGGCGTGACCGTGGCCTTCGGTATCCGTGTCCTGCGCGCTGTGCTCGTCGGTCATGCCATCGCCGTGCTCATGTCCATGATCGTCATGCCCGCAGGCCGTCAGGAGCAGCGCCAGCAAGGCTGCCGGGATCGTTGTTGCTATGGTTATCGGAAACGTCTTCATCATTCACCTTTCAACAGTCGGAGTTCAATTTTTGCGTACCGTGCCGCCAGAGCGCGGCGAATCTGGTCACGATGGGCGTTCAGTTCGGTACGGTGCGCATCGATCAGTTCGAGTACACCGATCTCCCCGGCGGCGTAGGCGCCTTCGGCCATTTCGGCCAGGGAGGCTTCACCGGCAATCTCAGCCAGTGCGAGGGCGGAGCGGCGGCTCGCGTCGAGTTGCTCTTCCAGACTCGCGATCTCCGAGTTCAGGCTCGAAAGCAGCAACTCGCGTTCGGCCTGCAGACGCCGAACCCGCGCCTGCTCTTCATTGCGGCGTCCGAGCGCCCGGTCGAAAATGGGAATCTCCAGTCCGACCATCACCAGATGCCCATTGGCCGAAAGCCCGGGCTCATCCAGTTCGCGGCGGCCCAGACCCAGCGTCAGCTCGGGCCAACGCTGGCGTCGGGCTGCACGCGCCGACAGCTCGGCAGCCTGGATCTGGGCATCCAGGGCCCGGAGTCGAGCGTGACTGGGCGCCCCGCCCTGCCCGCCCGAGGCATCAGAGGCCGATGGCAGCAGCGCTCCGACCAGATGAGCCGGCTCGTGATCGATCAGGCCGAACAGGGCATGGCGAGCTGCCGTCGCCTCGGCCCGGGCTTCGAGACGCTCGCCACCGAGCGCAGTCAGCTCATGGCGCAGCCGCAGCGCATCGAAGCGTGAAGCATCGCCGGCGCGGGCACGATCATCGACCTCGCGCACCAGTTGCTCGAAGCGCTCGTGCCAGACACTCAAGGCCTCGGCCCGACGGCTGGCACCCAGGGCTTGATAGAAATGCCGCCGGATCAGCGCTGCCTGCTCGGATCGATCGAGTTCCAGCTCGACGTTCCGGGCGGCCAGCTCGAAACTCGCCGAGCGCCGCTCCAGGCCCGGCACGCCAGCCAGGTTGAATCGCTGTCGAAGCCAGAACGATTGCTCGCTCGAAGAACCTGCCGCCAGGTCGACATCTTCCAGGCTGTATTCGATCTCGGGGTTGTGCCAGAGCCCGCTCTGCGCAACACGCGACTCGGCCTGCGCCCGTCCGGCATCGATCCAGTTGGCGAAGTCGGCCCGATCCAGTCCGATGCGAACGACATCCTCTTCGGACAGGCGAACCTGCCCCTGCGCGACCGAACACCCGAAATTCGACCCTGCAAGCACCAGTCCGGCCAAAATCATCGTCTTCAACATCTCAGCCACTCAGAATTCGGCTGAGAAAGGTCTCGACCGCATGGTGCTCGGCGGCCAGCGGCCAGGCGGTGCCGAGCAGCACAGCCAGCAGCGCCCATCCGGCCAATGAAGGCGGCCTCGAGTCGGTCGGTTCAGGGCCTTCGATCAGGCGTTCTATGCGCCTCGTGACGCCGGCGCCCGACACGGAGAGCCCACCAAAGGCAAGGCTCCGTTGCTGGCGCACGACCTTGATCAGCACCGAAGCCGTATCCAGGGTTCCGAACTGCCGAGCGACGCAGTCGTCGGCGCGCTCTTCGATGGCCTGATGCCAGAGGGCCCGCAGACGGGAAGCCGATGGCGGCCAGTGGAGCGCCAGCAACGTCTCGAACAGCGCCGTCTTGAACAGGTCCTTCTGGCGCAGATGAGCCGCCTCGTGGGCCAACACCACCCGACGCTCGCGTCGCCCCAGCCCGTCGAGCAGAGAGCGCGAAATCACCACTACGGGCTTGAACGGCCGTGCCACGAGGGCCAGCGGCTGGCCGAAGTCGATTCGGCGAATCAGGCCGCCACTCGGCAATAGACTGAGCAGAGAACGCAGGCGACGTCTACGCTGAAGGGCAGCGCCGATGCTGCGGGCAATAAGCGAGATCGGCACAAGCAGCAGCAGGCCAAGCAACACCACGACCAGCGGCGCGATCATCAAATCAGGAAAATGCTCGAAGCAAAGGTGGGCATGAACCCCGCCATGGCTCTGGCAGTGGTCGTCCAGCCAGCCCGCCGGTTTGCTCAACGCAATCAGGCCCAGCGCCGCCACCCAGGCAGCGGGCAACAAACAGGGCAGCGCGGCCGACACGGCCATCCAGCGCAGACGGGCCTGCGGTACGCCCAGGGTGGGAATGAGCAAGCGCTGGGCCGCAGTGCTGAGCAGAACGCCCACGCTCCAGGCGGCTACTGCAACGGTCAGAAACATCATGCAAAGCGCCCAGGCACCCGTCATTTGTTTTCACCTCGCTCTCTTCGCCGATGGAGTGCTGCTTCGAGGCGATCCAGGGTCGTCTCGTCGACATCTTCCGCAGATTCGACAAAAGCAGCGAGCGAAACCGCCGGGTCGCCGCCGAAGCGCTGCAGCATGTCCTTAAGGTAACCCGCCACCAGCGCTTCGCGACCGACTGCGGCGCGATAGCGGTAGGCATGGCTGCGCTTGCGTCGGCTGACCAGGCCTTTGCGATGAAGTCGCTCGAGGGTCGACTGGACGGTATTTAGGCTGATCCCGCGTTCGGACGCGAGCGCCTCGTGCAGCTGCTTGGCCGTGGCCTCCGAATCGATCCAGAGGGATTCCAATACAGCCACTTCCAGATCGCCAAGAACGGGCATTTGGTGCAGATCGGAGGTCATCGGGCAGGCCATGATTCGGGGAGGTTGGAGTGTAACCGGGCAAAAAACCGACCGTCAATCGGTTTTTTGCCGGGATCTATCCAAAAACCCGTACATGGTAGACAGGCAGCAGCGCTGCGGTCGCCATGGCCGCAGGACGACAAGCTACAATCGTGGGCTTTGACCGCCTGGAGCGCGCATGCCTCGCCTGGACAGCCACGTCATTCGAAAGGATTCCGATTTCCTCGAGCGCGAGCAACACCATCGCCAGCTCGCAGACCAGTTGCGCGAGACTCTGGCGCGTGCCGCTCTAGGCGGACCGGCCCGATCGCGCGACAAGCACGAATCCCGCGGCAAGCTCCTGCCCCGAGAGCGCGTCAGAACGCTACTCGACCCGGGGAGCCCGTTTCTCGAAATCTCTCCGCTGGCCGCCCACGAACTGTACGACGATGCCGCACCCGGAGCGGGCGTGATCGCGGGGATCGGCCGCGTTTCCGGCGTGGAATGCCTGGTCGTAGCCAATGATGCCACCGTCAAGGGCGGCACCTATTACCCGATGACGGTCAAGAAACACCTGCGTGCTCAGGAAATCGCGCTGGAGAATCATCTGCCCTGCCTGTACCTGGTCGATTCCGGCGGCGCTTTTCTGCCCCTACAGGACGAGGTCTTCCCTGACCGCGATCATTTCGGGCGGATCTTCTACAACCAGGCCCGGCTGTCGGCCCTCAATATTCCGCAGATTGCGGTCGTCATGGGCTCGTGCACGGCCGGCGGCGCCTATGTGCCGGCCATGTGCGACGAGGCCATTATCG
>CAYTQT010000064.1:18273-18767 GCA_964439915.1 uncultured Wenzhouxiangella sp. | reverse complement strand
AAATTCTAGAATGGTGCCGGCTGGAGGATGACTGTCGCTACGCGCCAGTGAGCTCACGCACGACGGCACTCCGGCTTCGCTTCTTGCGCGGCACGCAAGCCGCAAATCCTTCATTGCCTGTGCTTTCGGCTCGGTTCGAACCGATTGTGATGGTCGGGGGTTCGAATCAGTGCCGATAGCAAGAAACTCGAATACTGCAAATACAGCGCGAAATTCTAGAATGGTGCCGGCTGGAGGATTGCTGCGCCCGCTGTCGCGGCCTTGCCCTGCGGGCTGTCGCTTACGCTCCAGCGATTGCGCGCACAGCGCGCAAGTCGAACCCGATTGTTGATGGTCGGGGGTTCGAATCAGTGCCGCTAACCAGCAAAATCGGGTCGTGTACATGGGCGCAAGTTATCAAAGATGGTGCCGGCTGGAGGATTCGAACCCCCGACCCACTGATTACAAATCAGTTGCTCTACCACCTGAGCTAAGCCGGCGCGATTGACTGGAGG
>CAYTQT010000064.1:0-18173 GCA_964439915.1 uncultured Wenzhouxiangella sp. | reverse complement strand
AAGTCCTCCGAGGCACAGATTGTATTCGAATCATGGCGTCTTTGCGGTTTTCGTCAAAGACGAAAGAAGCGAAGACGGAATTCCCAAACCGCTCTACCACCTGAGCTAAGCCGGCGCGATTGACTGGAGGAAGTCCTCCGAGGCACAGATTGTATTCGAATCATGGCGTCTTTGCGGTTTTCGTCGAAGACGAAAGAAGCGAAGACGGAGTTCCTCAGACTGTATTGCAATCCGAGGGAATTTGCTCTTTTCTACCCCCCAAACTTTAGGGCGAGTGCGGGGGTTGGCGGCGGGGCCGAGGGTCGCGTGGGCGAGCAAGGTTTCTCAGCAACTCTCAATCTCCTCCTCAGCGAGAAGACTGCAAGGCGCCAGGCGCTCACTCGATCGAATTCAAGGCCACCCCGGCTCCCCTGCCCTACGAACCATCGACCGAGCCGATCGACCCTCGGCCCCGCCGCCAACCCCCGCACTCGACAGCCACCCATTACAATCGCACCCCATGGAATTGATCGATATCGGGTGCAACCTCACCCACGACAGCTTCGACAGGGACCGGGATGAGGTCATTGCCAACGCCATTGCGGCAGGCGTGGCACAGATGGTGGTCACCGGTGCTTCCGAGGCGGGCAGCGTCAGGGCGCTGGGGCTGGCCAGAGAGCGACCAGCGTGCCTGACCGCGACCGCCGGGGTTCACCCGCATCTGGCCTCGGAGTTCAGCGCCGATACCGCCAGCGTCCTGGCCGAACTGCACAAGGCAGACGAAGTCGTGGCCGTCGGGGAATGCGGCCTGGACTATTTTCGGGATTTTTCGCCCCGGCCTGACCAGCGCCGGGCCTTCGAGCGTCAACTGGAGCTGGCCGTGGACTGCGGCAAGCCCGTCTTCCTGCATCAGCGCGAGGCCCACGAGGACTTCATCGCTATCCTGAAGGAATTCCGGCCAGCGCTCAGTCACGCTGTCGTGCACTGTTTTACCGACACCGAGCAGGCGATGCGAGACTATCTGGCGCTGGACTGCCACATCGGTATCACCGGTTGGATCTGCGACGAGCGCCGCGGCCATCACTTGAAGGAGTTCGTACACGAGATTCCCGCCAATCGACTGATGATCGAAACCGACGCCCCCTACCTCAAGCCGCGGAATCTGCGGCCCAAGGCCCGGACCCACCGCAACGAGCCGAAATGGCTCCCCTGGATTGCAGGCACCGTGGCGGCCTGTCGTGGAATCAGTCCGATTGATCTGGCCGAAGAAACGACCGCCACGGCCAGAGCCTTTTTCGCACTGGATGCATCCGCGCCGGCGAACGGATACTGAGCGACCGGCCAGGACTGATCAAAATAAAAAGGCCGGATCCCTGAGGACCCGGCCTTTCAGACTTCGGATATCGATCGTTCTCAGGCTGCGGCGAACGCGGCCTGCTGCAGCATGGCCAGTCGACGCCGCTGCATCTTCAGGCGGTACTCCAGCTCCTTGTAGCGGGTGCGCAGTTCAGTCTTGCGCCAGCGATCGACAAGGGCTTCCTTGCCGGCTGCCACGCGATCGGCCTGGACGGCCTGCCACTGCGCCACCGTGTCCTTGAACTGCTGATATTCACGCTCGAGGGTCTCGCGCCATGTGCTGGCCGATTCATCGGCCTGGGCCAGGCGCTCGCGCAGTTCGCTGAACTGCATCTGCAGGCGTGCGCGCTGAATCTTGAATTTCGGCGTCCGGCGCAGGTCGTGCGCCAGGCCGAGAGCGGCGGAGGTCGCGATCAGCCACTTGCCCGGGTCGAAATCCCACCAGCGCAGCCCATTGCGATAGTCCGCCTGGAAGGCGTGGTGAAAATTGTGGTAGCCCTCACCCCAGGTCAACAAGGCAATCACGCCGTTGTCGCGGGCGGTATTGTCATCGGAGTAATTGCGCTTGCCCCAGGTGTGGGCCAGCGAATTGATGAAGAAGGTGCAGTGCTGGGAGAAGGCCAGGCGGAATGCACCGGCCAGCAGCACGGTGCCGATCACATCACCCGTCATCAGTCCGATGGCTGCGGGAACTCCCAGATTCAGGATCCACACCATTGGCCAGTAGACGCGATGCTGCCACATCACCACCTCGTCGTTGCGCAGGTCGGGCACCTGGTCGAGGTCGACCTTGCTGGTCGGCCAGTCGCGGATCATCCAGCCGATGTGGGCGTGCCAGAAGCCGGTCTTGATGGAATGCGGATCCTCGTTGACGTCATCGACATGTCGATGATGGATACGGTGGCGCGCGGCCCAGATCAGGATGGAGTTCTGCAGCGAGAAGATGCCGAAGAAGGCCAGCGCCCACTTCAGCGGCTTGCTGGCCTTGTAGGTTCGGTGAGACCACAGCCGATGATATCCGGCCGTGATCGACAGACCGCTCAGGGTCAGGATCACGCCACAGGCAATCCAGGCCGCAGTCGTGAATCCGAACAGCAAGCCCCAGATCGGGGCGACAATGAGGCCGAGAATGTTGATCGCGATAAAAAAGATCACATTCGACTTGACCAGGGGCGGCTTGTTGCCGTTGAGAGACGTACTCATAGGAAAACGTTTACTCGCTGTATGGGCAATTGATGATCACATGAGAGTGCCATGGGCACTCTCTCGGTGATGAGTTCCAGGGATTTCCTGGTCGGCTATTCGATCATTTGAAAAATTTGATCGACAGCGGATACGGCCAGACCTCGCCTTCGGATGCCTTGATGGCACCGATGATGGGAAAGACGATGGACAGGACAGCAACCGCAAGAAGACCAAGAAAGCCGATCAGAATCAGCACCAGAATCGCGCTGACGATGGCATAGATCAAGGCACTGATCATCCAGTTGAAGACCACATAGCCGTGCGGAATCAGGCCCGGCAGTTCCTCTTTCTTGAGGATGAAGATGATGATCGGGGCCAGCAGACCGGCGAAGGGCACGATCAGACCTGCCAGGACGGACAGATGCAGGATCATGGCCCATTGTTTGAGCTGCTTGTCGTCATCGGTCGATGTCATGGGTTCCTGTTCCATTCTGAATACTCCTCATATTGATTCGGGATTCTGGTGCGCAATGCGGCTGGAATCGATACTTCCAGAGCGACTTCGATCAGCCTCCGCCCACTTCGGTTGCGACGCTGATCGAGGCAATCCCAACCACATTGGCGGCATCCAGGACTCGCACCAGGGAATCGGTATCGGAGTCGGGGTGAGCTGCGATGATCAGTGGTGCACTCGGGTTCTGGGCGCGCTCTCGTTCAAGATTGGCCCGAACTGCATCCGGTTCAACCCGCCGATTGTCGATCGAAATCGAACTGAGTTGATTGATACGCACCAGAATGGGCAGGTTCTCGTCTTCGGGCTGTTGCTGTTCCTCGGCCTGGGTCGGGCGGGAGATATCCAGGCCCTTCTCCTTGACAAACGATGTGGTGACAATGAAAAAGATCAGCATGATGAACACGATGTCGAGCATCGGCGTGATGTTGATTTCGGCTTCTTCGTCTGTGCGATGACGCTTGCGCATGGAATGGCTCTCGACCCGATCAGTCAGGGCTCCGAGAATACCGCAGGCAGAACCCGGACGCCAACTCCTTCAAGTCTTCCCACTTTTCGAATCCGACCTGGCTGACGGTCTCGACCAGCCGCTGATGCTGCGCTGCCGGGCCCGGGCCAGGGTCAATTCCCCGTCGGGCGCATCGTGGGTAATGACGCTGCCGGCACCGATCACGGAAAATTCGCCGATCCTGACCGGGGCAACCAGCGCGCTGTTGGAACCGATGAACGCGCCCGATCCGATCTCGGTGCGGTGTTTGTTGACACCGTCATAGTTGCAGGTAATGGTTCCTGCGCCGATATTCGCCTCGCTGCCGACCTGTGCATCACCGATATAGCTCAGGTGGTTGGCCTTGGCACCGGCCGCAAAATGCGCGTTCTTGGTTTCCACGAAATTACCGATCCTGACGCCGGCCCCCAGACGCGTCCCGGGCCGCAGTCTCGCGAAGGGCCCGATATCGCAGGGACCCTCGGTGCTGGCCCCCTCGATCAGACAGTAGGGCTTGAGTCGGGTCCCGGCAGCCAGGCGGGCATTGTCAACCACGCAGCCCGTGCCGATCTCGACCCCATCACCGAGGCTGACCTGGCCGATCAGGGTCACATTGGCATCGATGAAGACATCCTGCCCGACCTCGATAGTGCCGCGAATCCGAACGCTGTCAGGGTCGGCCAGGGTCGCCCCGGCGGCCATCAGAGCCTGCCGGGCGCGCTGCTGGAAGACCCGTTCGAGCTGGGCCAGCTGGCTGCGATCGTTCGCGCCGAGCAGCTCGTCGGCTACATTCGCGATGCAGGCCTGAACACGCCTGTCCTGCGCTGCAGCAATGCCGATGCAGTCGGTCAGGTAGTACTCTCCCTGTGCATTGTCACGGTCGGTCTGCTCGATCCAGCGGGCCAGATCATTCGCCCGGGCCGCCAGCACGCCGCTGTTGACCTCGCCGACCCGTCTTTCTTCGTCGCTTGCATCCTTTTCTTCACGGATCGCGGTCACCAGCCCATCGGCTCTGCGCAGGATTCGACCATAGCCGGTCGGATCATCGGCGATGAAGCTCAGGATCGAGAGATCGGCCTCCAGACTCAGGAGTTGATCGAGCGTCCGGGTTCGGACCAGCGGCATATCTCCGGGCACGATGAGCAACCGGCTGTCCGGCGCCACATGGGGAAGCGCCTGAGCGGCTGCATGCCCGGTCCCCAGGCGCTCGGCCTGGGTCACCAGATGACAGTCCGAGCCCTGCAGCAGCTGCTCGATGTGTTCAGCGCCCGAGCCGACCACCACATGGATGCGATCGGGCCCCAGCCGTCGGACCGCCGCCAGCAGACGGAGCAGCATCGGCTGTCCCCCGATCGGCTGCAGAACCTTGGGATAGGCGGAATTCATCCGCCGACCTTCACCGGCGGCAAGAACGATGACTTCCAGCATGGTTCAGGAACTCGCTGTATTTGGGTGGTGAAACACGTGCATCAGGCAGAGTATAACGAGCCCGAGGGGGACTTCGGTAAGACCGGCATACCTGGTCAGACCCGGTCGTCACTTCTGATCCCGGATAAAGATAGGCCCCGGGTGAGGGAGGACCCGGGGCCTGGGGTTGGATCCGGTTTGGGGACTGATACCGAATCCATGTTGGCCTGTCTAGGGAGGGCGACAGGCCGAACCATGCACATGGTTAAAAGAGTAGACCGGCGCGAGTGCAAAAAAGTTTCAAAACCCGCGGAAAAAAGAACGATTTTCTTATTTTTCCTTTGAATTCAATACTCTGGGAGATGAATTCAGCCTCAATGCGCCGAATCCCAGTCATCGCCCCAGCCGACATCGACCTCGAGTGGCACAGCGAGGTCGGCCGCTGCCGCCATCCGTCTTGTCACACCTTCTCTGACCTGGTCCAGCGCTGATCGTTCAACTTCGAGGACCAGTTCATCGTGCACCTGCATCACCAGTCTGGCAGGCACCTCATCAGCCTGAATCCAGGCATCGACATCGATCATGGCGCGCTTGATGATGTCAGCGGCGCTACCCTGCATCGGCGCATTGATGGCGGCCCGTTCGGCCGCCTGGCGGCGCTGGGGATTCCTCGCCCTGATTTCATCCAGCCAGAGCCTGCGACCGAACAAGGTCTCGACATAGCCCTTTTCCCGGGCCCCGGCCCGGGTTCTTTCCATATAATCGCGCACCCCCGGGTAGCGCTCGAAATAGCGTTCGATATAGGCGTCGGCTTCCTTGCGACCGACTTCGAGCTGGCGGGCCAGACCCCAGCCGCTCATGCCGTACATCAGGCCGAAATTGATCGCCTTGGCAGCCCGACGCTGACCGTCCTCGACCTCATCGGGTGTGCAATCGAAGACTTCGGCGGCGGTAGCACGATGCACGTCCAGGCCCTTGGAAAATGCATCCAGCAGGCCGGCATCGGAGGAAAGGTGGGCCATGATGCGCAGCTCGATCTGGGAGTAGTCGGCCGCCATCAGAACCTGGCCCTCGGGTGCCACGAAGGCTTTGCGGATGCGCCGCCCCTCGGCGGTCCGGATCGGAATGTTCTGCAGATTGGGATCGGCCGAGGACAGCCGTCCGGTCGCGGCCACCGCCTGATGATAGTGGGTGTGGATTCGGCCGGTGTCGGGGTGGATCTTCTCCGGCAGTCGGTCGGTATAGGTGCTCTTGAGCTTGGCCAGCGATCGGTGTTCGAGGATCAGCCGTGGCAGGGCGTAGTCGGTCGAAAGCTCCTGCAGCACGTCCTCGGCAGTCGACGGCTGGCCCTTGGGTGTCTTTCGCACCACCGGCAGCTCGAGCTCGTCGAACAGGATCTCCTGGAGCTGCTTGGGCGAGCCCAGATTGAAACTGCGACCGGCCTCCTCATGGGCCTGGGCCTCGAGATCCTGCAGTCGCTCCTGGATCTCGGCGCTCTGCCGGGCCAACTGGTCCGGGTCGAGGGCCACGCCGATCCACTCCATGCGCGCCAGGACCGGTATCAGGGGGATTTCCAGCGACTCGTAGACCGACTGCGGCCCCTTCTGTTCCTGGAGCTTCGGCCATAGGGTCCGGTGCAGGGCCAGGGTCACGTCGGCATCCTCGGCAGCGTAGTCGGCTGCCCTGGCGACCGGGACCTGGTCGAAAGTCACCTGCTGCTTGCCCTTGCCGGCCACGGACTCGTAACTCTGGGTCTGGCGACCGAGATAACGTCCGGCCAGAGAGTCCATGTCGTGGCGCGTTGCCGTCGAATTGAACACGTAGGACTCGAGCATGGTGTCGTGCTGAATGCCATTGAGCCCGAGGCCAGCGCGGCGGAGCACGTTGAGATCGTACTTCAGGTGCTGGCCGACTTTCGGGCGTTGGTCGTCTGCCAGGATCGGGCCGATCTGTGCAAGCACCTGCTCGATACTGAACTCGACGGATTGATCGAGGTGGCGAAGCGGGACATACCAGGCCTGACCCGCCTGAGTGGCAAAGGCGAGCCCGACCAGCTCGGCATCGAGCGGTTCCAGACTGGTGGTTTCGGTATCGAAAGCGATCAGCTCGGCCGATGACAGCGCCTCGACGAGCTCGTCGAGCTCGGCCTGCGTCGTGACGAGTCGAACTTCGAGTTCGGGTTGATCCGCTGCGAGCGCATCATGGCCCTCGCCCTCCCCCGACTGGTAGTCCTTTAGCCAGGAAGAAAATCCGAAGCGCTTGAGCAGATCGACCATGCGCGCCGGGTCGGGCGATGGCGGCGGGATATCAGCGGGTGCGCGTTCGAGCTCGACCTGCTCGTTCAGGGTCACCAGCTGGCGACTCAACGGGAGCTGGTCGAGGGCGGAGCGCAGATTGTCGCCGATCTTGCCGCCGATCGAATCCGCCTGCTCGATCAGTGCATCCAGGCTGCCATACTGCTTGAGCCACTTGGCAGCGGTCTTCGGTCCGCATTTCTCGACCCCGGGAATATTGTCGGAGGTATCACCGGTCAGGGCCAGAAAGTCGCCGATCAGATCGGGACCGACGCCGAATTTCGCCTCGACCGCCGCCGGGTCGTAGCGCTTGTCCTGCATGCTGTCTTCCAGAATCACGCGAGCCGAGACCAGCTGCGCCAGATCCTTGTCGCCGGAGGAGATCAGCACATCGAGACCGCTCGACTCGGCAGCCCGTGCCAGGGTGGCGATGACATCATCGGCCTCGACTCCGACCACTTCGATCCGCTCGATCCCCATCGCGTCGATCAAGGCCTTGAGCGGTTCGAGCTGGGCGCGAAGCTCATCCGGCATCGCAGGACGATTGGCCTTGTATTCGTCAAAGATGTCGTGGCGAAAGGTCTTGCCAGGTGCATCGAAGATCACGACCATCCGATCCGGCTGGTGCGCCTGAATCAGCCGACGCAGCATATTGGCGACGCCAAAGATCGCTCCGGTCGGGTTGCCCTCGGCATTGGTCAGCGAAGGCAGCGCATGGAAGGCCCGATAGATGTAGGACGAGCCGTCGACCAGGCACAGCGTTTCAGTCTGAGTCATGAGCGTGTTCTTGATGGCGAAAATCGGTCCCCATGATAGCGAAACGGCAGCGGATCAACGGCAACAACGAAGCACTCTGCTAGACTCAAGTCTCTTTCGTCGCAGGAGCGAAACACGTCATGACCAAGCAACTTGTCAAAGCGCTCGCGCTGGTGCTTCTTCTGGGCCTGGCCATTCCGGGTCTCGCGCAGCAGGCCGACGAAGTTCCCCCGCCACCGCCGATTCCGGAACCCGAAGCGCTGCCGCCCAAGGTCGTGGATCCAGACGAGCAGATCGAGCCCCAGGTGGTCATTCGGCAGAAGGATGGCGAGCAGATCGAGGAATACTCGCGCAACGGCGTGGTCTACATGATTCGCGTCGTACCCGCCGCAGGCCCCCCCTACTATCTGATCGATACCACCGGGGACGGCAACTTCAACTCACGCTTTCAGCATGACCAGATCAATCCGGTCTATCCGGCTCACTGGAAACTGATCGAGTGGTAAACCTCGGCCAGGGCGAGAAACTCCGATAGTTCAAGCGTCTCCGGACGGGCCGCCGGATCGACGCCAGCGCGCTGGATCGATGGCTCGTCGAGCAGCTTTTTCAGGCTGTTGCGCAGGGTCTTGCGCTTCTGATTGAACGCGGCCTGGACCACGGCGGCAAGCGCCGGCCTGAGCAAGCGCTCAGCATCCACAAGCGTCTTCGGATACATCCGGATGATTGACGAATCGACGCGGGGCGGAGGATCGAAGGCCTCGGGCGGCACGTCGAACAGCCATTCCATGTCGCAGTGAAACCGGGCCATCACCGACAGTCTTGCGTACTGACGCGAGCCCGGTTCGGCGACCAGCCGGCTGACGACCTCCTTCTGCAGCATGAAGACCATGTCCGAGATCCATTCTGCCTGGTCGAACAGATGGAACAGCAGCGGCGTTGAAATGTTGTAGGGCAGATTGCCCACGACTCTCAGGGAAGCCGGCCCGCTGGCCAGGCTGGAGTAATCGAAGCGCAGCGCATCACCCTGATGAATGACCAACCCGCGCGGCTCGCCCAGGCGCTGCGCCAGAGAAGCGGCCAGGTCGCGATCCAGTTCGACGACCTGCAGGCTGCCGGCCGCCTCGAGCAGGGGCCGACTAAGCACCCCCTCGCCCGGTCCGATCTCGATCAGCCGGTCATCCGATTTCGGTGCGATCGCGGCAACGATCCGGTCGATGACGGTCCGGTCGCGCAGAAAATGCTGACCGAAACGCTTGCGCGGGCGGTGGGCGGTCACCCGCTCTGCCCGGCCAGCTCCAGGGCCAGCGCGACGGCAGCTTCCAGGCTGCCGATATCTGCCCTGCCCTGACCGGCAAGGTCGAGTGCGGTGCCATGATCGACCGAAGTCCGAATGAACGGCAGGCCCAGAGTCACATTGACCGAATGACCGAAGCCGGCGTGCTTGAGCACCGGCAGGCCCTGGTCGTGGTACATCGCCAGCACCGCATCGAAGGCCTTCAGCTGGCCCGGCAGAAAGGCTGTATCGGCGGGCAGCGGACCGCTGAGATTCAGACCACCTGCCCGGGCTTTCGCAATCGCCGGCTCGATCACATCGATCTCCTCGCGTCCGAGATGGCCGGCTTCACCGGCATGCGGATTCAGGCCAAGAACGGCAATATGCGGCCGCTCGAGACCGAAACGGTCGATCAGATCGCGGTTGAGAATCTCCAGGGTGGTCTGCAGACGCTCGGGCGTGATGGCGTCGGCGACATCACGCAGAGGAAGGTGGGTGGTCACCAGCGCCACCCGCAGTCGGCCGGCGGTCAGCAGCATGACCACTCGCTCCACGCCGGCTCGCTCGGCGAGAAACTCCGTGTGTCCACTGAAAGGGACGCCGGCGTCGTTGATCACACCCTTGTGGATCGGCCCCGTGACCAGGCCGGTGGCCCGGCCACTCAGACAGGCCTCGGCTGATCGTTCCAGACACTCCAGCACGTAGGATGCATTGCCCGGATCGAGCCGCCCGGGCATCGAGGGATAGCGCAGCGCGACCGGCCAGCAGCGCACCCGGCCAGGGGTCGGCGTTTGCGACCGAGCCTGCTCCGGATCAAGGCACTCGATCTCGAGGCCCAGCCCCAGGTCAGCGCAGGTCTGGCCGAGCAGGTCGGGATCGGCCACAAACAACAGTTCTGGATGCCTCAGACTCAGACGACAGGCGATCTCTGGACCGATGCCGGCCGGCTCACCGGGCGTCAGAAGCAGGGGTCGGTCCATGGTGGAATCGACGCTTTGCTCAGGAACCTCACTGCGCCTAAAGCCGGATTTCGACAAAGGACTCGTCGCGCAGGCGGCGCAGGAAGGTGTCGACTTCTTCCTCGGCCTTCTGATTGAAAACGATCTCACGGGCGCGTGCGCGCAGGGTTTCCTCGGTTCGGTCCGCGTCTCGCTCCCCTTCCATCAGCAGCAGGTGCCAGCCATTCGGGGTCTGGAACGGTTCACTGAGCTCGCCGATTTCGAGCTGGTCGATTTCGCTCTGGATCTGTTCGCCAAAGGTGTCGGCCTGGAACCAGTTCAACAGACCACCGATATTGGCCGAGGACTCATCCATCGAGTACTCGCGCGCCAGTTCACCGAAATCCGCGCCGTCGACCAGCTGCGCATGCAGATCACGGATCCGTGCTTCTGCCTGGGACGGCGTGATCAGCTCGTCCGGCTGAATCATGATGTGGCGGGCCTGATACTCGCGAACAATGATCTCCTGCTGTTCGCGCCGGTCACGAACGCTCAGAATCAGAAAGCCGATCGCAGAGCGCATCGGCTCGGTGATGCCGCCGACGCCGGCCGCCCTGATCGCCTCGGCCACCTCGGGCGAGAGCGCATTGATGCTGCGCCAGCCAACTTCACCGCCCTCGAGGGCATTCGGGCTCTGTGAATAGGTCAGCGCGGCCGTAGCGAAATCCAGGTCCTGATTGACGATCCGGTTACGGACCTCGACGGCTTGGGCCTGAGCCTCCTGAACCTGCGCCTGGGTCGGTGACTCCGGCACCCCGATGATGATCTGGGACAGCAGGTATTCGTCGCCACCAAGTTGATCGGAGGCCAGAATGATATCGATCTCGGTGTCGCTGGGCTCTTCCATGGAGTTGACCACCCGCTGGCGCAGGCGACTGGACATGAGTTCCTCGCGAATGCTGCGGCGGAACTCGGCAAAGTCGACACCCTCGGACTCGACTGCCTGGCGAAGCCGGGCCAGATCGAGATTGTTCTGGCGGGCGACCTGCTGCAGGGTCTGGTCGACATCCATGTCCGAGACTCGAATGCCGGTGGCTTCGGCGCGCAATACCTCGAGGCGGGTCAGGATCAGCCGCTCGAGCACCTGTTCTTCGATCAGGCTGCGCGGCGGGACTCGCTCTCCGGCGGCCATCGCCTGGCGCTCGATCCGCTCGATCGCTTCATCCAGTTCGGACTGCATGATGACGTCGTCCTCGACCAGCGCCACAATGGAATCGACAGGACGCGCTTCCTGCGCCTGCAGCAACAATGGCAGCAGAATCAACCCTGTAATGAGTCCTCGGATGCATGAGGTTAGATAGTTCATAAGTTCGTCTAGTCCAGAATCTGTTGGTTGAATGAAATTGTCGGCTCGGGCCGCCGAACACCGCCTAGAAGCGGGTATCGGCAAACAGCGGATAGGGCCGACGCCCCAGGCTGCCCAGGCCCTTCAGATGGAGCTCGATAAACACGGCTGTCCGCCGGTCGGCGTCGCGATCGCGCACGTACTCCCGGCCAATCAGACGCACCGCCCAGCAGCAGCTCTCGTACTCGATGCCAGCGAGCAGCTCAAGGAGCTCATCATCCTCGAACGAATAGTTCGCCCGACCGATCAGGGCCAGATTATCGCGCACCGGGAAGCGGAAGCGGACATCGGCCTGATCGACGCGGTCGCGCCGGAACCGATAGCCGAGAGCCAGCTGCAGCCCCCGCTGCGGTCGATAACTGAGACCGAATTGTGCGACCTGGGTTTCATCGGCTTCGCTATCCCACTCCAGCCCGGCGCTGGCGACGATGGCTCGGGCCGGACGCCAGTTCAATTCCGCCACGGTCGCCGAGCGATTCCGATCCGGGTCCGGACTGCCGTTCAGGCCGACCCGAAGATCGCGGAAATAAAAGATCTGCCCGAGGCTGAAGTCGAGCAACGAGCGTCCGTTCTGCTGGTCGAGCACTCGGCTGGTCAGCGCGGCTGTCAATTGATTCGCATCGCCCTGCCGGTCCGGACCGGAGAAGCGATTATCGCTGAACAGCTGGCTGAATCCGAAAGTCAGCTCCCGGGTATCGAAGTCGGGCAGGTCGGACTGATCCCTGAACGGCGCGTAGAGATAAAACAGCCGGGGCTCAAGGGTCTGGATTCTTCCGTTGCTCAAGGAGCGCTCGAAGATCAGTCCTCCGTCGATGCTGGCAATCGGCAGATGACGGGAGGGCGAGTTGTCCGGTGCGCCGCTGAGCTGATAGGCGGTCGATCGGAAGCCGACGGTCGGTCGCAGGAAACTGCCCGGCGTGATCCAGTTGTAGCGCAGCCGAGGATAGAGATCCATCCGTGCACCGGTCACGCCCTGGTCCTTATCGAAGTAGACCACTTCGCTATCGACCCTGAAGTCGAGCCCTCGGGTCAACGGCTGATCGAGGGTGAAGAGCAGACGCGGCAGGCGCCGATAGGGTTCTCGTGCGTCCGAGACGCTGTCGTCGAGCACCTGGAAGGTGTCTGCACTCAGGCTCATGGACCAGCTGCGGCCACTGCCGCTCAGGGCTGCCGATGAGCGCAGGAACTGAAGCGCGGAATCGGCCAGATCCCCGCCCAGATCGAGAAAATAGTCTTCATCACTGGCCCGGCGAAGATCCGCGTCGAAGCGCCAGTTCGGCGCCAGGCTGGCCGCGTAATCGAATTGGGCGAAATAGCGCGTCTCGTTCTCTTCCCGATCATCGGGCAGCACCTCCATATCGAACTGGCCGCGCTGGCGCGGGGTCAGGAAACGATACTGTGCACCGAGCATGGCGCCGCGATCCTGGATCCACCGCGGGGTGAAAGTGGCGTCCTGATTGGGCGCGATATTCCAGTACCAGGGCACGCTCAGATCAAAGCCATCATCGCTGGAAAAACCCAGTTGCGGGTAGAGAAATCCGCTCTTGCGGCGATCATCCAGCGGAAAACTGAGCCAGGGCGAATAGAAGATCGGTACGCCCTTGAAGTCCAGGCGGGCGTTACGCGCCACACCGCGACCGGAATCCAGATCGAGCTCCACGCTGGAGGCCTTCAACTCCCAGTCGGGATCGGATGGATCGCAGGTGGTGAAGTCAAAGCCCTCGACATCGGCCCGCGTTTCACTGAGCAGTTCGACGACGCCGGCCGAGCCGCTGCCCTCGCCGCGCTGGAAGCGGTAGTCGACCTTTTCGAAGCGGCCGCGATTATCACTGGTCACCACCCAGCCCGAGTCCGCTCGCAGGTCGATCAAGGCATCCGAGTAGTTCAGCCAGCCTGGAAGATCGATCCGGCCGGTGTTCGGGTCATAGAGCAACTCGTCGGTCAATAGCTGCTGATCACCCCGTTCGAGGCGCACATCTTCGTTGACACGGAACGATTGCTCCTCCAACGCCTCGAAATGCTCGGCATCGATCTGCAGCGGCAGATTTTCGCTGCGCTCCAGCGCTCGCGGCGGAGACTCGTCTTGGATTGGCGCGCAGCTGAGAACCGAGCGCTCACTATCACCGTCCAGACTCTGGGCCAGGGCGGGAAGCGGCAGACCGAAGCTCAAGACCAGACCGAGAAGGAGGTTGCGGGTCAAGGACTCATTCCGGGAGAAGAACAGCCGCCAAAGGTCGCACAAGCGACCCCAGAGTGCAATCACCGATTCGAATTCCGGCGCAAAAATTCGGCCCGCCGCTGAGGCGTCGAATCGGCCAGCTCCCGGACCCGATCGTGAAAACAGGGCATCGACCCGGCGCAGGATTCGATCAGCTCTTCGAAGGCTTCGATGCCCTGGCGATAGGTCGCGGTCAGCGCCAGGCTGGCATTGTTCAGGGGAGATCCGGCCCAGCGGCTCTGGTTCGGCTGGCCAGGGCGACCAGAGTAAGCAATCAGATCGGCCCTGAGCCTGGCCAGACGCTGTGCCTTGAACGCAGACAATGCCCGTTCATCACCCTGGCGCTCGGCATAGCCCTGCCTGAGCGCCTCCCGGGCCTCGAGCATCAACTCGACCAGCCCGTCACGTTGCCGACGGCGCTCACGCCAGTCGTCAAGGGCGGACTGCGCTCCGGCTGCCTGCAGCCAGCGCTCGACCCCGATCCGTTCGACTGCGCTGGCATAGGCCTCGTTGAATGCCGTATCGCCCTTGACATAGATGGCCTCGTGGGCGAGTTCATGGAACAGGAATCCGGCCAGATCGGCATCCTCCCAGGCGAGCATGGTATTGAGGACAGGATCGTCGAACCAGCCCAGTGTCGAATAGGCCACCGCTGGCGACACGATCACATCCAGTCCATCGGCGGCGAGCCTCTGCGCCTGGTCCTCGGCCGCCTCGACATCGAAATATCCGCGATAGGCCACGCAGCCTGCCACCGGATAGCACCAGGTCAGCGGATCGACCGAATAGCGATCTGCAGCAATCACATTCCAGACCGCAGCCGAGCGCTCGAGATCGGCATAGTGCCGATAGGATCGGCTGGACGGCAGGCCGAGTTCGGCGACGGCGAACTCGCGAATCCTCAGGACCTCGACCAATCGTTGCGCCAGGATCGGGTCGGTCGACGGATCGGCGAGCAGATCTGCGATATGCTCGCGTCTGGCCAGCAGATCGATCTGGCCCCCGACCGCCTGTCCGTACCATCGAATGCTGGCACAGGCACTCAGCGTCATCCACAGCAACAAGACGACCACGACCTTGACCCAGACACCCCGTAACGACCGCGACGACGCACCTGCCAGCCACATCGACTGGTATCTGGACGATGAGTTCTGGCGCCATTTCGGCTCGCTGATGTTCAATGAAGAGACCTTTGCGCAGGCTGCCGAGGAGATGGATGCCCTGATCGGACAGCTCGGGTTCTCGACCGGGCGCATTCTCGATCTTGGCTGCGGGCCCGGCCGGCACGCGCTGCCGCTGGCATCCCAAGGGTATCCGGTGACTGCGATCGACACCAGCCCGTCATTGCTGGCCGACCTCGAGAACAGGGCTGCAGATCTGGACATCGAGATCGTGCAGGCCGACATGCGCGAATACCGGCGGCCCGGCGCCTTCGATCTGATCCTGATCATGTGGACCAGCTTCGGCTATTTCGAGGCCGAGTCCGATCATGATCGGGTGCTGGGCTGCACCGTGGATAACCTCGCCGATGACGGCCGCCTGGTGCTCGATCTGGTCGGCGTGGAATACCTTGCGCGCAACCTCGAGCCGGTGCATCTGACCGAGTACGACGACGGCCGGGTGCTGGTCGAACGCCCGGTTCTCGTCGATGAGCTGCGACGCCTCGACAACGACTGGATGCTGATCGACGCTGATCGGGTGTTTCGGACGCATATCAGCCATCGGGTCTGGTCGGCCGGCGAAATCCGTGCCCTGCTGGCCCGCCACGACCTGGACGTCGAATCGATCCACGGCGGCTTTCAGGGTGAACCCTACGACCTCGATGCCGAGCGCCTGATTGTCATTGCGCGCAAGGTCGGCGTCGAGGGGGAATTTGGGTGAGGAGAGACACCATGGACGGGTCACTGGCAACCACTGATAACGCCCAACTGCTCGTGGTCGACGTGCAGGGCCGGCTGGCGCAACTGATGCACGAGTCCGAGACCATGATCGCGCAGATCCGCAGGCTCATCCGGGCCGTACGGGTGCTCGACCTACCGGTGGTCTGGGTCGAGCAACTGCCGGAGAAACTCGGGCCCACCGTCCCGGAAGTCGCGGCGGCGATGGATGGTCTGACGCCTTTGAGTAAATCGAGCTTCGGCTGCTGTGGCGACGAAGCGGTGATGCGCAATATCGAATCCTCCGGTCGCCGACAGATCCTGCTGTGCGGCATCGAAACCCACGTCTGCGTGTGGCAGACGGCCAGGGAGTTGCGCCACAGTGACTATGACGTCCATCTGATCGCTGATGCATCGTCTTCCCGCTCCGTCCTGAACAGAGACATCGCATGGCGCCGGATGGAGGCCATCGGCGTGACTTTGAGCTGCGTTGAAATGGTGCTCTTCGAGATGATGCGTGATGCCGACCATCCCCGCTTTCGTGATGTCAGCCGCCTGCTGAAGTGATCCGGAACGACGGCTACATATTGAGCGTGCGACCACCGTCGACGGCCAGAATCTGGCCGGTGATGTAGGGGGCGTCGAGGGCGAGAAAACAGATCGCGCCAGCGATGTCCTCGGGTCGGCCCTGGTGCCCCAAGGGAATCCTGGCCAGCGTCGAGGCGGCGGCTTCGGCAGCGTCCTCATGTTCCGGCCACAGGATTGCACCCGGTGCGACGCCATTGACCCGGATCGAGGGGGCGAGATCCTTCGCCATCGCCCGGGTCTGCATGATCAGGCCCGCCTTGGCCTGGCAGTAGATGGTGTGCTCGGCCAGCGGAACCAGGGCATGGATATCGACCAGATTGACGATCGCCCCGCCGCGACGCGCCAGATGTGGCCGGGCTGCCTTCGACAGGAAATACGGCGCACGCAGATTGCTCGCCATCAGGTCGTCCCAGATCGCCTGGGTGGCTTCATCGATCGCATTGGGATAGAAGGCCGAGGCATTGTTGATCAGAAGATCGATCCGGCCGAAGTGCTCGATGGCTGCTCGGACCAGAACCTCGGGAGCGTTCGGGTCGGCCAGATCAGCCTGTATGGTCCGGACCGAATCGGGCCGGTCTGCGTTCAGATCGGCCGCAAGTGCTTCGGCCTCGTCGCGCGATCCGCGATAGTGCACCAGCACGTTCAGACCTCTTGCGTGCAGATGCCGGACCGTGATCGCACCGATGCGTTTGGCTGCACCCGTTACAATCGCGACCTTGCCGGCGTGAGCTGAGTCGTTCGATGTCATCGCGTGATCCTTCCCTGAGTCTGCCCGAGCCGCCTGCCGATCTGCAGGCGCTGAGCGCGCAATTGTGCACGAAGATCGTCAACGAGATCGAAGCCGGTGGCCCCATGCCCTTCGACCGCTACATGGCGATGGCGCTTTATGAACCGGGCCTGGGCTACTACGTCAACGGACTACACAAGTTCGGCGCGGCCGGTGATTTCATCACGGCGCCGGAGCAGGGCTCGCTGTTTGCTCAGTGCTTTGCCCGTCAGATCGATGCGCTGCCGACCGAGCTCGGCGGCGACACCATCCTCGAGCTGGGCGCAGGCTCGGGCGCCCTGGCCCACGACCTGCTGCTCGCCCTTGATCGTCTCCCGGATCGCTATCTGATCCTGGAACCCAGCGCGGCGCTGAGGCAGGTCCAGCAGGAGCGACTGGCCGCGCTGCCCTTGGACCTGGCAGGGCGGGTGGAATGGATCGCCGCGCCACCCGACCTCGACTACAACGGCGTCATCCTGGCCAATGAGGTACTTGATGCGCTCCCGGTCGCGGCGTTCCAGATCGAACAGGGCGAAGTGCACAGCCGGTGTGTTCAGATCGACAAAGGGCGTCTGACCTGGGGATTACAGCCGGCCGAACCGCGCCTGCAATCTGCCGTCGAGACCCTGCAGACCGAATTGGGTCGGAGCCTGCCGGACGGCTATGCCAGTGAAATCAACCTGAACCTGAGCCCCTGGCTGCGCGAGATCACCGGGCATCTGCGCGCCGGTCTGGTGCTCCTGATCGACTACGGATACCCGCGCCAGGAGTTCTACCATCCGGACCGCTCCGAAGGCACCCTGGTCAGTCACTACCGACACCGCGCCCATTTCGACCCCTTCGTCTGGCCCGGTCTGACCGATCTGTCGACCTTTGTCGACTTCACCGCCGTGGCCGAGGCCGGCTCCGAGGCCGGTCTGGACGTGCTCGGTTTCAGCTCGCAGGCCGGCTTCCTGCTCTCCCTCGGCATCCAGGAGGCCATGAATGACTTGAGCGATGATCGTCAACGCCTGCGCCTGGCCGGCGAGATCAAACGGCTCACACTGCCCTCGGAAATGGGCGAAAAATTCAAGGTCATCGCCCTGGGCCGCGACTTTCATCCCCCTTTGCAGGGCTTCGCCTTGATGGATCAA
>CAYTQT010000063.1:0-18787 GCA_964439915.1 uncultured Wenzhouxiangella sp. | reverse complement strand
GGATGCGGCAGCTTGCCGAACTCACCCAGGTGATGCTGGGTGGCGCGGTAGACGATCAGCCCGGCGATCATGCCGACCGCCGCGGCGCCGAAGCCCCAGTGCCAGCCGTAGTTGACGCGCAGGAACCCGCAGACCAATGGTCCGAGAAAGGCGCCGGCGTTGATCCCCATGTAATAAAGCACGTAGCCTGCGTCGCGACGAGCACCACCTTCCGGATAGAGCTCACCGACGCAGCTGGAGATATTGGGCTTGAGCAGACCCGTGCCGACCACGATCAGGATCAGCCCGATGAAGAAGCCGTAGTGTTCGCCGATGACCCCGAAGCCCGGCAGTGCCAGCACGATATGGCCAGCCGCAATGATGATGCCGCCATACCAGATGGCGTTCTGCTGACCGAAGACACGGTCGGCGAGCCAGCCGCCGGGAAGTGCTGCCAGGTAGACGCCGGCGGTGTAGAGCCCGTAGATGGCGTTGGCGGTCGGATCATCCAGGCCCAGGCCGCCTTCGGCAACGGCCGCCACCATGAACAGCACCAGCAGCGCGCGCATGCCGTAGTAGCTGAAGCGCTCCCAGAGTTCGGTGAAAAACAGGTTCCCGAGTCCGACGGGGTGGCCGAAGAAGGTCTTCTGGTCGTCCAGATGGCTGCTGGCTTGGTTCATGGGGTCTGCTTCCCTGGCGTTATTTTCGTTATCGATTGGCCCGCAGAGTGGAACAGAAAAGCGCTGGAGACGCAAATCGGGGGCGTTTTTCCCGAGGATTTCATCGCCTGTTTCGACGCAGAACGCCCCCGCGGCAAGCGGGACCTTCCGATGGGTGCTCGTTCGAACAGATCACGACCGTCGCGACCCGGGCCAGGCCGGACTCGGGTCTGCAGCTACTGGGCCGCTGTACTTTTTTCCGAACGCTGAGCGAGACGTTTCTGACCGATGCGGAAGATTCTTTGAGCGGACTCCAGCCATTCGAGACGCTGGCGGGGTGTCTTTCGGTAGAATTCACGTTCGGCAGCGGATCTCGCTCCCTCAAAAGTTGCGACATTCTCCGCGCCAACGCCATTCTGATTCCTGTTCACGCTCGACTCTCCAGCCGCTTCAGGGCGGCAATATCCTGAAGATCGTGTTCACGGCCCGCCTTCTTTTTCATTTCGATCAGGTGCTCGATACTGGCAACCTTGACGACACATTCCCCCAGATCAACCACGTCGGCGTTCTCGAGCAGCTGGTCGAATGGCAAAGGATATTCGACAAACAGATCAACGGGTGGCAGCTCATTGCTGGGGTCCCAGAGGGAAAAAACCTGCAGGCCCTTGTCCTGAATCCAGGCGCGCCTGATCGCTTCGTCGGCGAAATCACGGGCTTTCACAGGAATTCTTGGCTGGTAGCCCAGGGCCTCAAGTGCGTCGATCAAATCGATTGTTGCACTGGAGTGGAGTTCGACGACGAGATCAACATCGTGGGTGAGCCGTCCAACTCCTTGAAGCACTACGGCAAGCCCCTCCACCACCACGTAGGGGCAGTGACTGCCGCGTAATGCCTGAAACAGTCGGTCATGCACCATGGCTACATATTCCGCCGATACTCACCGCCCACCTCATAGAGCGCGTGCGAGATCTGCCCGAGCGAGCAGCGCTTTACCGCTTCCATCAGAGCATCGAAGGTGTTGCCGCGCTGGCGCGCGACGGACTGGAGCTGCTGGAGGGTGGCATTCGACAGAGATTCGTTGCGGCGCTGGAAGGCGCGGACGTTGGAGACCTGCTGCTTTTTCTCCTCGTCGGTCGAGCGGGCCAGCTCGATTTCACCGCCCTCCTGCTCATTGCCGTCGGCCGGCAGAAAGGTATTGACGCCGACGAGCGGGAGCGAGCCATCGTGCTTCTTGTGCTCGTAGTACAAGGATTCGTCCTGGATCTTGCCGCGCTGGTACATCGTATCCATGGCTCCCAGCACACCGCCGCGTTCGGAGATGCGCTCGAACTCCTGGTACACGGCCTCCTCGACCAGATCGGTCAGCTGATCGACGATGAAGCTGCCAGCCCAAGGATTTTCGCAGAAGTTCAGACCCAGCTCCTTGTTGATGATCATCTGGATCGCCACGGCGCGACGCACCGACTCCTCCGTCGGCGTGGTGATGGCCTCGTCATAGGCGTTGGTGTGCAGGCTGTTGCAGTTGTCGAAGATGGCATACAGGGCCTGCAGCGTCGTGCGGATGTCGTTGAACTGGATCTCCTGTGCGTGCAGCGAGCGACCCGAGGTCTGAATGTGGTACTTCATCATCTGCGAGCGCTTGTCGGCGCTGTAGCGCTCGCGCATCGCGCGCGCCCAGATGCGCCTGGCCACGCGGCCGATGACGGTGTACTCCGGATCCATGCCGTTGGAGAAGAAGAAGCTCAGGTTGGGCGCGAAGGCGTTGATGTCCATGCCGCGCGCCAGGTAGTACTCGACGATCGTGAAGCCGTTGGACAGGGTGAAGGCGAGCTGGCTGATCGGGTTCGCGCCGGCCTCGGCGATGTGATAGCCGGAAATCGAGACCGAGTAGAAATTGCGCACCCCGTGGTCGATGAAGTACTGCTGGATATCGCCCATCATGTGCAGGGCAAATTCCGTCGAGAAGATGCAGGTATTCTGGGCCTGATCTTCCTTGAGAATGTCGGCCTGGACCGTGCCACGCACGACCTTCAGCGTGTCGGCCTTGATCCGCGCGTAGGTCTCGGCATCAAGCACCTGGTCCCCGGTCACGCCCAGCAGGCCCAGACCCAGGCCATCGTTGCTGGCGGGTAGATCGCCGGCGTACTCGGGCTGGTCATCTCCAAGGATCTCGGCGCGCTTCTTCTGCGCCGCGTCCCATCGACCCGATTCCTTGAGATGCTTCTCGACCTGCTGATCGACGGCGGTATTCATGAACATCGCCATCAGCATCGGCGCCGGGCCGTTGATGGTCATCGACACGGAGGTATTCGGCGCGCTCAGATCGAAGCCGGAATAGAGCTTCTTCATGTCGTCCAGGGTCGCAATCGACACGCCGGAATTGCCGACCTTGCCGTAGATGTCGGGGCGCTCGTGCGGGTCTTCTCCATACAGGGTCACCGAATCGAACGCCGTCGACAGGCGCTTTGCCGGCTGCCCTTCGGAAACGTAGTGGAAGCGGCGGTTGGTGCGCTCCGGCGTGCCCTCGCCGGCGAACATGCGGATCGGGTCTTCGTTGGTGCGGCGGTAGGGATAGACCCCGCCGGTGTAGGGATAGTGTCCGGGCAGGTTTTCTTTCAGCAGAAAGACCAGCAGATCGCCCCAGTCCGAGGTCTGGGGGGCCGCGATCTTGGGGATCTGCAGTCGCGACAGGGATTCGCGGTAGTTGCTGCCGGTGATGGCCTTGCCACGCACTTCATAGCTGTACTCGGGCGCCTCCACCGAGGCCTTGATCTCCGGCCAGGCGCGCAGGAGATCGCGTGCGGCCTCGGGGATGGACTTTAGGGCTTCGGCGTAGCGTTGCAGGAGGTGATCGGTGATGGCGACGTCAGAACGATCGGAATCCTCGGGATTCCGGGTTCCGGGTTCCGGTTTCCGGTCAGCTCCGGCAAGCTCCAACGGGGCGGGAAGCTCGGGGACGTCGAGATCGCTCAGGACCCCGTAGTAGTGCTGGGCGCGGCGGGCTTCTTCAGCCCACTCAAGAACGTTCTCGTTGATACCGCGGCCCTGTTCGGCGATTTCGGCCAGATAGCGTACGCGCTGTCCCGGGATCAGCACCGAGGGCTTCGGCTCATGATCGCTCAGCTCCACCTTCGGCATAAAGTCACAGCGCAGATCGCTTTCCCCTGAACCCTGAACCCTTAACCCTGAAACCTGTTCTCTCAACAACCGGCACAGCTGCGCAAACATCCAGGTCACGCCCGGGTCGTTGAACTGGCTGGCGATGGTCGGATAGACCGGCACGTCCTCATCGGCCATCTGGAAGGCCAGACGGTTGCGCTTCCACTGTTTCCTGACGTCCCGGAGCGCGTCCATCGCGCCCTGGCGGTCGAACTTGTTCAGGATCACGAGCTCGGCGAAATCGAGCATGTCGATCTTCTCGAGCTGGCTGGCCGCGCCGTAATCCGAGGTCATCACATAGACCGGAAAATCGACCAGATCCACCACCTCGGAGTCGGACTGGCCGATGCCGGCGGTTTCCAGAATAACCAGGTCGAAGCCCGATGCCTTGAGCGCGGCCAGGCTGTCGGCGACCACTTCGGACACCGCTCGATGCTGGGCCCGGGTGGCCATGGAGCGCATGAAGACTCGCTCCGAGCGCAGGGTGTTCATGCGGATCCGGTCGCCGAGCAGCGCGCCACCGGTGCGGCGACGGGTCGGGTCGACGGCCAGCACGGCGATCTTCATCTCGGGGAAAAACTGCAGAAATCGATTGACCAGCTCGTCGGTCACCGAGGACTTCCCTGCCCCGCCGGTGCCGGTCAGACCCAGTACCGGAACATGCGTTGCCGCCTCGGCCTGTTTGCGGGCCCGCGCCAGCTCGTGCTCGGAAATCAGGCCATTCTCGATGCCGGTCAGGATAGCGGCCAGATCGCCGGCCTCACCCTGTGCCTGCGCGGCTCCGGCCTGGAGTCGCTCCTCCCGCGCCTGCCGGGTACGCTGGACCAGATCCTCGATCATTTCGTTGAGGCCCATCTTCATTCCGTCTTCCGGGTGATAGATGCGATTGACACCCTGGGCCTCCAGCGCCCTGATTTCCTGCAGCGTGATCGTCCCGCCGCCGCCTCCGAAGACCTGGATATGACCCGCGCCCTGCTCAGCCAGCATGTCGATCATGTACTTGAAATACTCGTTGTGCCCGCCCTGGTAGGAGCTGACCGCAATTCCGTCGGCGTCTTCGCAGATCGCGGCCCGGACGATCTCGGCGACCGAGCGGTTGTGCCCGAGGTGGATGACCTCGCAACCCTGGGCCTGAATCAGGCGGCGCATCAGATTGATGGCCGCATCGTGCCCGTCGAACAGGCTGGCGGCAGTCACGAAACGCAGCGGTGTTTCGGCTCTCGAGGAGGGGGTGGCGGCGAAGTGCTCGGCAGACTGGCTCATGATAAAGCTCTGGAGTATTTTGGCAGAACCCGGTATTTTAACGCCTAAGAGTCAGAAGCCACATCCCCGGGATCGGGAATCGCTCGATGCGAATTTCGGCCGGTCCCTGGCAAGCAGGTCCACAGATGCAGCAACACGCGACAAGCAGATCAAGACAGGATCGTCCCCGCCCTCCGGTTGACGAAATGGGTCGTCATGCCGAAGACGCGGCACTATTTCTGAAGCTGATGGCCAACCCCCATCGGCTGATGATCCTTTGCCATCTGCTCGATGGCGAAATGTCGGTCGGGGAACTGAACGGCCATCTTCCCCTCAGCCAGTCCGCCCTGTCACAGCACCTGGCCATGTTGAGAAACAATGGCATGGTCACCACCCGCCGCGAACAGCAGACGATTTATTACTCCCTGGCCAGTGAGGAAGTCGAGGCGGTCATGGAAGTCCTCTACACACACTTCTGCGCGCCGGATCAGTCGGATTGATCCACGCAGGCAATTTCGGCAAGTGGCTTGATTAAACATTAGATATTTCTTATATTGATCGCACCGGCCGCCGCCCCAAGGACACCGCATGCGCCCCCGATCTCGCAGGCCTCAATCGACTCGCAAACCGCATCCAGTGATGCCATTGCTGCTTGCCGCAGGACTTTTTTCAGCAACCCAGATCGTTCTGGCCGACGACGAGCCCCCCGGCTGGGTCGTCGATGCCAGACAGGGCGCACAAGCGCTCGGCGGACGGCTGAAACAGGCCTTGACGGGCGCCATCGAACAGGACGGACTGGTGGCCGCGGTCGAGGTCTGCCAGATCCAGGCCCCCACCATCGCTGATGGCGTCTCAACGGAGTCGATGCACGTTGGCCGTACCGCGCTGCGGGTCAGAAACCCCGCCAACGCGGCTGATGCCTGGGAGCGAAGGGTTCTCGAGGACTTCGAGCGCCAGATGGCCAGCGGCAAGGATCCGGCCGGCATCGAGGCCTTTGCCATTCGACAGGTCGATGGCCAGCGTCAGGGCCACTGGATGGGCGCCATCCCCACCGGGGGTTTGTGCCTGTCCTGCCACGGCAGCTCGCTCGATCCCGAGCTTCAGCAAACCATCGATCAGCGCTACCCTCAGGACCGGGCCACTGGCTTCGAGCCCGGCAGTCTGCGCGGGGCTTTCAGCGTTCGGATCGATCTGCCCGATCCCGACTAGTGGGACACCGGGCACCGAACTCGGTCGCGAACACCCCCTGCAAGCAATCTCGATTCCCGCTAAAATAGGCGGCTGTCTGCGCTCGCGTGCCCAAGGGCTGTGGGTGAGGCGCTACGGCAGGATGGACATCGATCGTCCAGCCCCTGCTCTTTCTGTTTTTTCGTTCCGGCCGACGTTTCGGGGATCGGCTCAAACGCCTGCGACACAAGAAGCGCAGGCTCTGGAGGACTCTTAATGAATCTGTTCGAAACCATCCATACGACCGAGCATGAGCAGGTCGTCTTCTGCCACAACAAAGAGGCAGGCCTCAAGGGCATCATCGCGATCCACAACACCACGCTGGGTCCGGCCCTGGGCGGTCTTCGCATGTGGCCCTACGCCACCGAGCAGGAGGCACTGGATGACGTGCTTCGCCTGTCGCGCGGCATGACCTACAAGGCGGCAGTCGCCGGGCTCAACCTGGGCGGCGGCAAATCCGTACTGATCGGCGACCCACGCCAGGACAAGTCGGAAGCCCTGTTCCGCTCCTTCGGACGATTCATCGATTCCATGAATGGCCGCTACATCACGGCGGAGGATGTCGGCATCGACGTCAACGACATGGAATACGTCTTTCAGGAAACCGACAACTGCGTCGGTGTTCATCAGGTTCACGGCGGGTCCGGTGATCCGTCCCCGTTCACTGCCTTCGGCACGCTGCAGGGCATTCGCGCCTCCCTGTCGCACAAGTTCAATAACGAGGAAGTCGGTGATTACAGCTATGCCGTCCAGGGTGTCGGCCACGTCGGCTTCGAGCTGGTCAAACTGCTGCGCAACGAGGGCGCCAAGGTCTTCGTCACCGATATCAACGAGGAGGCCGTGCAGGCCGCCGTCGATCTGGGCTGCGAAGCTGTCGCGCTGGACGAGATCTACGATGTCGACGCGGACGTCTTCTGCCCGACGGCACTGGGCGCCATCGTCAACGAGCAGACCATTCCGCGCTTCAAGTTCAAGGTTGTCTGTGGGGCGGCCAACAACCAGCTTGCGACCGAAGAGTGCGGCGATGAACTCGAGCGCCGCGGTATTCTCTATGCACCAGACTATGCGGTCAACGCCGGCGGTCTGATGAACGTCTCGATCGAATTCGAGGGCTATAATCGCGAACGTGCCAAGCGCATGATGCGAACCATCTACTACAACGTCTCCAAGATCTTCCAGATCGCCGAGCGCGACGGCATCTCGAGCTGGAAAGCCGCCGACCGAATGGCCGAAGAACGCATCGCCACCATCGGCAAGCTCAAACTGCCGTTCATGGGCCGCTCACACCGCTTCCCCGGCCGTGAGCGCGGTCATAACTAAAGATCACGGTTTACGGTTTCCGGTTTACGGTTTCCGGTCTGGTTTCGATCCACATCACCGAAACCACATAAGACACCGGAGTTCCTGATAATTCGCGTGGCCACAGGCCACGCGAGGCCGTCCCGGAGACCGGCAACCGTTCACCGGAAACCGAGTTCAATCATGAAACTGTCCGAAGACATTGAAATGCTGCGCGAATCGGTGCGCCGCTTTGCCGACGAGGCCATTGCGCCGCGCGCCGAGCATATCGATCAGAGCAATGAATTTCCACAGGAGCTCTGGACCGAACTGGGCGAGATGGGCCTGCTCGGCATTACCATCCCGAGCGAGTACGGCGGCGCGGACATGGGCTACCTGGCCCATCTGGTGGCAATGGAGGAAATTTCGCGCGCGTCGGCCTCGGTCGGCCTGTCCTACGGCGCGCATTCGAATCTCTGCACCGACAATCTCTGCCGCAACGGCAACGAAGCCCAGCGCCAGAAATACGTACCGAAGCTGGTCAGCGGAGAATGGAAGGGCGCGCTGGCGATGTCCGAGCCGGGGGCCGGTTCCGATGTGGTCGGCTCGATGAGCTGCAAGGCCGAGAAGCGCGGCGATGTCTGGGTCGCCAACGGCTCGAAGATGTGGATCACCAACGGCCCGGAATGCGACGTGGCCGTGGTCTACATGCGGACCGCCGGGTCCGAGGCCGGCAGCCGCTGCATGACCGCATTCATCGTCGAAAAGGACCTGCCCGGATTCACCAAGGCGCAGAAACTCGACAAGCTGGGCATGCGCGGCTCCAACACCTGCGAACTGGTCTTCGACAACTGCGAGATTCCGGAAGACAACGTTCTCGGAGAGGTCAACCAGGGCGTCAAGATCCTGATGTCCGGTCTGAATTCCGAACGCCTGGTGCTCTCCGGCGGACCGATCGGCATCATGCAGGCCGCCATTGACCAGGCCCTGCCCTACATCCGCGAGCGCAAACAGTTCGGCCGCACGCTGTCCTCTTTCGGATTGATGCAGGCCAAGATCGGCGACATGTACGCGATGATGCAGAGCTCGCGTGGCTTCGCCTATCAGGTCGCCACAGATTATGACCGCGGCGAAAAATCCCGTATCGATGCAGCCGCCTGCCTGCTGCATGCCTCGACCCGGGCGGTCAAGGTCGCCCTGGAAGCCATCCAGGCCCTCGGCGGCAACGGCTACATCAATGAATACCCGACCGGGCGATTGCTGCGTGACGCCAAACTCTACGACATCGGCGCCGGCACCAACGAAATCCGCCGCATGCTGATCGGGCGCGAGCTGGCTCAGAACGACTGAACCACGCCGTTTGCCCGATCGCCTGGCCCCAGTGAAGTTGAAAATCATCCTGTTCGGGTGCGGCAATGCAGGCAAGGTCGATAGATGCTCATGTGCCACACCGGCACCTTTTGTTAACCTATCGACCCCTGCAACCAAAGGAATAAAGACTTGCAAATTTCATTCAGACGTTTCCTTGTCATTGCAGCATTGACTGCTCTCAGCGGCTCGGCACTGGCCGCTGCTGCAACGGCCAGTCTAGAAAACACCGATGGAGAGCCGGTCGGCACCGTAGAGCTACACGCTACGCCCAACGGCACCCTCTTGAACGTTGTCCTGCATGCCATGCCATCCGGCGTCCACGCTTTTCACATCCACGAGATCGGCCGCTGCGATCCCGACTTTGGCCACGCAGGCGGCCACTACAACCCGGAGGGGGTCGGCCACGGCTTCTTGGATGAGGGTGGGTTTCATGTCGGCGATATGCCGAATCTGCACATCCCGGACAACGGCGCCCTGAGTGTTGAAATCCTGAACCATCAGCTGGCCCTGGACGAACGCCTGTTCGACGAGGACGGCGCCTCGATCATGATCCACGCCGGCCCGGACGACTACACCAGCGACCCGTCAGGCGCAGCCGGAGCTCGCATTGCCTGCGGCGTGATCTCGCCCTCTGACTGAAGCAGTCAAATTCGCAAGCGCGGGACCGACCGGGCTGCTGTGGACCAGACTTTCCCTTCGATGCCGATCCGGTCGATACCGAGTCTGCAGTAGCGGAAAATGCAGGACCCGGGAAAAGGTATAGCCATCGCGGATCAAGTCAGACTGTGAAATCGACAGATCATTTTCGATGGCAGTCCAGATGGGTTCTGAATTACGATGCTCGGGCAACAGAGCGCGGCAGATCTTCATGACCAGGTATCATTTCCGATTCAGAGACGTCCCGGGGCGGGGTTCTCCACAGAAATACTGGCACTATCTTTGGGGTTATTTGCTGCCCACGATCTCTTTCCTGATCGACAAAGAGGCATCCGAGCGGCATGTCCCGCCGCCGATTTTCGAGAGTTATGGCCCGCTCATGGACGGGGTCCTGGCAGACTACATGTCGATTCTCGCCCTCGATTATCGCATGGCAGCGCCCCATGAAAATCTTGCCAGTAGCCAGTACATGGAAAGATTCGTGCCGCGTTGGGATGTGCTGCAGTTCTCCATGGCCTGGCCCTATCTTCGCGAACTCCCCATCAGCCCGGCACCATCTCGCCAGGAGCGCTGGAGAAACGGCATCCAGGTGCTGCGTCAGAGAAAACTGGACGCGCTGACTTCGGGCATGAAGGGGCGCCGTCTGCTGAGGAGGATAGAAGCTCTCAAGCGATTCATTCTCCACGCGCTATCAGAAAACGAGCCTGCCGACTCTACAGGTTCGCCTTACCTCGTGATTGATCGCTCCTCGGCTCCTGCAGCACAGCATGACCCGAACTGCCGTTTTGTCCAGGAGTACGGCACTGCTACAAAATCACTCAGAGGCGTTGCCAGGACCGTTGCCAAGTTGAAAGATCTGGGCTTCAACGTGGAGCGATTCGAGCCAGGCGCAGTCGGTCAGATCGAGCAGATCACCCGCTTTTCGAATGCTCGGGGCGTAATTGCAATTCGGGGTTCTGACCTTGCCAACATTCTATGGTTGAAGCCGGGGAGCAAGTTGATCGTCATTCGACCTCAGAAGAAGCTGTCAACCCACCTCTACGGAATGGCTGACCTGCTTCGACTGGATTTTCACGAGCTGGGATCCAATAGCCCACATCCTAATCTTGGCGAATTCCCCATCGAGCGCTACCTCGAAAATCCGTCACTGTGACCAGCTCTAGCCCTGATCCTTTCAGGCATGGGCGAGCAGAAAAGACAGCACACTGCGTGCCTCGTTGGTGAAAATCTCATTGTGCACAACGAGATTCTGGACAGATCGCAGAGACAGCCACACGAACTCACTGGAGAGTTTCGGAGCGGGAGTACCGAGATCGACGATTCGATAGTGATTGACGTCTCGAAAAAAACGTCCACCTTCTTCGGACTGCCGACTATCCAGTAGAACCGTGCCTCGGTGAACTGCCTCGAATAGTCGTGCCATGGTCGAGTCGCTGGCCGCAATGGTGGCCTCGTTGCCGCCCGGTTCGATGCAGATGCCTGGTGAGAGCTCTACCCGCGACTTCAGGCCAACCTCCGGACAGACCTTGAACAGGAAGCGAGGGGCTCCACGCTCGATTGCGCAACACAGTACGATGCTGCCGGCCGAGCAGCTCTCGACAAAGGGCTGCTGCCAGCCCGGCACCTCTCGACCCTGCACCTGGACGTCGTAATGGGTGATGTCGAATCCGGAGCGATCAACACAGCGGTAACCGTGTTCGAATCGCTCCCAGCAGGTCAGATCCTCCAGCGCCACCTTCTCGACCGGCGCGATGGGACGGGCACGCGCAGCCATGATGCGCTGTCGTGCGTCGTCTGTTTCAACCGCCGCATCGGATTTTGCGCGGAAGGAATCCCGACAAAGAGCAGTCAATGCTGAGTGGGATACGTCTCGCTCGAAAGGTTTCCGGCCCAGCAACCTCTCCCAGTCGCTGCAGACCAGCACCGAACGGGCATCGGTGTTGATGCTGAAATCGCCAGCCAGAGCGCCAAGCAGGTCCTCAAGTCCGGTCCAGACATGGGTCCAGGGCACCGTCAGCGATGCGCGCTGATGATCATCGAGCTCGACGATCACGTTTCTGTTGCGCTTGCGCCAGAAGCGCGTGCCCTGCTCGCTCTGCAGTGTGTCTGCCAGCAGTGCCTCGGGCGCAGGAGACTTGAACGGCGGGTAACAGGGGGTTGGATCGCCGCCATGCGCGCGCTGCTGATTACTCAGGGTTGCCTGACAGGACGGAGCAAGCTGACATTCACCGACATTGCCGGGCTCCACCTTGGCGTTGACAAGCACCTCGGTTGCCCCGTTGCGGCGATGAATGAGAAAGCCAAGCGTACCGATTTCCGGCTGCAGGATCATCGGCTGCTCCGTCATATCTCCGCTCTGACCAAGATATCGAATCGCTCCGATCTCGAAGAATCGTCCCGTTCTGTGACGCAGGCGGCCATTGACGGCCTTCCAGGCACCGTCCTGCCCGAGGGGTGCCGGCTCGACGCGCAGCTCGGATCGCCTGATCGTTGCGCGAATAAAGTCTTCAAGGCTCTGTTCCAATGTCGACACCCGGTCTTTCACTTGAATTCCATTCAAGATTGTTTCCCTGTATTCGTCAACGTCCGTTCTTCAGCTACAACCTGTTCAACGACCGACTCGATGGTAGGCGCCCGGGCCAGATTGAAACCAGTGCGCAGCTCTGACAGTCGCGAGCCAAGAGCACCCTTGCTGCCGCCCATCAGGGTCAGTGCTTTTTCAAAGGCATCCCAGCCTGTCCAGCGATACAGCTCAGCGGTCAGGGAATTCACGAAGATGCGAATCAACGCGCGACGCAGCCGTCCCTCGGGTAGCGGCCTGGGAAGCTGCAGATCCCGTTGGCGCGGCTGGCTGAAAAGCTCCTCTGAGATCTGCTGCCTGGTCGATTCTGCAGTCTGGTTCAGACAGTTCTCGAACCAGGCAGGCGGTGGGGTGGAGTCTGCATAGGCTCCCCCACCGGGGGATTGATAGTTCCTGTTGAATCGGAGGCAGCTCACCGGCGCATCAAAAGAAAAACGTGCGCCACTCCGCCAGGCGCGCATCAGCCACTCCTGAATCGAGGCCCGATGGCCCCGAAGTGAAGAGCGCCAGGCTCCGACATGCTGGGCCAGGGCTCGATCGATGACCCATGCACTGCAGGGCTCGAACAGAAGATGAGAGCGCAGAAAAACATCCTTCGCCTGGCGATTGGCCGGTGCGAACCACTGAAAATCCGGTCCCGTCCCTGAACCGGGAATTTCACGAGTGCCCCAGGCTACGGCGGAGCGGCCGACAAAGAAGTTCGTTCTATCGGCCGTCATGGTATCCAGAGCGATCGTGAGGTGGTCGGGAAGGAGTACATCATCGTGATTCATGAACGCGATATGGCTGCCCTTGGCAATCGCCAGACCAGCAGAATTCGGTCCAGCCTGCTCACCGATGCGTGCCGGCAGATTGATATAGCGGAACCGACTATCGTCGAGTGAGGCGACGACCGCCTCGGTCTCTGGGCCGCAGGCATCGCCGATGACCAGCGCCTGCCAATCACTTCGTTCCTGGGCCTGGATCGATCGAAGCGCCAGGCCCAACCACACGGGCAAGGCATAAGTCGACACGATAAAGGTCACCATGGACGATCTGTCCAGGCCAGCCGCCACAAAAGATCCATTGATCCCCTCAAAAATCCTTCAGCCACCGTACAGATTCTACCCGTTCGGCTGCTCTAAATTCCAAGCGGGCTGGAAAAGGCTCTGCAGCTATGGAAACACCGGTGGACTGCTACTCGGTAGAGTCGCCCGAGCAGGGTTGATCAGAGCCTCCCTACGTCTCCCCGCCCTCGGTCTCGATCTTGAGAGATTCGCCGCAGTGTTTGCAGTGCACTGCGTCCGGTTCGTGGCGGGTCAATCCGCATTCAGAACAGGTGTAGTGCACTTTCGAGGGCTGAATCACGGCGCGGGCGAGCTGGAAGAACAGTGCCACGCCGATGATCATGATGAAGACCGACAGCAGCTTTCCGCCCGGGGTGGTCATGGTGATGTCGCCGAAGCCCGTCGTGGTCAGCGTGGCCACGGTGAAATACAGGGCGTCGATATAACCCGCCGGGCCGGCCCCTTCGTCGAAGGCGAAGACGAACACGAAAGACGTGGTCACGAAGATGAAGACGAACAGATGGACCGCGGCCAGTATCGAGTCCTCGTGCAGGCGGAAAAAACGGCTCTCACGCCGCAGGTCGCGAATCAGGTGATAGGAATGGATCAGGCGCAGACCGCGCAGGATGCGCAGAAAAGCCAGCTCTTCGGTGAACAGCGGTACCAGCAGCAGGGTGGCGATGACCAGAATATCGGCGATTGTGTAGATTCGGCGCAGTTCTTTGACCGGATCCGGTGCCACCCAGAGTCGGGCCAGCAGATCGGTCAGGATGAGCAGACCCAGGACGACGTTGATACCGTGCAGGAGCGGGGTCTGTGTCACCGCGGCGGTGAAGATGAAATAGGCAATCGTCAGGGCATCGAAGGTGATCAGGCCATAGCGAAACCTTCTGGCGCGCTTGCTGCGTCCCCGATACAGAAGCCGAACGCTGCGATGGAGTTCTTTCAACATCAGGTCAGCCAGGCGTTGATGTTCGCTTGGTTCAGGATGTTTTTTTCGCTCCAGGGCATCTTGTCGATTTCCTTCGCTATCGCTCTGATCGAGGGTTCAGCCAATCATGATACCCAGCTCGACTGCCGACGGCCAATCCGACCTCGGTGATCAACTGGCCGGAAGCAGAGAATCCTGCATGCGCTCGATGTTCTGCACGATCTCATCGTCTTCTTCGGAGAAATAGGCAATGTGGAACATCGCATCGCCCTCCTGCACCAGCGGGATATTCTGTTTGCCGATGATGATCCCCGAGCGCGCTGCTCGAACGGTAGTGAATACCTCCCCGAAGGGACTGCCGATCCGGGCCAGCGCGTCGCCCTTGTGGACGTCGTCGCCAAGATTCTTGAGACTGTGGACGATGCCGCTGGCGTTGGCGCGTGTCCAGGCACTGGTGTTGGCGACGAAGGGATTGACCGTCGAGCGCCCCTTTCTCGATCGCTTCCGCTTGAGCATTCCCAGGTGGGTCAGGACATTCTGGATCCCGCGAACGCCGGCACGTATCGATAACTCGTCGAAGCGCAGCGCCTGGCCGGCCTCATAGAGCAGAATCCGGGTACCTGAATCGACAGCGGCTTCGCGCAGCGAACCATCGCGCAGATCGGAATTGAGCAGAACCGGAACACCGAAGGCTTCGGCGAGGCGGCGAGTTTCTTCGTCTTTCAGGTCGGCGCGGATCTGCGGCAGGTTGGAACGGTGAATGGCACCAGTGTGCAAGTCGATGCCGTACTGACAGTGACCCACGATCTCCGAAAGAAAGGTATGCGCCACGATGCCCGCCAATGAGCTTTTTGTCGAACCGGGAAAGCAGCGATTCAGATCCCGACGGTCCGGCATGTAGCGACTCTGGTTCAGCACCCCGTAGACGTTGACCATCGGCACCAGGATCAGCGTGCCGCAGGACAGACGAAGCGTCTTGAGTCGAATCAGCCGGCGGACGATCTCGATGCCATTGAGCTCGTCGCCATGCACTGCGGCCGACACGAACACGGTCGGCCCCGGACGCTTGCTTCGAATCACATGCACCGGCATCGAAATATCGGTATCGGTGTACAGACGAACGACAGGCATCTTGATTTGCCGCGTCTGGCCAGGCTCGATGCGGTGACCGCCGATGATCAATTCACTCATTCAGGCTTCCAGTCGTCTGCACGGGCCAGATATTTCTGAACACAATGCGCAAGTCTACCTTCTAAATGCCCTCTTGCATGCAGGAAGCCTGTCAGAGACCGGAAAGGTAATCTCGCCCTTTCAGCATCATTGCTCTGAAGGACTCGAGGTCACCGTTATCAACGCTGTCGGTCAATGATTGCATGGCCTCAAGGAGCGCCTGGCGGGGGGCGCCACCCCGCTGGTTCAGGCGCTGGATCTCGAAATACAGATCAGGATTTTCGGCCGCCACGTCGCGTGCAATCGCAAGCTGCCGGTTGAATGTGGTGCTGGAGACATCGGCCAGTTCACTGGCCTCCAGGCCCGAGCGAGCAATCGCGGTAAAAAAGGCAATATTGGCCGCATGCGACAGGCCCAGCACCCAGCCAATGAGACGGTCGTGGTCTTCGATATCGATCCGCTTGATTTCCGCCATGGTCTGGGCGAACAGCGCTTCGGCCTCTTCGACCGCACCCTCATGACCGATGTCCATGAACAGCACGTGGCGGCCGGACAGCAGGCGAGTATCAGGGCCAAACATCGGGTGTACCGAGCAGATCTTCAGCCCGGCACTGGCGGCCCGACGAAGAGGTTCAATCAGCGGGCTCTTGATCGAGGCCACATCCAGAATGAGGCCGTGATGACCGCGCTCTGTCAGCGCATTGAGCAATTCCACTGTGACTGCAATCGGCGTGGCCAGTACAACCACGTCGACATCGGCCGGGGCATCGCGCCAGTCGCAGAACCGGAACTCCGAATCCCGAGCAAAACCCGAGTCGGCCAGCAGCACCTCGAAACCCTGGTTATCGAGAAATCCGGCCAGCCAGCCGCCAAGGCGGCCGGCACCCCCGATCACCAGCGCCCGACGGCCGGTGCCATGGGCGCCGAGCTGGACGCGTTCCTGCTCCTGCCGGGTCAATGAGGCATCGATCAGGCGCTTGAGCAGATCTTCGGCCAGGTCGGGGTCCAGTGCCAGTTCAGTGGCCCTTGCGCGCACATGGTCAAGCACCTCGCGCTCGCGCTTGAAGTCCCTGAGCTGTCTTCCCTGGCGTTGCTTGGACCGGCCGATCTCGGAGACCACGCGCTGACGCTCTGCAGCCAGGGTGACCAGTGAGGCATCGATGGCGTCGAGGCGCTGCCGCAGCGCTTCGATGGATTCCGGTGGAGTGCTTTTCCTGACCATAAAAGCCAGTCTCAGGCCCGGCTCATGAACTCGTGGGTCTCGGTGTTCACCTTGACCTTTTCGCCGGGTGTGATGTAGTCCGGCACCTGGATTTCCAGGCCGGTTTCCAGCGTGGCAGGTTTGGCCGAGCGGCTCGCCGTCGCACCCTTCATCACCGGCGCGGTATCGGTGACTTCCAGGACCACCGACTGCGGCAGCTGGATGGCAACGGGCTGATCGCTGATGATCAGCACATAGATGTCGGTCAGACCGTCGGTAATGAAAGCCGTGGCATCGCCGATATCGGACTCGCTGAGCAGGTACTGGGCGTAATCCTCGCTGTCCATGAACACGAAAGCCTCGCCGTCGCGGTAGGAAAACTCGCACTGCCTGCGGACCAGATCGGCCTCGTTGACCGTATCATCGCCTTTGAAGGTGACTTCCCGCCGGTCCCCGCCAGGGATCGATTCCAGCTTGAAACGATACAGCGTGCCGCCGCCTCGGGCGGTGGGCGCCGAGCGCTCGATCTGGCGCACGGCCCAGACTGTCCCTTCATGTTCGATAACATTTCCTCGCTTGACTTCAGTGACTCTGGGCATGCCTGCTCTGCCTGCGTGTTTCGGGGCTGCAAAGATTACCCGATTCCATGGGCTGGCGGCGCAGAACCGGCGATCTCGGACGGGCGCGCTGACGGTCTTCTGATTGAAAGGCCTGTCAGTCGGGAAAACCCAGGGCCAGGGCTCGGCGCCGTTGCTGGCTGGCAGGATCGTCGAGCAGACGAACCCCATGGCGATCGGCTGCCAGCCCGAGGGCCCGGGCGGCAGCGCCGAAATCCGGGTAGGCCGTGCTCTGCTCGACACGCGCAAACTCCTCATCCCAGACTGCCGGAAGGCTCAGCTCCCCAAGGCGACTGACCAGGGTGCGAGCCGTCCAGCGCTTCGAGCCATCCTCGATACAGCAGCGGGCGAATGCGGCCAGGGTAGTGTCGAGCGACTGCTGTTGATCGCTGGCTTCTCTGAGACGATGATCGACGCGCAGAAAAAACGCCGCGCCCGACCAGTAGACTCGTCGGAACGCTCCCTGGCGCCACATGCGCGGACTCAGCTCGGTCAGCAGCTCTCCCTGCCCGGCCGGATCATCGAAGCCTCGCTGAAATCCGGCGACCAGCCGTCGCCAGGCTTCGTCGGCATCGATCACGCCTGCTCTCGACTGCAGGAAATACTGGTAATACGATGCCATGCCCTCGGAGAACCAGATATCCCGGTTGCCGGCAAAGGGCAGGAGGAGATGGGCGAACTCATGGTAGGCGTGCCAGTCATCGAGCAGTTCCGGCAGGCAGGCATCCGGGGCCACCCGGAGATGAATCTCCGGCGGTGAGTTCCGCCTGACCCAGCCCTGCGACACCGCACTCCCTTGCTGACCGGCATGCAGAACCACCTTGATCCGCGGCACGGGCAATTGCCCACCGACCGACTCGACTGCCGAGACCGCATGATCGATCCAGGCCTGCCAGTGCGTGTCCGGACCCTGCAACTCCTCCGCCAGGACGAGGTCCAGCTGAAACCCCGAATCGGCCCGACCCGGACCGGCTGCGAGCACCAGGCCAAGGCAGAGCACGATGCCGAGGGTCGTTGGGCCGCGTTTCGAGGTCAAGGTCGACACGGCCGCACAGGAGACACACCGATATGCCTCGATCTGGGTACGCGAACAGACAGGAAAGGAATCGTCAACATGCGGCCATGAAACGCGAACTGCGGTCAAGCCGAGATGAAGAAGACCGGATCCTGCGACGGGGACCGGCATTCCGGCGGCCCTGCGGTTGCCATCTCCACGGCAGGCACTGACAATACGAGGTCGACCCTATCCAAGATTGCCGTCCCATGCCCGCAGCCCGCCTTATTGCCCTGGTGTTCATCATGCTCTCGAGCTCTGCCGCCGCTCAGGATTCGACCCTGACCATTGAACGCATCTTCGGCTCACCCGACCTGTCAGGCCCCAGCCTGCGCCAGGCCGAGCTGTCTCCGGCGGGAGACCGGGTTACTTTCGTCCGCGGTCGAGACGACGACCGCGACCTGATGGATCTCTGGGAGTACCACATCGCCGATGCCGAGACGCGACGCCTGGTCGCCGCCGACGCCGTTCTGGAGGAAGAGGTCGAACTGTCCGATGAAGAAAAAGCCCGCCGCGAGCGTGCCCGTATCTCCAGTCTGCGCGGTATCGTCGAATATCGCTGGTCGCCGGATGGACGATTTCTGATCTTTCCGCTCGGGGGCAATGTCTTCCTGC
>CAYTQT010000062.1:0-19124 GCA_964439915.1 uncultured Wenzhouxiangella sp. | reverse complement strand
TACAAGAACAGATCCGGCAGGAGCGCGGCACCGGGCTGAACGGCGTATTGGTCCAGGTTGGTCACGCCCGCCCGTTTCAGAACCTCGTCATCGATGAAGAAGTTGCCGGTCAGCTCGGCTGCCGGTTGCGACAGGATCCAGTTTGCCGCATCGGCCATGATGTCCGGCTTGCGGCAGTGATGGGGTTTGATCGTGTCACCCAGCATGGCCAGGGCTGCCGTCGCGATCACCGTCCTCGGCCACAGGGCGTTGACGGCGATGGGAATGTCCTTGAACTCCTCGGCCATGCCCAGCACGCACTGACTCATCCCGTACTTCGCCATGGTGTAGGCCACATGCGGTCCGAACCACTTCGGGTCCATATTGAGGGGCGGCGACAGATTCAGGATGTGGGGGTTTTCGGCCTTCTTGAGATAGGGCAGGGCAGCCTGTGAACAGACGAAGGTCCCGCGCACGTTGACGCCAAACATCAGATCGAAGCGTTTCATCGGCACCTCTGCGGTACCGGCCAGATAGATCGCTGAAGCATTGTTGATCAGGATGTCGATCCCGCCGAAATGCTCGGCTGCCTTTTCCATTGCCGCGGCCACGGCGGTTTCGTCGCGAATATCGAGCTTGATCGGCAAGGCCTGTCCACCGGCGTTCTCGACCTCCTCGGCCGCACTGTGGATCGTTCCCGGCAGCTTCGGGTGCTTGCGATCGGTCTTGGCCGCGATGACGACCTTGGCCCCGTCTCGTGCAGCGCGCAGCGCGATCGCCTTGCCGATACCTCGGGAAGCGCCGGTGATGAACAGGGTTCTGCCTCGGAGTGATGCTGCCATGGTGTTCTCGTTCCATCTGTCGGGTATGGAATAAATGATACGCGTTGAACGGGGCGGACAGGAAGTTGACGCGCGCGTCCGATGATCCCCGTGCTACCCCATGGTGGGATGGCCAGGATTGACAGGTTGCGGTCAGGAGGCTCCGGTCGTATCGGCCTCGCTCATCTCCTCGATCATTCCCATCAGGGCATCCAGGCGCTGCTCGGGCTCGGTCGATTCCAGCAGGCTCTGGGCTCTGGGGTGGTCGATCGGCAGCACGCTGGCCAGACCGAATCCGAGTGAGGCCGCATCTTCGGTATCGGCTTCGACCTGACCGGCCAGGCCCTTGTGGGCGAGGATCTCGCGCATCAACGTCTGCAGGGCGGCGTGTCGGCTGGCAATCGGTCCGGTCGGCTGGTCATGCACCCAGTCGACCTCAGCCATCAGCAGGCCGTCATCGCGACAACGGGTCGATCGGACGAGAAAGCGACGCGTTCCGCGGCACTCGATGCCCAACAATCCGTCCTTGAGGGTTGAGAAGTCGATGACGCGGGCTTCCGTGCCGACCCGGGCGTGACCGCCGGCCGACTCCTGGTCGCCGTCGAGGCGCCAGACCACGCCGAAGCCGCTGTCGGAGCGCATGCAGTCGCGCACCATGTCGATGTAGCGCGACTCGAAGATTCGCAGCGAAAGTCGCGCACCCGGAAACAGCACCAGGTTCAGCGGGAACAATGGGATGGATTCAGCCATGGTCCAAGCGTGACGGATCGATGGTCACAGTAGCGTCAATCACCCGACGATACCGGTGTTGCCATACTTGCCCTGCAGTGCCTCCAGGAACCGGCGCGAGGCGTTTCCGAAGCCCTTGTTGCTCATGAATACCACATGGTCTCCGGGCCGGACGGCATCAACCAGGTCGCGGACCAGGGTCTCGACCCGCCCCCTGGCCTTGCCATCGCCCTGAAGCTTTCCGAGCAGGTCGTGCGGATCCCAGTCCATGGCGTCCGAGGTTCTGAGCCAGACATGGTCCGCGGCCATCAGAGCGTTGGGCAGGGTGTCGACGTGGTGGCTGCTGCGCATCGTGTTGCTGGCAGGCTCCAGGGCCACCAGGATCCGTGCGTTGCCCACGCTTCTTCGCAGGCCCTCCAGAGTCAGACGGATGGCGGTGGGATGATGGGCGAAATCGTCGTAGATCTGGATGTCCTCGATCTCGCCGATCCGCTCCAGTCGCCGTTTGACACCGCTGAAGCGGGCCAGAGCATGAATCGCCAGCTCAGGATCCACGCCGGCGGCATCCGCTGCGGTGATGGCGGCCAGGGCGTTCATGGCATTGTGGCGTCCACTCAATGGCCATTCGAGGACGCCGAGGCTGTTGCCGTCCCGCAGGAACTCGAGTTCGTGCCCGCTCGGTTGCAGCAGTTTGACCTGCCATTCGGCCTCGTTGCCGTCGGTCAGATTGAACAGCGCCAGGCGGCTCCAGCAGCCCTGGTCCAGCACCTCCCTGAGTTCATTATCGTCGGCGTTGCAGACCAGGGTGCCGTTACCCGGGACGGTGCGGATCAGATGATTGAACTGGGTCTGGATTGCCTTGATGTCGGGATAGATGTCGGCATGGTCGAACTCGAGATTGTTGAGAACGGCGACATCGGGCCGGTAGTGGACGAATTTCGCCCGTTTGTCGAAGAAGGCGGTGTCGTACTCGTCGGCCTCGACCACGAACCATTCCGATCCACTGCGCGCCGAGACGTTGAAGTTGGTCGGGATGCCGCCGATCAGGAAGCCCGGGTTGAGGCCGGCCTGCTCCAGAATCCAGGCGGTCATGCTCGAGGTCGAGGTCTTGCCGTGAGTTCCGGCGACGGCCAGCACGCGGCGATCCTTCAGATAGTTCTCGCCCAGCCAGCGAGGGCCCGACATGTAGGGAATACGCTCGTTGAGCACGGCTTCGACAGCCGGGTTGCCGCGCGACAGGGCATTGCCGATGATGACCAGGTCTGGCCGTGGGTCGAGGTGATCGGCAGCGAAGCCCTCGGTCAGTTCGATGCCGATGGATTCGAGCTGGGTGCTCATCGGCGGGTAGACGTTCTCGTCGGACCCGGTGACCTCGTGCCCGGCTTCCCGTGCCAGGGCAGCAAGACCGCCCATGAAAGTGCCGCAGATACCAAGGATGTGAATTCTCATAGGGGGCCGGTCAGTGAGGTGATGACGAACAGGGAAATCACGAAAAGCATCATGGTCACGACCAGTGCAGCCGCGAAACTGATATCCAGCGCATGGCGCCAGATATGGGCATCAACGGCAAACGACCAGAAGAAGCTGGTGAGCAGGATCAGTGCCAGGCCCGTGTTGGGGTCGTTGCCCGCGGCCAGGCTGAAGGGCAGCGTCACGATCGAAAGCAGGGCGTTGCTGCCGAACAGGGCGGTCAGGGTCTGCGTCCAGCGCTCGGTGCGCTGTCGGATCTTGAGTACAATCCAGGTCAGAATCAGGGGCAGGCCGACGGCCAGCATCATTACCGCGCCAGGCGCCGGATGGCCTTCGCCACGGCCGAGATTGAACGCCGTCACACCCACATAGGCCAGGATGGTGAACAGTAGCGCGGGCCAGCCTGCAGGAAGGTCCTGGGGGCCGCGTCGCAGCAGCAACAAGCCGGCCAGGCGGATGATCAGATCGGTCATGGACTGGGGTCAAGAAGACGTGTTGGCAGACTACCAGAATGTACGGCGATGAATGGACGGACGGCAATGAAAGATTCAGGATCGAACGACGCGGATCGCAGCCTCGACGTCTGCGGCAGCCTCTGCCCGGTCCCAGTGCTGAAGGCCAAGGCGGCGCTGGCCACGATGCGTTCGGGCGACACCCTGGAGGTGCTGGCCACCGACCCGCTGGCAGAAATGGATCTGGCGATCATGTGCGAACATCTTGGCCACACGCTATTGGCCTCGGATCATTCCGAGGGCGTGGTGCGGGTCCGGATTCGACGGGCCTGATCCAGGCCAGGCAATCCACGATCAGCCGATGGCCTGGCTCAGACGCTGATTGACTTCCTCGATCGAGCCCATGCCGTCGACTTCGATCAGCAGATCCCGGGAGTCGTAGTAACCGGTCACCGGTGCGGTCTGCTCGCGATAGACCTGCAGTCGATTGCGCACGACCTCTTCGGTATCGTCGGAGCGATTTTCCTCCGCGGCCCGCTTGGCCAGGCGGTGCACGATCTGATCCTCGTCGACGGTCAGGGCGATTGCTTTCTCCACCGGCAGTCCGACCCGCTCCAGCACCTCGTCGAGCGCCCGGGCCTGGGCCAGATTGCGCGGATAGCCGTCCAGCAGGTAGCCGAACTTGACATCCTCGCTGCCCATGCGTTCTTCGATCAGCCCCAGGACCAGCTCGTCGGAGACCAGCTCGCCCGCATCCATTGCCGCCTTGGCCTGCAGGCCGAGCGGCGTCCTGGCGGCGACTGCGGCACGCAGCAGCACACCCGTTGAAATATGCGGGACACCCAGACGGTCCTTGAGCAAGGCGGCCTGTGTTCCCTTGCCCGAGCCGGGCGGTCCTAGAAGTACGATTCGCATGGTGTAGTAGAGGCGTCTGAACGAAAGATAAGCAGCCAAAAGTACTTTGGAAGCGCGCCCCTGTCAAATGGGGAAGATTTGTCGCAGTCGGGGTATCGGCTGCCTGTCGTGGCGGCTCGATCGGCTATCCTTGAACGAACCGATATCAGGCAGGCAGACATGGCAGGAAAAAATCTCTTGTACGCGCAGTCAGGCGGGGTCACGCCGGTGATCAACGCAAGCGCTGCCGCGCTGATCGAGACGGCTCGGGCGAACCGCGCCGATCTGGGACGGGTCTATGCCGCCCGCGATGGCATCCTCGGCGTGCTGGAGGAACGACTGATCGACACCGCTCAGCTCAACAAGCGCGATCTGGAGCGCCTGGCCCAGACCCCGGGCGGCGTGTTCGGCTCCTGCCGCTACAAACTGAAGGGTCTGGAAGACAGCGCCCGGGAGTACCAGCGCCTGATCGATGTCTTCCAGGCCCATGACATCGGCTACTTCTTCTACAACGGCGGCAATGATTCGGCCGACACGGCCCTGAAGATCTCCGAGATGGCCCGCCAGCAGGGCGTCGATCTGCAGTGCATCGCCGTGCCCAAGACCATCGACAACGACCTGGCGGTGACCGACAACTGCCCGGGTTTCGGTTCGGTGGCCAAGTATGTCGCTGTGTCGGTGATGGAGGCCAGCCTGGATGTCATGTCGATGGCCTCGTCCTCGACCAGGGTGTTCATCCTCGAAGTGATGGGGCGCCACGCGGGCTGGATCGCCGCGGCAGGCGGCCTGGCCGCGCGCGAGAAAGGGGATCCGCCGCAAATCATCCTGTTTCCCGAAGTCCCCTTCGAGCCGGACCGGTTCCTCGAAGCCGTCAGGAAGTCGGTCGCGGCCCAGGGCTACTGCTCGATCGTCGTCTCCGAGGGGGCGCGCACCGCCAGCGGCGAGTTCCTCGCCGAATCCGGTGGCAAGGACGCCTTCGGCCACGCCCAGCTCGGCGGCGTCGCGCCGCGGATCGCGGATCTGATCAAGCGCGAGGCGGGCTTCAAGTGCCACTGGGCGGTCAGTGACTATCTGCAGCGCTCGGCCCGGCATATCGCCTCGTCCACGGATCTGGAACAGGCCAGAGCGGTCGGCAAAGCGGCCGTCAAGCTGGCCCTGGAGGGGCAGTCGGGTGTGATGCCGGTGATCAAGCGCATCAGCAATCAGCCCTATCGATGGCGCGTGGAAGCTGCCGATCTCAAGCGCATTGCCAATAAGGAAAAAAAGCTGCCGAAGGGATACATTTCGCGCAACGGCTTTGGCATCACCCCCGCGGCACGGGCTTATCTCGAGCCGCTGATCAGAGGGGAGGCCTACCCGAGCTACGGGCGCGATGGTCTGCCCGAGTACCTGCGTCCGGTGCTTTCGCTGATCCAGCCGAAGCTCCCGGAATTCCGGGTCTGACCGCCATGCTGGATGTATTGCACGGTCTGTTCGGCATCGTCTGTATTCTGGCGATCGGCTGGATTCTGTCGGAACGGCGCTCCTCGATTGCCTGGAAGACGATCGGGGTGGGCGTGGTCCTGCAGTTCGCGCTGGCGGTTTTCGTGCTCTCGGTGCCCTTCGGTCAGGCGGTCTTTGCCCGGCTGGGCGAGCTGTTCGTGACCCTGATCGGCTTTACCGCCTCGGGCTCGGCCTTCATCTTCGGCGACCTGGCCAATGCCGACAATTTCGGTTTCATCTTCGCCTTCCAGGTGCTGCCGACGATCATCTTCTTCGCCGCGCTCATGGCCTGCCTCTATCACCTCGGGGTGATGCAGAAGCTGGTCGAGGCGATGGCCTGGGTGATGACCCGGTTCATGGGGGTGTCGGGCTCCGAGTCCCTGGCCACGGCGGCGAATGTTTTCGTCGGCCAGACCGAGGCGCCGCTGGTCGTGCGCCCCTTCATCGCCGGCATGACCCGCTCGGAGCTGTTCGCCCTGATGACCGGCGGCATGGCGACCATCGCAGGTGGCGTGCTGGCCGCCTACGTGCTGCTGCTCGGCGGCACCGACCTGGAAGCCCAGGCCTATTTCGCCAAGCATCTGATCTCGGCCTCGATCATGGCGGCGCCCGCTGCGCTGGTCATGGCCAAGCTGATCGTGCCCGAGACGGCCGAATCGGAAACCGTCGGCACCGTGCGCACCGCGATCGACCGGCCGCACGTCAACCTGATCGAAGCGGCGGCCGGCGGCGCCGGTGAGGGTCTCAAGCTGGCACTGAACGTCGGCGCCATGCTGCTGGCCTTCCTGGCCCTGATCGCGCTGGTCAATGGACCTTTAGGCTGGCTGGGTGAGATGACCGGCCTGGCCGGCTTGCTCGGTCAGCCCTTGAGCCTGGAGCTGATCCTCGGCTGGCTGTTCGCGCCGCTGGCCTTTCTGGTCGGCGTGCCGCTGGATGAGTGCATCGCCGTCGGTGGGCTGATCGGGCAGAAGATCGTCGCCAATGAGTTCGTGGCCTATGTTGCCCTTTCGGAAACCCAGGTCGACCTGAGCGATCGATCGGTCCTGATCGCGACCTATGCCCTGTGCGGCTTTGCGAACTTTTCCTCGATCGCGATCCAGATCGGCGGGGTCGGCTCCATCGCCCCGGCCCGCCGCCCGGACCTGGCCAGACTGGGGCTCAAGGCGGTCCTGGCCGGTGCTCTGGTGTCTCTGCTCAACGCGGCCTGGGCGGGGATTCTGGTGGGTTGATCCCGCGCTGATCATGATTCGGCGAGTATAAGGGTCCGTCGGTATCGATGTCGATGCGGCTTTTTGGTCACTCAGCTGCCGATTTCAAAACTGGTACTGAAAATGAAGTCCTCGGACAATGCCTTCAATACGACCAAGGCATTCTGGCCGGTCGAGGGGTTGGTGGCAGTAGCGTAAACGCTTCGATCATTCGTAATGATGCCGCCTGAAATCGACCACGACCCGAATGGCGGAGCCAGCAGTTGCTCGACGCTTGTGATGAGTTGATCTTCTGCCTTGAAGAAAATGCCCCCTGAAGCCAGCACATCACCAGGATCGTTGTTGTCGTAGAAGCCGACGAATCGGCTGGGGAGTTGCGCAGGATTCAGCCGCTGGTAGCCAACGCCTTCGCTGTGTCGATAGGTGAGATAGTTTTCAGTTGGAACCGATGCCAGATTGGCGGCGACCACAGTTTCTCCCGCATTATTGATGGCATAGACTATGGCGTTGGTGAAGGGTGTGCCGGTTGACAGGTCCGGCGGCACTCCGATGTCGGTGACCGAGTTGTCCGTCAGGTCGAATTTGAGTTGGTCGCCAACAACCACGCCGGCATCATTGACGTCGCGAGGAGTAGCCTGCATGCCCAAAGCACCAAGATTGACAGGGGCCTCGGACAGAAAGAAGCGGGTGGCAGGCCCCCCCTGAAAGCCCTGGTAACGTGACCAGCCGATCAGATCATCACTGTTGTTGACGGCCACGATCTGGCCGCCGGTGATCTGTAGTTCACCGACCGGGCCGGGCAGGGTCTCGAATTGCTCCGGAATGATGGCGGAATAGCCACCCTCCTCATTGACAAGCCAAACGGCCGGCTCTCCGAAGTCTGCCGCCAGACTTGATGTCGCCGCGGTTCCTACAATCAGCCCGTTGTCGTTGATATCGAAAGCCTCCGAACTCAGGTAGCCCGCTGGAAGCGGCAACAGGGTAATACCTGTGGACTCACTCGCGATGAATCCACGCTGCACTCCCGCCACGATCTGTGTGCCGACGACCATCCCGTTGTTGTTGGCGCTCCAGACGATCGTGGCAATGTTGAATTCATCAATTATTTCCATCTCGTAGGTCGGAACTACCGCGTTGGCAAAGGACCCGGCGGCAAGCAGCAGGCCGGTCAATACCTGCCTGAATCGGATGAGGGGTCTGGCTCCCATGGTTTTTCTCCTTATGCGTTATCTGACCGAGACTATCCGGCCCCGAAAAGCCCGGTCTTGATGAAAATCAATTCGCGTGCATAAGGAAATAACGGATAAGGTGGTGAGTTTATTCCCGGTGAGAGCCGTTCGGCCGTCCTGCCCGCGGGGATCAGAGGGACGCGCCGGGGGCTGCTGGCGCGGTTGGCGATTCCGGAGCGTGAAAATGCTTCAGGCGGCCGAGTCCTCCATCTCGCCCCATCGGCCGGAAGGTCGAGGTCGGCACGCTGCCGTAGAGCGTGGTTTCCTGGCCCTCGCGGAACACGCGAACGGCGATGTCGCTGCCTGGCTCGAGATCGAGAAGGGCGCGGCCCACATCGATTGGCTGCTCGATGCCCTCGCCCTCGATATCGAGAATCACGTCGCCGGACTGCAGGTTCAGACTGTTGCCCTCCTCGATGCGCAGCACGAGAACGCCATCACCGGTGCCGAAGTAGCCGGCGAGGCCGGCATGGTTGCTGACCAGGTCCGTGTCTCCGCCAAGACCTGTCAGCAATCCTGGCAGCGGGGCCAGGGGCGGGACGGGCGGGACCGGATCCACTGCCGCATTGGTGGCATTGATGATGCGAATGATCTCTCGCTCCTTGTTCTCGTCCATGATGCTCATCATCTGCATCTGATCGGCCATGAGCCGGATATTGTCCAGGGATGAGCCGAGAACGACGGGGAGCCGAACCTGTTCTTCGCCGCGCTGGACAACCACCTCGATCTCGTCGCCGGCCTCAAAGTCGCCCAGGACAGATCGAACGCGTGCGCTGGTCTGCTCCCGCACATCCTGATCGGCGATCGACAGCAAGCGGTCATCGATCCTCAGGCCGGCCTGATCGGCACCGCCACCGGGCGTCAGGCCGACGATGCGGTTGGCTTCGAAGCCCTCGCCGTCGCCGAGGACGACGCCGAGGCGCGGCGGAAATCCCGAGAAGACGGCATGGGCACCATCGTCGAGGTCGAAGTCAAAATCGAATGCATAGGGGCCGTTGACGCCGTCGTGGCCGGGCCGGTCCAGTCGCTCGGACAAGGCGCCGCCGGAGACCTCGAAGAATTCGCGCTGGAGACGCGCCATGTCCTGCGCGGCCTCGGCCACTTCAAGTCGGGCCTGCTCGAGTTCGCTTCGCAGTCGATCGAGTTCATCCTGCTTGTCCTCGGCCGTGGCCAGGCCGCTTCCGAGTGCCAGCAGCAGGCAAAGGGTGGTGGTGATGAGTCTGTTCATTGGATTCTCCTTGGCAAGTCCTGGTTGCTTCGATGGCGATGGGGTCGTTTCACTAGAGGCGGGTCAGGCGGACGTCGTTCTGCCAGTCGCCCAGGCCGTACTGCCGATTCATTTCGCCGAGCAGATCGATGCGCTTCTGCCACAGCGACAGGTCATTCGGCTGGCTGGCCAGCCGCGTATCGAGCCAGCCGAGTTCGTTCTCCAGATAAAGGAGGCGGTCCATCGATGAGGCATTGACGGCGCGGAGCGTGTTCTGGCGCAGCTGGGCTTCGAGGAGTGCCGAGAGCTGGCGTGCCTGGATCAGCTCGGGTGCCAGGCTGGCCGTGGCGGTATCGGGCTCGAGCTCGAGGGTCGGAGTGACCGCCGGGCCGGGCAGGATGTTGATGACTAGGGCGATTACGGCCGCGGCGGCCACGCTGGCGCTGATCCAGGTGAGGCGGCGCTGACGCCGGGCATGACTGCGCTGGTCCAGGTCGGTGCGGATGGCCGACCACAGGGCGGGCGGCGGCGTTACGGGCGGCAGCTCGTTCAGGGCCTGGCCCAGGGCCTGGTCGCGTTCGGATTCGGCGTTCTTCGTTTGCTCGTTCATGGTCATTGCTCTGTTCGTTGTCGCTCGATGCTCAGGTGCCGGCGCCATCGGCGGTTCGCACGGTGCTCAGGCCCGGTTCCAGAAACGGCCTCAGACGGGCACGTGCCCGGCTCAGGCGCGTCTTCGACCAGGAGGGGGTCTGGCCGGCCAGTTCGGCGATCTCGACGTGGGTGTAGCCCTCGGCGTCGTGCAGCCAGACCACCGTGCGGTCCATCGGATCGAGACGCGCGAGCGCACGCTCCAGGTCCATTCGCTGGTCGTGCCTGGGCGACTCGAAGTCTTCGTCTTCCGCGCCTTCCGGCAGGGCCTCGAAGCGCCGCCGGTGCTGGTCCATGACCTGATTGACGATGATCCGCTTCAGCCAGGCGCCGAAGCGATTCGCGTCGCGCAGCTGCGACACCTTCTCGAAGGCGCGGACGAAACCCGCCTGCACGGCGTCCCAGGCCTGGGCTTCGCAGCCCGACAGGCGCAGGGCGAGATTCCAGGCCGGCGTCGAGTAGCTGCGGTAGACCCGTTCCTGGGTGCGCCGGCAGTCGCGTTTCAGCGCGGCCAGACTGAGCTCGTCGATGGGTGTGGAAAAGTTCATCTCGCCTGTTCAGACGCTCCGGGACCGAAAAAGGTCGCAACACAATTGATGTAGGGGTGATTCGAAGGACGAGTCCTGTCCAGGCGGGCGCGCTAGAATCGGGGTTTTGCTGCCCGGCATCGGTGCCATGACCTTCCATTTCACGACCGAACGTCTGCACATTCGTCCCTGGTCGCGAAGCGATCGAGGCGCCCTGGTCCGGATGACCGGTGATGCCGAGATGATGCGCTACCTCTCCAATGGCGAGCCCTGGTCGGACGCGCGTATCGATGAGCTGGCCGGGCGGATCGAGGCGCATCTGGCGCGCCACGAAATCAGCTTCGGCGCGCTCGAGCGGCGCGACAGCGGCGAGGTGATCGGTCTGGCCGGCCTGCAGCAGCTCGATAGCGGCGACTTCGAATTGGGCTGGTGGATCTGGAAAGACTACTGGGGCCAGGGTCTGGCCATCGAGAGCACACGGCCCTTCATCGAACACGCACGGGATGAGATGGGGCTGGATCGCCTCGTCGCGGTGATCGATCCGGATAACAACGCGTCAAGACGCGTGGCTGAGAAGCTGGGCATGGTCTTCGAGGGCATGAAGTCGGCGCGCGAGACCATGGCGATGCGCCCCGATGAGCCGATTGCCTTCTACGCCATGACGCTCGAGGGCGGCGCGGAGGCGGCATCATGAGCCAGCGATTGGCCGGCAAGACCGCGCTGGTGACAGGCGCGGCGCAGGGCATCGGCCTGGCCATCGCCAAGGCCTTTGTCGAGGCCGGCGCACGCGTGCTGCTGACCGACATCAACGATACCCTTGGCCAGGCTGAGGCCGATGCGCTCGGATCGCGGGCACGCTATCGACATCTCGACGTTCGGGAGGAAGCGCACTGGGATCAGGCGGTCGGGGCCTGGCCAGGCGACGTCGGCCGGCTCGATATCCTCGTCAACAACGCAGGGATCACCGGGTTCGAACAGGGCATGGTGGCGCATGACCCCGAAAACGCAGAGGTTTCGGACTGGCGCGCGGTTCACGCGACCAATCTTGACGGCGTCTTCTTGGGTTGCCGCGCCGCGATACGCGCGATGCGCCCGTTCGGATCCGGCTCGATCATCAATATCTCCTCTCGCTCCGGCCTGGTCGGAATTCCCGGCGCGGCCGCCTATGCCTCGTCCAAGGCCGCGATCCGCAATCACAGCAAGACCGTGGCGCTGTATTGCGCAGAGCAGGGGCTTGCCATTCGCTGCAACGCGATCTTCCCGGCCGCCATTCTGACGCCCATGTGGGAGCCGATGCTCGGAGACGGTCCGGAGCGCGAGCAGCGCATGAAGGACTTCGTGGCCGACTGTCCGATGGGGCGTTTCGGCCAGCCGGAAGAAGTCGCCGCCGTCGCCGTCCTGCTGGCCTCCGATGAAGCGCCCTACATGAACGGTGCCGAGCTGGTCATCGACGGCGCCACCCTGGCCGGCACGGCCACGCCCAGCGTCGATCTGGATCCGACCGAGTGATTCACCACAGAGACACGCGCGGTCGTTCTCCGACCAGAGGCTTCTTGCCTCCGGCAAACCGCCTCAGTTCTCCGAACTGCGCTGAGAACACAGAGAATTTCAAAAAAACAGCCACAGTGCTTTCCTCTGCGGCCTTCGTGCCTCTGTGGTGAACCTTCTTTTTAGTCTTGCCTGGGTTTGAATTCCAGGCAGACCGAATTGATGCAGTAGCGCATGCCGGTGGGCGGTGGGCCGTCGTTGAAGATATGGCCGAGGTGGGCGTCGCAGTTGGGGCAGAGCAGTTCCGTGCGGCGCATGCCGTGGGAGTCGTCGAAGCGCTGCTTGATGCCGGCGTCCTCGAGCTCCGAGTGGTAGCTGGGCCAGCCGCAGCCGGAGTGGAATTTGGAGCTCGAGTCGAACAGCGGATGATCACAGCAGACGCAGTGGTAGACGCCTTCTTCGAAATGCTCGTTGTACTTGCCGCTGAAAGGCCGTTCGGTGCCCGCCTGGCGGGTCACCCGAAAGGTCTCGTCATCCAGTTGCTCACGCCATTCCTGTTCGGTCTTGTTCACATTGCTCATGCGGTCTCCTCTGTCGGATCCTGGATCGATCAATCGGCCGTCACTCGCCGTCGAGAACGGTCAGACTGCGATCACCCTCGAAGCGTTCCCAGTGATCTGCCAGGGTCCGGCCGGTGACCGGGTGGACCAGCTCCGGCGCCAGATCGGCCATCGGTTTGAGCACGTGGGCATATTTTAGGATCTCGTCGCGCGGCAGCTCCAGGCCATCGACCGTACCGACCTGGTCAGCGAAAAAAAGGATGTCGATATCCAGGGACCGGTCCGAGAACTTGGGCTGACTGCGGTCACGGCCGTGGGCGTTTTCCAGGTCGGTCAGCCACTGCTTGAGTTGGCCGACGGTCCATGATGTGTGGATCCGGGCCGCAGCGTTGATGAAATCCCGGCCCTCGAATCCGACGGCGGTGGATCGATACAGCGGTGACAGCTCGACCGCGCCGAAGCAGGCCTGGAGGGCTGCAATGCCCTCCCGGAGGTGGCGTTCAGCATCCTGATTGCTGCCCAGGCCGAGGTACACCTCGACCGCCTGGGTGGTTGGGCGACTGCTCATGGTGTCTGCATCATCCGATCGTCGATCGCTCGCGTTTCTGGGACCCACCATTGTCCCAGATCGGAGGGCTCAGGGGCGAGTGCCTCGCTCGATGATCACCCCGACCGAGCGCGATCCACGCACGGCACCGGGCTTGTCGAGGCGCAGGCGCAGCCACTGGACGGGGAATTCGTCGAGGATGATCTCGGCGCAGCGCTCTGCCAGGGTCTCGACCAGGCCGAATTCGCTCGCCTGGACAAAGCCGATCATGCGCTTTGAGACGGCCTTGTAGTCCAGGGTGTCGTCGATGTGATCGGTCCGAGCTGCCCGGGCGATGTCGGCGTTCATCTCGATGTTCAGGCGAACGGTCTGTCGAATCTCGCGCTCCCAATCAAAAATGCCGATGACCGTGTCGATGTCCAGGTCCGAGATGAATACGATGTCCATAGATTCTTACGCCGTTAAGATCGTTAAAGAGTCGGCCAAGTTAAGCGCGCAGCGCCGAGGCCAGGTGAAGGTGACCGAGACGAAAGATTCCAAAGAGGAGCGCTCAGGCAATTGCCGAGAGCGCATCGAGCGGCCAGCGCGGCCGCACGCTGATCTGGCCGTCCTGGAGGCCGTCTTTCAGCCGGTGCCAGCCGACGTGGGCAATCATCGCGCCATTGTCGGTGCACAGGGACGGGCGCGGATAGAACACCTGGCCGGGCAGGGCGGCATCGAGCGCTGCGCGCAGCCGGGTGTTGGCCGATACGCCGCCGGCGATGATCAGGCGATCCAGCCGGGTCTCCTTCAGAGCGCGTCTGCACTTGATGACCAGGGTGTCGATCACGGCCTGTTCGAAGCCGGCGGCGATATCGGCATGGTCTTCCTGTTCGCGGCGTGCGATCAGCTCCCGGGTGTGCGTTTTCAGGCCGGAAAAGCTGAAATCCAGGCCGGGGCGATTGACCATGGGTCGCGGAAAATCGAAGCGCCCGGGATCGCCCTGCTCGGCCAGCCGGGCGACTTCCGGACCGCCCGGATAGGGCAAACCGAGCAGACGGGCGGTCTTGTCGAAGGCCTCGCCAGCGGCATCATCCAGGGTTTCACCCAGCAGCTTGTAGCGCCCCAGACCGGCGACCTCGACCAGCATGGTGTGACCGCCTGACACCAGCAGGGCGACGAAGGGGATCGGCGGCGCCGGGTCTTCAAGGAGCGGGGAGAGCAGATGGCCCTCCATGTGATGGACGGCGATCGCCGGAATATTCAGGGCCTGGGCCATGGCCACTGCCGTCGAGGCGCCGACCAGCAGGGCGCCGGCCAGGCCGGGGCCGGCGGTGTAGGCGATGGCGGCCAGATCAGCCGGCGTCTGTCCGGCGCGGTCGAGCAGCTCCCGAATCATGCCGGGCAGCTTGCGGACGTGGTCTCTGGAGGCCAGTTCCGGCACCACCCCGCCATAGTCCGCATGCTCTGCCTGGGTGTAGATCAACTCGGCGACGATGCCCCGGTCGGGCCGGTACAGGGCCACGCCGGTTTCGTCGCAGGAGGTTTCGATGCCAAGGAGGGTTTGCACACGATCAATTTAAGCTTTGCACTTGCCGAGAATAGCACGTTATAATGGCCAGCTTTCCACGTAAAAAGTGAGTCGGATTCCTTCATGCCGAGTGTCAAGGTCAAAGAAAACGAGCCGTTCGAGTACGCACTGCGTCGCTTCAAGCGCTCTTGTGAAAAAGCCGGTGTCGTATCGGAGGCTCGCCGTCGCGAGTTCTTCGAGAAGCCGACCCAGGAACGCAAGCGCAAGAAGGCTGCTGCAGTCAAGCGCCACCTGCGCAAGATTTCGCGCGAACGGGTCAATCGCCGCCGTCTGTATTGATCGATCGCGTTGCATAGACCGTCGGCATTGAACTTGATGCCGACGGGGCGCAGCGTCGAGCATTCCTGCTCGGGCCCAGGCCCTATCAGGGTGCCGTGGCCAGAGGCCGGCGTTGCTGACTCGATTGTTTGGCAATCGCTGTAGCAATGGTTGATGCGGTCAATGAAACGATACCAGGAGTGCGCTTGAGAACGTGTCACTGAAAGCCACCATTCTTGATGATGTCAAGCAGGCCATGCGCGCTGGTGACAAGGCGCGCCTGAAAACCCTGCGCCTGGTGACGGCTGCGATCAAGCAACGCGAGGTCGACGAGCGCATCGAACTCGACGACGCCCAGGTGCTGGCGATCCTGGAAAAGATGATCAAGCAGCGGCGGGAATCGGCCGAGGCCTACCGGGCCGGCGCGCGTCCTGAGCTCGCAGCGGCCGAAGAAGCCGAGATCGAGATTCTCCAGACCTACCTGCCAGAGCCGCTCACCGAGGCCGAACTCGACGCCATGATCGATCAGGCCCTGGCTGCGACCGACGCCGAGGGCATCGCCGCCATGGGGCCGGTCATGGCGACACTCAAAGCACAGGCGCAGGGCCGCGCTGACATGCGCGATGTTTCGCAACGGGTACGCGCCCGCCTGCAAGCCTGACCGCTCGCGGACGGCCCGTGTCCGGTCGCATCCCCGATGACTTCATTGAAACCCTGCTCGAGCGGATCGACATTGCCGAGGTGATCGGCGCGCGAGTCGATCTCAAACACGCCGGGCGCGGTGAGTACAAGGCGCTCTGCCCCTTTCATGACGAAAAGTCTCCCTCCTTCACGGTCAGTTCGGACAAGCAGTTCTATCACTGCTTCGGCTGCGGTGCGCACGGTACGGCGATCGGTTTTCTGATGGAAAACGATGGCCTGGAGTTTCCGGCGGCGATTGAGGAACTGGCCCACCTGGCCGGGCTGGAGGTGCCGCGTGAGGCCGGCGGGTCACCGACCCGGAAAAATGATCAGCTCTATGCCGCCCTGGCTGAGGCCCAGACCTGGTTCCGGCGCCAGCTCGTCGCCGACCAGGGTGCCCGGGACTACCTCAAGCAGCGCGGCTTCGACAAGGCCACAGTGGACGAATTCGGGGTCGGATGGGCGCCGCAGAGCTGGCAGGGACTGTCCGATCATCTGGTGAAGAACGGATTCAAGCCCGCCGAGCTGGAGGCCGCCGGCCTGGTCACCCGCAAGGGCGAGGGCGCGCAGGCCCGCCTCACCGACAAGTTTCGCGGCCGGATCATGTTTCCGATCCACGACCGACGCGGGCGCATCATTGCCTTCGGCGGGCGCGTCATCGATGACGGTCAGCCGAAGTACATGAATTCACCGGAAACACCGGTGTTTCACAAGGGTCGAGAGCTCTATCGCCTGCATCAGGTCCGGCGCGGCGGTCTGCCGAAACGCATTCTCGTTGTCGAGGGCTATATGGATGCGGCCGCCCTGCATCAGTTCGGATTCACCGATGTGGTCGCGACTCTGGGTACCGCCGTCACGCCCGATCATCTGGACGCGCTGTTCAAGGCCACACCGCTGGTGGTGTTCTGTTTCGACGGCGACCGGGCCGGACGTCAGGCGGCCTGGCGCGGTCTCGAAGCCGCGCTGCCGCTGATGAAGGACAATCGAGAGCTCAGATTCCTGTTCCTGCCCGAGGGCGAGGACCCCGATGATGTGGTCCGGAATCAGGGGCCGGAGGCGCTAGAGGCGCAGATCGACCAGGCCAGGCCGCTGTCGACCTTCTTTTTCGATCAGTTGGGCGAGGCGGTCGACCTGCGCTCATTGGACGGACGTGCCCGGCTGGTTGCGCTTGCCGAGCCGCACCTCAAGCGTCTGCCGGCAGGTCCCTTTGCCGATCTGATGCGTTCGGAGCTTCAGTCGCGCGCCGGCCATAGCGGTGCTCAGCCGGCTCCGGCACCCCCATCGAGGCGCCGATCGATATCAAGTGATGACGAACGCCCCCTGACACCGGTACAATACGGGGTTGCACTGCTGATTCAGCGTCCGGAACTGGCAGCGCGCGAGACGGTCTACCTTCTGGAGTTCGCTCGCGATATCAAGGGTCTGGGGTTTCTCGCCGAATTGATTGACTTTTGCCGCGATCGGCCCAATCTCTCCACGGCTAAGCTTCTTGAGCTGTGGCGCGACCGACCGGAACAGCCCTGGCTGGCCCGGCTGGCGGGTCGTGAAGTGGTTCAGGAAGCAGAACAGATGCCGGCAGCGCTGGCCCAGACCATGGCCAGAATCCGTCATACACAAGTAAAGGCGCGTGTCCGCGAGCTCCAGCAGGCCCAGATGAACGAAGGGGGGCTGGATGGTACCCGAGCCGCTGAACTGCGCAAGCTCCTGAGCTGGCGCCTTGAAAACGTTGATAACGCATAAGTTGTGACTATGGAAAATGCACCCCGCCCATCCCAGCTCAAGCAGCTGATCGAAAAAGGCCGTGAACAGGGTCAGTGGTTGACCTATGCTCAGGTCAACGATCACCTGCCCGATGACATCGTCGATCCCGAACAGATCGAGGACATCATCAACATGATCAATGACATGGGCATCAAGGTCTTCGAAGAAGCGCCTGAAGATGCCGATGCTCTGATCCTCAACGATGCGGCCAGCTCCGACACCGATGATGAAACCGCCCAGCAGGAGGCCGAGGCGGCCCTGGCGGCGGTCGAGACCGATCTGGGACGCACTACCGATCCGGTGCGCATGTACATGCGCGAGATGGGCTCGGTCGACCTGCTGACCCGCGAGGGCGAAATATCGATCGCCAAGCGGATCGAGGACGGCCTCAATCAGGTCAATATGGCCCTGTCACGCTTCCCCGGCACCGTCGCGGTTCTGCTGGAAGAGGCCGAGGTCTGGAAGGCGGGCAACCAGCGACTGAACGAGCTGGTGTCGGGCTTCATCGATCCGACCCTGCTGGCGGAAATGGATCTGATTTCCGAAGACACGATGGAAGCGGCGGTGGCCGAAGAAGCCGAATACATCGACGAAGACGAGATCGACGAAGACAAGCCGGCACCGACCGTCAACACCGGCCTGGAAGCCGAGCAGGTCCAGCTGTTCTTCGACGAGCTGGGCAAGCTGCACGAGCACTTCATCAAGCTCTACGACCGCTACGGACCCAACGGCAAGAAGACCAACGAATACAAGGATTCGATCTCCGAGCAGTTCATGCGCCTGAAACTGCCGCCGCGCATGTTCGATCACCTGATCGACCGGATGCGCTTCCACGTGGCCATCATCCGAGATATCGAGCGTCGGATCATGACCATCTGCGTGGATCGTGCCGGCATGCCGCGCAAGGAATTCATCAAGAGCTTCCAGGATAACGAGTCCGATCCCGAGTGGCTGGAAGGTCTGGTCAGGCGCCAGACCAAATGGGGTCGGAACCTGCGTGACTACAAGGACGAGATCGCCCAGTATCAGGAGCGCCTGGCGAAGTTCGAGCAGGGCCAGCGCGTCTCGATTGCCGAACTGCGCGAGCTCAACCGCTCGATGTCGATCGGTGAAGCGATGGCCCGCCGGGCGAAGAAAGAGATGGTCGAGGCCAACCTGCGCCTGGTCATCTCGATCGCCAAGAAGTACACCAACCGAGGCCTGCAGTTCCTGGACCTGATCCAGGAGGGCAACATTGGATTAATGAAAGCCGTCGACAAGTTCGAATACCGCCGCGGCTACAAGTTCTCGACCTATGCGACCTGGTGGATCCGTCAGGCAATCACCCGGTCGATTGCCGACCAGGCCCGCACCATTCGTATTCCGGTGCACATGATCGAGACGATCAACAAGCTGAACCGCGTCTCGCGCCAGATGCTGCAGGAAATGGGCCGCGAGCCCACGCCCGACGAGCTGGCCGAGAAGATGGAAATGCCCGAGGACAAGGTTCGCAAGGTGCTCAAGATCGCCAAGGAACCGATCTCCATGGAAACCCCGATCGGGGATGACGAAGACTCGCATCTGGGCGATTTCATCGAGGACATCAATATCCTCTCACCCGTCGACACGGCCAC
>CAYTQT010000061.1:0-19738 GCA_964439915.1 uncultured Wenzhouxiangella sp. | reverse complement strand
GAGCTGGCCGCGCGTCTGGTCGACAAGAACCCGGAACAGGCAGGCGAAGAAATGCGCTCCGTGCAGGACACGGCCCGACAGGCCCTGGCCGACGTGCGCGAGGCGATCGGCGGCATCCGCACGCAGGAACTGGACGAGGCGATCGAGCAGGTGCGCAGCGGCCTGCGCGCGGCCGACGTGGAATTGAACTACGAACGCGATCCGGATCTGGCGCTGTCCAAGCAGCGCGAAGCCATGCTGGCGCTGGTGATTCGCGAAGCCGCCACCAATGTCATTCGCCATGCGCAAGCCAGCCAGTGCCGGATCGAGCTCCGACGCGAGCCGAACGGCGAGGTCTCCCTCGAGATTTCCGACAATGGACGCGGACGGATCAAGGCCGAGGGCGGCGGAATCCAGGGCATGTTTGCCCGCATCGAGGCGCTCGGTGGCCGCCTGGATATCTCCGCCGACCATGGCCATCGCCTGCGCGCCGAGCTGCCGAGGGAACCGGCATGATTCGCGTTGCTCTGGCCGAAGATCAGCGCCTGCTGCTCAGCGCGATTGCCTCGCTGCTGGAGCTGGAGGACGATATCGAGGTGATCGGTCGCTTCGGCGACGGACAATCGGCGCGCGATCAGCTGGGAGACCTGGGCCCGGATGTGGTCCTCACCGATATCGAAATGCCCGGGATGACGGGTCTGGAACTGGCCGAGTTTCTCAAGCGCGATCACCCGGAGGTCCGTGTCGTGATCCTGACCACCTTTGCGCGCCCGGGATACCTGCGCCGTGCCCTGGATGCCGGGGTGCGGGCCTATCTGCTGAAGGAAACCCCGGCCGAAGAACTGGCCGGTGCGCTGCGGCGGGTGGTCAAGGGCGAGCGGGTGATTGCCCCGGAACTGGCCCTGACCGCCTTCGACGGCAAGGACCCTCTGACCGAGCGCGAGCGCCAGGCCCTGCGCCTGGCAGGGGAAGGCTCGAGCAACGCCGAGATCGCCAGGAGGCTGCATCTGGCCGAGGGGACGGTTCGTAACTACCTGTCCGAGGCGATGAGCAAACTGCAGGCTGAAAACCGCATCGAGGCCTATCGAATCGCCCGCGATCAGGGGTGGTTGTGAAAAGAAGGCACAAGGCACAAGGCGAAGGGCGAAGGGCGAAGGGCGAAACCCGGAAACCGGAAACCGGAAACCGGAAACCGGAAACCGCCCCTTCTGACTTCCGGCATCTTGGCCTGATCGTGGCGAGCTGCCAGAATGGCCGGCATGAATGCCTCCAGATTTCCTCGCCGGGGGGAGCAGATGACCCGGCTCGAGACCTTTGCCGATGCGGCCTTTGCCTTTTCCGCGGCGCTGCTGGCGATTTCGATCGATGAGGTCCCGTCCAATTACGACGAGCTGATTCTGGCCCTGCAGGGTGCGCCTGCCTTTGCGGCCAGTATGCTGATCATCCTGTTCTTCTGGTACGGGCATCAGCGCTGGAGCGATCGCTATGGGCTCGAGGACCTGCCGTCGGTGATTCTCACCTTTGCCCTGATCATGATGGTGATGATCTATGTCTATCCCCTGAAGATCCTGATGGAATCCGGGTTTGCCTTTCTCACAGGGGGATGGTTGCCCTCGGAGTTCGAGTTCGAGACCTTCTACCAGTTTCGCGTGCTGGTCTCGCTCTACGGCCTGGGTTTCATGCTGCTGTGTACGATCATGGCCGGCCTGTATTGGCATGCCTGGCGTCTACGTGACGCCCTGTCGATGGATGAGGAAGAAGCCTTCGATACCTGGACCGAAGCGCTGCGATGGTTCTTTCCGGTCATCTTCTCGATGATGGTGGTCGCCTTGATGTGGGTGCTGCCGGACTCAAGGGTCTCGATGGTACCCTTCCTTTTTATCCTCCTTTCTGTCTTCAGCCCGATCAACGACGGGATTGCCCGCCGCGCTGCCCGACGCCGCTTCGGGGCGCGGTCATGAGCGAGCTGCCATCGATTCAGTCCATGCTGAACGGGTCGGGCACGTTGGTCGTCAAGATCGGCTCGTCGCTCTTGATCGATGGCCAGGGCGGACTGCGCCGCGCCTGGATGGCGACCCTGTGCGAGCGGCTGAGCAAGCGCGCCGGCCCGGTGGTGCTGGTCTCCTCGGGTGCCATCGCGCTGGGGCGTTCGGCGCTGGGCCTGGATTCGCGTCCCAGGCTGCTGGCCCAGGCCCAGGCAGCGGCCGCCGTGGGCCAGATTCACCTGGCCGGGGCCTGGTCGGAGTGCTGGAAGGGCCAGGGTCGGGTCGCCGCCCAGATTCTGCTGACCCTCGGCGATCTGGAGCATCGCCGCCAGTATCTGAATGCCCGCGCCACCCTGGAGACCCTGATCGAGCGTGGCATCGTGCCGGTCGTCAATGAAAACGATACGGTCGCGACCGAAGAGATCCGCTTCGGCGACAACGATCGACTGGCCGCCCGAGTGGCCCAGCTGCTCGCTGCAGAGGCGCTGCTGTTGTTGAGTGACGTGGACGGCCTGTACGACCGCGATCCAGGTCAGGTTGACCAGGCTCGGCATATTCCGCGGGTGCGGGCGATCAGCGCCGAGATCGAAGTCATGGCCGGCTCGACCGGCTCTCGCGGCGTCGGAACCGGCGGCATGAGCAGCAAGCTGGCCGCAGCCCGGATTGCCACGGCGGCCGGCGTGCCGGTCGCCCTGTCCTCGGGGCTGGCGGATGACCCGATCCAGACCCTGGCCAGCGGCGGGCGGCATACCCTGTTCGAGGCCAGTGCGCGCCCACTGGCCCAGCGCAAGCAGTGGTTGTCCAGTCTGCAGCAGGTGGCAGGAACGCTGCAGGTCGATGCCGGCGCGGCCCGGGCCCTGCGTTCTGGAGCAAGCCTGTTGTCCGTCGGGTTGACGGGCGTTGAAGGGGACTTCGATCGCGGGGACCTGGTGTCGATCGAAACGCCGGACGGTCCTGTGGGTCGCGGCCTGTCTGCCTACAGCTCGGAGGACGTCCGCCGGATCGCAGGCTGTCAGTCCGAGCATCTGGAAGCGATCCTCGGCGGTTCCAGCCGCGGTGCCGTGGTCCATCGCGACGACATCGTGCTCGACTCGGCGCTGCGGTACTGCGCGGATCGCTGATTCCATCCTGCCTTGCCCGGGGTGGTCCGCTCGCATCCGTCGCCGTGGCAAGTCAATGCGCGGGCGGCGAGCAGGACGTTCCGCGAATTGCATCCCTCGCGCCGTTCTGCTCCAATGAAGCCGACATCCAGCGCGAAGGAAGCCCGCCATGACCTCGATTCACGACCCCGACGGCCAGCGTCTGCCGATCAAGATCGATTCCACCTCGAATGGTGAATTCGAGCCCATTCCGCTGGGCCGGGCCGAGACCATGGGCAATGCCCTGGCCAAGGAGGCCGCGACCGTCAACGCGAAGCGGCTCGATCAATCACGGCGCCAGTTTCTGGTCTCGACCTGTGGTGCCGCCTCGACCCTGTTGGCCTTCAACGCCGCCCAGGCGGCGATGGGTCGGACCGGCGGTGTTTACGCCCTGGCACCGGAGGCTGCCATGGAGGAAGAAGCCGCCAGTGCGGTCCTGAGCGGCGATGAGTTCATCCTCGATGTCCAGGGACACTTCGTCAATCCCAACGGTGCCTGGCTGGATCGCCTGCCCGGTGACGCACGGCCTCTGTCGAGCTTCGAGAACGCCGGCTGTGCCCTGGGCACCGGTGATGCGCCGCGCGCCTACCTCCAGTGCTTCGGGCCGGATGCCTTCATCAAGGACGTCTTCATGGACTCCGACACCGACGTGATGGTGCTGAGCTTCGTGCCCTCGACGCGCGAGGGCGAGCCGCTGACCATCGAAGAGGCGGCTGCCGCGCGCACCATCGTCGATGGGCTCGGGGGCACGAATCGCCTGCTGTTGCATGGTCGGGTCAACCCCAACCAGGCCGGTGATGTCGAGGACATGCAGCGCCTGCGCGATGATTTCGGCATCCAGGCCTGGAAGACCTACACCCAGTGGGGCCCGGAGGGCGACGGCTATGCGCTCACCGACGAGGCCACCGGGATTCGCTTTCTGGAGGAGGCCAAACGGCTCGATGTGCCGGTGATCGCCATCCACAAGGGCATTCCCTTCGGCGAGCGGAGCTACGAGAACTCGCTGTGCACCGACGTCGGACCGGCGGCCCAGCGCTATCCGGAGCTCAGCTTCCTGATCTACCACTCCGGTTTCATTCCGGGCCAGGCCGAGGGTGAATACGATCCCGAGCGCGGCGAGGGCATCGACTCGCTGATTCAGACGGTGGTCGAGAGTGACCTGGGGCACGGTTCCAACGTCTACGCCGAACTCGGCTCGACCTGGCGCTTCCTGATGCGTGATCCCGACTCGGCGGCCCATGCCCTGGGCAAGATGCTGCTGCACCTGGGCGAGGACAATATCCTGTGGGGTACGGACTCGATCTGGTACGGTTCGCCGCAGGACCAGATCCAGGCCTTCCGCGCCTTCCAGATCAGCGAAGAGTTCCAGGAGCGCTATGGCTACCCGGCCCTGACCCCGACGATCAAGCGCAAGATTCTGGGGCTGAACGCGCTCAAACCCTATCGCCTCGAGCGTGAGGTTCTGGAGCACCACCTCGGAGAGGACGCGGTGGCCATGACCCGGGCCGATTATCGCCAGATGGCCGATCCGCATTTTCAGACCTTCGGACCGACCTCGCGCCGCCAGTTCCTGAACTTCAGCCGCTGGGCGGGCGATGGGCCCTGATTCCGGTCGCGATTCCCGGCGCTTCTGAGGCTTAGCCCCCGCCGCCCTGCTCGTCGATCTGCTCGCGCTGGCGCTCGGCGGCGTCGAGAACGTCCTGTTCGACACCGCGAGCGCGTTCCAGAGCGCGATCGTAGCCCTGGCCGGGCAGGTCGGGTTCAGACCGGGTTGCTGCGTCTTCCGACGACTCGGTCGATGAATTGCCGCAGGCAACCATCAGAACGGTCGCCAGGCTCACAAGGATGGTCTTGAGTTGCATGATCGTCTCTCCATTGATGATCAGATCAGAGGGGCACCGAACAGGTTCCAGTACCAGAGCTGGGCGCAGAGCAGGGGAAGGGTCAGCGCGAAGGCCGTGTAGTGCAGGCGGCGCAGGATCGGCCACTGCGAGCCGCGCCATGCCGGGATCAGGCCGGTGAGCAGGAGCGCCGAGATCAGCAGCAGACTCCAGCCAGCCAGACTGAACACGACCAGCGAGGTCGGCGGAAAGGCGCTGATCGAGGCCGCGTCGATCTGCGAGGCCCCGATGATCGCAACGACCCCGATCAGCACATAGAGGAGCATGCCGAGGGCCGCGACTCGCGCGCGCCAGGCTGCACGGCGGCCGGCGCGGGTGGATTCGCTCTGGTGTCGCCAGCGCTTCCAGAAGCCCAGCAGCGTGGTGATGCTCAGTCCCAGTGCGAGCAGCAGGGGCAGGATCAGGGCCCAGGGCATACCGCGGGTCGGGACCCGGTCGTGGGAATGCACACCGCTGCTGTCATTGAGTGCCATGACCCTGCCGTCGGGACCGCGCTGGAAATGTACGGCCTGGCCGAGGTCGTTGATGAAGATACTCTCCGAGTCGCCGGTGGGGTAGAAGCGGTCACTCTCCGCATTCAGCTGGATGATCAGGGAGCCATCGTCTGCGGCCTGGACCGAGGCAGTGGGTGCGATCGAGAATACCGCGGTCAGGGCTTCGAATGAGCGGCGGTTGTTGCGGTAGTTGCCGGCGTAGGCGTCCAGCGCGCGGCCCCCATCGACCGGGCCTGGCTCGACTGTGGTGGACCCCCCGTCGGCTCGGATTTCGCGCTCGACCAGCAGTCGTGTCAGGGTGTTGACGGTTGCATAACCGCCGCTGCCGGAATTCTGCGAGGCAAAGATGCCGACGCCCGGATCGGGCAGGAAGAGCATCCGGGAATGAAAGTTTCCGGTGGAGCCGGCGTGACCGAAGACTTCGACGCCATGCAGGGAGAAGTTCTGGAATCCGTGGGCCAGATCGGCTGAACCCGAACGATCATCGAAGTGACGCGTCAGCATCCGCGAGTGGCTGGCTGCGGAGAGCAGTCGAACACCGTCCAGTTCGCCGCCGTTGAGATGAAAGCGCATCCAGCGCGCCATGTCCGATGCCGTCGAGGCCATCCCGCCGGCGGGTGCAAAAGGCCCGATCTGCATTGGATCGCTGGTCTCGAGCCGGCCAGTGACACGGCGCAGGCCGACGGACATCCGTTCGGCCAGGTCGGCTTCGAGCAGTGCCGGCTGGACCAGCGTGGTCGAGTCCATGCCCAGCGGCCTGAGAATGTCCGAGTCGAGGATTTCGATATACGGGCGACCGTCGACGACTTCGACGATATGAGCGGCCAGCGCCGAGCCCCAGTTGGAATATGAGGTGCGTGCGCCCGGAGGAAAGACGCGAGCGGGCTGGGTGTCGGCCAGGACCTCTCCCAGGCCGCGCGGTTCATCGTCGCTGAGCTGGAAGACTTTGAGCGTATCCTCGAAGCCGGCCCGATGTGCCATCAGATCGTTCATGGTGATCGGCGTATCAAAGGCCTCGTCGATGCTGAAATCGACCAGGTACTCGTTGATATCGCGGTCCAGATCGAGCTGCCCCCGGTCGACCAGCATCATCACCAGCGTCCAGGTGAAGGTCTTGGAGATCGAACCGATGCGAAAGAGTGTTTCGGACGGATCGACCCCCCGGTCGCCATCTGCGTCAGCCTGGCCATAGCCCTTGAGCAGTTGATCCTGGTCGCGGTCGGTGACTGCGACGATCAGGCCGGGTATCCGATGCTGCTGAAGCATGGCATCGACGATGCCGTCGAGGTAGGGCTCGAGCCGTTGATCCCGGTCCGGCTCGTCAGATGAGGGCGGGGACTGTTCGACCGATTGGGCCTGCGCAGCGGCCAGGCCGGCGAGCAGCAGAAACCCGGCGATTCGAAAATTCATCTGCATGCCAGAGGGCACTCCGTACGCTGAATGTGCATTGCCGGTCACTATACCCTGTGGAAAAACCGAGAAGCGGATTGAACCGGAACCGGCATTGCGGGCACTGTAGGTACAAACGAAGCCAATTGATTGAAGACCTATGGCCATCAGAAGCGAAAAGGAAAGGGTACTTGACGGCTATCTGGTGGCCGCAGCGCGCAGCGGTGACCGCGTCGCCCTGGAGCGCCTGGCCGAGCGCTGGATGCCCAAGCTGCACTCGCATGCCTTTCGCCTGTGTGCCGACAGGGATCTCGCGGCGGATATTTCCCAGGATGCCTGGTCGGAGATCCTGCGCGGACTCGGGCGTCTGGAGGACGTCAACGCCTTTGCCTCCTGGGCTTTTCGGATCGTGACCCGTCGATATGCCCGCGCTATCCGTTCGCTGACCCGCCGCCGTGCCGGTGAACAGGCCGCAGCGCTCGATGCCGAGCTCGAAGTGGACGCTGTCCAGGAAGATGCGGCAGAAATGGCGCGTGTTCGCGCCGCCATCGCGCAGCTGCCCGGGCCGCAGCGCGCCGCGCTCGGCCTGTTCTATCGCGAGGGCCTGCGCGTGGCTGAAATTGCTGTTTCGCTGGACATTCCCGTTGGCACGGTCAAGACCCGTCTGATGCATGCGCGCAGAAAGCTGCGCGCTCTACTCGAAGGAGAACACCATGAGCAAGATCGATGAACTGATTGAAGACACGCTGAGTGAGGACGACGAGCGTCTGCTGGCCGAATACGGGTCGGAACCGGGCTATTTCCGCCAGGCCTTCGGGCTGTTTCGCGGACCGCTGGGCTGGGTCATGTCCATGGTCATGGGTGTTGCCGTGATCTTTGGCCTGGCAACGATCTGGTTTGCCTGGGCGGCGATGACGGCCACCGAGACACTGGATGCTGTGCAGTGGGGCATGCTGGCTGTGATCGGTGTCCAGTTGACGACCTTTCTCCGAGGCTTCATGGGCGATCATTTCGAAGCCAATCGGGTGCTGCGCGAGATCAAGCGCCTCGAACTGCGCCTGGTTCGAATGGAGTCGCGCTGAAGACCAAGGACCAGCGCGTGAGCTCGTGCCGGGCCATCGTCGATTGGCTCAGGGCGGACTGTCCTGTGTTTCATTGGCGCGCTTGAGCTGGTGCAGCGTGACAGGTGGGCCGATCAGCTCGAACAGTACGGTCGAGGCCACCACCAGGGGTAGCAGATAGGACAGCTCGGGGAAGCGGTCCACGGCAACCAGGGCCAGGCCGAGTGCAACGCCGGCCTGGGGCAGCATGCAAGGTCCGATTCGTCGACGATTGAGGGTCGTCGAGTTCGCCATCCAGCCGCCCAGTTCGCCACCGAGTAGCCGGCCCGCAACTCGCGCACCGATGTAGACCAGGCCCAGCACACCCAGCGTGGGCAGGGCAGACCAGGCCATTTGGTAGCCTGCCATGAAGAAGAACAGAGCGAGAAACGGAAAGGCAATCCCTTCGATGGAGCGGAAAGGGCGGACGTGATGGCGGGCGATGTTGGCGACGACGACGCCGAGCGTGATGCAGGTGAGCAGATAGGACAATCCGAGTAAATGAGCCAGGCCCGCGGCCAGCAGAACAAAGCCGATAGACTCCAGCAGCATTGGCTCGCCGGGTGTGATGCGACCGGTCAACCAGGCCATCGGCAGGCCCAGGATCAGTCCGAGCGCAATCGAGCCAAGAAGGTCGACCATGCCGTGGCCCAGCGCCGACCAGCCGCTCTCGTTCGTCCCGCTCATCCAGGCCAGCATGACCAGGGCGATACTGAACAGCATCACGCACCAGGCATCATCGATGGCGACCACCTGGACGAGCAAGCGACTCAGTGGGCCGTCAGCATGGGATTCTTTCATCACATCCATACTTGCCGCCGGATCGGTCGCGGTGGAAATGGCACCGAGCAGCAGTGCGGCTGCCCAATCACCCGTCAGCATGAAGACCGCAAGGGTCACCACCGCTGCGGTCACGACGGTCACCATCAGGCTGATGATCAGGGACTCCCGTGCCTGACCCAGATCCCTGAACGACATCCGCTCGCCGAGTAGAAAGCCGACGATGGCCAGGGTGATCTGGGTGATCAGCCCGAAACCCTCAGTGGCACCATCGGGCAGCAGATCGAGAAGCTCGGGTCCGGCCAATGCACCCAGCAGCAGAAGTACGGTGACCCGCGGCAGGTGGATGCGCCGGGCCAGGCCCTGTGCGACCAGGGCGGCCAGCAGCGTGGCACCGATCCAGATCAGCTGCAGATCATTGGGCATGGTGGCTCTCGGGATCCTGAGGGACAGATGAATTCGATCAGGATACTCTGTCCGAAATCGAGAGGAAGCGCGGATGCATCCTGATCAACCGCGGCTGCGTCCGGCGCGGTATGCTTTGGCCAGATGGTCGATCAGTGAAACAATCCAGGAAGCAATGTCAATGAAAACTCTCTTGCAAGCGGTTCTGATTCTGGCTCTGGCCGTCCTGCTGTCGGCCTGCGCGGCCCTGTCGCCTTATGACGAGGCCCCGGCCGTGACGGTCACCAGTTTCGGTCTGGCCCCTGAGGGCACCTCCACTGGCCCCGTGTTTCGAGTGGGCTTGCGGGTGATCAATCCGAACCGGGTCGAGCTGCCGCTGGTCGGCATGAGCTATCGCGTCGACCTGCAGGGTCAGCGCCTGCTAACTGGCGCGGCCAACGATCTGCCGATCGTGCCGGCCTACGGCAGCGCCGACTTCGAGGTTGATCTCAGCCCCGATCTGATCGGCGGCCTGCGCCTGATCGGTGATCTGATGGCCAACCCTACCGAAACCTTCGACTACCGCTTTGCCGCCCGCCTGGACGTGGGTGGATGGCGACCCAATATCCGGGTTGAAGAAATCGGCCAGCTCAGCGCACGCGGCGCCGGCACGCGCCCTCTGAATCAGTCAGCCGTTCCCTGAATCCGGTTCGCCAAGGGGCCGGTCAGCAGATAGTCGATCGTCAGATTGTCGAACAGGGCAGAGCCGGTCGAGATGAACAGTGCCGGACCGGGCCTGTCTACTGGCTGTCGCAGCATCTCTTGAAGATCGCGCATGGGGCGTCCCGCCAGGCGATGGTCCTTCTCGAAGCGCTTGAGATCACCCCAGTGGCGGCTGTCGTGGGTGTCGAGGAAGATCGCGTAGTGCTCGAGCACGGTGTCTTCGATTTCGCGCTGCCAGTCGGTGTCGGCACCAACGCTGATCACGACCTGCGGTCGGTGCCCGGAGGCATCGAACAGGGGCTGCTCGCTGTCGGTCGCCAGAACCAGGGCGTCCGGCTTGCTCGACAGATCCCCGGCGCTGAAACTGCCCGTTGCCAGCTCAGGCCGTAAACGACCGATGAACTCGGCGGCCAGCTCGGCCCGGCGTGGCTCGATATCGCTGAATTCGATGCGCCTGATCGAAGGCAGGCAGGCGGCGTACAGGGCGGTGTAGTAACCGACTCGGCCGGCGCCGATGATGGCCAGAGTCTGACAGTCCGGCATCAGCAGACGCAGGCCTGTTACGGCGCAGGCACCGGTGCGCGCCGAGGACAGGATGCAGGCGGCAAAGCCGGCTTCGATGAAGTTCTCGCCACTGTGCAGGGCAAAGGCCTTGCCGACGCTGATCTCGCCGGCCACGATCTGCCGGGGCCAGTTGGTGCCGACGATCTTGACGGTCTTGCGCACCCGATCGGGAAAGCGGACGACACAGGGCATGACGCGAAAATCCGAGCGCTCGCCCGGATCGGCAAAGACCGATTTGGGCGGAAGCTCGAGCCTGGCCTCGCCGCTGGCAATTGCGCGGATCGAGTCAAGCAGGTGATCGAGATACCGCTGCGGTGAGGCGGTCAATGCCGCATGCACCGCCGCATCGTCGAAAAAGACATAGGGTTCGTCGTTGATTCTCAGCAGCTCGTTCAGCGACTTGTCGATCATCTGTGGGGTCCTGTGGATTCGGCTCGAAGGGGAGCGGCCAGGGCCGGCAGCCCGACCTCGGGCGGCGCGAGTACCACAAGCAGGTCGCCTTCACCGGCCCGCGACAGCCCATCACGGATGGCACCTGTCTCATCTTCGAACGTGGTCACTTTCTCCGGCGAGCTGCCGGCTTCGATCAGTTTCTGCCGGAAATAGTCGAGCATTCGGCGTCGCGGCTGATCGCCGGCCCATTCCGGATTGCGTTCGATGTTCTGGAGATTGCCGCTCAGGGCGATGCTGGCAAAACGCCCGCTGAACTCCGCGGCGACCTCATCGATGTGGGCGCGGTGCCTGGCCCCGATGGTCATGCAGACCAGGTGGAGGCGGCCGGGGGGGTCCAGCCGATCGACGATCCGCAGCAATCGGTGAACGCCGTCCGGGTTCTGGGCGTAATCGCAGAGCACGCCGAAGGGGTGGCCGTCGATGAAATTGTAGCGGCCGGGACTCTCCTCGACGCTGTTGCTGAACCCGGCCAGTGCCTGCCGGATGGCTTCCGGGCGAATCCCCAGCGCCCAGGCCCCGGCCGCGGCGAAGCGCGCGTTGAAGCAGTTGCTCTCCAGCAGGCCATCCATGGTGGCCGGGATCTCGGCCAGTGTCATCAATGGCCAATCCCGCTCACCGCGCGCCAGGACCAGCCAGTCGCCGTCAGGTCGCGGATCGATGAAGACCACCTCTCCGCCCTGGGCGCGATGGGCGCGCAGTTCGGAATGGCCACCGGACTCGGCCACCAGAACGATTCGGTCACAGGGCGCGCGCGAACGCATCGCCAGACACAGCGGGTCGTCTGCGTTGAGGACTGCGGCCCTGGCCGCACGCTCGATCAGGCGGCCCTTGACCTCGGCCAGGGCCTCGAGGCTGTCGATGCCGTCGTAGCCGATATGATCGGCTCGCACATTCAGACCGATCGCCACATCGCAGCGATCGAAGGCGGTCCCGAGCTTGAGCAAGCCACCGCGTGAGGTCTCGAGCACGGCGGCCCGGGGTCGATCATCGGCCAGCAGCCAGGCGGCACCGGTGGCCCCGGCAACGTCGCCGTCGTGGACCTGTTCCTGGCCGATGAAGGCCCCGCCCGTGGTCGCCAGGCCGACCGGATCGAATTCGCTCGCCAGGATTCGCTGGAGCATGCGGCAGGTCGTGGTCTTGCCGTTGGTGCCAGTGACGGCAACGATCGGAATCCGGGCCGCTTCGGGGTCGGGTATCAACGTCCTGACCAGCTCATCGGCCACGGTCCTGTCGCCGGGCTTGCGTGCATGCCGAGCCAGATCGGGATCGGGCAGGACGTTGGTGACGGCACAGTTGCCGGGCTCGGCGGATCCATCGAGATCGATGATCTGCATATCCACGCCGGCCAGAACGCCCAGCTGGCAGACCGCGGCCGCGCGCTCGGCCAGGGCGGTGATCTGTGCAGAAACCTGATCGAGTCGCAGCGATGAGTCACTCGATCGGCTGATCGCGCGCACCTGACCGTCAATGACCAGGAAGCGATGGGAATCACCCGTCGCCCAGCCCTCGACCCAGACGCGATGCGGCGCGCCGGCCAGCACTTCGAACGCCCGCCGGACCTCGTCTTCGTTCCCCAGAGGTCCGAGCACATCGGGCGTCCTGCTCAAATGGGGGAAACGGGCCTTGTAGAGCGACTTCACTGCCACCGGATAACCGATCCGCTCGGCCGAGCGAACGGCGCGCGTGGCCGTGTTCCGGTTGCTGAACTCGAGATCCTGGTCCGGAATGGGCAGACCGGCCCGGGCCAGAAGCGGCATCAGTTCGGCGCGACAGCGCAGGGATTCGAGCAGGGCATCGTTCTGACCGGCCGGCAGGGCACCGGCAACCAGACGTCGGCGCGCCCCCTGGCCGATCTGCAGCAGGCCGATGCGAACCGGCGATGTCTGCGGCCCCGGCTCGAAGCGTTGGAATGGCGGCTGATCAAGCCAGAGTGTCGGCAGCCCGGCCGCTTGAGCTGCTGCATGCATCATTCGAGCGTCGGCGGTCAGTTGCCGACCGGCGGCGTCGCGGCGAAACTCTGCCAAGTTTTCGATCAGTTCAGGGGGTGGCGGCGAGTCCGCCGTCGAAAGCAGGCTTGCGATCAACGCACCCGCGCTCAGCGCCGTTCCGCCTTCTTCGACCGGAAGTGCCAGCGTAGCCAGTCCTGGGCGATGGGTGATCTCGGCCGGTCCGACCGGATGGCCGGCAGACTCGAGCAGGCGGCTGACCAGATCGGAAAAAACGGCCAGCGGTTCATTCGAGTCGATCCTTGCCGCCGTTGAGGGCCCGACCCCGATGGCCTCCAGCCTGCCATCCAGGTCCGGAATCATATCGATCAGCGAGGCGAGTCGGGATCGGTCGAGCTGGAACCAGGCCAGCGGAGGCGGGCCGAGGCGGGAATGTCCGCAGACGACTCGACTATTCAGGATCAATGTCATGCTGCATTCCCCGTCCGCTTGCCTTCGCTCAGCGCGCATTTTACTTCTGACTCGATGGTCGGGGTGGTTCTGTTCACGGTCACGCCCCAGCGATTTGATTGCCTTGCTGCCGATCAGCGACCGGAGCCCGCCTTGGAAGGCCTGATTCAGCACTGAGGCACCCAGGACACAGCGTAAAAAAGCACCTCAATTCTGATTCAATCTCTTTGCCCTCTGTGGCCGTGTGGTAGGTCACTATTGATGTCAGGGCCGGGTCTGGCCCGAGCCAAGGACGCGATACTGGAAGGTCGTGAGCTGCTCGATGCCGACCGGGCCCCGGGCATGCATGCGGCCAGTGGCGATGCCGATTTCAGCACCGAAGCCGAATTCGCCGCCGTCGGCGAACTGGGTTGATGCGTTGTGGACGGCGATGGCGCTGTCGAGGCGCTCGAGAAAGGCTGCGGCCGCCTCGGTATCCTCCGCGATCACGCCGTCGGTATGGCCGGAGCCGTGGCGCTGGATATGGGCCAGTGCTTCTTTATCGTCCTCGACCACCCGGATCGAGAGAATCGGCGCGAGGTATTCCGTATCCCAGTCCTCAGCGCCGGCCGGTCGGATGGCGGGATCGAGCCCCTGAAGCGTTGCGTCGCCGCGCAGCTCACAGCCCGCCTCGATCAGCGCTGTGAGCAGAGCGGGTGCCTGGTCCAGCCAGGCCCGGTCGATGAGCAGGGTCTCGAGCGCGCCGCAGATGCCGGGGCGGCGCAGCTTGGCATTGAGTACCACCTCGCGTGCCATGTCGGGATCGGCCGAGGGATGAATATAGAGATGATTGTTACCGTCGAGGTGGGCCAGCACCGGCACCCGCGCTTCGGTCTGGACCCGCCTGACCAGGCTCTTGCCGCCGCGCGGGATGACCAGGTCGAGCGATTCATGAGCGCGCAGCAGGGCGCCGACGGCGTCGCGATCCTGGGTGGGCAGGAACTGGGCGCAGTTCGGATCCAGCCCGGCATGGGCCAGCCCGTCGCTCAGGGCCCCGTGCAGGGCCCGGTTGGAGTTCACGGCTTCGCTGCCGCCGCGCAGGATCACCGCGTTGCCGGATTTGATGCACAGCCCGGCGGCATCGACCGTCACGTTCGGGCGGCTCTCGTAGATCACGCCGATCACCCCGATCGGAACCGCGACGCGCTGGATGCGCAGGCCATTGGGGCGGGTCCAGTCGGCCAGGACACGCTCCAGCGGGTCGGCCAGCTCGGCGATGGCTTCCAGGCCGTCAGCCATTGCGTCGAGGCGGCCCGGGTCGAGCCTGAGCCGGTCGATCATTGCCGTGCTGAGGCCGCGGGCTTCAGCCGCGCTCAGGTCGGCCTGGTTGGCGGCCAGAAGTTCGCCCTCGCGTTCGCGGATCAGCCCGGCTGCGGCCTGCAGCCCGGCGTTGCGCTGCCCGACAGTGCTGTGCGCCAGTTCGCTTGCTGCGGCACGCGCCCGGCGACCCAGCGCATGGATCAGCTGATCATGGGGTTGAGTCATGCAAGAAGACGATCGGCAATCACTGCAAGCCAGACCAATACGGCCAGGGTCATCAGGGTAAGGACCAGGGCCGACCCGGCATCCTTGGCCTTGCCGGACAGTCTGTGCATCTCGGGACCGATCCGATCGATCGAAGCCTCGATGGCGGAGTTGACCAGCTCGCCGGCAATCACCAGCACCCAGACCCCCAACAGCAGAGCAAAGCCGGTCCAGGTCTCGGCCAGCCACCAGGCCGGCGCTATCAGCAGGATCAGCCCGATCACTTCGGCGCGGAAAGCGGCCTCATCGCGCCACACCGAGCGATAGCCCTTGATCGAATTGCCGGTGGCGAACCACCAGCGCTTCAGTTCGTTGCGGGGTGCCCCGGGTTTGAAGGCCTTCTGATCAGCGACCAGGGGCGGCAGGGGCTCTTGTTTTTCTGCAGTCGACATCAGGCGGCCCTGGCGTGAACGCCGTAGGCTTCAAGCAGCGGGCCGAGCGCTGCTTCCCGCCCCCTGAAGGCGGTCCAGGATTGAGCCATCGGTCGGCTGGCACCGACTTCGAGAATCTCCTGCGCCAGCCGGCGACCGCTGTCCCCGTCGAAGACGCCCTGCTCGCGAAAGACCTCGAAGGCATCGCGCGCCAGGCGCTCGGCCCAGAGGTAGCTGTAATAGCCGGCCGCATAGCCGCCGTTGAACAGATGCGAGAAGCTCATGATGAATCGGTTTTCCTCGATCACCGGCACTACGGCGATCTGGTTGTGCACCTCGCGCATGATCGCGACCGGATCAGGGTCGGGGGCGCGGTGCAGGCGCAGATCGGTCAGGGCGAACTCGATCTGGCGCAGCAGCGCGAGCGCGCCGTGGAACTGGCGGTCGGCCAGCAGGCCTTCGAGAAGATCACGGGGCAGGGGCTCGCGGGTTTCGATGTGGCGGGCGTAGCGATCCAGCGCCTCGGCTTCCCAGGCCCATCCCTCAAGCAGCTGGCTGGGCAGCTCGACCGCATCCCATTCGACGCCGCTGATGCCGCCGACGCCAGGGCGATTGATGCGGGTCAGCAGGTGGTGCAGGCAGTGGCCGAACTCATGGAACAGGGTGACCAGATCGTCATGTGTCAGCAGGCTGGGCTGATCGCCGCTCGGCGGGGCGAAGTTGCAGGTCAGATAGGCGATCGGCTGCTGGTCATGACCGGCCAGACCGAGGCGGGATCGGCAGATTCCCATCCAGGCACCGCCCTGCTTGCGCTGGCGCGAGTAGAGATCGAGATACAGACCGGCGATGCGCTGACCGTCCGCGTTGAGAACCCGATAGAAATGGACGTCGTCATGCCAGGTCTCGACCGAGGAGTCGACCTCGAAATGCAGCCCGAACAGTTCTCGCGCGACCTCGAACAGGCCATTGAAGCAGTGGTTCAGCTCGAACCAGGGTTTGAGTTTTTCCTGGTTGATACCCAGCTCATGATCGCGCAGTTTTTCGGCGTAGTAGGGGATGTCCCAGGGGGCCAGCGGCATGTCTGCGCCCAGGCCGGCGGCGAACTGGTTCAGTTCTTCGAGTTGCCGGCGGGCCAGCGGCCCGGCGCGCTCGGCCAGCTCGAGCAGGAAGCTCTCGATCTGTTCTGCCGACTCGGCCATCCGCGTGGTCAACCGCATTGCCGTGTAATCCTCGAAGCCGAGGAGACCAGCCTGTTCGGCGCGCAGGCGCAGCATTTCCCTCACCCGATCGCCGTTATCGTGCATCCCGGCCTGCGGCCCCTGGTCCGATGCGCGCGTGGCATAGGCACGATGAAAACGCTCGCGCAGCTCGCGGTCATCGGCGTAGGTGATGATGGCGCGGTAGGCCGGATAGGTCAGGTTGGCCGACCAGCCTGCTTCGCCCGCCTCGGCAGCGATGCCGGAGAGTACGCCCAGGTCGCTATCGGGCAGGCCCTTGAGCGCATCGGCCGAAGGAAAATTCTCCCGGTAGGCCTCGGTCGCATCCATGACCTGGTTGCCGAACTGGTTCGACAACTCCGAGAGCCTGAGGTTGATCTCGGCGAAGCGTGCACGCTCGCCGTCCGCCAGGGCGACACCGGCCAGCTCGAAACTCTTGAGTTCGTGCTCGATGGTGGCCCTGAGCTCGTCGGGCTGCTGATCGAAATCGTCGCGTTCGGCCAGCTGCCTGTAGGCCTGGTAGAGCGCTGGATTCTGACTGCGTTCGTTGGAAAAACGGGTCAGCGGTTCGAGGCAGCTGGAGAAGGCCGCACGCCACTCATCCGTAGCCTGAACGCTGTGCAGATGCGAAATGCTGGACCAGGCGTTGGCCAGGGCCTCGTCGACGCGGGTTTCGGCATCGATCACGGTCGCATAGCCGACGGCCTCGGGCTGGTCGGCGACCATCTGCTCAATGCCCGCGATCAGCTCGCGGTACTCGACCAGGCGCTGCTCGATGGCGGGCAGGGCGTGTTCGGGCCGGATGGCGGTGAATCGGGGCAGGCCGTCGGCCAGCAGCGGATTGGTGTCGTTGATTTTTTTCGTATTCACGATGATGTCTGGACGCGTTCGGGTTCATCGGCCAGCTCTTCGAGCAGGTCGTCAATGCTGGCGAAGGCCCCCTCCAGATCCTCGGCCTCGGGCAGCAGGGTGATCCGGAAATGGTTTCGCTCGGGGATATTGAAGCTGGACCCCGGCACGATGAGAATATGCTTATGTTCCAACAGCTCTGCCGCGAATTTGTGATCGTCGAAGTCGGGAAAGACCGCCGGGGGCACGCTGGGGAAGGCGTACATGGCGCCCTGGGGTGTGACCAGGTCGAGAAAGCGACTGGCCTCGACCGCGTCGATCACGGCCTGACGTGATTCGTACAGTCGCCCGCCGGGTGCGACCAGGTCGGCGATCGACTGATAGCCGCCCAACGCGGTCTGCACTGCCCACTGGCCCGGCACGTTGGCCGACAGGCGCAGTGCGGCCAGTTTCTCGACCGCCAGACGATACTCCTCCGCGCGTTCGAGCTGGCCGGTGAATACCGCCCAGCCGACGCGCCAGCCGCAGGCCCGGTAGACCTTGGACAGGCCGCCGAAGCTGACGCACAGCGTGTCTTCGGCGAGTGGCGCCATCGGCACGAAGCGCGCATCATCGAAGGTGATCGAGTCGTAGATTTCATCGGAGAACAGGATCAGATTGTGCTCTGCGGCCAGATCGGCCAGTCCCTGCAGCACCGATTCGGGGTACACCGCGCCGGTCGGGTTGTTCGGATTGATGACGACCAGCGCCCGGGTTCGCGGCGTGATCTGGGCGCGCAGGGACTCGACATCAGGGATGAAGTCGTCCTCGGCTCGGCAGCGATAGTGCAGGGCCTTGCCGCCGTTGAGCACGACCGCCGCCGTCCATAGCGGATAGTCGGGGGAGGGGACGAGCACTTCCTCGCCGGGTTCGAGCAGTGAGCGCAGAACCAGGTCGACCAGCTCCGAGACGCCGTTGCCGATCATCACCTGATCGTAGGTGGTACCGGTCATGCCGCGGCCCTGGAACTGCTGGGCGATGGCTTCGCGGGCCGGAAAGATGCCGGTCTGCGGGCCATAGGCCTCAGAGTACTTGAGGTTGCGCACCACGGCCCGGCGCATGGTTTCTGGGGTACGCAAGCCGAAGGCACCGGGGTTGCCGATGTTCAGGTGCAGGATGTCGCGGCCCTGCTGCTCCAGCTCGCGCGCCCGACGGGCCAGCGCGCCACGGATCTCGTAGCGAACCCCATGGACCCGGCTCGATGTTTGAAAGTTGGGTTTCATGGGCGTCAATGATAAACGGATCGCCCCTTGCTTATCGATGCCAGTTGAGTTCGCCACAGAGGCACGAAGGACACAGAAAAAGGCGTTCTGATGTTGTGCGGGCCCTATTCAAGCGCTTATTCATGTTTTCGCTGTGTCCTTCGTGTCTCTGTGGTGAGATGGCCGTTTCCAGTCCGATCACTTGAACATCGGACGCGAATCCCCAAAATGCGTAGTTAATCAATCAAATTTCAGAGTGCTGACCATGTCGCTTGACCCTGCCGTTCGCGAACGCATCGAACAACACATCGCCTCCCATGAGGTCTTTCTCTACATGAAAGGCTCGCCGAAGATGCCCCAGTGCGGGTTTTCGGCCAAGACGGTCGGCATGCTCGACAGCCTGTTGAATGGCGATTACGCCTCGTTCAACGTGCTCGAGGACGAGCTGATTCGCGAGGGCATCAAGGTCTTCGGTGACTGGCCGACCATCCCCCAGCTCTATGTCAACGGCGAGTTGGTCGGCGGCTGCGACATCATCACCGAGATGTACAACGCCGGCGAGCTGCACGAGCTGTTCGGTCTGGAAGCACCGGACCGCACGCCGCCGGAGATCGAAATCACCGATCAGGCCGCCGAGAAGATCCGCGAGTTCCTTCAGCATTACCCGGGCCAGCACCTGCATTTCTCGGTCGGATCGGACTGGCAGGCCCAGTTCCAGGTCGGGCCGAAATCCGGCCATGAGATCGAGTCCAGCAGCAACGGCCTGACCGTGCTGATGGACCTGGCCACGGCCGACCGCGCCCGTGGCGCCAGAATCGACTGGACGGTGAGCATGCAGGGTGAGGGCCTGTCACTGGATCTGCCCGGCGCGCCGGCGCCGGTCAGGGACATGAGCCCGGCCGAGCTGCAGACCCGGATGAACTCCGGCGAACGCCTGCTGGTGGTCGATACCCGGCCCGAAGCCGATCGCCACGCCCAGCCGCTGGAATTTGCCCGCGGCCTGGACGCGGAACTGATGGCCGAACTCAAGGACGCCGACACCCAGCTGCCGCTGGTCTTCGTCTGTGCCCACGGTATCTCCAGCCGCGCCGTGGCCGAGCACTACCGCAAGCAGGGCTTTGCCCAGGTCTACAACCTCGAAGGCGGCGCCACGGCTATTCTCGGCACGGCTTGAAATTGAAAGCGAAAATCTCTTGAACGCCGAGACGCG
>CAYTQT010000060.1:0-19842 GCA_964439915.1 uncultured Wenzhouxiangella sp. | reverse complement strand
TGCATGGAGAGTAGAAGGATGGGGGAAGAACTGAGCCTGGACAGTCGTATTCAACGAAGTAGCGAGCCGATGCAGGCAGAGCTGGACAACGAGCTTGTGATGATGTCCGTCGAGCGCGGCAGTTATTACGGTCTCGACCCGGTCGGGTCGAAGATCTGGGAGCTGCTCGAGGAGCCGATGACGGTTCGCGAATTGATCGACAAGCTGTTGGAAATCTACGAGGTCGATCCGGCAACCTGTGAAAAGGAGACTCTTGAGTTTCTGGCTTCGATGGAAAAAGAGCAGTTGCTGGAAAAAGCGGCTTAAGCGCCTGGTTCCTCAAAAAGATCGGCCGGAGGTCCATGAGATCACTGGCTGATTCCCTGTTTTTCTGATCTGAGTTCTGGAGATAGATGGACACAAGTCAGATTCTTTGGGAGTTGAAGAAATTGCTCTCTGGGCTGGCTTATCCCCTCGGAACCGCTTCTCTGCTGCTTGCTCTGGGGATTCTCGCGCTGATCATTTTCAAACGCCGGCGGGCCGGGCTGGGCATGGTGCTTGCCGGTCTTGGTTGGCTCTGGCTCTGGTCGATGCCTGTTTTCTCCGACTGGGTCCGGGGCTCACTCGAGGGTGATTGGGCTCAGACGCCAGTAGCCGATGTATTGCCGGCGGATGCGATCGTGGTGCTTGGCGGTGCCTTTTCCCACAAGACGGAACGACCCTATCCCAATGCGGGTTCTGCCGTGGATCGCTACTGGCACGCGGCTCGGCTGTTCCATGCCGGTAAGGCGCCGCGGATCATAGTTTCCGGTGGGCGCTCGCCCGGTCGCGGCCCCGGGATGACTGAAGCCGAGGCGGGGCGTCTCTTTCTGATGGATCTGGGTGTGTCGGCGGAGGCGATCGTCGTCGAGGCCGAGGCGCTGACCACGCGCGGCAATGCAGTCCATGTGGCCGGGATTCTCGGTCAGGACGATGCCAACCGCCTGCTGCTGGTGACCTCGGCGCTGCATATGCGCCGCTCGATGGCGGCTTTTCGGGCCGTCGGACTCGATCCTCTGCCGGCCGCGACCGATTTCGAAGTGTCGTCGGATGACCTGTCTCTGCGGGATTTTCTTCCCAGCGCTTCGGCGCTTTCAGCCAGCACTCGGGCCGTTCATGAGTGGGTGGGGTATTGGGTGTATTGGTGGCGGGGGTGGGTTTGAAGGGCAGGCGAAGGGGCTCAGGGCTCAGGGTTCAGGGCACAGGGCTAAAAAGGTCAAGGGGAAAAAGGGAAAAGGCAAAAACATAGGCTCAGGGCTCTGGCAATCGGGTGGCTTTGGGTGTTGGATCCTTGTTGTTTTGCGTATGGTAATGGGTAATACTGGTAATTCTCTGATCGCGGAGTTCGGACGGTGGAAACTGCCACAAGTAAGCTGACGAAGAAATATCAAGCCACTATCCCGGAGCCTGTGCGTCGAGTTCTTCAGTTGAAGGCTGGCGACGCGGTGGCTTTCGACATCGAGGGGGATTCGATCAAGCTTCGTAAGGCGCGCTCGGTTGACTTGGCATTTGCTCACAGCTTGGAAGGAACGCTGAGCGAGTGGATGTCGGCGGCCGATGAGGATGCCTATCGTGACCTTTGAGGCCTTTGATGTGGTGGTCGTGCCATTTCCATTTACGGATCGCAACACGATGAAACGCCGACCCGCTCTGGTGCTCTCCGATGCCGGGACCTTCAACGAGCAATCAGGTCACCTGGTGTTGGCGATGATCACCAGTGCCAAACACTCCGACTGGCCGCTGGATGTGGAAATCAAGGGGTTGGATGCTGCTGGATTGCCTTCTGCCTCCGTGGTGCGGATGAAGCTGTTCACGTTGGCAATTCCGCTGGTCATTCGAAAAGCAGGTGTCCTTAGCCCGGGCGATCAAGGCGCTGTCGCTGATTGCCTGGGCCGATTGTTGAGACTGGCGGTTTGAAAAAAGGCTCAGGGCTCAAGGTTCAAGGTGAAAAACAGGGTTCAGGGGGAGGAGATTTGCTTAGTGCTTGGGGCGACGGGGGTGGAGATCACTCCAGCCTGTCGTCCCGGGCGCAGATCCGGGATCCAGTGGCCTGGATCGGGCGCTTGAGTCGCTGGGTCCCACTGAATCAAGTTCAGCACAGGCTCCCTCAAGGCAGGGGTGAAGGGGTGAAGGGGTGAAGGGCGCAGGGCTTAAGGGTGACGATTAGGGTATTCCGGTGTTGGAGCGGAGCGGGGGCAAGAATCTGGTTTGGCAAATTCAGGCGTTTGACCAATCCAGATAGCTGGTGGGCGTCAAGATAAATGTCTGGCGGAACGGGTGCAGGGCGAGCAGGTCGCTGTCGCCGGTGATGATCACTTGCGCTGCGCCGCTGACGGCCAGATCCAGGAGTTGGTTGTCCTTGGGGTCTCTGCAGTCGTTGAATCGGTGAGTTATAGGGGGTGTTTCGACGACACGGGCAAACAAGCGCATGAACTGCTGGCGCTCACTCAGTGTCAGGTAGCGGTCGAATTTCGCTCGGCTCAGAACATCGGCCAGCTCTGCAAGCGTTGCATCGGAGGCCAATAGTTGTCCGTAGCGGATGGCATGCGAAAAGGCTTTTGCGGGAACGGACCGAGGAGCAAGAAGGCGACTGATCAGAACGTTTGTGTCGACAACCACACGGTGTCGTTCTGCCATTGTCAAACGGAGTCTTTCTGCAGAAGGTCCTCGAGGGCGGATTCAGTCAGGCCTCGCTGTCGCGCGTTTTCCGCTACCTGATCGCAGAAAGTTTCTAATTCCTGAATGTTCAGGCCGCGGAGGCGATCGTACTCCCGAGTAGAGAGGACTACGGCCACTTCCCTGTTCTGTCGCCGGATTGCCACCGGTTCATGCTGGGCGGCGTCGATAATCGACGCAAATCGTTGCTTGGCTTCTGTGGCAGAGACGTGCTTCATGATTTCTTTCTCTGGAATTGAATGATCATTATGTGCGGAACGGACAAAACAGTCAAAATGTGGTTGGGGCTAGGGCGAAGGGCGGGCATAAAAAAACCGGGCGCTTGGGCCCGGTTATTTTGTTGATTGCTGGAAAGGCTCAGGGGCTGACGGACTGGATGCCTTCGTCGGCTTTGTCGTCGGCCACGACCATGGTGGTACCTTGGGCGCCGCCGACCAGGGCGATTTCGCTGCTGGCGGTCGCACCTACCGACTGGGCCACCGGGGTGCTGACGACTGACAGGCCGTTTGCGCTGGCGTCAGCGTTGGCCTGAACTCGTACCGAATTGCCCTGGGACACGCTGGTGAGTGTGTCGAAGGCTTGGGTCGAGACGACGCCGGTCTGCGATCCGTTGGTGGATCCGACGGACGCGACGCTTGTCGCCTGTGCTGCTGAAGCGCTGGGGCGGCGGACCGCGATGTCGCCGGATCGAGCGAAGGCGTCAACCTGGCGGTTTTCGTCGATCTGGAGGACACCCGAGAGTTCTGCACCCGTCGCTGAAGACGTTGCGGCAAAGGTGACACCGTCGACACGGACGTCAAAGGCGCCAGCCGCGCTGGGCAGGGAGTAGGTCAGCGCACCGCGATCCAGTGATACCGACAGGCCTCGACCGTTGTTCTGCTCGATGACCGCGCTGGATCCTCGTGCCAGTCCGATCGTGCCACCGCCGTTCAGGGTGATGACCGCCGAGCCGTGACGCGTGTCGATGCGATCGCTGGCGAACAAGGTGTAGTTTTCGCCGCTGATGCGGACCGGCGCCTGATTGCCCGCGGGTTGAACGGTCAATCCGCCCGTGCTTTGCACATAGCCGATCGGGCCCGCTTGCGCTGGGGATCCGAGTGCCGCCAGCAGGGCTGCTGCTGCAAGGCTGACCGCCAGTCGAGAGATTCCCATTGATTCCGCCATCATATTTCCCGCTTTCGTTGAATTTGAGACGCATCACACCCGACGGTGCTATTTGCGCTACTTTCAGTGTACGGCTGCCAGTCTACACGCGTCAAATGATTTAAGTGTGGGCTGCTGCACCTTTGCGTCAACGGAAACAGTCTTTCAGGGACGGTTCCTGGCCAGTGTTCAATTGCTTCTCCACCTCGCAGGAGCTATTCTCACGGTAATGTGATTAGACCGACACGGAAGAAAACGCTGGAGAAATCTTGAGTCTGCTGTTAACATCCGTTCGGAAAGTGTTGATGTAGAACGAATTTGGTTCGGTTGCGGCGGTCATGATTTTTACCAGCCGCGACGACTGTCACTTGAAGCGAGTTAAGGAGAGGGGTATGCGCCCGTTTGTAGATTCAATGAGTTACGGGGACTTCAGGCAGCATTTGCTGCTTAAGCTCATCGCAATTTGCCTGGCGGCTGGAATATTCGCTCCTGCCGCAATGGCACAGGATGTCGATGGGTTCCTCCAGGCCTCCGGTGAGTGGATCGAAGCGCGTCAGCGGCCTGACGGAAGCTTTCCGCTGAGCGAAGGGGACCCGGACACGCTGTTTTTTGCCAGTGTTCAATCCCCGGCGGCGCTTGGTGTGCTCGGCGCCTGGGTCGCCACCGAAGATCAGGACTTTCTTGACTCGGCAGTGGCCGCCGGTGATTACCTGATCGGTAATTTCGATCAGTTTCCGTCCACCGAGCCGCGAATCCGCACTTTTGACCCCCTGTTTTTCATTCGGTTGTCCGACGCGACGGGCGATCCCCAGTACGCTGACTTCATTCAGACCAATTTCTGGGATCGGTTGACGGCCGGGACTTACGGGCCCACCGGCGATTGGGATATCGATGATTATGTAGCGTCCGAGCTGGCTCGCCGTGCGTCGCAGCCCCAGGTCGGCGTCGCGGTCGCCGCATGGGATCTGGCCCTGATCGCTGCCGCCGCCAATGAGGCAGGCATCACCAGCTTCAACAGTTCGCTGGCCACCGGTGCCGCGATGGCACTGGAATCAGCGCCGGACGGCAGCTACTCGCTCGGCTCCCAGGGCTTCGACATCCTTGGCCTGTCCGGTGCGTTGTGGATTGCCGGAATTACCGGAGAGTCCGTCACCCCGACCAGCGGCGTGTGGGCTGGCTTGTCGACCCCCGCCCTGGCCAGCCGACTGATCGACCACCAGTCGAATGACGGCGGATTCCTGCAGAGCACCCTGGCTTTCACCTCTCCGGTTGATCCTGTCGAGACCGTCAGCCAGGTGACCTCGTTCGCGGTGCTGGCGCTGCAGTCTCTGAGCGAAACGGACTATTTCCTGCCGATTACCGCCGGCCTGAACGAACTGGTCAACACCTTCCAGGAGCCGAGCGGCCGGATCAATTACTACCACCCCCTGGTTGATCTGGGCTCTGTCGATGATCCGAAGCCGTTTGTCTATCTGAGCGGATATGCCCTTTATGCGGTCCAGGACAGCCGTGATCCGGAGACGCCCTTCAAGAGCGTGCCGACACTGGGTCCCTGGGGCCTGATGGCGCTGATCCTTCTGCTGGCCGGCCTGAGTGGAGCCGTTCTGGTCACGCGCCGTTAAGCGGATAGAAACCAGGGTGCGGGCCTGAGCCGCACCCTGAGTCATCGATGCGCCCGGGTTGGCAACGGCCCGGGCGCTTTTTCGTTTATTGGGTCAGATAGATCAACTCGCTGAGGATATTGGCCGGTGAATTGATGAGTCCTGAGACCGGCTTGTCTCTTGACCGAGAGGCCATTCAGAACAATCATGGGGAGAGTCCGAACACGAATGGTCACTCGAATGAGCGTTCAATCGATTTTCGCAGGCCGCCTGATGGCTTGTGCTGGTATGTTTTTCATGGCGATCGCAGCGACTGGTCATGCTGCGGTGGATCCCGGCTTCAGCTACCAGGGCGAACTGCGCCTGTCCGGTTCGCCGATCGACGGCGATCATGATTTCCGGTTTCGGCTGTATGCCGACGAAACCGGTGGCAGCGCCGTCGGGCCGACCCTGGCACTGGACAATGTCGAGGTTTCGGAGGGAGTCTTTTCCGTATTCCTCGACTTCGGATCGGCGCCGCTGGCCAGCCAGCCTGGATTTCTTGAAATCGACGTACGCACTTCCGGTGCCGGCAGCTTTCAGACCCTGGCGCCGCGGACGCGCCTGTCATCCACCCCGTATGCCTGGGCGGCTGCCGTTACGCTGGAGAATTCGGTCGATAGTGCCAGCATTGTGGCCGGCAGCGTAGGCAGCGACGAGATCGACGCCGCGCAGGTGCAGCGCCGGGTATCCAATGCCTGTCCGAGCGGCCAGTTCGTTCGCCAGATTCTGCAGGACGGAACCGCGGTCTGCGCGAGTGCTGCAGGCGGCGGATCGGGCTGGGCCCTGAGCGGCAACGCCGGCACCGATGCCGCCAACGATTTTGTCGGCACCACCGATGCCCAGGCCCTGGTGATCGGCTCCAACAGCCAGCCGGTTGCCCGCTTCGAGGCCGTCCCGCTGGCGTCCCTCGGGGATTTCACTGCCAATATCCGACTCGGCAGCCCGGGCAATGTCCTGCAGTCCGGCGTTCGCGGTGCCACGATTTCCGGTGGCGGCGTGCCGGCCACCGTCTCGGGGTCCTTCGTCAACCCCAACCGCGTCACCGACGATTTCGGGACCGTCGGGGGTGGCCAGGCCAATGTGGCCGGCAACGATGACGGCAGCCCCGGCAATCACCCCTGGGCCACCGTCGGCGGTGGGGTGGACAATTTCGCCAGTCGTGAAGCCGCGACCGTGGCGGGTGGCAAGACCAATTTCGTTCTCGGCGTCAATGGCACCGTCGCCGGCGGATTCGAGAATTTCGTCACCGAAAAAGGGGCAACGATCGGGGGCGGAGAAGAGAATCGCGCTGCCGGCACGACCAGCACCATCTCGGGTGGATTCAACAATACGGCCAGTGGTCTGGACAGTACCGTTGCCGGCGGTGGCTTCAATTCTGCGACCGGTTCGCAGAGTTTTGTCGCAGGTGGCGAGGAAAACTGTGCGGGCGGTCGCTATTCATGGGCCGGGGGGCGGCGCGCCAGGGTGCGACCGGGCGTGCTCAGTGGGGAATCGGGATTCGGTTGTGCTGGCGTCCCGCTTGCGGGTGCTGGCTCGGGCGATTCGGGCACCTTTGTCTGGGCCGATTCGCAGAGCGGGGATTTCATTTCCACCGGCAGCGACCAGTTTCTGGTTCGTGCCTCGGGAGGTATCTATCTTGGAGATGACAGCAGCGTCAGTCTGCCCGCGGGTCGGTTCATCAATACCTCGACCGGGGCCCATCTGACCACCGGCGGGGTGTGGACCAACAGCTCCAGTCGTGCACTGAAGGCCGGTTTCGAGGCTGTCGATGCTGGGTCCATCCTGTCCCGCCTGCTCGAGCTGCCGGTGATGCACTGGGTGTATCGAGGGTCGCCCGATGAAGGTATCCATCTGGGACCGATGGCAGAGGACTTCCACGCGGCTTTCGGTCTGGGTGCTGACAGCGCCACGATCAGCACGGTAGACGCCAGTGGGGTCGCGCTAGCGGCTATCCAGGGTCTCAATCAGCGCCTCGAGGCCGAGAACCAGGCCCTGCGTGAAAGCAATACTGAGCAGGATCAGGCCATCGACGCCCTTCGACGTGAGCTGGCCGAGTTGCGCGCGCACATCGAGCGAGCCGATGATGCAATTGAGTGACCTTGGCTCGATCCTGGTGATGCTCGCCGGCCTGGCGGCCGGTCTGACACTGGCTGGCTGTTCGACGAATGCGCTGGCGGACGATTTCGCCGCCTCAGTGCCTCGCACCTTGCCAATCGAAAACGATGTATCGGCGACTGATCCGATATCGCACGCTTCGGCGTCTGCCGGAGGGGGCTTCGAGATTCGGTGGCAGACGATCAACGGTGGCGCCACCGCGTCCACCGCGGGCAACTACCAGCTTCGAGGCACGGTCGGCCAGCCGGATGTGGACCCGGTCCACCCAGCTCAGAGCACCGATTTTGCCCACACCGGTGGGTTCTGGCTGGTGCTTCCTGGCGCGGGAGACGTGGTCCGGATCGTGATTTTCGGCGACCGGTTCGAGGGGTGAAGGATTGCGTGAGGTTTGGTTCCCCGGGGGCTTCAGTGCACGGAGTTCTCCCACGTATTCAGACGCTTGAATGACACCGATCGGGTCCAGTGGGCCGGAGCGTCTCCTGCGCGAAGGAGATTCGCGGTTGCAGGTCGACCCGTGTTGAGCGGACGATCCTGGATATTGGGGCTGGCCCTGGTGTCCGCGATGCTGGTTCTGGTGGGCTCCCTGTGGCCTGGTGGGTTGGGCTGGTCACCGGTTCGGCCCCCGATCCTGGCGCATTTTCTCGCCTACGGTGCGCTGGGGGCGGTCTTCGCCGTCGGGGTCGGCGGCCGCGGCCTGCGGGTTCTCGGTGTTGTGCTGGCGCTCGCCATGTTCGGCCTGCTTCTCGAATTGATCCAGATCCCGATTCCGAAGCGCTCCTTTTTCTGGGGGGATGTGTTGGCGAATGCCGGGGGAGCGCTTCTCGGCGCTGGACTGGGCTGGCTGAGTCTGTCGATCCTCCGCTGCGCTCGGGGTAGAAGTCGCCGGGCATCGATATGATGATTGGGCGATTACACGCAAACAAATAGAAGAAACGCCTGATATACCTCTCGATCTGCTGGTATTCAGAATCTCAGAGTCACGCGAATTGCCCGAGACTAGTGGTTTTTTGGCTTCAGTTGAGGCTGCGAGCCAGCTCCGATGAAGCTTGGGTGAAAGCATTGCGTTTCCATGGAGCGAGTGCTATTTTGTTCAATGAGGGGTTCTACGAGGATTCTCCTTGCCGGTGTCTGTGGCAGATCTGACGCTGGCAAAAAATCCCAGGAATTCGAAATCCGCAAGGGAAAAGGTGATTGACATGTCGCATCTTGGTTTCAGTGCACAGCGAAATCGTTCTGTCGGGGGCCGCGAGTCGCGCAGTGTAGCGGCGTGTATCAACGGCTTCGTCTTTGCTTTTCTGTTCGGCGTGTGTTCGAGCCATCTCATGGCACAGACTCCGGTGACCATCGATGACCTGACAAATGATCATAGCGTCGCAGTGCCAGCGACACCCACGGGTGTGCAGACGGAATTTCAATCAGTTGTGGCAGGGGCCGGGATTCTTGGGGGAACTCGACACGTCATTGCAAGACGTACGTCTGGAACTGGATTGTTCTTCAATGAGGTGTCAGCTGATATCTTTTCTCACAATGCTGGATCTACGAACCAGGGGAGTTCATTTCTGATCTGGGACGGACGCCCAGATCCTGATGGGATTTCAAACACGCTAGACCCTCGTAACGAAAATGACATAGAGCACAGCCTTGGGCCGGTCAATTTGACCACAGGCTGCTCTGCCAATGCTCGGGCGATCTCCTTTATCGCTACGCCTGACAATGCCGTTGATGTCCCCGTCACCGTGGATCTCTACTCCGGCTCAGGGAATCGCTCGACACAAACGGTGAATGTAGTTGCGGGTGCGACTGGAACACTTCGTGTGTTGTCGTTCCCTTTCAGCGGGTTCACGGTTGCTTCCGGCGCCGGAGCAAATCCTGCAAGTGTTTCTGCTATCAGGCTTTCGATCATCGGTGCCGGTGCCAATCAGATTGACCTCTCTATCAGGACTTCCGTGGCAGCTTGTGGCTATGATCTGGGTGATGCGCCAGAGGCTAATGGGTATACAACCCGTTCCGATCTGAAGCCGGATCTGAGCGGGTCAGGGACTGGTTTCATCCAGAATAATACCCAAGGCGGTCCAGCACATAGAATTTCCGGACCATTCCTCGGCAATGGTTCAAACGATACGGATGTCGAGGCAGACGGTCAGCCCAACCCGACTGCGACCGGTGATGACATTGCAACTTCAGACGATGAAAATTCGGTCGTCTCTTTCCCCGCTATGCAGTTCGCTCCTGGCAACTGTGATGGGCTGATCATTGACGGTAACAGCAGTCTCTATTGTGTGGCGGTTCAGGTCAGTAACCCAACGGCGAACGATGCCCAGCTCGCAGGATGGCTCGATTTTTCCGGCGGTGGGGTATTCAGTCATGATGGCTGTGGCAGTTCGACAGATGGCGCCGTCCTCGATGACCGTTTGGCAGGTGTCGTGGGGACAGGTTGGGGTTGTGATCGCGCAGCTGAAACGATTCGTTTGGGCACCACTGGTCTCACGGGCTCGGGAAGCTGTGGAACGCCGAGTGCTGCCAATACGCCACTTTTGGGCGCCAATTTCATCGGCGACAGCGATTGGGCGACGGGTAACATTCCGGCCAACTGCTCAGGGACCGTGGTTCTCGTCTGGGACATTACGGCCGCCCGGCCTGTGACTACCGATGAGACCTTCGCTCGTTTCAGAGTCACAACCGATGTCGATTCCGGTTTCTTTAGCGCTGGCGGTCCTGCGCCATTTGGTACCGCTGAAGACGGCGAGATTGAGGATCATCGCGTGCCGCCGGGTACTGTTCCCGTCGGCATTCACGCCTTCGAATCGCGCTCCGTACCAGAAGGCATCGAAGTGAGCTGGTCAACGGTTTCAGAAAACGAGAACGTCGGCTTCTATCTCTGGGGTGACAACGGCCAGCAGTTCGAGCTGTTGACGCCAGAGATGATTCCGGCCAAGGCGGGTGATGTCATGACATCGCGCGAGTACGCCGTCACCATCCCGGCCAAAGCCGTCCAGAACGTTCAGGATCTGATCATCACGGCGGTCGATCAGAGCGGCAAGGAAGAGATGTACGGCATGTTCTCGATCGGCGGTGCTTATGGCCGAGACGCCCTGGCCGCGCCGATTGACTGGACGGGTATCCGCAGTGAAACCGAGCAGAATCTGGCGCGGCTCGGCCTGACGCTCGATGGTCAGACGGTCCAGCGAAACAATTTCGTGTCGCAGCCGGTTGCCGTCGATTTCCAGGTGCAGGCTGAAGGCATGCAGCGTGTGACCTATCAGGACCTGGTGTCCGCCGGACTTGATCTGCGCGGTGTGTCACCAGACCAGATTGCGGTGACGCTGAACGGTCAGCCCGTGCCGCGCAAGATTCACTCGACGATCAAGAGCAGTCAGCGCGCATCGTCGAACCGTCGCGCTGTCAGCGGTGGATCGTCGACCGCGGCCCCGACCATGCTCGACAGCGGATTTGTCGTGGACTTCTGGGGTGAGCGTCCGCAGGTCCCGGATGCCCTGTACGTCGACAGCTACACCTACAGGATCAGCGTTGACAAGAACCTCGCTCGAGATATCGATGCCTACTCGGGTCGCCGTCTGATGCAGGAAGCCTCGTTCCACTGGCGCACGATTGAAGTGGAAGAGAACAACGCCTATGCAATGGGCTCGGTGCTGGATGACCCCTGGTACATGCAGGGCCTGCGCGCCAACCATTCGACCGACAGCTTCGCCACGACGATCACGCTGCCCTCGGATCGCTTCCCGAATCAGCCGGCCTGGCTGGAAGCACGGGTAGCCGGTGTCACGGACTTTCCGCAGGCCCCCGATCATCAGGTCGAGCTCTATTTCAACGGCGAACGCGTCGAGACGGTCGAGTTCGACGGTCGCGAAGCGCGCTCGATTCGCGTCGAGCTCCCGGCCGATATGATTTCGACCGGGCAACATCAGATCGAGGTTCGACTCCCCGGCGGCACGGATGCGCCGGCTGATCTGGTCTATCTCGATTCAGTGTCGTTGACCTACGCGGCGACCCTGCGTTCTGCGAATGGACGTCTGTTGATCGAGTCGATCGATCCCGGTCGCTCCTTCTCGGTTCCGGGAATCGACGTCAACGACGCTGCTGCCTTTGCCTGGGACGGTCAGCGTCTGGTCGAGCTGCCGGTGGAGTGGGCCTCCCTCGGGCACGCTGGCGTGACCCCGGAGGCGGATTCGACGGCTCAGATCTGGATTTCCGACTCGGATGCGATCCACCAGCCTGCAGCCGTCGGCGGCGTCTCTGATCAGGCGCTGATTTCGGGGTCGCCGGATCTGGTTGTGATCGCGCACCCGGCCTTCATGCCCCTTGATGCGTTCGAAGCGCATCCGCTGAACGACTACATCGCTCAGCGCGAGTCGCAGGGCTGGTCGGTCGCACTGGTCGATCTGACAGCAATCCAGGCCCGCTACAGCAACGGCATGCCGCTGCCGCAGGCGGTGACTCGATTCCTGAGCGATGCCAGCAGCGAGCTCTCGTTCGAACACGTGCTGCTGGTCGGTGGTGACAGCTACGACTACCACGACCGCCTGGGCATGGGTAGCCTGAGCTTTATTCCGACGGTCTATGGCGAAACACGCTATGTACCGCACGCTCCAAGTGACGCGTTGATGAGCGACCTTGACGGCGACGGCCTGGGCGACATGGCCATCGGCCGCTGGCCGGTCCGCTCCATGGGTGATCTGCAGTCCATCGTTCAGAAGACGCTGGATTGGGACGCCAATATGGCCGGGCAGCGCACCGCGCTGTGGGCAGCCGACTCCGAGGACCCGGACATCGCCTCGTTCGCAGGCCAGGTCGATCGGATGCTGTCCCCGCTGCGGGCAGCCGGATGGTCCGAGTCCGGCTTCGATACCGTCCAGGTCGGCGCCGATGACTTTGCCTCTGCCGATGCGGCCAGAACGCAGTTCTTCAAACTGCTTCAGGAAGGAAAAGCCCTGACCGGTTACACCGGCCACGGCAGTGCAGGGGTCTGGTCATTCCAGGGCTTCCTGTTCCCGTCCGATCTGGCCGAGCTGTACAACGACGGCTTCCCGACCCTGATCGGCACGATGGCCTGCTACACCAGCTACTTCAGCTCTCCGAGCAACGACACCGTGGCGCATCGCTGGATGAACGGGTTCAGGCTGGATCGCAACGGCGATCCTGTTGTGGGTGCACCGAACGGCGCGGTCGCCGTTCATGGCGCCGCGACGCTTTCGAACTACGCGCAGAACGAGGTGTTTGCCAGTCAGGTCGTCGAGCATCAGCTTGACGGGTTGACGCTGGGTCAGTCGGTTCTCGCCGCTCGCAACGAGGCTCAACAGCGCGGGATCAAGGACCTGGTCGTCAACTGGACGCTGCTTGGCGACCCGACGATCAAACTGGACCGAGCCGACCGTCCGAAATCGCCAAGGTAAGTCGTAACGATAGAGCAGCGTTTTCATCAACCTTGGAAATCCCCGCCTCGGCGGGGATTTTTTTGTGGGTGTGTCGGCGGCAGTTCAACCGCTTAGAAGGGCTGGCTCAATGCGGTGTGGATTACGGCAGTTCAATCAAGGGGATAAGTCAAAGTGGGGCGCTCGGCCTGCTTGGCAATGGCTGACTCTCGAGCATAAAAAACCCCGCGTAAGCGGGGCTTTCTTGTATTGGCTGGTATGGGAAACTTCAGACCTCGTTGTCCCAACCCTCTTCGAACGACTTTTCTTCGCGTGCACCGGTGCCACTGCCGAACGGGTTCTCCGCATTTGGCGATCCAGAATCGCCTGAGCCAGGAGATCCGCCAAGCGTGATGGTCGCCAGACAATGGCGTTCGAAGCCTGGGGCCTCGTAAGAGGTCGACTCCGCCGTGTTCTGCTTGGTTTCAGACCCTGACATACTGGACTCCCCATTTAAATACTGTTATCCGGCTCGAATCCCGCGGATCAGAGCCCTAGTGACCTCAGAGTGTAGCGGCAGGAGGCCTGAAGATCAATAGCGTCCATGCGCGCGGGGCTGTCGCTCAATAGGTATCGATCACTCGGAATTGCCGGATGTCATTTTCTGTCTCTGCGATTGCCTTGCCTTCGAGCTCGACCCAGGCGTGCGATTTGAGCTGCTCCTGGACCTGACGAACACCGATTTTCATCCTTGCTTCGAGTCCGTCGGCTCGCATCCACCAGCGCAGGGCCAGCGACTGGGTCAGGCAGGCCATGCCCGGCAGACGTGCACTCAGGCCTTTCACGACCCTCCCTCGGGCCTCCCAGAGTCGGGAGTCAAAGGGTGCCTGAGCCCGCTTGTTGATGCGACCCAACCACCTGGAGGTGTTGCGGATACCGAAAACAAGGAACAGTCGAGCCACCAGCAGCCTGGCCAGCCCCGGTGCCAGGGCACGCCGTTCGGTCGTGGTCAGAGACTGCAGTTTGGCCAGCAGCATTCCAGTCTTCGCTCGTTGAGAGTTTCTCGTTCGGTTCTGTGGTTCCGGGGAATCTTTCCGGTCGGTCTTTGGCGGGCAGCGCTGGGTCGGGTCCGGATTCGTCTTCAATGGACCCTGTTATACGCTCGGCACTCGGGTCAATCAACAGCTGCGCTGTGTCGTCGCCACAGCGAATGCCCCACGACGGTGGCCAGAAGCACGCCGGGGTGATCACGATGGCGTTCCAGGATATCGCGCACGACCGCAGGAGTGACGTAGTGCTGCCAGGCGGTCTGCTCATCGAACAGGAGCGCTTCAAGTTCCTTGCGCCGCGCGCGGACCCCGGCCTTAAAGAGCGGCTCGAGTCGCCCGGTTCGCTCCTTTTCGAGGATGCTCCCCGGTAGTCGCCCGCGCATGGCGCGGCGCATGATGGCCTTGCTGAATCCACCGCGCCAGCTCAGTTCGTAGGGCGCCTTCAGCATGAATGTCAGAAGGGCTTCATTGTGGAAGGGGTCGCGTCGATCGACCCCGTTTCGCTGAGCCATGGCGGCTTCATGCGCTACGCCGAAGGCCATCGGTGCCCCGAAGAGCTGGCGAGTGAAGTCCGGTTCCGGCGTCGTCTTTGATGCCTGCGGCCATTCTGGCGGGGGACACCATGATTCCTTCGCTTCCGGCGCGAGCCAGTCCGGGGCCTTTGGTCGATGCCGCCACGGTGTCAGCCATCGGCCGGCAGGGTGGCGTAGTGCGGGGTCTTTCAGGAGTCCGGATAGACCCGCGGATCGAAAGGTCGAGCTCAGGTCTCGCCACACCAGTCCTCCTTGTCGCCGCCGCAGGCGGTCCAGATGGACCCAGCGGCGCTGCGGATAGATCTGATCCCCCGTGCTGGCATTCAGGATGACCTGACATCCCGCTGCACTTGCGCGCTCATAGCAGTCATTGACCAGTCGTCTGAAGGCATTGAAGACCGGCAGATCCGGGATCACGACCGTGCTGTCGAGCGTTGAGAAGGGCAGGGCATCGCTGAGATCGCGCGCATCGACAGGATGTCCCAAGCCCGAAGCCACCTGCTGAATCCACCGGGTTTCATCGCACTCCGGAAAGTCACTCAGCGACCAGGAGATGGGGCGTAGCGCTCGGCCCTCGGTTTGCAGGTGTTCATCGGCGAGAACGGCGGTGGGGCCGGAGTCGAGCCCGCCGGACAGCATGCAGGCCACATCGCCCTCGGGCGGCAGGCAGCTGATGACGGCATTCTGAAACAGATGGAAGAATTCATCGACCCAGTCGTCGGCTCGCCGCGGTTTCCTGCCCCCCTCGATCAGGCCTGCGAAATCGTGGTGGGTGCGCGTGATCGACAATCGGCCGGATCTGAATCGGAGGATTTCACCCGGCATCAGCTCGCGCACGCCCTCGAATGCGCTCAGCCCCGGCGGCGGAGCCTGCTGCAGTGACAACATGCTGATGATGAAGCGCGGTTCTTCACGCCGCGGGATTCCACTGGCTCGCACGACCCAGTCGCTCGACGTGGCCAGAGTCAGCTCGCCGTCATGCTCGGCATAGAACAGGGTCCGGGCCCCGGTGCGGTCCCGGGTGGCGATGATCTCGCCGCTGTCGGTATTCCAGGCGACCAGGCTGTAGGCACCGGCCAGGCGTTCGAAGCGGCTCTGGAATTCATCGGGGAGGGCGGCGTCGCCGATCAGCGACTCGAGGGTGATCTGCGAGTGTTCGCGGTCCAGGTAGCCCTCGAAGATCAGCTGCCAGTGGCGAGGGCCGCTGAAATGCCGGGCAAACAGGTCGTGGCCGGCGTGGAATGCCGCCGTCTCGGCCCCGCGGGCAGCGATTTCCTGCCAGTGATTTCGCGCCTGCTCCGAATATCCGCCGATTCTTTGGCGCGAATCCGGGTCGGTGCTCAACAGGTATCCCACGGGTCAGGCTCAACGGTCAGCGGTCAAGCACCAATGGTAGCGCGGGGGCAAGGCAGGCGCAGCACGGGGGACAGACCGCCCGAGCGGACCACTCAGGTGATTGCGATAGGGGGAATTCGCGGGACCGACCGTAAAGAATGGTCGGGGTGAGAGGATTTGAACCTCCGGCCCCTGCCTCCCGAAGACAGTGCTCTACCAGGCTGAGCTACACCCCGACGAAGCCGTGCATTATAGCGGCAGGCTTCGGGATGCGACAAGGGGCGGCGAAACTTTGTGTTCAACGGGATCGAGTCACTGCTTGAAACCCCTGCAGCAAGGGATGTTGGGCGGATTCCGGGGCGGCCGATCGGATCGGACATAAGGCATCAATTGGCGTGGCTCGGGGCGAACAAGAATGTTAAAATGTTGTAATCGGTTCGTCATCTGGAGCCCCTAGACTCCTCGAAATCGACCGATTTTGCTTGGTTGAAGCATTCATTTTTGTTGCTTGGTTTGTCGTTTTCGACGTGTTAGTTCGTCACAATCATTGGAGAGTCGAATGAAATCCTTAGGCCTTTTTCGAGGAACGGGCGCCTGGATGGGAGCTGCATTTGCCGTAGCCCTGTTGAGCGTTCTGGTGGCCGGCAGCGCTCTGGCGCAGGTCACTTCCTCTAATATTCGCGGTCAGGTCACTGGCCCTGATGGAAACGGAATTGTCGGCGCGGTCGTGCGGGTTCTCCACGTTCCCTCCGGCACCGTCCAGACGGCCGTTACCGGTGATACCGGTCAGTTCTTCCAGGGCGGTCTGCGCGTTGGTGGCCCGTACAACATCACGGTCACCGCCGACGATTACCAGGGCAGCGACCTGGAGCAGGTTTTCCTGCAGCCTGGTTCCCAAGACCCCTTCCGCTTTGTGCTTGGACCCGACTCGGCCGATATGGACCGCATCACGGTCGTTGGCGTAGTCCAGGACCAGGCTATGAAGCTCAACAATGGCGTGGGCTCCAGCTTCACTGCTCGCGACATTCTGAACAACCCGGCCAGCGACCGCGACGTGCTGCAGACCATCGCGCGCGATCCGCTGGCCCAGTCCAATGAAGTGGGCGAGTTGACCGTCGCCGGTGTCAACCCGCGCTTCAACGGCCTTTCCATCGACGGCTCGCTGCAGCAGGACGATTTCGGCCTGAGCGATCAGACTTACGCCACCTCGCGTTCTCCGATCAACCTCGACATCATCGAGTCCGCCTCTCTGGTGGCCTCCGATTACTCCGTGACCCAGTCCGGCTTCACCGGCGGCCTGGTCAATATCGTGACCAAGTCAGGCAGCAACGAGTTCGACGGCGGCATTTATTACGCCTATCAGGACGACAGCTTCATCGGCGATGACTTCGACGGCGGCAGCTTTGACGCCGGATCGTTCGAAGAAGAAGAATACGGCCTCTGGGTCAGCGGCCCGATCATCAAGGACCGCCTATTCTTTCTGTTGTCCTACGATGAATACGAAACCAGCTCGCCGGTCGACTTCAGTCGTTCCGACGAGCTCGACGAAGTAGACCCCGCTTTCTTCGATACCGTGACCAATGTGGTTCAGGACATCTACGGCTTCAATGCCGGTGGCCGCCCCTCCAGCGCGGCCATCCCGGAGACCTCCGAGCGTCTGCTGGCCAAGATCGACTGGAACATCAACGATTTCCATCGTGCCTCCTTCACCTACCAGAACACCAAGGAAACCGGTACCAGCGTTGGCGCTGGCGAGTTCGTTTCGGCCTGGTATGACATCCCGGTCGATCTCGAGGCCTATACGGGTCAGCTCTTCTCGGACTGGTCGGACAGCTTCTCCACCACGCTGCGCATCAACTACAAAGAGTTTGTCCGCGGTCAGAATTGCCGCGCTGGTGCCGGCGTTGGTCAGTTCGAGCTGGCTGAATGGCAAGTGGCTGATCTGGTCGGTACGCCGTTCGAGGGTCAGTTGGGTGAAGATCAGGGCGGTGATTACATCCTGGGCTGCGATCGCTTCCGTCACGCCAATGAGTTTGAAGATGATCGTCTGCAGATCTTTGCCTCAGGTGACTACTTCATCGGCGACCATATCCTGACCTTCGGTGTCGAATACGAGGAATACAACTTGTTCAACCTGTTTGTCCCAGGTTCTCAGGGCCGTTTTGTCTTTGAAACGCCTCAAGCGCTTTTGAACAGAGCTCCCACGTTCGTCGACTACGTCAACGTGCCTTCAAACAACGTTGCTGACGGTGCGGCCTCCTGGGGTTACGAGCGCATGAGCTTCTTCCTCCAGGATCGTTGGGCGATCACCCCCGACTTCGAGCTGAGCCTCGGCGTTCGCTATGAAGAAATATCGCAGAGCGACGAGCCGGTCTACAGTCAGGAAATCTTCGACACCTACGGTGTGCGTACCGACAACAACCTTGATGGCAACGATCTGTTCATGCCCCGCATCGGCTTCCTGTGGACACCGTTCGATCGCACGACCGTCAGCGGTGGTTTCGGCCTGTTTGCGGGCGGTGACCCGAAAGTCTGGACTTCGAATGCCTTTGGTGTTCCGACGGTATTCGCCCGTTCGACCAGCGTGACCAATGCTGACATCCGGACCGTTCCTGCTGAATTGATCAATCAGGTTGCTGGCGCAAGTCAGGGTCTTCCCATCGACTACATCGCCGACGACTTCGAAACGCCTTCGGACTGGAAGGCCTCGCTGCGCTTCGAGCAGGGCTTTGACCTGAACGACTTCTTCAGCCTGGATCTCGGTGATGACTACCTGTTTGCCGTCCAGTATCTCTACACGGAAGCACGTGACGGCTTTACCTGGCGCAACCTGGCCCAGACCCGTTTGAACGAAGCGCTGCCGACCGGGACTGCGCCGGACGGTCGTGTGATCTACGCTGACCTGGATGATCTGGGCATCATCAACCTGACCGAGCTGGGTAATATCGACGGCGCCAAGAGCCACGTCTACACCGTGCAGCTGGCCAAGTCCTTCGACAGCGGCTTCAACTTCGACGTCAGCTATGCCTTCCAGGACGTCGAAGCGCCGACTCCGGGTACCTCATCACGTGGTATCTCCAACTGGCGTTCGCTGTTCACCACCGACCGCAACAATCCGGATCCGACCGTGTCACCGTTCCAGACCGAGCATGCCTTCAATATCGCGCTGGGTTACGAGAACTACTTCTTCGGCGACCTGATGACCCGCGTCGATGTCTTCGGGCAGATCCTGAGCGGCGACCAGTGGTCGACCTCCTTCGACGTCGGTCGGACCAACTCGCTGTTCGGCCGCGCTGGCGCCGGCGAGAGCCCCTTCGACAACAGCCCGCTGTACATCCCGAATCCAGGCAGCGACTCGCTGGTGGTCTACAGCTCTGACTTCGATGTTGATGGTTTCTTTGCCTACGTCGACGAGAACGGCATCCCGACCGGTCAGATTCATGACCCGTACTCGGAGCGTTCTGGCTGGAACGACATCTGGGATCTGCGCATTCAGCAGGAAATCCCGGGCATTCCCGGTCTTGACCGCTGGATCGGCGACAACAACTTCAAGCTGATTCTCGATATCGACAACTTCCTCAATCTGATCGACAACGATTGGGGTCGGTTCGACAACGGTCCGAGCTTTGGTCAGGCCAATATCGTTCGCGCCGATCTGATCTCAGTGGCTGATCTGAACTTGAACGGCGTTGACGGTGCTACGGCGTTAACTGGCGATGCTCCTCGCACCACCTGTGTCAGCGCAGGCGATTGCGTTTATCGCTACACCGATTTCGATAACGATCCGGTCGACTTCTTCGACGCCGACCGCTCGATCTACGAAATCCGCCTGACCCTGCGCTACGATTTCTGATCGAAAAGCAGTCAGGCAAAAAAACGGCCAGCCTTGCGCTGGCCGTTTTTTTTAGGCTCAAGGCTCAAGGCTCAAGGCTCAAGGCTCAAGGCTCAAGGCTCAAGGCTC
>CAYTQT010000059.1:12617-20494 GCA_964439915.1 uncultured Wenzhouxiangella sp. | reverse complement strand
CCCCGGGTAACATTCGGTGCTCACGCCGTGATCGGACAGCATGGCCAGCACGGCATCCAGATCAGCCACTTCCCAACCCAGCACCGTGTATGGGGGTGCGACGACCTGCTCGACGAACTGAAGTCGGATCCGGGTGCCATTGGCGTCGAAAACCATCGAGAATGGCGTCTGGTCGACCAGCGCAAGTCCGAGTACCTTGCCATAAAACGCCCTGGCGCGATCGGGGTCGCAGGTTGCGCTGAAGGCCACGAGTGTTGCTCCACTCAATCCATCTTTCATCAACACTCCCTGGCCCGGACGGGCGGATCGACTCCGTCCATGATTATGGTGGTGAATTCACCTGCAAAGCAATCCAGTGCCGTCGAGGTTTTGGCGGATCACCTCTTTTCGTCTCTCGTGGATCAGCTCTCGGACATGTTTCAGCCATGATAGGATCGAATCGCCCATCGTTTCTGGACATCTCCGCGCTTCGATACGGCCTCGGAAAGGTCGATATGACAACTCATTCGATAATCAAGCGGGACGAGGCGCCAGCCTTCACGCCCGAGCTCCATGCCTCGAGACCCCGAGAGCCGCTTGACACGCCGGCCTGGTCGACACTCTTCAGTCACTACCTGGGCGCACCCATGATGCCGGGTCATTCGATCGAGCGGCTGCGCAACGGTCGCGACATCTTTCCCGACATGCTCGAGGCCATCGCGTCGGCGACTCGATCGATCGAGCTGATTTCCTTCATCTTCTGGCGGGGGCGAATCGCTGAAAGTTTCTGCGATGCCCTGATCGAGCGCGCGGATGCCGGGGTCCAGGTGCGGGTGATGCTGGATGCCGTCGGCAGCCGCTGGTTCGGTAACAAGCTGCTGACGCGCCTCGAGGACAGCGCCGTCGAACTGCGGATGTTCAGCCCGGTGCCGAACTGGAAGATATGGCGGATGGGCAGCCGTAACCACCGCAAAATCCTCGTCATCGACAGCAAGCTGGCCTACACCGGCGGCGTCGGTATCGCCGATGAGTGGGACGGTGACGCCGACCGTCCGGATCGTTTCCGTGAAACCCACTTCCGCATCACCGGTACCGCGGTCGGCCTCATGAAGAGCGCCTTCTTTGCCAACTGGGCAGGGATTGGTGGTCGCCTGCCTGAACCCCTTGAATCCCTGCCGATCATCCAGCCAGACCCGGCAGGCGCACCGGCGGCGGTGATTCCCTCATCGGCGGCCGAGCAGTGGAGCAAGACCGCGCTGCTGTTTCGCCTGCTGATCCGCTCCTCGGCCGAGTCGCTGACCCTGGTCACGCCCTATTTCGTGCCAGGCCGGCTTCTGGCCGGAGATATCGCCAATGCGGCCAGGCGGGGTGTCAGGGTTCGACTCTATGTCAGCGGCCGGCGCTCCGATCACCTGATACCGCGCTGGGCCGGGCGTCGCTACTATGCCGACCTGCTCGCGGTGGGCGTGGAAATTCTGGAATACGATCTGACCCTGATGCACAGCAAGCTGGTGATCGTCGATGACAGGATCGTCTGCTTCGGCTCACCCAACCTGAACCAGCGCTCCCAGTACCAGGACGAAGAGATCGCCGTGGTCTGCCAGGATGAGTCGCTGGTCAGGACCCTGCAGGGCGATCTTGACGATGACCGAAAACACTGCAGCCTGATCGACCCCGGGACCTGGGCCACGCGACCCCTCTGGCAGAAGCTCCTCGAGTCCTCGGCATCTCTCGTCGAGGCGCAGTCCTGACGACGCTCGGCCGCGGGCATTTCTTCACGAGAACTGTCGTCAGGATTGTCATACTCGAAAGCGCTGTGGCCTGCTGGCGCGCTATCCCGTGACTGGCACTATTGACCTCCCAAGGAACTGAATTTGAATTACCTCAGGCAATCGCTGTTCGGACTGGTCGTGGTCGGGTTCCTGTGCTCGATCGGCATGTGGGTTCTGATTCAGCACCACATCGAGACCATCAACGGCGGCCGGGTGACCCTCGCTGATCCGGCTGCCTTCGAAACCGAAGCCGTTCTGACGGCGGTCCAGAACGTCAGCGTGCTCTCGCCGGCCGGGGATGCGTTCGTCGACAATCGAACCGTTGTTATTGACCAGGGACGGATCATTTCGGTCAGCGCAGGCGGTCCCCTACCGAACGGTGCCCGGTTGATCGATGGCCAGGGCCGATTCCTGATTCCCGGGCTGATCGATGCCCATGTCGATCTGCGACGGCAGCCCAACGATCTGCTGCTCTATCTGGCCAATGGCGTCACCCATGTCCGTGACCTGACAGGGCAGCCCGAGGACCTGATCCTCCAGAGCGAGCTCGAAGCAGGCCGGGTCGGCCCTTCCCTGACCGTCACCTCGCCGCGGTTGATCAGCGCTGGACTGATCGAAGGGGGCTGGATCTCGATGACGCGCCCGACCGTCAACGTCCGCCATCCTGAACGCGCTGCGAAGCTCGTGGAACAACTGGCCAGTGAGGGCTACGATGCGATCAGCATCGATTCACGGATGGACCTCGAGACCTTCCAGGCCATCAACGTCGCCGCCAATGCAATCGGGCTGCATACAGTCGGCCGCCTGCCGGATGATTTCGGCCTGGGTGAGCTCTCGAACACCGCCTTGTCCGAGCTGGCAGGTGTCGAGGACCTCGTCGAAGGGTTGCTTGATGAATTCGCCACCCGCGCCGAGCGCGAAGACCCCGCAGCTTTCCTCGCCCATGTCGAGGAGCGCGCGGCACAGATCGCCGATGCCCTGAGGGCCAGCGACACGGCCGTTGCATCGACATTGTGGTTCACCGATACGCTGGCGCGCCAGGCCGGTGACCTGGTCGAGGCGCTGCGGGACCTTCCCCTGGAATATGCCAATCCCGCGATGGTCGAAGGCAGTCGCTATGCCGGGGTGGGCTGGCTGCCAGGAATGAATCGATTCGAGCTGCCGCGCGACCTCGACAGCGGGCGCCGCGACCGAACCATCGCCCTCTGGCAGATGAGGAATCAGGCCCATGGAATCGTGCTGCGCGAGCTGGCGGCTGGCGGGGTGGCGATCATCGCAGGCAGCCAGGCCACGGCCGAACTGATGATCCCCGGATTTTCCCTGCACGATGAGCTGAAAGCCCTGAACAATAACGGTCTTTCTCCCGCGCAGGCCCTGGCTGCAGCAACGCGCCTACCCGCAGAGCGGATGGGTCTTGAGGTCGGCGTGATCGAAGCTGGCCGCCCGGCTGACCTGGTACTGCTGCAAGCCAATCCGCTTGCCGATATCACCAACACCCGCTCGATCGAGATGGTCATCCGCGCCGGGCAGGTATTCGGCCGTTCCAGCCTGGACGCCATGCTGAAGGCCGTCGAGCAGGCGCACGCCGACAGCCGACAGTTCGAACTGAGCCGCTACCAGTAAGGACTCAGGTCGGAAACCAGGCCCAGCAATCACTCCAGTCCAGCGCCATGTGGATCAACAGGCCCAGGCCGATGAGCTGGATCCAGTGCGTTCTATCCTTCCTCACCGTCTCTGCAGCCTTCCGGCGCCTGCCGACGAGTAGCGGGAGCAGGAACATGGCGAGATATACCGCAATGGCGGGTAGCGTATGCAGGGGATGGAACCCGATCGAACACCGCATGGGGTCATAGATCGGGTCGGCGAGCAGATGGTCCAGATCGACCAGCATGGTGCCGATCAGCACGAGCGTGACATAGCGCCACTGATTGCGAAAGAAAACGCGCGCCACGAGCAACGGGATCAGCAGATGAAGCGCGAGATGAGCCATGGAACAAGGCGGGTCCTTGGGTGTGCAGTCCTCAGCGTCGACTCAGCGGTCCTGCTGCTGCTCGATGAACCGGATCGTATCTTCCAGGGTATCGGCCAGAAAATCCAGACGGGGTGCCAGTGCCGCTGCCACGGCCGCGTGACCGGTTCCCGGATAACGCTTGATTTCGACGGTGACACCGGCCCCCTCCAGGGCCCGGGCGAAGCGCTCGGAATTCCCCGGCTCGACCACATCATCGTCCTGACCATGGATCAGCAGCGTGGGCGGAGCGGCCGCTGAAACAAAGTGGACCGGCTGGCTGTCGCCTCGATGGTCCTCGGGAAAGACCTCCAGCAGATAACCGGACTGCAGTGGCAGGAAGTCATAGGGCCCGGACAGTCCGATCAGACCGACGATCGTCTGCGCCGGAACGGCCTGGCGCTCGAGATAGCTCGAGTCGACCGCCAGCAGAGCGGCAATCTGTGCCCCGGCCGAATGCCCCATCAGATAGATTTCGACTGCATCCCCGGAGGCCCGATGATCGGCTTCGAGACGGGTATGGGTCCAGGCCACGGCCTTTGCGGCATCTTCCATGAAGGCCGGAAATCGGGCCTCGGGATAGAGCCTGTAGTCCGGAATCACGATGCGAAATCCGGCACCGGTCAGAGCCGAGGCCACGAACTCGTATTTCTGCCGCTCGCCGCTGCGCCATCCCCCGCCGTAGAAGAACACGATGGTGGGCGCAGACGGAGCAATCTCGGTGGGCTCGTAATAGTCCAGCAGCCCTCGATCGCCGTCGGCATAGCGAAGCGCCGAACTTTTCTGATAATGCGCCGAAGGGCTGGTGTTGCTGATGATCTGAAGAGCACTGCAGGCCGCGATCGACATCAGCACACAACTTGCGAGAAGCAAACGTACCGTTGCCTTCAGACTGATCATCCTGACATTCCTTGCGACAGAACCGAAATGGCTGATGCAGCGGCATCGACCATTGAGACCATTGGGATCATTGGATTCCGGAAACTTGATAGATGGCCAGTTCCCGTCGTTCTCTTTGAAGATCATGGTCGCGAACGACGTCCACAGCGCGAATCCGCTCGACATAGGATTCGGACAGCCCGGCACTCAAGGCTCCGGCAAGCACATGGTGTCGATACCAGCTGAAGGGCCTCAGATCGGGATCGATGCGGGTCGCTATGTAGGTCTGCACGGTGAGTCGCTGACTCGCCATGTGAACATCAACCGTTTCCCGTTCGTAGCCTGCGCCGACGCCCTCGATGCGGTCGAGAATCGAAAAATCATCTTTTCTGATCGCATAGACCACGCCGAACACCACGCTCTGCCTGCAGTCGGGAATATCGCACTTGCCCGAGCCGTCCGTGCCGGTCTTGTGAAACGCCAGGCGATGACCTGGCAGGCTGGCACCTCCCACGACCTGGATCGCCGGCAGGCGAAAGCCGAGCCTGGGCGGACTCATGTTGGAGCCATAGGCGAAATAGAATGCCAGATGTTGCGAAAGGTGGACGGCAGATTTCTGGCCTGCCTTGGAGGGATGGGTGATCATGATCTTTCCAACAATACCGACATCGAACAAAAGATCACGTCAGTCCGTAGCATTCGCAGCCCGCAGCGCCAGTGGCAGGTAGGCGTCGACTCGCTTGTCATCGAGGTCCGACAACGAATGCAACTTGATGTGCCGCCTGAATTTTCCGCCGCCCTCCAGATGGCCCCAGGGATCGACGATGCGGGCACCATGGGAGAATTCCACTGAGACATGGGCCTTGTAGGCGAACACGCCGCAGAAGAACCGATCCGGGTCGGCATGGAACAGGATACCGCCGTATTTGACCGCCTCGGTCACGCCCGGCATCGAGGCCATGACCCGCGCCCTGACAGCCTCGACCAGTTCGATCTGCTCGCCTCCCAACAAACGAATATCATCGAGCAGGGATTGCACGCTTTGTTGTCCCACAACAGGCTCCTTTCTTCATCGGTTCACCGGAATCTTAGTGCAGATCGCCTGGGGCAGCGACCGACCAACGAGGACGATGCGTGATCCGGACCGTCGCGGGAGCTGACAGGCATCGAGACCAGCGGGCATAATCTGATGCCCTCACACCATCGACGAGCAGAATCCCCATGCGCTCTCATGCCATTCTGTTGCTGGTCCTCTGCAGCGTTGTCCTGTCATCGCCCGGCATCGCCCTGTCTGCCGAAACGACGGCCTCGCAAGCCCTTGGCCAGCTCGTCGAAGACTTCGAACGCAGCGAGCTGGCCAACGACCCGATCCAGGCCGGCCGTGAGGGCGACCTTGAGGCACTTGCACGCTGGCAGGATGCGTCGATGGACGCCGTCAGTCGGCGACGGACCGAGAGTCAGGACTTTCTGGATCGACTGCAAGCAATCGATGCTGCAGGATTGAACGACGACGAGCGTATCAACTACATCGTGCTGGAGTACCTGCTCGGATCACGGGTCGAGCTCGCGCCGTTCGAGCAGGAGCGGATGCCGTTCACCAGCGACTCCGGCTTTTTCTCGCTGCCACTCCAGATTGGCCGCAGCACCCGCATCGGCAATCTCGATCAGGCCGAGGCCTGGCTCGAGCGCATCCGGGCCCTGCCCCAATGGATCGATCAGAACAGAGCGTGGCTGGTGCGCGGCATCGAAACGGGGATGGTCCAGCCCGAGTATGTGGTGCAGTCCGTCATCGGCCAGCTCAGGTCGATCAGTAACGCCTCGGCCGAGGACAGCCCTCTGCTGGCCCCGTTCAGAACGCTGCCCGCCGCACTTGAGCAAGCGCATGGAAACGACTTCAGAAACCGAGCGATCGCGCTGATCGAGGAACACGCCGAACCCGCCTTTGCCTCGCTGCTGGCCTTCTATACCGACGACTACCTGGCCCAGCCGCGCACGAGCATCGGCATCTCCGAAGTCCCTCAGGGTCGCGCCCTGTATCGCGCGCTGGTCCGCTATCACACGACGCTGGAGACGACACCGGCGGCCATCCATCAGCGCGGCCTGCAAGAAGTCGCCCGGATTCGCCAGGAAATGGATGCGGTTATCGCTGAGACAGGCTTTCAGGGGAGCTTTGCCGAGTTCGTGGCCGATCTGCGAACCAATCCCCGCTTCTATGCCGGCAGCGAGAGGGAGCTGCTGATGCACGCCGCCTGGATTGCCAAACGCGCCGATGACGCCATGCCCGGCCTGTTCGCCACCCTACCCCGGCTGCCCTACGGCGTTCGGCCGGTACCGGCCGAACTGGCACCGACCTACACCACCGGCCGCTACTGGGCCGGCGATCTGGACAATGGCGTGGCCGGCGGCTACATGGTCAATACCCACCGCCTCGATCAGCGTCCGCTCTACGTTCTGCCCGCCCTGACCCTGCACGAGGGCGTGCCCGGTCATCACCACCAGTTTGCGCTGGCCGCTGAAATGGATAATCTGCCGAGATTCCGGCGCGATCTTTATCTGACCGCCTTCGGTGAGGGCTGGGGACTGTATTCGGAGCGCCTGGGCCTGGACATGGGTATCTACACCACGCCATACGAACACTTCGGTCGCCTGAGCTACGAAATGTGGCGAGCCTGTCGTCTGGTCGTGGACACCGGCATCCACTACTTCGGCTGGACCCGCGAGCAGGCCGAGGCCTGCCTGCTGGACAACTCCGCCCTGGCGCCCCATAACGTGACCACCGAGGTCGCCCGCTACATCTCCTGGCCCGGCCAGGCGCTGGCCTACAAACCCGGCGAGATGCTCATTCGGGCGCTACGGTCGTCCGCTGAAGCCAGTCTGGGTGCAGACTTCGACATCCGCCGATTCCACGACCACATCCTGTCCGACGGCGCCATCCCGCTCGATGAACTCGAGCGCCGAATGACGCAATGGATCGAAGACGAGCTGGCGATCCAGGACTGAAGGTTCACTAGTCTGCCGCGTCGGCAGGCCGCACCCTGATCTCGAAGCCCACGGCACCCTCGGTCATCGAGGTCCACTCGCCAAGCAGAACCGTGAGATCGGGGGACATCCTGCCGGCCGGTGCCTCGACTTCGGCAAGGACATGCACCTGCTGATTCCCCGCATCGGTCAGGATCAGACCCACGGCCACATCCTCGGGCCCGGCCCGGCCCACCGAGGCATCCTGCCCCTCGGGTACC
>CAYTQT010000059.1:0-12517 GCA_964439915.1 uncultured Wenzhouxiangella sp. | reverse complement strand
CCCTGCGCTGTCGCACCGATGCCGACCAGGTCAGGATATCGCCAAAAAAAACGGCCCGCCGAGGCGAGCCGTTTTCGACACTTTGGAGAGTGTTCGGGTCGATCAGGGCGTGATCACCGTATCGATGACGTGGATCACACCATTGCTGGTTTCGATATCGACTGCGACAACATTCGCGCCGTCGACCTGAACGCCTGCATCCGTCACGCTGATGTCGATGTCGCTGCCCTGCACGGTCGTGGCAGAGGTCAGATTGACCACATCGGATGACATCACCTTGCCGGCGACCACGTGGTAGGTCAGGATGGAGGTCAACAGCGCCTTGTCGGCCAGAATGGCCTCGAGGTCGGCGGCCGGAATCTTGGCAAACGCCTCGTCGGTCGGGGCAAACACCGTGAAGGGACCTTCGCCTGAAAGCGTTTCGATCAGACCTGCTTCCGTAAGGGCGGTCGCCAGCGTGGTGAAGTTGCCGGCCTCGACGGCGGTTTCGACAATGTTCTTCTGCTCAGCATGACCATGGTTGTCGGCCAGAGCCACTGAACTCAAGGTCAGCAGGGAAGCCGCAGCAACGGCAGTGGTAATCTTCGCGTTCAACATTTGAAACTCCTGAATTCGATTGGGGGATGCCGGATCTTTCCCAGCAGAGCGCGGAGCATGCGCTACCGCACATCGACGTCAAGTCAATTTAAAATCAAGGTTTTGTGTGCGTGGTGTTGCCTTGTTGTGAATGCTCATTGCCAATCCTCAGCACGTTGAAGTCGGCCCTGTAGCCCATTGACCCGTTCCACACCGCCCATCCCTTAGCGTGGGCGCTTATTCGACGAGCTCAAAACGACCCCTCATGATGGCAACACGACAAGACGGCCTGGACCGACTCGAGAATTTTCTCCCGCGCGCCGGGCGGGGCTACGCTCGAACCCGCAATCATGATCTCGGCCCGGAGGAACGCGACAATGTCTCCATGCTCTCGCCCTGGATTCGCCATCGACTGCTGACCGAGCAGGAAATCATTGCGGCGGTCCTCGATCAGCACAGCGCTTCAGCGGCAGAAAAATTCATCCAGGAAGTCTGCTGGCGAACCTACTGGAAGGGATGGCTCGAACTGCGGCCGGACGTCTGGCAGGACTTCCTGCGTGAACTCGACGCCGACCAGGACAGGCTCGCCTCCAATACCGGCCTGCAGGCCGGCCTTACCGAGGCCGAATCGGGCCGGACCGGAATCGATGCCTTCGACCACTGGGCCCGGGAGCTGGTCGAGACCGGATACCTGCACAACCACGCCCGCATGTGGTTTGCCTCGATCTGGATCTTCACCCTCAAGTTGCCGTGGACGCTGGGCGCGAACTTCTTCCTGCGTCACCTGCTTGACGCAGACCCGGCTTCCAACACCCTCGGCTGGCGCTGGGTGGCGGGCATCCAGACCCGCGGCAAGACCTATCTGGCCCGGCCGTCGAACATCGAGAAGTTCACCAACGGACGGTTCCGTCCGACCGATCTGGCCGCCGAGGCCCCCGCGCTCGAATGGCGCGAGCCACCGCGACCCTCGGAACTCGCCGAGACCACGTCGATCGACCAGCTTGCCGATATCCCGGCGCTGCTGCTGATTCACCCCGAGGATCTGCATCCTGAATCGCTGCTTCCGAATCATCTGCCGCTGAAGGCCGCAGTTGCGGCTTGCTCTGTTGACGGGATACCCGACTGGCCCTTCGGTGACAAGGCGGGTTCGTTCGTCACAGCCGGGGTCAAAGATGCGGCGCGAAGAGCCTCGGAACACTACGACCTGGCACCAGAGATCGTCGCCACCTTGAACGCCGGGACCGTAATCGAGGCCTGTCGCCACGCCGACGTTGGGGCCGTCGTCACTCCTTACGCGCCAGTCGGCCCGGTGGCCGATACGCTGAGCGTACTGGAGCAAGGCCTGAAGGACGCGGGAATCTCACTGCATCGGGTGCGTCGCGCATGGGACAGCACGGCCTGGCCCAACGCAACGAAGGGGTTCTTCCCCTTCAAGAAGAAGATCCCCGCCCTGCTTGAACGTGTCGGTCTGGCGTGATCAGTCGTCTTTCCCCCGAATCGAGGAGAATCTTCTATGCGCAATGAAGTCACGGTCTACTACGACGGCGGCTGCCCGCTCTGTCTGCGCGAGATCAGCCTGATGCGTCGGCTGGACCGCAGAGAGCGCATCGAATTCGTCGACCTAGAAGACCCCGAGGCGGCCTGTCCGCTTGATCGGGAGACCCTGCTCGCCCGCTTCCATGCCCGCGAAGGCGAACGGATGCTGTCAGGCGCTGCGGCCTTTGCCGCGATGTGGCGCCAGATTCCGCTGCTGCGCCCGCTCGGCCTGCTGGCCCGCAACCGTCTCGTGCTCAAGATCCTCGAATGGACCTACCTCCGGTTTCTGACCATCCGCCCCCGCCTGCAGCGACTCTTCGCCTGAGCTACTCGGCTGTCGACTGCAGGCGGTCGAACACCGCCCGGCTGGCCTGATCCGGAAACGCCTTGCTGCCGATAAGGATCGCGGCCAGGGCGAACAGCACGGCCGGCAGGATTTCATAGACCTCGAACAGGCCGCCGGAGAGCTGGCCCCAGAAGACCACGGTCAGGCCGCCGACCAGCATGCCGGCAATCGCACCGATCCGACTCATGCCCGACCACAGCAGCGAGACCACGATGACCGGCCCGAAGGCCGCTCCCAGGCCGGCCCAGGCATAGGACACCAGATCCAGCACGGTGCGATCGGGGTCGCTCGCCAGCCAGAGCGCGACCAGGGCAATGGCAATGACCGAGCCGCGACCGATCCAGACCAGTTCGGCCTGCGAGGCACCCGGTTTGAGCAGACCCTTGTAGAAGTCCTCGGCAACCGCTGAGGACGCCACCAGCAGCTGGGAATCCGCCGTCGACATCACGGCAGCCAGAATCGCGGCCAGACAGATGCCTGCCACCAGTGGATGGAAAAGCACTTCGACCAGTCGGATGAACACCGTCTCGCTGTCGGGCCCTTCGAGTGCCGTCGATAGTCCACCGATGCCGGCCAGTCCGACCAGCACCGATGCCACCAGACAGACGCTGATCCAGGCCACGGCGATATGCCGCGCCCGGGTCAGCTCGCCGGCGGCGCGAATGCCCATGAAGCGCGCCAGGATATGCGGCTGCCCGAAATAGCCCAATCCCCAGGCCAGCAGCGACAGGATGGCCAGCAGGGTCAGCGGCTCACCCTGGGCGTCGGTGAAGGGGTTGAGCAGCTCGGGGTTGGCGGCACGGACCGCATCGAACAGACCGGTCTCGCCGGTGCCGAAGACCATCAGGGGAACTGCCACGAGTGCCAGCAGCATCAGCAGGGCCTGTACCGCGTCGGTCCAGCTCACCGCCAGATAGCCACCGAGAAAGGTGTAGAGGACGATCGCCGCGCCACCCGCGCTCACCGCCCAGAAATAGGGCAGCTCAAACACGGTCTCGAACAGGCGCCCGCCGGCGACCAGGCCGGCCGAGACATACAGAGAGAAGAACAGGAAGATGAACAGGCCCGGAAGAATCCGAAGAATGCCGCTATTGTCGGCGAAGCGGCGCTGAAAGTAATCGGGCAGGGTCAGGGAGTCGTCCAGGGCTTCGGTCGCGACGCGCAGACGTGTGGCCACCACCCGCCAGTTGGCCCAGGTGCCGAGCAACAGACCCAGCGCGATCCAGCCGGCTTCCAGGCCCGACAGGTACGCCGCCCCCGGAAGTCCGAGCAGCAGCCAGCCGCTCATGTCCGAGGCCCCGGCCGACAGCGCGGTCACGCCGCTGCCCAGCTTGCGGCCGCCCAGAATGTAGTCCGACAGGTCGGTGGTGCGCTGCCAGGCCACGATGCCGAGACCCAGCAGCACGATGAAGTAAAGCGCGAAGGTGATGTAGATGGAGCTCAAAGTCGCCGACCCCGTTTGTGATCAATCGCGAAGGGTAGCACCCGGTCATCGAGTGCATGGATTTGCCCGATCGCCACCGCCCCGGCATACTCGCTCGTCAAGCGGGAATTCCGACGATTGGATCCGCGAGCATCGAACATCGTAGTCGAGGACACATGCAGGAAAAGCACTATCGTATCTGGATCAATGGCGAGCTCAAGCCCGAGGATCAGGCCGCGGTTTCGGTCTTCGACTCGGGCTTTGTCCTCGGCGACGGGGTCTGGGAGGGCGTGCGGGTAGTCGGCGGCAGACCGGCCTTCCTCAGCGCCCATCTGGAACGCCTGCGCGAAGGCGCGCAGGCACTGATGCTGGCCGAGGTGCCGGACGAGGAGACGCTGCAGCGGGCGGTGGCCGAGACCATCAACGGCAACCAGCTGATCGACGATGCCCACCTGCGCATCATGCTGACCCGCGGCGTCCGGCGCGAGCCCTATCAGAATCCGCGCCTGGCAGGCTCCGGCCCGACCCTGGTGGTGATTCCCGGCCATCATCCGGTTACCGACGAGCAGCTCACCCGCCCGCAGACCCTGTTCACCGTGCACGTCCATCGCGGCGCCCCCGACGTCCAGGACCCGCGCATCAACAGCCACAGCAAGCTCAATTGCATCCTTGGCTGCATCCAGGCCAACGTGGCAGGTGCCGACGAGGCACTGATGCTCGACCCCGACGGCTTCGTGGCCACCTGCAACTCGACCCACTTCTTCATCGTGCGCAAGGGCGTGGTGATGACCTCCGACGGGCGCTACTGCCTGGGCGGCATCACGCGCGGCCATGTCCTGGGATTGTGCCGGGATCTGGGCATTCCGGCCCGCGAGACGACCTTCAGCCTGACCGATGTCTACTCGGCCGAGGAGTCTTTCACGACCGGCACCCTGTCGGGCCTGCGCCCGGTCGGCGTGGTCGACGGGCGATGCATCGGAGCGGGACAGCGCGGGCCCATCACTCAGCGCCTGCAGCAGGCCTACGACGATCTGATTCGCAATTCCGATACCGATTCCTGATGCCGACTGAGCCGAACCGGGGCCTGCGCATCGCGATGTGGTCGGGGCCGCGCAACATTTCCACCGCCATGATGCGCGCCTTCGAAAACCGGGCCGACTGCGTGGTCGCAGATGAGCCGCTCTATGGCGCCTGGCTCCGACGCAGCGGCGAACCCCATCCCATGGCCGAGGATGTGATGGCAGCGATGGACTGCGACTGGCGATCGGTCGTGGCCACGCTGACCGGGCCGATTCCACGCGGCGCAGGCCTCTGGTATCAGAAGCACATGACCCATCATCTGCTTGACGATATGATCCAGCTCGACTGGCTGAGCCAACTGACCCATGTCTTTCTGATCCGCGATCCGGCCGCTGTCGTGGCCTCTTATCTGGCCAAGCGCGACACGGTGACGCCTGAGGACATCGGCATCCCGCAGCAGGCCCGTTTGTTCGACACGCTGACCGAGCTGACCGGCCAGCCTGCACCGGTGATCGACAGCGGTGAGTTCCTGCGCAATCCCCAGGGTCACCTGCGCGCGCTCTGCCGAGCGCTCGGTATTGCCTTCGATCCGGACATGCTGCACTGGCCGGCCGGACCGCGCGACAGCGACGGCGTCTGGGCAGCGCATTGGTACGGGACGGTCTGGTCCTCGACCGGCTTCGCGCCGCCCCCGAAACAGGCGCCCGACCTGACCGGCCAGGCGCTTGCGGTGGCTGAATCCTGCCGGGAGATCTACCAGCGATTGTTCAACCACCGGCTCAGGCCGGACTGAACCTTCCTGCTGACCGGCGTTCCCAGCCATGACCAATGCACCATGCGCTGGCGATTGGACCAGCGTAAAGTTCCTGTCATTGACGTTTTGAATGACTGCTGATCATTGATCTCGTTAGTAACCGGGCCGCAGCGCCCCATACCCTTGATTTTTTGGAGAACCCCTTCCATGCGCACTCTCATTCTGGCTCTGGCCGCGATGGCCGTGTCCGGCTTGTCGTTTGCCGACACCACCCGGCTGCTACGTCAACCGGATCTGTCCGACGACCATCTGGTCTTCGTCTACGCCGGCGATCTGTATCTGGCCAACACCGACGGCAGCGATCCGCGCCGCCTGACCAGTCATCCGGCCGAGGAGAACAACCCGCATTTCTCGCCGGATGGTCAGCACATCGCCTTCGCTGGCGAATATGCGGGCAATACTGATGTCTACGTCATCTCGATCGAGGGCGGCAACCCCGAGCGCCTGACCTGGCACCCGGCCCGAGATATCCCCGTCGGCTGGCAGTCCGATGGCCAGGCCGTGGCCTTTGCCTCGGATCGGGAGACCGACCACGGACGCTCCGACCAGCTCTATCACGTGTCACTTTCCGGTGGCGCACCACAGCGCCAGATGGCCGCGCGCTTCTTCCGCGGTCAGTGGGATCAGTCAGGCGAGCGCCTGGCCTACATCGACTTCGGCCCGGCCTACAATGGCCTTTACGGCGGCAGCGCCGGCTGGCGTGGCTATCGTGGCGGCACCACGCCGTCGATCAAGATCATCGAGCCCGAGCGCGAGACCCTGATCGACATCCCCGGCGATCGGGTCAACGACATCAATCCGTTCTGGATGGATAACCAGGTCCATTTCATCTCCGACCGGGACGACAGGATCTTCGATCTGTACCGTTTCGACCCGGCCAGTGAACGGATCGAACGGATCACCGAACAGGCCGTCTGGGATATCCGCGCGGCCAACGGCCATGCCGGCCGGATCGTCTTCGAAGCGGGCGGTGAAATCCACCGCATCGACACAAGTGGTGAACGCAGTACGCTGGCGATCCGACTGAATCCGGACCTGCCCCAGACCCGCGAGCGCTGGACGGACGTGTCCGATCACATCCAGGCCGCACGCCTGTCGCCCAACGGCAAACGCGCGCTGATCACCGCCCGGGGTGATGTCTTCACCGTGCCGATCGAGTACGGCTCGACGCGCAATCTGAGCCTGAGCGACGGCGTTCGCGAATACCCCGCCATGTGGTCGCCGAACGGCGATCAGGTCGCCTGGATCGAAGAATCCCTGGACGGCCAGACCCTGGTCATCGAAGATCAGATGGGCGAGAGCGTGGCGCGCTTCGATCTGGGCGATGCCTTCAATCAGATTCTGGCCTGGGACGCCGTCAACGACCGCATCATCTACAGCGATCACCAGCTCGGCCTGTACTCGATCGATCTGGACCGCGGCCGCACGACCCTGATCGACCGCAACAATCGCGAGTCCCAGTTCAGCGTCAGTCTGGCGCCCGGCGGTCGCTATCTGGCCTATACCCGGGCCGAGGCCAACTGGTTTCACGACCTCTACATTCATGATTTCGACACCGGCGAGTCGACCCGGATCAGCGACGGTCTGGCCGACACTGCCTCGCCGGCTTTCAGCCCGCAGGGTGACTACCTCTACTTTGCCGCTTCAACCAACGTCGGACCGGCCCAGTTCGGCCTCGACATGACCAGCCAGGAGCGCCCCTATCGTGCCGGTCTGTACGCCCTGGTGCTGAGGCAGGACGGCGATTCCCCGCTCAGCCCGCGCAGCGATGAGGAAGCGCCAGGCGCCGAGAACAAGGACGAAGACGACAACGGCAAGACCGACGAGCCGCCGACCACCCGGATCGACTTCGACGGTCTGTTCGAGCGCAAGGTCGCCCTGCCCGGCCCGATCGGCAACTACGCCGCGCTGGCCGTTGCCGCCGACGGCACCCTCTACTACATCGAGCGGCCGCAACCCGGGGCCAGCGTCGAGCCGCCCGGCACCAATGGTGGCGAGGACACCCATCTGTTCCGCTTCGATAGGGACGACCGGGAAGGCGAGCGGGTTCTCACGGGCCTGATCGGTTTCGACGTCTCGGCCAACGGCGAACACCTGCTGATCCAGTACGGCGACGGCTCGCTGGCTGTGGCCGAAGTCGATGAGGAGCTGGAGCCCGAAGCACTTGACCCTTCGGGCCTGCAGATGCAGATCGACCCGCGAGCTGAGTGGGCCCAGATCTTCGATGAGGGCTGGCGGATGCAGCGCGATTTCTTCTACGCCGCCAACCTGCACGGTCTGGACTGGGACGCGGTCTATGCACAGTACCGGCCCCTCGTCGAACACGTCGGCCGGCGCGAGGACCTGAACGCCCTGCTGGTCGAAATGATCGCCGAGCTCCACGCCGGCCACAATCGCGTCGGCGGTGGCGATGTCCATCGTGAATCCGGCCCGGGGGTCGGGCTGCTCGGCGCCAATTTCACCATTGACGACGATCGCTGGCGGGTCTCCCGCGTCTACAGCGGCGAGTCCTGGAACCCGTTCAGCGAGGGCCCCCTGGCCCAGCCGGGCAATGAGGTCGAGGCCGGTGAGTACATCCTGGCCATCAACGGACGTGAACTGAGCGCTGAGGACAACCTGTTCGAGCAACTCCACAACACCGCCGGCGAACAGCTTCGACTCACGGTGGCCGCCTCCGCCAGCGGGCGCGATGCGCGTGAGGTGATCGTCGAGCCGGTCAGTTCCGAGGGCGCCATGCGCCTCTGGGGCTGGATCGAGGACAACCGACGGGCGGTCGATGAGGCCACCGATGGGCAGATCGGCTACATCTATCTGCCGAATACGGCCGGTGCCGGCTACACCTTCTTCAACCGCATGTTCCACGCCCAGCTCGACAAGCAGGGTCTGATCATCGACGAGCGCTCCAACGGAGGCGGCCAGGCGGCCAACTACATCGTCGAAGTGCTTGCCCGCCGCCATCTGTCGAACTGGGTCTACCGCGGCGGCATGATGTCCGCCACGCCGATGGCCGCGCTGCACGGGCCGAAGCTGATGATGATCGATCAGGACGCCGGCTCCGGCGGTGACTATCTCCCCTACGCCTTTCGCGAGCTGGGCATCGGGCCGCTGCTGGGCACCCGCACCTGGGGGGGGCTGATCGGTATTTTCCGGAATCCGCAGCTGGTCGACGGCGGCACCATGACCGTGCCGCACTTCCGCTTCGTCGATGTCGACAACAACTGGTCGGTTGAAAACGAGGGCGTCGCCCCGGACATCGAGATCCGGCTCGATCCCCTGCTGACCAATGAGGGTCGTGACAGCCAGCTCGAAGCCGCCATCGAAGAAGTTCTGGAGATGCTTGAAGGCTACAGCGACGATATCGCTCGTGAACCCCCCCCGCTACCCACCGAACTGGGCCGCTGAGGGGCCGGGAAAGCGGGCCGGCGGAATTGATCCGCCGGCCTGTTTGGTGCGATGATTGACACCCTGGGCCGACCACCCTTTGTCAGGAGTGCACCGATGTACAGACCCAAGCAATTCATTCAGCTCGCCATTGCCAGTGTAATCGTCCTGATGGCCGCGGCTTGCGCGACCGGACCCCGGATCGATACCCTGCAGGCGCCCAATACCGATTTTTCGCGCTACCAGACCTTCAGCTACGTCGATCCGCTCGGTACCGACCGGGCCGGCTACGCCAGTATCATTTCCCAGCAGCTGGTCTTTTCAACGCGGCGCGAGATGGAACTGAGAAACTTCGAGTACGTGGCCAACCCGGAACAGGCCGATCTGCTCCTCAACTTCAACGCCCAGCTCAGCGAACAGATCCGGACCATCGATGTAGTCGAGCCGGCATTCGGTCCGACCTTCTGGGACTATCGCTACGGCATGTACAGCACCTGGCCCAATTACCGCCAATCCACCTCGATCGATCAGTTCACCGAAGGTACGGTCGTGATCGATCTGATCGATGCCGAGGCCGAGCGCATGATCTGGGAGGGCACCGCCACCGGGCGGGTCACCGAGCGCACCCGCCGCGATGCCGCCGAAGAGCTCGACAAGGCCGTCAAGTCGATCTTCGATCGCTTCCCGATCCCTTCCAGTTCGCGCTAGTTCGCCACCATGCGCCTGCTGACTGCGTTTCTCTTCACCGGCCTGGCTCTAGCACTCCCGACTCAGATTGCCGCACAGGATCTCCATGAAGATGGCCTTCAGCTCGAGGCCTGGACCGGCGATCTCGAAGGCATGGTCGAGCGCCGCAGCGTCAGAGTCCTGGTGCCCTACAGCAAGACCGGCTATTTCATCGACGCCGGCACCCAGCGTGGCATGTTCTACGAGCTGATGACGGGATTCGAGGAACAGCTCAACGACCAGCATGCCGACGGGCTGATCCGCATGAACCTGCTATTCGTTCCGACCACGCGGGATCAGCTCATTCCGGCGCTGGAACAGGGGCTTGGGGATATCATCGCCGCCAATCTCACGGTGACCGACGAGCGGGCCGAACGGGTCCAGTTCACCACACCGCTGGGCCGCAACGTGCGCGAACTGCTGGTCCGCCACTCCGGGGCGCGGGTGCCCGAGTCACTGGAGGATCTGGCAGGCCAGACCGTCTTCATCCCGGCGAACAGCAGCTATGTCGAGCACCTGGAAACCATCAACCAGCGCTTCGAGTCCGAGGGCCTTGAACCGATCAGGGTGCGCGAGGCCCCCGGTCACTTCCAGACCGAGGATGCGCTGGAAATGGTCAACGCCGGGCTGGTCGACTACACCATCGCCGATGGCTATCTGGCCGACTTCTGGCAGCAGGTGCTGCCCGACCTGGTCGTCCACGATGACATCGCGATCACCGAGGGCAATGACATCGCCTTTGCCGTTCGCAAGAACAGTCCGCAGCTCGAAGCCGAATTGAATGCCTATCTGGAAACCGTGCGCAAGGGCACCCTGATGGGCAATATCCTGTTCAAGCGTTATCTGCAGAGTACCCGGTTCGTCACCTCGGCCACCGATGAAGCCGATCGCCAGCGTCTGCAGGCCGTGGCGCAGCTGTTCCAACAGCACGCGGCCGAAAACGACTTGAACTGGCTCATGCTGGCGGCCCAGAGCTATCAGGAATCACGCCTGGACCATTCGGTAGTCAGTCCGGTCGGTGCCATCGGCATCATGCAGCTGCTGCCCACGACCGGACAGGACATGGGAGTCGACGATGTCAGTGTTCTGGAAGCCAACATCGAAGCAGGCGCACGCTACGTCCGTTTTCTCATGGACGAGTTCTTCGACGATCCGGCGATCGACAGCAACAACCGGCTGCTGTTTGCCCTGGCGGCCTACAACGCAGGACCCGGTCGCGTGCGCAGCCTGCGGCGCGAAGCGGCCGAACGCGGCCTTGATCCGAATCGCTGGTTCAATCATGTCGAGCGGATCACCGCCGAGCGGGTCGGGCGGGAAACAGTCACCTACGTCTCCAACATCGCCAAGTACTACGTGGCCTATCAGCTGGCTTTCGAACAGGCCGAGTCGAGAACGACCCCGATCGACTGACCGGGAGCCCCGGCCGCATCGCCCGTCGATCGGTATTGGTTAGAATGCGGGTGAAAGGGGACCCGGAGCCGACTTCGGATTCGGGCCTCATTTCGCAGGTTCAGGCCAGTGCTCAAGAAATTTCTGCTTCGACATCGACGACAGATGGCTTCGGGCGAGGGCCCGGCCGGCCGCAGTCATCGCATCCGTCGATGGCTGCAGGATTCCGGCTGCCTGGCCTTCAAACGCGAACCCATCGCACGCGGCATCGGCATCGGACTGCTGATCGGATTCACCCCGACGGTCGGCTTCCAGACCGTGATGATGCTCGGCGCCTGCCTGTGGCTGCGCGGCAATTTTCCCGCTGCCTTCACCATGTCCTGGGTCAGCAATCCATTTACCCTTCCGCCAATGATCTACGCCTACTACCAGCTCGGAGACTGGCTGTTCGGCTCCTGGGTCAAGGCCCGCTTCGTCGGAACCGGTGGCATCGACGAGGCCATGATCGGTGTGGTCAATACCGCCCTGGGCTGCGCCCTGATCGCCATTCCGATGGCGCTGATCGGCTATTTCGCCTCACTCGGCATCTCGGAAGTCTGGAATCGGCGGCGGCACGCTGCCAGAGAAGAGCGCCGCGCCAGCGCGCGACGCTCACGCGCGGCCGGGACGGAACCGCCGCCCTCCGAGATGAACAACAAACGCTGATCCGTCGCGTCCGATCAACGCTCGGTAACCCCCGCCTTGACCCGTTTCACATCAGCTGTCAATAATCGAGAGATGGGCAAGCAGGCATCCCCAGGCACCGAACCAGCGCTTGATTCAATCTGGGCTTTTGACCGGTTCCGGCTCTCGGAATCCGGCGGACTCCGGCAGGATGGTGACATCGTCATGCTCGAGCCCAGAACGCTGGAGGTCCTGCGCTATCTGATCCGCCATCGTGATCGCGTGGTCAATCGGGAAGAATTGCTCGAGGCGGTATGGGGCGACACAGTGGTCGAGGAGGCCGTCCTGTCGCAGACCATCTTCAAGCTGCGCAAGCAGCTCGGCGACCCGGCCCGCGAACCGCGCTACATCATGACCTACCACCGGCGCGGCTATCAGTTCATCGGGCCTCTCGAGGACGCCTCGGCGATCGAAGAATCTCGACCCGGGGCGTTCCCGCCGATGGCAATCTGGGCCGGGGGTCTGGCCGTCGCAATGATCGCACTGGCGGCCTTCGTCTGGCCTCAGTCCGAAACCATGGAGCCCCTGCCCACCCTGGGCTTCATGCCGGTGGTCATCGAGTCCGACGAACCCGGTGCCCAGT
>CAYTQT010000058.1:10902-20498 GCA_964439915.1 uncultured Wenzhouxiangella sp. | reverse complement strand
GAGCTAGTGTACCCCGTCGTTAATCCTGTAACTTTCAGCGAGTCGGAAAGCGCTTGGCTGCACGGCAGCGCTCGCAGGGAATGCTTATTGCCTTTCCAAGAGCTCTAACACGCGCCACGGCACTCCATCTTCGCTTGTTCGAGCAAGCTCGAATCCGCAAAGCCTGCGTGCCTGCGCTGCAGATGAGCGCTTTCCGGCTCGCCCTTCGGGAGCGTGCCTGAGTCGACAACTCTGCGTTGCGAACCTTGTAAAGGGCTGGCCATTCACTGCGGTTCGCGCCTTGATTTGTCGACTCAGTCACGCTCTGAATGTTCCAGGATTAACGACGGGGTACACTAGACGCGCCGATCGTGATCGGCCACGATTTCGGCGGCGCCACCGCCCTGCGCACCCTGCTGATCAATCGACGCCGGTTCAGCCAACTGGTCCTGATCGATCCGGTCGCGCTATCGCCCTGGGGCTCGCCCTTCTTTCGCCATGTGCAGCAGCACGAAGCCGCACTCGCCGGCCTGCCGGATTTCATCCATGCCGCCGCCGTCAGGGCCTACGTCGAAACCGCGGCGCACTCACAACTCGCTGACTCGGTCTGGCGGTCCATCGTCGCGCCCTGGACCGGCGATGCCGGACAAGCGGCGTTCTATCGCCAGATCGCCCAGGCCGACGAGCGCTACACCGACGAGATCCAGTCCTGCTATCCACAGATCGACCTGCCCACCCTGATCCTCTGGGGTCGGGAGGATCGCTGGATTCCCGTCGACCGAGGCGAGCGCCTGCACGCACTGATTCCCGGCTCGGAGTTCAACATCATCGACGATGCCGGCCATCTCGCGATCGAGGAAAGACCGGACGCCCTGCTCTCGGCAATCCGGACATTCATCAGGCGCTGAGGGCATCCAATGGCCTGGTTGGCCGGTTTCCGTGGGCAGCATGTCGCAGTCAGCAACGCATCGGGTCAGAACTCGGAAGCGCCGACCTCCCCAATAGCCTCAGCGCTGTTCAAATACGCCCCGTTGAATGAGGTGGTGTTGTCCGCGCCCGCGGGGATGAACCGCCAACAAGCTGAGAAATCTCATGGCCCACCCTGCACGATATTTCATTTTCCGGATATAGCAGCATTGCGCTGCAACTGAGAATCATCGACTGTCATTGGTTCGTTTCTGCTTGTCGCTGACTTGCGCATTCGGACGAATTCCAGAAAAGACGCTCGACCGACCCTGCCCCACGGCTTGCACTGATTCAGGCCATGCCTTTATGCTGGCGGCAAGGGAATCAGGGTCGGGTTGGAGCCGCAGCGTTCATCGGGCGAGCGGTGCGGTAATGGAATGACTGATGGCATCAGTCCTGATCTATTACCCCGAATCAGACCCCTCTCCCGACGAGCCGTCACGCCAATACGGTGTCGTGCCAATTCATCCAAGGGGGAATGAATGCTCACCATGACGCGATCATCAACGCAGAAACACCGTCTCGCCAATTCCCGACTGAACCGGGCCGGGATGAGCGATCGCCCCTTCCTTGCAGCCCTCGTCATCCGCCGCGATTTCCCGCGAGCTGCTGATCTGTTTGCGAGTGGAGCACGCCTTCTATGCCTGATCCTGCTGGCGCTGTGCCTGACCCTCCTCGCCTGGCCGGGACCGGTCCGGGCCCAACGCACGATCGATACGCAGATCGAGCAGGTGCAGCTGATCGCACGCCAGGACCCGAACGCGGCCATTACCCGCCTCGATGAGCTGATCGGAGCCGATGCAGCCGTGCCTTCCCCGGTCGACCAGGCCCGATTGCTCGCCCTGCGGGCTGAGCTCTACCGCGACCGCGGCGAGCTGGAACAGGCCCTTGCCGATGCCGAGCAGGCCCGAGACCTGGCCAGACAGTCCGGCGAGATCGACATCCTCGCTGAATCGTTGCGCGTGCTCGGCACCATCCAGGCTGAAGCCGGCCAGGTGAGCACGGCGCTGGAGTACTTCCATGAGGGCTGGATGCTGGTCGATGATCAGTCAACGAGCCGGGTCAAGCTTCGCCTTGCGATCGCGCTGGGTGTCGGCCACCAGATGCTGGAAAACCACAGCCGCGCCATCGTCTATCTGGAGCGTGCTCTTGACCTGGCAAGGAGACTTCACGATCGGGCACAGGAAGCCACGATCCTCGGCAATCTGGCCATCGCCAGGTGCCAGACCGAAGGCCTGGAAGCCTCTCTTGCCCTGCATGAACAGGCACTGGCGATCTTCAAGGAAATCGATCATCCGGTCGGTATCGCGACCCAGCTGGCCAACATCTGCGACCGCTGCGCGGAGCTCGTTCGAACGGATCGGGCCCTGGCCGCCTGTCAGGAAGCAGAAACGCGGCTGACATCCCTGGGCAATGTTCGACTGCTTGCCGGCGTGCGCGGTGTCCTTGGCACGATCTATCAGCAGCAGGGAAATCTCGATGCCGCGCTTGGGGCCTATCTGCAGGCGCTGGAGCTGGCCGAAGGGAGGATCCCGACCGTCGAGCGCGACTTGCTCGAGCGGCTCGCCGGCCTGCACATCCAGCGCAGCGAGCCCGAACAGGCCCTGGCCGTTTACCAGCGCTACCTTGCCGTTCGTGAGGTGCTGTGGGAGGAGCGCAATCGCCAGACCGTCGAGGAGCTCGAAGTCCAGTACGAGCTCAGGGAACGCGAGCGCGAACTTCGATTAGCGCAGGCCGAGTCGGAACTTCAGTCGATCCGGCTGAACCAGCAGTCGCGCAGGCTGATCTTTGCCCTCCTCGCGCTGATCCTGCTTGTCATTCTGTTCCTGATTCTCCTGCGCAACAATCGGGAATGGGCGCGCCTCCAGACCATTCTGGCCGAGCGTAATCGCGAGCTCGAAGAAGCGGTGCAGACGATCGGCCAACTGGCCACCCGGGACCCGCTGACCGAACTGTGCAATCGCCGGGCCTTCATCAACCTGGCCGGGCAGGAGATGGCGCGCGCCAGACGCAATGGACATCCGATCGGCGTCCTCATGGTCGATATCGATCATTTCAAGCACCTCAACGATGAGCACGGCCACGCCATCGGTGATCTTGTCCTGAAGGAAATCGCCAACGTCCTGCGGACTCATCTGCGCGAGCCGGATATCCCGTGCCGCTGGGGTGGCGAAGAGTTCGTGATCCTGCTGCCGGACACGGGCCCGGAAGAAGCTCTGAAGATCGCCGAGCGCGCCAGACAGGCGATCGACCAGACCACTATCGAGGTTGATGGGAGCTCCCTGCATGTCACGGTCACCATTGGCGTTGCCGCGCTCGAGGAAGACCTGGACCGGGCCATCGACGCGGCCGATCAGGCCATGTACGCGGGCAAGGCAGCGGGCCGCAACCGGGTCATGCTCGAGCGCCGCAGTTGAGCAACCCATGCAACGCATCCTGATTACCAGGCCCGGCGGCTATGACGCGCTCGAGCTGAATGAATCTCCGACCCCCCCGCCCGGGCCCGGTGAGGTCCAGATCCGGGTCCAGGCCTGTGGCGTGAACTACGCCGACGGCATCATTCGAATGGGCCTGTATGCCTCGGCGAAGAAGCTGCACGGCTACCCGATCACGCCCGGCTTCGAGGTCGCCGGAGTCGTCGATGCGACCGGTGAAGGCATCACGCGCTTCAAGGCCGGAGACGAGGTCATCGGCCTGACCCTGTTCAACGGCTACGCCAGCCATCTGGTGATCGACGAGGACGGCGTCTTCCCCAAACCGGGGAATCTCAGCTTCGAGGAGGCAGCGACCCTGCCGACGGTCTTCCTGACTGCCTGGTGGATGGTCCATCGCCAGGTCTATCCCGTGGCCGGCGAGACCTGGCTGGTCCACTCGGCCGCCGGCGGCGTCGGCTCCGCGCTCCTCCAGCTGGCCCGTCTCGCAGACGTGCGCGCCATCGGCGTGGTCGGCGCGGCCCACAAGGTCGAGCATGCAAGGGCCATGGGCGCCGACGAGGTGATCGACAAATCCAGCGAGGACCTGTGGGCGCGCGCCGAAGCACTCTCGCCGGAGGGCTTCGAGGCCGTCTTCGACGCCAACGGCGTGGCCACGCTCAAGAAGAGCTATCGGCATCTCGCCCCCACGGGACGACTGGTGATCTACGGCTTCGCCAGCATGTTGCCCAGGGACGGCCGGCTGAACTGGCTCAAGCTGGCCCGGGATTGGCTGAGAACACCCCGCTTCAACCCACTCGACATGACCCAGGCCAACAAGAGCGTGCTGGCCGCCAATCTGAGCTTCCTCCAGGCCCACGCCCCGACCATGCAATCCGGCATGGACTGGCTGCTGGCGCGCTTCACATCAGGCGAGCTCACCCCGCTGCCGGTCGAGACCTTTCCGCTCGAACAGGCCGCCGAGGCTCAACGACGCATCGAATCCGGCAGGACCATCGGCAAGCTCGCGCTGATTCCCCGCAGCGCCAGCAGTGCGCCCCGGACGCGTCGATAGCGCCCCGCCCGGCGACTCAGGCAGCGCGACGCGAGGACTGACCCCGCCCGCGGCCGCGGCCACGCTCATTGCTTGATCGACCACCGCGGTTGTTGCCGTTGCCGCTGGCAGAGCGACGCTGACCGCCGCCACCGCGCTTCTGGCCTCCGCCACGCTGGTTGGTCTTGCCGGCATCACGAGACAAAGGCTCGGTCGGCTCGTAACCATCGATGACCTCGGTCGGGATGGGCACCTTGACCAGCTTGCGGATATCCTCGAACAGTCCATGTTCGGCACCGCAGACCAGCGAGACCGCCACGCCCTCGCGTCCGGCCCGACCGGTGCGACCGATCCGATGAACGTAGTCCTCCGGCACGTTGGGGATTTCAAAATTGACCACGTGCGGCAGGTGATCGATGTCCAGGCCGCGAGCGGCTACATCGGTGGCGACCAGTACCCGGATCTTGTTCTTCTTGAACTCGGTCAGGGCCTTGGTGCGCGCACCCTGGCTCTTGTTGCCATGAATGGCAGCCGAAGCCAGGCCGTCGCCTTCGAGCTGCTTGGCCAGGCGATTGGCACCATGCTTGGTCCGGGTAAAGACCAGCACCTGCTGCCAGTTCTCCGATCCGATCATCCACGACAACAGCTCGCGCTTTTTCGCCTGGTCGACGGTAATGGCCTTCTGGGCAATGGCTTCGACCGTGGAATTCGGTGCTGCGGTTTCAATCCGCACCGGATTTTTCAGAAACTGATGCGCCAGCGCGGTGATTTCCTTCGAGAAGGTTGCCGAGAACAACAGGGTCTGGCGCTGCTTCGGCAACGACCGCACGATGCGGTCGATGGCCGGGCGAAAGCCCATATCCAGCATCCGGTCTGCTTCATCCAGGATCAGCGTATCGATATGACGCAGGTCCACGGTGCCGCGTTCCATGTGGTCCATCAGCCGGCCCGGCGTGGCGATCAGCACATCCACGCCGCGCTTGAGCTTGGTCATCTGTGGATTGATGCTTACCCCACCGTAAATCTCGACCGACCGGATGTTCAGATGGCGACCATAGTCACGCAGGTTCTGATGAACCTGAGCAGCCAGTTCGCGGGTCGGAGTCAGAATCAGCGCGCGCAGCTTGCGCTCACCAGCCTGCTTGCCGAGCTTTTCCAGCAATGGCAGGGTGAACGCAGCCGTCTTGCCCGTGCCCGTCTGGGCACTGGCCATGACATCATTACCAGCCAGTACGACCGGAATCGCTTTTGCCTGAACGGGAGTCGCTTCGGTATAGCCCTGCTCGCCAACCGCGCGCAGAAGCTCGGCGCGAAGGCCGAGAGAGTCAAATTGCATTATCGTTTTTTCCTTGTCGACCAAGGCATAAGGAATTGCCTGGAATCAGGCAGAAAACAAATCGGGGAAAGGCCTTGGAATACATTCAATCCGCGAAGGGGCGCGGGATACTCCAATCTGTTCGATCAGGCCAGCGCAGATATAGAATAGCACATCGAATAGGGCTCATCTCGAACACCATGAATCGGGCGCTATCATGGCGGCCATGAGCAAATCGATCGTGAACCAGCCTCGGTCCGGGGATACTGAACAGCCTCTGGTGCTGGTGTTCGGCGCCAGCGGCTACGTCGGCACCTGGCTGATTCCAAGACTGCAGACCGAACCGGTCCGTATTCGCGCAGTGGCGCGGGATGAGCGCGTGCTCAGGGCGCGCAACTGGAACGGCGTCGAGCTGGGCCAGGCCGATGCCCTCAAACCCGACTCCCTGCCAGAGGTCTTCGAAGGCGTGGACACCGCCTACTACCTGGTCCACTCGATGTCCGCAGGCCCGGGTTTCGGTGATCTGGATCTGCAGGCGGCCGGCAATTTCGCGGCTGCTGCCGAATCGGCCAATCTTCGCCGCATCGTCTACCTCGGCGGGCTGGTGCCAACTGGCGCAGACAGCGAGCATATCCGCTCGCGCGCAGAAACCGGCGATCGGTTGCGCCAGGGGCGCGTGCCGGTCACGGAGCTGCGCGCCGGCATCATTATCGGGCCGGGCTCGGCGGCCTTCGAGGTGATGCGCGACCTGGTGCTGCATCTGCCGATCATGACCACACCGCGCTGGGTACGCGCAAAATCCCCGCCGATCGCCCTGGACAATCTGCTGGAGTATCTGTTGCGCGTAGCCAATCTCGACGAAGCCGCCGGGCGGGTCTTCGACGCCGGCGGGCCCGAGCTGGTGAGCTACGAAACCATGATGCGAACCCTGGCCGATGTCGCTCAGAAAAGACAGCCATTGATCATTCCGGTACCGGTGCTCACACCGCGCATCTCGTCCTACTGGCTCGGTCTGGTGACTGCGGTTCCCACCCCTGTTGCCCGGGCCCTGATCGGTGGCCTGAAGCACGATTTCCAGGCCGACGACGCCGAGCTCAGGACCCTCGTGCCGCAGCCCCTGCTGAATGTGCGTGAGGCGATCGAAGCCGCGTTTACCGCCGAACGCGAGCACCGGGTTCTCGGCCGCTGGAGCGAGGGCGCCTTCCCGCTGCGCGATTACTCACACGATGTCGCCTACTACGCCAAGCGCGCAGGCGGTGAGGCGCAGAGCACTGCCAGTGCGTCGGCCGTCTGGGCGCAGCTGGCAGCCATCGGCGGCCGGAACCGCTACTACTTCGCCAACTGGCTGTGGACAATCCGCGAGTTCATCGACTGGTGCGTCGGGGGCCCTGGCCGATCGCACGGGCGCCGCGATCCAGAAACGTTGCGCCTGGGCGATACGGTGGACAGCTGGACCGTCCTGGGTGCCGACGAGCCGAAGCGCCTGACCCTCAAGATGGGCATGCGGGCCCCGGGCTCGGGCATCCTGGAGTTCGAGATTCGCCCCGAGGGCCGCGGCTGCCGGATCCAGGCGACGGCCTACTGGCATCCCAAGGGCGTCTGGGGCCTGGCCTACTGGTACGTGCTCGTGCCGGCCCATCTGTTCCTGTTCCGCGGCTGGACGCGGGCGATCGCGCGTCGCGCCGAAGCCAGCGAAGGCACTGGGCTTCACAGCGATTGAGTCCGTCGATCAAAAGCCGTCGTTCAGCGCCTCGGCGCAGATTCGGCGAACGTCGTGCTTCTGGCCGAGCGACTCGAGAGTGAGGTAGAGGGTGATCAGGTAGAAGCCGACGAACACGAAGTCGCTGTGCAGCCGATAGTCGTGGGCAAGGAAAAAATCGAACAGACGATCGAAAGACGCCTTGAACGCGTCGATGGAAAATCGCTGGGCGCCGCTGTCCATGCCGAAATGCTGATCCAGCAACGCGATCAGCTCGTCCTCGGCGGCCGCACCGAGACCAGGCCGCAGCATCCCCATACGCGTCAGGGCGCGGCGCAGCGCGGACTCGTCGTCGGCATAGAAGGACCGATAGAGTTCGAGCATTCCGGTGCGAAATTCGGGCCGCAATTGCAGCCACAGACCATTGGGCGAGAAGTGGAGCTCTCGGTCCAACCAGGTGAAGCGCCCGGGCCGCAGGTCGAGAAACAGACCCTCTTCCACCAGCCACTGGCGAAAATACAGATAGAGAATCCGATCCCCGGCGCTGCGTTTGCGGGCTGGATGCGGCAGATTCTCCAGTGCCAGGGCAGCGCGGTCGGGACGCCCGAGGATGACCCGGTCAATCCAGGGCTGGGTGAGTAACCGCTGGCGCTGCACGCCAGCGCCGGTGGCCAAACGCCAGCTCAACTGCCGGAGCGAGGCCAGCATCGGGCGCCACTCGACCGCATCCCAGCCGCGGGACGGCACGAAGCGCGCCAGCTGGCGCAGTTCCTCGGGCAGAAAAACAGGCAGTTTCATGCCCGCTCAAGTTTCTTGATGCTGACTGTCGGCTCGTTCATGAGCAAAACTCCTGACCAGGAAACAACCGCGATGACCATGCTGTTACCCGGTGAACAATATTTGTATGATGAAGGTGTCGTTGCAAACAGGGAGTCGGAATCATGAAACCTCTTGCAAGCCTTGTCGTTATCGCTGGTCTGACCAGCCCCGCCGCTGCTGATGATCCTGAAGTGCTTCTCGATCAGGCGCGCTGCGGCATGTGCCACCAGATCGAGACCCCCATGCTCGGACCTTCCTACCAGGCGATTGCCGAGCGCTATCGCGATCAGGACGGTGCCGCGGACGAAATCTTCAGCCGCATGCGCGAAGGCAGCCTGGGCGTCTGGGGCCAGGCACCGATGCCGCCGGTCGCCGAGGCGGCCCTGAACGACGAACAGCTGCAGATCGTCATCGACTGGATTCTCAAGCAGTAGCCGCCAATCGGGCGCGAGCCGCTCCAGCCCCGACCGCCCCGGTCTCGATGGCGATGCTGGCCCGCGCGAGCAGGGTAAAGACCAGCGCGCCGAAGGCCCAGATACCCGCCGAGAGCACCAGCTCCACTGCCGTGGGGCTGTATTCGAACACCTCTCCCAGGGGCGTTGGGATGAATCCGGGGACAACAAAGCCCATGCCCTTCTCGATCCAGATCCCGAAAAACGCCAGCACGCAGGCGATGTTCAGAAACCGCCGCTGGCGCCGCAGCGGGTGGATGGTCAGAATCACGACCGCGACCAGATTCATCGCCAGCGCCGACCAGATCCAGGGCACCAGAGCGTTCATTCCCTCGAGGCCGAAATAGAGGTAGCGCACAGAGGCGGCGTGGGCGCCCTCGTTGTAGAAGTCGGTGAACAGCTCGACCCCGATGAAGAACAGGCTGATCTGCAGGGCCACGGTCATGATCAGCGCCAGGGTATCGATGACCGAGGAAGGCACCGGGTAACTGGTGTAGCGTCGGATCAACTGCAGGACGATGATGATCAGCGCCGGTCCGGAGACGAAGGCGGTGGCGATGAAGCGCGGCCCGAGCAGCGCGATGTTCCAGAACGGACGGGCCGTATTGGCCGAGAACAGGAAGGCCGTCACCGTGTGGATCGAGATCGCCCAGAAGATCGCCAGCACGACAAAGGGAAAGTAGGCGCGCGGATTGGGCTCCCTGCCCTGATAGTGGCAGTAGTGCACGTAGAAGGGGATGGCAAGATTCAGCGCCAGATAGCCATTGAGCACGAGCACATCCCAGGCCAGCATGGACTGTGGGAAGTTGAGGCTGCCGATGATCGGCAGCATATGCAACGCGCGATCCGGCCGCCCAAGATCGACGACCACGAACAGCATCGCGGACAGAACGGCGGCCAC
>CAYTQT010000058.1:0-10802 GCA_964439915.1 uncultured Wenzhouxiangella sp. | reverse complement strand
CCATCGCGAATGAATGCCAGCATGATTCGATCCTCGCAATCCTAATCCGTGAAGTACCAGAACTTCGGTTCCGTGCCGAGATCCTCCTTCAGCCGGAAAACGTTTTTCGTCGCCAGCACACGACGGATCTCGCTGTCCGGATCGAGCAGATTGCCGAAGATGCGCGCACCCGTAGGGCAGGCTTCCTGGCAGGCCGGCTGCCGCCCTTCGCGGGTGCGCTGCAGACAGAAATGACATTTCTCGACGACGCCGCGCGGGCGTGGGCGGTTGCCGAGGTAGTGCGTGTCCGGGTTGATCTCTTCGGCCGGGATCTCGGGCTCGCGCCAGTTGAAATGCCGGGCCCAGTACGGGCAGGCGGTCATGCAGTAGCGACAGCCGATGCACCAGTCGTAGTCCACGACCGTGACGCCATCAGGCTCCATCCAGGTCGCATTGACCGGACAGGCCTTCACGCAGGGCGGGTCGTCGCACTGCATGCACTGCACCGGCAGGTAGTACTTGCCCTCGACCGGCACGGTGTCCGGATCGTAGTAGTGATCGGAGCGCTCGAGGTCGCGGCTGCCCGAGTCCATCTCGAGGACACGGATGTACTGCATCTGCGAGTCCCGGTCCTGATTGTTCTCGCGCACGCAGGCCGACACGCAATCACGATACCCCTGGCACTTGCTGATATTCAGCGCATAGCCAAAGACCACGTTCGGCTGGGCCGGCGTCGTCTTGCAGGCGATATCGACGCCGAATCTGCGCTGCGCCCGACGCTCGATGCGACCGAGTGCTGCCGCGATCTCATCGGGGGTCATGCGCTGGTAGTGATCCTGGAAGAACGCCCCCATCGTGTCCATCAGCGTCGCGCCACCCCAGGCGGGCTGGGCCGCGGCCGCGGTCAGGGCCGCACCGGCCGTGCCGAGGAAACGGCGTCGAGAGGTGTCGGGGACCTTATCGGGTTTGCTCTTCTTCATTCTTGCTCTCCTGACCGTGTTGCCACCTTGGATAAAGGGGCGCATGGTGATCGTCCTGCGGCATCGGATCCAGGCCAGCCCGCACGGGGGGTGGCGGTTCGGGTGCGCGCGGCCGCACGGCCGGATCATGCGGATCATGGCAATGGGCGCAGCTGTAGATCTCGCGCGGGCCCTGCCAGCGCCCGACCCGTTTCCCGTGGACGCCGAAGGTCCAGTCCTGATGTACGGTGGCATGACACTGGGCACAGACCTGGTCGGCCTGGTCGAAACTCAAGCGCTCACCGGCCAGGGTGGCCAGCTGATCGCGCGACTCGGGCGCATGGCAGTCCAGGCACCAGATTCGACCGTCGCCATGGTCCAACGCAGCTTGGTGAGGCGCCATCAACTCGCGACGTTCCGGATTGGCGGGCATCGCCGAATGACAGGTAGAGCAGGGATAGAAATCGAGTTCGTCGATCCTGCCGACCACCGTGACCTCGGGCGCGTCGGGATAGCCGGTGAAGTCATCGGCGGGCTGGCGACTCGGCGGATCATCCTGCGGGTGGAGCCTGAGGGGACGATGCCCGTCCTGACGCTCCGGCAATTCGGCAGCCGCGCGCTCCGGCGGCTCTGCAACGGCAGCCAGCGCAAAGGCGAACGCTGCCACAACGGCAAGGACCAGGACAATGAACAGGCGTTGTTGCTGTGATAGCGTCATGGCATCTCATCCAATGCAATCGGAACGCTTGGAAGACCCTTGCAGGCTAGTCCTTTCACGAGCAACCGCCTTGACGCAGATCAATAAATATCTGGAATATTAGGATTCAATGAATTGAACTACGGGGACAGGACACTGAGGGTGCGCCGCGCATGAATGCAGCTTTCGATCGTCGGTTCCTGTTCGTGACCGGCAAGGGGGGTGTCGGCAAGAGCCTGGTCAGCGCCGCCCTTGCAGCGCGAGCGGCGCACCGCGGCGAGCGCACGCTGTGGGTGGAAATGGCCGAATCGCCGCGCGGCGGCCAGCTGTTCCCGGGCTTCGAGCCGCGCTACGAGCTGACTCCGATCAAAGACTCGCTGTGGGGGATGAACCTGCGCCTGCAGCCGGCCATCGAGGAATATCTCGCGGTGGTGTTCAAGCTGCCTCTGATCACGCGCCTGATCGCCCGCAACACCCTGTTTCAGGTCCTCACCGGCGCCCTGCCCGGCCTCGACTCGCTGATCCCGCTGGGCAAGCTCTGGTACGAACTCGAGCGCCGCCGTGCTGGACGGCCCTACTGGGACCGTATCGTGCTCGATGCACCGGCCACCGGCCATGCCCTGACCATGCTCAGGTTCCCGCAAACCGCACTGGACATGGTCAGGAGCGGGAATGTTGCCGAGCGCACGCGCGACATCGACGCGGTCCTGCGCGATCGCCGTCTGACCGCGCTGATCGCGGTCACCACGCTCGAGGAGCTGCCGGTCGACGAGACCTGCGAACTGCTGGGCCAGGTCCATACGGATACGCCCTATCGCTTCGACGCCGTCGTCTGCAACCAGACCCTGCCGGATATCGGAGAGGCCGAGGCGGACCGTTATCAGCGCTGGCTGGCCGGCGCTACGGATGCCGGGCTCGATGCCCTGGCAGCCGCCGACCCGGCCGCACGCGAACGCCTGCGCGATCTGGATGCGCGGCGGGAGCAGCAGCAGGCGTGGCAGCGACGACTCGAGGACTGCAGCGTGCCGTTGATCGACGCACCCTGGTGCCCGTCGACCGACGACCCCGCCCGGCTGGCCGCGATGATCGAGGCATTGAACGACCCATGACCGAGACCGGCATCGCAAATACAATCAACGATCACCGCATCCTGATCGTCGGCGGCAGCGGCGGGGTCGGCAAAACCAGTATCAGCGCAGCACTCGGTCTGGCCGCCGCCCGCGCCGGCCATCGAACGCTGGTCCTGACCATCGACCCGGCGCGGCGCCTGGCCGCGGCCCTGGGCCTGGAGGGCATCGGCCCAAGCGCCGAGGACGTGACCCCGCGACTGCGTGAATCCGGTCATCCAGTCAACGGCGAGCTGCACGCCATGATGCTCGACGCTCGCCGGACGCTCGATCGTCTGGTCGAGCGTCACGCGCCGACGCCCGAGCGAAGAGACCGGATTCTGGGTAATCGTCTCTATCAGAACATCGCCGGAAGGCTCTCCGGCAGCCAGGAATACGCCGCCATGCAGCAGCTCGAGGAGATCGCCGCTAGCGGGGACTACGACCGCATCATCCTCGACACGCCGCCGACGACTCAGGCGATGGATTTCCTGACTGCGCCGGAGCGGCTGCAGGCCTTCTTCGATTCCAATCTGATCCGGATCTTTCTGACCCTCGGCGAGCGGGCCGGACGCGGATTCTTTCGCGTGAGCGACGTCCTGTTTCGTGCCCTCGAACGCCTGACCGGCGCCCAGGTGATCGGCGACATCGCCGAGTTCTTCCAGCTCGCCGAGTGCATCTTTCAACCGTTCAACGCCCAGGCAGCCCGAGCCCGGCGTCTGCTGCGCGCGCGCTCCACGACTTTCATGATCGTCACCGGAGCTGACCTGCAACAGCTCCGGGAAGCGAAGCGATTCTGGAAAGCCCTCGGCCCGATGGGCATCAATGTGGCCCATCTCCTGGTCAACCGGTGGCGACCTCCCCTGGGCCAGACGACCGATCCGCCGCCCGACCCCGGCGACGCCCTGGCTGAGCGGATCGCGACATGGCATGCCGCACTGGAAGACCTGGCTCAGCAACAGAATCGAGCCATCGATGCCCTGGCCGCGGAGTGTGCGCCGGGCCTGATCCGCCTTCCCGAACTGCCCGGAACGATCCACACCCTCGACGGCCTGAGCGAGATGAGCGAGCGTCTCCTGTCCAGCCATTCAGATCACTGAAGACGATCAGCAAAGAGACTCGGAGCTCACAGCGAAAAAGCGTTTACTCGGTGGATTCCGGGCCCACTAGAGGATCAACACCATGCCCGCCGTGACCAGCGTTGCCAGCAGGGCAAAGCCATAGCTGATGAAGCGGTAGCGGTTGCCGCGAGTCTCGATGCCCAGATCGTGCAGTCCGTGGAAGATCCGGTGCATCGCATGCCAGAACAGTACGGAGACGACCGTGAATGCGGCCAGTTTGCCGGCCGGGCTGCCGACCAGCCGCGCGACGCGTTCGTAATCCAGACTGGCCTGCGGCAGCATGCCCGCGGGTTCGGCCAGGCCGATCACCAGGATCAGGGCCGGCAGAAGCATCGCGGCAACCATACCGCCAGCCGCGAACAGCAGCCAGACGACCGGCTCGTGCGAGCGGCGCGGCCGGCGAGCGCTCATGCGCCGCCTCCCGCAAGCAGGGCCACGATCAGCGCCGACAGGATCGCAAACACGATCAGATGGGCCACGACAATGACTCGGTCCGACACCGGTCGGGTGCCGATGAAGATCGCCGGCATCGCCTTCGGCGCGACCAGAAACCAGGTGATGCTGTTGTACAGGGCAGCCAGCAGCAGGATCGCGTGCAGGCCGATCATCAATGGGTGCGACAGGGTCTCGCGGAATCCGGCCCAGGCGGCCGGTCCGGCGACCAGGGCAGACAGTCCGGCGAGTAGGATCAGCGCCTCGATAAGCACGAATACGGCGGTAAGCTCGCGCAGGGTGTAGCGGAACAGGTAGGCCCGGCGCAGATACCAGCGTCCCATCGGCCGATCATAGCGGCCAGAAGGACCATCGCGGCGCTCGGAGCTCACTCCCGCCCTCCGAGGCCGAGCTTGAGAAAGCGCAGGAAATAGTCCTTCGTGCTTTCGAGCTTGTTGCGGTTGATCGCCGCGGCCGGGTCGACACCTTTCGGGCAGACCGCCGAGCAATTGCCGACCAGGGTACAGCTCCAGACGCCCTCCTCGGCGTTGATCAGCGGCATGCGTTCGGCCTTGCCCTGGTCGCGGCTGTCGGCGTTGTAGCGCTCGACCAGGGCGAGCAACCCGGGGCCGGCGAAGTCAGTGTCGAGGCCGTATTGCGGACAGGCGGCGTAGCACAGCAGGCAGTTGATGCAGGCGCTGGTCGATTCGATGCGCGCGCGCTGTTGCGGCGTTTGCGGGTGCGGACCGTCGCTGAGCGGGCGCTCTTCGTCTCGCAGCAGCCAGAGCCGGGCATCGTGCAGCTTGTCGAGAAACCCGGCCTGGTCGACGACCAGATCCTTGATCACCGGAAAGTGATGCAGGGCCTCGACGTGGACCGGCCCGGGAGCGAAGTCGCGCAGGAAGGTCTTGCAGGACAGGCGCGGCTCGCCGTCGACCATCTTGCCGCAGCTGCCGCAGATCGCCATCCGGCAGGACCATCGAAAGGTCAGGCTGCCGTCGATATGATCCTTGATGTAGTTGAGCCCGTCGAGGAGCGAGGTGTCGTGGTCGTAGGGCACGGTGTAACGCTCGCTGCGCGGTGCCTTGTCACTTTCCGAATCGAAGCGCTCGACGATGATATCGATCTGGCGGTCGCCTGTGCTCATGTGCCCTTCTCCCCGCCGGCGCGGTCGCCGTCCGACCTCTCTTTGTGTCCACCATAGCGCCGCTCGCCGGGCGGCAGGCGCGTGACGTTGACCCCGGCGTACTCGATCCGCGGTGCCGCGCCAGGCTCGAGGGTGGCAAGCGAATGGCACAGGAAGTTTTCGTCATCGCGCTTGTTGTATTCATCGAGGCGCTGGTGCGAACCGCGCGATTCGCGGCGATTGAGCGCGGCGTAAGCGATACAGCGGGCGACGTCGAGGGTGAAGCCGAATTCGATCGCCGAGAGCCACTCGGTGTTGAAGGCACGGCCGCGATCGTCGAGGCGGATATCGTCGAGCGATCGCGCCAGGGCTTCGAGGGTCTCGCAGGTCGCGGCCATGGCCTCGGCACTGCGATAGATGCCGACGCCGTCCTGCATGGCCTGGGTCATGCGGTCGCGGAGCGTGGCCAGACGCTCGCCACCGCCGGGGCGGTTCAGGCGGTCGAGCGCCTGCGCCGCGCTGTCGCCGGCCTGGGCATCGAGGGCAGCGCTGGCGCCTTTGGACCGGTGATCGAGTGCAAAGGCGGCCGCCCCGACGCCGGCATCGCGACCGAACACGAGCAGTTCGGCCAGCGAGTTCGACCCCAGGCGATTGGCGCCGTGGATGCCGACGCTGGCGCACTCGCCGCAGGCGTAGAGCCCGGCCAGCGCTGTCGCAGTGCTGCGATCCGTCGCGATGCCGCCCATCGTGTAATGAACGGACGGACACACCGGTATCGGCGCCTCGGCCGGGTCGACACCGACGAAGGTCCTGGACAATTCGCTGATGAACGGCAGGCGTTCGGCCAGCTTCCGGCGCCCGAGGTGCATCAACTCCAGATTCACCGCCGGACCGGTCGGGGTGTCCACGGTGCGACCGGCCTGCTGTTCGTGCCAGAAGGCCTGACTGAGGCGATCGCGCGGGCCAAGCTCCATCGTCTTCGGCGTCGGCTCGGACACGACCGGCCCGAGATCGTAGTCCTGCAGATAGCGATGGCCGTCGCGATTGGTCAGATAGCCGCCTTCGCCGCGGCAGCCCTCGGTGATCAGCACGCCGCTGCCGGGCAGTGTCGTCGGATGGAACTGCACGAACTCCATATCGCGCAGGGCCACACCGTGGCGCAGGGCCATGCCGAGCCCGTCACCGGTCAGGATGCCGGCGTTGGTATTCTGCCGGAACACCCGCCCGGCACCGCCGGTTGCCATGACGACAGCGCCGGCATGAAAGGCCCGAAACGAGCCGCTGGCAATGTCGATCGCGACCGCGCCGCAACAGCGGCCGTCGTCGACGAGCAGATCGAGCACGAAGTACTCGTCGAAACGCTGGATGCCGTTGAACTTGAGCGAGGTCTGGAACAGGGTGTGCAGAATATGGAAGCCGGTCTTGTCGGCGGCATACCAGGTGCGCGCGGTGCTCATGCCGCCGAAATTGCGCACCGCCGTGCCGCCGTCGGCGCGCCGGCTCCAGGGGCAGCCCCAGTGCTCGAGCCGGACCATCTCCTCGGTGCAGCGGGCGACGAAGTGATCGACGGCGTCCTGGTCGCAGAGCCATTCCCCGCCGACCACCGTGTCGCGGAAATGCAGGTCCAGATCGTCGGCATCGGTGACCACGCCGGCCGCCCCACCCTCGGCCGCGACGGTATGGCTGCGCATCGGCACGACCTTTGACAACAACGCGATCGACAGGTCGGGATGCTGCTCGGCAACCGCGATCGCTGCGCTCAAGCCGGCCCCGCCGCCGCCGACGATGACGACATCGAAGCGCAGCGATTCGACAAGGCCGTCGGCCCGGCTCATGAGCCCAGCACCTGGTGGCCAGCGTGGCCGGGCTTGAGCCGTCGCGTGAGGATCAGGACCAGCGCGGTCAGGTTCATCAGAAAGGCATAGATCACGCTGGGTACCGCCAGGGCCGGCTGGGCCAGCAGGCTGACCGCCACGGTGATGCCCAGGGCGCTGTTCTGGATACCGCATTCCACGGACAGGGCGACCCGGCCATCGCTCGGTAGCCGGCCCAGCGCGCCGATCGCCGCCCCGGTGGCCATGGTCAGCCCGTTGAGCAGCAGGATCGCACCGCCCACCGCGGCAAAATGCAGGGTAATGCTGGGCCATTCGGTGACGAAGGTCGCGACCACGATCAGGGCGAACACGACCGTCGCGCCGGCGCTCAGGAATCGCGACAATCCCTCGCTCAGCCAGCCGGCATGATGGACGAAAACACCGGCGGCCACCGGCAGAAGGGTGATCAGGAACAGCCCGACCACCCCCTGAGCGATCGGGTACCCGACCCCGCCTGTCTGGCCGAGAAAATGGGCCAGCGACAGGCCGACGATCAGCGGAACAGTGACAAAGGACAGCAGGCTGGTCAGGGCCGTCAGGGTGATCGACAGGCAGGTATCGCCGCGCGCCAGGTGAGTGATCATTGCCGCACTGACCCCGCCCGGGCAGGCGGCGAGAATCATCAGGCCGACGGCCATGGCCGGCTCGAGGTCGAAGAGGATCGTGATCGCGAAGGCGGTCAGCGGCAGCAGCACGATCTGCGCCACCAGGCCCAGCAAGACCGGCAGCGGATGGGTCAGGACGCGGCGAAAATCCTCGCCCGACAGCTTCAGCCCGAGGGCGAACATGATGAAGGCAAGCCCGATCGGCAGCAGGCTGGCAAGGGTGCTCATGTCAGCCACTCGATGCACAGCAGCAAGGCGAGCGCCAACTGAGCCAGCGCGGTATGCCCGAGCTGCTCGTTCATGACCGGGCCCGCGGGCAGTCGGGCGAAACGAATGGACAGCATGAGAAACAGCGGCAGCGCCAACCAGACCAGACCCAGCGCGCCCCAGCCCCAGGCCAGGCCGAGGAGTATGAAGGGCAGGACCATCAGCGCTGCATACAGCCAGCGGGCGGTGACCGGCTTGACGCGCACGGCGAGGGTTCGGCGCCCGACCCGCCGGTCCAGTGCGCGATCGCGCACATTGTTGACCAGCAGCACCGCCGCCGCCGGGCTGCCGATGGCCAGCCCGGTCAGCAGCACCGCGCTAGTCGGCAGCATCAGCGCCTGGAGGTAGTAGCTGCCGGCCACGGCCACCAGACCGAAGAAGACGATCACCCAGACCTCGCTCCAGGGCCCGTGCGACAGCGGGCGGGGCCCGGACGAATAGGCAAAGCCCGCCACAAGAGAGGCCAGGCCGATCAGGACAATCACCAGACCGCCTACCCAGACCAGATAGATCCCGGCCAGAAGCGCCAGGACAAAGCAGACGATGGCCGCAGCCCGCACCTGCCCGGCGCTGGCCAGGCCGGCGCCGGTCAGACGGATCGGGCCGATGCGTTCAGGGCCGTCGCTGCCGCGCAGACCGTCGCTGGCGTCGTTGAACAGATTGGTGCCGATCTGAATCAGAACCGCGGCCGCCAGGGTGATGACAAGGGTCAGAGCATCGACCGACGCGCCCCCGGACCAGGCCAGAACTGCGCCCGTGACCACGGGAGCGGCGGCCATGGTGAGGGTGCGCGGGCGGATGCCAAGCAGCCAGCGGTTCGGCGTGGCGATGCCGCCGGCGACCGTTTCACCCTGGGACATGGATTCTCCTGACAGTGGCAGAACACCCCGATTCTAGTACGGCATGGCGGTTGGAAATTGCGCTGGATCAAGCGCCGAGCCGGCGGCTGGTTCCCGCAGCGAACGCTCAGTCAGGCGAGCGGGTCGCGACGTAGATGTAATTGACGCCGAACATCACCGGCCGGGCATCGATCGTCTCCCAGTCACCGACGGCCTGGAGCATATCGACAAAGGACGCGCCGTACGGGAAGGTGTCGGAGGTTTCCTGCAGGTAGCGGTAGGCGTCGGGATCACCGCCGACCAGGCCGCCGATGCGCGGAATCACGAAGCGATTGAACACCAGATAGAAGGGCTTGAGAAGCGCCGGCGGCTGACCGAACTCGAGGACAACCAGCCGCCCGCCCGGCTTGAGGACGCGCCGCATGCTGGCCAGGGCCCGATCGGGGTCCTCCACATTGCGAATGCCGTAGGCGATCGAGACGACGTCAAAGCTCTGCTCGGGAAAATCGAGTGCCTGAGCATCCTGGACCTGCCAGTCGATGCGCTCTGAGTCCTTGCGCTCGGCCAGCGCCAGCATGTCGGCGTTGTAGTCGGTGCCGACCACGCGACCCTGATCCCTGACCACTCGCTGAAACATCAAGGCAAGGTCGCCGGTACCGGTCGCGCAGTCGAGGACCGCATCCCCGGGCCGGGCCCGTGAAAGCCTGACGGCCAGCCGCCGCACGCGCTGGTCGGTGCCGAGCGACATCCAGCGATTGGCGCGATCGTAGCGCGGCGCGATCCGTGAAAACATGCGGTGAACAGCGTTGGTCATCTCGGCTCCGATTCAGAACTCATGAATAGTCTAACGCTCGAACTGACGCCTCAGTGCGCCGCGGTCGGGTTTGCCCGAATCGGTGCACGGCAGGCGATCGACGACCCTCCACTGGCGCGGCCGCTCGTGGGGTTCGAGATGGGCCCGGGCCCAGCGCGCCAGTACCTCGGCGCTGTGGCGGCTGACCACGACCGCAACGACACGTTCACCCCACTCGGCGTCGGGCAGACCGAGCACGCTTGCCTCCTCGACCAGCCCGGCTTCGCGCAGGGTGCGCTCGATCACGAGCGGGTCGACGTTCTCACCGCCGGTGATGATCCGGTCGCGAGTCCGCCCGATGATGCGAACCCGGCCATCGGCATCGATCAGGCCCCGATCGCCGGTGGCGAACCAGCCCCTGCAATCCGGACCGCCGGGACTGTCGACATAGCCATCGAAAAGCTGTGCCGCGCGGACTTCGAGTTCATCCTCGCGGCCGCTGATCCCGGCCAATCTGAGCTCGACCCCGTCCAGCGGCCGGCCGACCAGACCGGGACGGGGGGCGAAGTCGATTTCTGCGATCTCGGCCGGACTCGGCGTGACCAGCTGCGAGCCGGCTTCGGTCATGCCCCAGGTCGGCACCACCGGCAGGCCGATGGCGCGCGCCCTGGTCAGCAGCGCAGGCTCGGCCGGGGCGCCTCCGATCAGGACGCAGCGCAGCGAGTCGGCGACCGGATAGTCCAGCGCCGCGACGAGTCGGTGAAGCTGGGTTGGCACCAACGAGATATGCGTGAAGCCGCCGTGCTCGAGCTCAGAGGCAACGCGCTCGGCCTCGAAGCGCTTGCAGAGCGTCACACTGGCGCCGGTGAATGCAGCCCGAAGCACGATCGCCAGACCGCCGATGTGATGCAGGGGCAGGCACAGCAGCCAGCGATCGTCGGCTGTCAGTCCCAGGCGATCGGTGATGGCCTGCACGCTGGCGGCGTGGTGGCGCCAGCGCAAGG
>CAYTQT010000057.1:19035-21018 GCA_964439915.1 uncultured Wenzhouxiangella sp. | reverse complement strand
ATTCTGGTCTCACCGACCATGAAGCCGGTCGGCTACGTGGCGCTTGGCCGAGTGCTGTCATCGCGGCGCGATATGGCCCTGATGGACCTGATCGAGTCGAGCTTCCGCACCCTCAGGGTCACCGACCCGGAAAGCGATGTGGCCTACCAGTTCAACCACTATCACCTGATCTCGGCACCGGTGGTCGATGAGAACGGTCGCCTGGTCGGGATGATCACCATCGACGACGCCATGGAAGTGCTCGACGAGGAGCACGAGGAAGACATGCTGCGCATGGCCGGTGTCGACGAGGACTCCAGCCTGAGCGACAGCGTCTGGCAAACGACCAAAGGGCGGGCAGTCTGGCTGATGGTCAATCTGCTCACCGCCATCCTTGCCTCGATGGTGATCAATCTCTATGCCGAAACCATCGATCAGATGGTCGCACTGGCCGTGCTGATGCCGATCGTCGCCTCGATGGGCGGCAACGCCGGGACGCAGTCGATGACCGTGGCCGTGCGCGCCATCGCTACCCGCGAGCTGACCGCGCGCAATGCCCTCAGGGTGAGCTGGCGCGAGATCACGGTGGGTGCCATCAACGGCCTGATCTTCGGTCTGATCATGGCCCTGGTTGCAGCGCTCTGGTTCGGCGTGCCGATGCTCGGCCTGGTGATCGCGCTGGCGATGCTGTTCACCCTGATCGCCGCCGCACTCGGCGGCATCGTGATCCCCATTGCTCTTGAGCGGATGAAGATCGATCCGGCCCTGGCCTCGGGTCCCTTTGTAACCACGATCACCGACGTAGTCGGCTTCTTTGCCTTCCTCGGCCTGGCCTCGATGCTGCTGCTGTAGCCAAAGGGCGGTTCACCACAGGGCACGGAGCACACAGAGAAAGCTTTCCTGTTGCTTTTTCCTCTGTGTACTTCGTGCCTCTGTGGTGAACCCGATTGTCAGAACTTCCGCGGATCGAAGTCGGCAAAAGGCGGCCAGTCGTTCAGGGCGGCGACCAGCTTTTCCAGGTGCACAAGGCCCGTGTAGTTCAGCCGTTCGCGAAAGCTGGCCCAGGTCAGAAAACACCCGACGCGGATCAGCCCGTCCGAGAACGACGGGTAGAAGTCGCCATGGCGCGAAGCGCACTGTCGGTCCATCTCCGCGAGCACGCTCTCGACCCGGGCGGCCTGACGGGCAAGATAGGGGACCTGGTCCGGCCCCAGGCCATCCTTTTCCAGAAGAAACAGGTTGATCGTGGTATCCAGACCGGTGGTCGCGAGTAGAAAGAGCTCGAAGTCCTTCATGTCGGGCATGAAATGGTGGCCGGCTCGATTGCGGATGTGACGCAGGATACTGGTCGAGTCATTCAGGCGCAGCGCGCCGTCCTGGAGAAACGGTACGCGGGCGGTGGGTGAGAGCTGCGCGCTCTGCGCGTAGTCGGTCTCGATGAAGTCGTAAGGAATGCCTGTCTCGGCCAGAGCGACCCGGCAATGGCGGACGTAGGGCGAAAACAGACTGCCGTAGAGTTTCATGTCGCTGCTCCTTCGATGAAGTCAGTCCCCTGGCCCCTCAGCGCGCCGATCGCCAGGGCGCGATGACCAGAAGGATCCCGCCGAGAATGATGACGCCGGCCAGCATCAGGCGCAAGCTCAGCGGCTCGGCCAGCACCAGCACACCGGCCAGCGCGGTGATCACCGGCACCTGGAGCTGGGCCACCGCTGCGGTCCGGGTCCTGATCTGCGCCAGCGCGGCGTACCAGACTACATAGCCCAGGCCCGAGGCCAGCGCACCCGAGGCCAACGCAAGCAGCAGCCCGGCTGCGTCCCAGCGGGCCTGATCTCCAAAGGCCGCGGCCAGCAGCGCGGCTGGTACGGTCGCGATCAGGAAGTTGCCCGCCGTGGATCCCATGGCATCCCCGCCCGAGGCCGCGCGCAGGGTGTAGACGGCCCAGGCCAGGCCGGCGCCGATCATCATCAGTGCCGGCCACAGCGGCGGCCGCGCCAGGCCGGGTAG
>CAYTQT010000057.1:0-18935 GCA_964439915.1 uncultured Wenzhouxiangella sp. | reverse complement strand
CCAGCACCAGCGCGCCGCTGGCGATGCGAACCGCCGTGAAGGTGATCGGATCGATCGCCGTCTCGGTCAGCGCCAGCCGGGCCAGGATCGAATTGGCGGCAAATGCGATCAGGGCCAGGGACACCCAGAGAAACGGACGCATATGGGCGTCTCCAGCAACAGCTTCCATCCAGCGAAGCAAGCTACCACAGGCGGTCACCCGCCTGACCGATCCAGCGCATGAACGAGGCGTTGCGCGCCGGAGTGTCAACGCGTCATGCTCGATGATCAATCGGTAGTTACCCGCTTTATCGCGACATTTGCAAACTTTTCATGAATGAAGATGATCGATCAGGCATAATGAATCGCAGCGTGCCGGGTGTGCATCGATTCCGGCACAGGCCGAGACCCACCCCACAGGAACTGGAGGCAGACATGACCGAATCGAATCGAAACGAGTTCATATCGAAGATGAAGGATCGCCTCGACCAGCTCGATGAGGAGATCGAAACCATGAAGAGCAAAGGCGAGAAAATGGATGCCGAAGCCCGCAAGGAGTTCGAGAACCGCATGCATGACCTGCGCGAGAAGCGGCGCGAAGCCAAGCGCAGGATCGATGATCTACGTTCCGCCAGCGACGAGAAGTGGCAGCAGATCAAGGATGAGACCGAGCACGCCTGGAAGGCCCTCGGCAACTCCTTCAACTACTTCAAGTCGCACTTCAAGTAGACGGAAGGGCGCAAGTTCGGCTTCAGACAGAATTCAGGGCCAGTCGAAGCCGGGCGATTGCGGCTTCCGGATCCGGATAGACTTCCCGCGCGCCGATGCCCCAGACCGGGCTCGGCCACGCTGCGTCGTCCTCGAAGCGAGCGATGACATGAACGTGGAGCTGTCGCACCTGGTTTCCCAGGGCCGCGATATTGAGCTTGCTCGGCGCATGCACCGACTGCAGCACCCGTGCCACCCGGCGCACTTCATCCCAGAGCTTGAGCTGGTCCTGCTCGATCAGGTCAAGCACCTCCTCCTTGTCGGCCCGGCGCGGTATCAGCAGCAGCCAGGGAAAACGCTGATCGTTCATCAGGCGCAGGGTGCAGAGTTCCAGGTCCGCCACCGGCAAAGAGTCGGCTTCCAGGCGCAGATCAAGCCGGAAGCCGCTCACTGCTCCGACTCACCCGGCTTGTCGTCATAGCGCTCGAACCAGGCCAGGGTGTTGTCGATCTTGGCGATCATTCTTGAGGGGGTGCTGGCGATGCTGTGGCTGGTCTCGGGGACGCGGATCATGACCGTATCGACCCGCTGGAGCTTGAGTGCCTGGTAGTACTGTTCGGTCTCGGACATGGGCGTGCGGAAGTCGTTCTCCCCGGTCATCAGCAGGGCCGGGGTGGTGACGTTGCCGACCAGCGACAGCGGCGAGCGCTGCCAGTAGTGCTCGAATTCCTCCCAGGGCAGCCCCGGGAACTGATGCTCGATCTGACTCAGGTAGGTGTCGCCGGTCAGGGTCTTGGAGATCCAGTTGATGACCGGTTTGGTGATGGCGGCGGCCTTGAAGCGATCGGTCAGGCCGATGGCGTAGGCCGCCGCGATACCCCCGGCCGAGCCGCCGGCGATGAACAGACGTTCGGGGTCGACGAAGCCGAGCTCGATCATGGCGTCGATGCCGCTCATATGATCGCCGAAGTCGTCCTCGGAGGAGTACTTGAATTCCAGCAGCATGCCGAAGTCGGTGCCGTAGGACGAGGAGCCGCGGTGGTTGTTGTAGAAGACCACATAGCCGGCGGCGGCATAGCGCTGCAGCTCGGCGGTGAAATGCGGTCCGTAGGCCAGATGCGGGCCACCGTGGATCTCGAGGATCAGCGGATAGGTCTGCTCGGGATCAAAACCCGGCGGGGTCAGGTACCAGCCCTGGATCTCGGTGCCGTCGACGCCGGAGGCATAGCGGATCTCCTGGACCTCGGCCAGTTCGCGGTGGTCGAGCAGGTTGGCGTTGAGATCGGTGAGCTGGCGGCTGCCGCGGCGCTCGGTCACGTGCACATCCGCCGGGCGCTGCGCCGTGCCGGCGGTAAAAGCGATGCGGCCGTCCTCTGCCACGGAGAAGCCGCCGCTCAGGTAGGGCCGGCCGATGGTCGTACCGCTCAGGCCCTCGACCTGATCGCGGACCCGCCCGTTCAGATCGATGGTGGCGACTCGACGCAGGCCCTCGTTATCGTAGTGGAAATAGAGGCGATCGCCGTCGGACGACCAGACCGGATCATTCATCGAGCGATCCAGATCTTCCCCCAGACGCCGGAAATCGCCGCCGTCCGGATCCATCAGGGCCAGCGACGACTCGCTGTACTGACGGCCCTGATGGTCCTCATAGACCACGGCGATGGTCTCACCGTCCGGCGCGACGGTCGGTGAGCCGATCATGCCCGGGCGATCAGTGAGCTGGCTCTGCTCGCCCCTGGCCACGTGGACGGCATGGAGATCACGATGGTTGCGCTGGTACTGCCAGTCCTCGTCGCGATTGCTGGTGAACAGCACGGTCTCGCCGTCCGGCGTCCATGCCAGCGGTCCGTGATGATCGAAGTCGCCCGAGGTGAGCTGGCGAGCGCTGCCGCCCTCGGCCGGAATCACGAAGACATGGTCAAAGCCCGGGTCCGCGTAGCCACTGCCGTCGAAGCGATAGGTCACCGCATCGATCACCCGCACCGCCGGCGCCCATTCGGCCCCCTCCGGCTGGTCAGGCGGTGAGACGAGCGCCGGTTTGTCGGCCGGTACCGCCATCACGAATGCGATCAAGTTCCCGTCGGGCGACCAGGCCAGATCGCTTGGGGTTTGAGTGAGGTTGCTGATCAGCGCGGTCTGCCCCTGCTCCAGCCAGTGCACGAACAACTGGGTGGTCTCGCCCGATCGAGCCAGCCAGGCCAGGCGCTCGCCGTCCGGCGAGAAGCGCGGTGAGGAGGCAGATTCCGGGCCGGAAACCAATGGGCGGTGATCGCTGCCGTCGGCACCGATCAGCCACAGGTTACGGCGCGTCTGATCGCTCATGATGTCGTTGATCGAGCGCACGTAGACAATATGATTGCCGTCGGGGCTGATCTGGACCTCCGATACCCACTGAAGACTGAACAGGTCTTCTGCCTCGAGGACCGCCGGGCCGTCGTCGCTGGCCAGGGCGGAAACGGATGGCAGGCAGGCCAGGAGCAGAGCCGAAACCAGCAGAGAAAAAAGACGAGGGTGCGTGCAATCAAACATCAGGGGACGTCCGGCAGGAAACAGCCCCGAAGTCTAGCAAGTCAGCGGTGATGTGTTCAGGGCGCGTCGGAGCCCTCGGGAAGGCGCGACAGGGGAATGGTGATGATCGGAAGGCCGAGGGCATCGGTGCGCGTCCTCGCCAGCAGGGTCGGCCCACGATCGATCTGCCCGTCGGCTTCGATGAAGTAGAACAGCTCGGCCACGCCATGGAACTTTTCCAGGGTGATCAGGTTGATCTGGGTCTGTTCGTCGAAACCGGGAATCCCGCCCAGCGGAAGATAGAAACCGGCCAATTCCTGGTCCGTGGCGATCGACGTGTAGAACACCGTCAGCCGAGCGTCGGACTCGTCTCGGGTCTGGGCCGGCTGAATCCCGAAGCGATGGTTCAGCGCAAGCTGCAATCGTCGATCGGCATAGCGCTTGATTGGGCCTTCTTCGATGAAACTGGATTCCAGCCAGAGACTTTGACCTCGCCAGGGCTCGAAGTCACCGCTCGGCAAGGCCGTCATCAGCTCATCGATGCTGTGAGTGACCAGTCGCTGCGCCGTCGAGCCGGTCAGCGAGTCCTGAACCTGCCGGCTGGCGCAACCGGCCCCAAGCAACAGGGCGGCGATCAGAATGGGGTAAAGCTTCGGCATGAAGGTAGTGCGCACTCAAGATTGAATCGCCATGGTAACAACCGGCCCGGAAAATAAAACCAATGGCCGCAAACCCTTGACAAGTCAAATGGAAATCATTATCGTTCGCATATCAAGTTCGCTCCACGCCCCGGCCTTCTCCTGTCTCTCTCCTCAGGGCCGGGGCGTTTTAATTTCCAGGCCCATCACTCCCTTCGCCGTGCCTCAATGGTGGAATTGTTTGCATCATTCTTCTTTCTGTTGATTTCACCGCCATACGGCATCCTTCACAACCATGAAGAACGACCTTCTCATCCCCGATGCTGGCGGGCTGTATTGTGCTGCGGGCGATTTCTGGATCGACCCGCTGCGGGCCGTGCCGCGATCGATCATTACCCATGCGCACGCCGATCACGCACGCTCCGGTGCTTCTGAGGTCTTCACCGCCCGAGAAGGCCTGCCGGTGTTGACCCACAGAATCGGTGAACCCGAGGATCTGACCGGACTGGACTACGGTCAGACGGTCGAGCTGGGTGAGACGCAGGTGACCCTGTATCCGGCTGGACATATTCTGGGATCGGCCACCGTTCGTATCGAATCCGAACACGGCACCTGGGGCGTGTCCGGGGATTTCAAACGCGCCCCGGACCCGACCTGTACTGCCTTCGAACCCTACCCCTGCGACGTCTGGGTGAGCGAATGCACCTTTGGCCTGCCGGTCTATCGCTGGCCGACACCCGAAAAAGTGGTCAGCGACATCCTCGACTGGTGGCGGGGCTGTCGCGAAGACGACAGACCCGCCGTGCTTTTCTGCTATGCCCTCGGCAAGGCCCAGCGAGTCCTCGCCGAACTGGCCGCGGCCGGCATCGACGAAACCATCTGGCTGCACGGCGCCATGATTCCCCTGACCGAGTGCTACCGATCCCAGGGGATTGCCATGCCGCCGACACAGCCGGCCACCGAGGCCGACAAGGGTGAAAAATTCAAGGGTCAGCTGGTGCTGGCCCCGCCTTCGGCCGCGGGATCGTCCTGGATGCGCCGATTCCCGAAGCATTCGGCCGGCTTCGTCTCCGGCTGGATGCGAATCCGGGGCAATCGTCGCCGGCGCGGCTACGATCGCGGCTTCGTCATGTCCGATCATGCCGACTGGCCGGACCTGGTGCGAACCTGTGCCGACATGCAGGCCGAGCGGGTGATCACGATCCACGGCAACGGCGAGGCCCTGATCCGCCATCTGGGCGACCAGGGAATCCAGGCCGAGGCATGGAACCTTCGTCAGACCCTGCGACCGCAGGACGGAGAGGCGATCGCCGAAGACAGGAGCGATGACAAGGCCGATGTCACGAGCAATGGCAATGGCAGGCGCGAGGCCGACGGGGCATGAAGGATTTCGCCGATCTCTTCGACCGTCTGGACCGCACCACCGGCACCAACGCCAAGCTTGCCGCCCTGGCCGACTATTTCCGCCAGGCGCGTCCTGCTGATGCGGCCTGGGCGGTGTATTTCCTGACCGGGCGACGGCTGAAGCGTCTGGTCAACACCCGGGAATTGCGCGAATGGACGGCCGAGGCCAGCGGCCTGGCCCTGTGGCTGATCGAGGAGAGCTACGAACATGTCGGCGACCTGGCAGAGACCATGCATCTGTTGCTGCCCCCGGCCAGCGCAGAGCCACGATCCGAGACGCTGGCCGAGCTGATCGAATCGACGATCAAGCCGCTCGGTCAGCTCGATGATGAGGCCCGCCAGCAACAGGTCCGGGCACTCTGGACCCAGTTCGACGGCAGCCAGCGCTTCCTGATCAACAAGCTTTTGACCGGCGGCTTTCGGGTCGGCGTGTCCAAGCGACTGGTGACCCGTGCCCTGGCCGATGTCGCCGGCGTGGATTCCAGCCTGATCGCCCATCGCTTGATGGGGAATTGGATCCCTGACGCCGGCTTCTTCCAGCGTCTGATCGCTGATAAGACCGATCTGGACTTCGAGCAGTCCACGCCCTACCCCTTCTTCCTGGCTTCGCCGCTGGAAGCCGGGCCGGAAAGCCTGGGCGATCCGGAGGCCTGGCAGGCCGAATGGAAATGGGACGGCATCCGCGCCCAGCTGATCCGTCGCGACGGTCAGACCTGGATCTGGTCGCGCGGTGAGGAGCGCATGGACGGCCGTTTTCCGGAACTGGAGTCCGCCGCCGAAGCCCTGCCCGACGGCACCGTGCTGGACGGCGAGATCATGGCCTGGCGCGACGATGCGCCCCTGCCCTTCAGCCTGCTGCAGACCCGGATCGGGCGCAGGAAACCGGGCAGGGTCACCCTCGACAAGGCCCCCGTCTCCCTGCTGGTCTATGACTGCCTGGAGTTTGCCGGCGAGGATCTGAGAGAGCGCTCACTTAAAAAGCGATCGGACGCGCTGGAGCTGGCGCTGGCCTTGTCGCCGGAGAGGATCAAGCGCTCCCCCATCCTGGTATTCCAGACCTGGGACGAGCTGCCCGCCCAACGCGAGCGCTCGCGCGAGCTGGGCGTCGAAGGGCTGATGCTCAAACGGCTCGAATCGACCTATCAGGTCGGCCGCAAGCGCGGCGACTGGTGGAAGTGGAAGGTCGAGCCCTACACCTTCGACGGCGTATTGATCTATGCTCAGCCCGGCCACGGTCGCCGCTCGAACCTGTTCACCGACTACACCTTCGCCGTTCATCACGACGGCGAGCTCGTGCCGGTAGCCAAGGCCTATTCCGGACTGACTCAGAAGGAAATCGATCGCCTCGATCGCTGGATCCGGTCGAATACCAGGGAACGCTTCGGCCCGGTGCGCTCGGTCGAGCCGGTGCATGTCTTCGAGCTGGCCTTCGAGGGCATCGCGCCCTCGCCACGCCACAAGTCCGGCATCGCGATGCGTTTCCCCCGAATCCACCGCTGGCGCGAGGATCTGAGCGTGGCCGAGGCCGACACACTGGACGATCTCAAGCGCCTGCTGCACGACCCGGCAGCCGCATGAACGCCGCTGACCCGCGACCACAGACCCGGTCCGTCGACGCACTGTTCGAGGCCCGCGGCTGGCCGGTGTTCGATTTCCAGCGTCAGGCCTGGTCGGCCTATGCTGCAGGCGAGTCCGGTTTGATCCACGCCCCGACCGGTTCAGGCAAGACTCTGGCTGCCTGGGGTGGACCCCTCGACGAGTGCCTGGGCGAAGCACCAACGAGTCTGAACTATCTCTGGATCACGCCGCTGCGCGCGCTGGCCAACGACACGACCGAACAGCTCAATCGCCCGCTGGCCGCCCTCGGGCTGGACTGGCGGGTCGCGACGCGCACCGGCGACACCTCGGCCAGCGAGCGTCGGCGGATTTCGAAGGCTCCGCCACCCGCCCTGGTCACTACGCCCGAATCCCTGTCGCTGATGCTGTCCTATGCCGACAGCTCCCAGCGCCTGGGCCGGCTGCGCGGTGTGGTCGTCGATGAATGGCACGAGCTGCTCGGCAGCAAGCGCGGCGTGCTGCTGGAGCTGGCGCTGGCCCGCCTGCGCGCGATCAATCCTCGCCTTCGCATCTGGGGCCTGTCGGCGACCCTGGGCAACGTCGACGAGGCCCTTACCGTGCTGCTGGGACCCCATCAGAGGGGCCACCTGATCGCTGGCCATGTACCCCGGGAGATCACCGTCGACACCCTGCTGCCGCCGAGCATCGAGCGCTTTCCCTGGGCCGGCCGGACCGGCCTGCCGCAGCTTCCCGGCGTACTGAGACACCTCGAAGCCGCCGAGTCCACCCTGCTGTTCACCAATACACGATCCCAGGCCGAGCTGTGGTTCCAGGCGATCCAGGCGGTGGTGCCCTGGCCGGATCGCGTGCTGCTTCACCATGGCTCGATCGATCGCAAGGCGCGCAGGGAAACGGAAGAACGTCTGCGTCGCGGCGAGCTGAAATGCGTGGTCGCGACCTCCAGCCTTGACCTTGGCGTGGATTTCTCGCCGGTCGATCAGGTGCTGCAGATCGGCAGCCCGAAAGGTATTGCTCGCCTGATCCAGCGCGCCGGGCGGTCCGGCCATCAGCCGAGTCAGACATCGAGGCTGGTTTGCGTCCCCACCCATGCACTGGAAATTCTGGAGGTGGCGGCCGCACGGCGCCGCATCGAGGAGCGACGTGTCGAAGCCCGCCGCCCCCTGGCCGGCTCGCTCGACGTCGCCGCCCAGCACCTGGTCACGCGAGCTCTCGGCGGTGGCTTCACCGAGGCCGAGGCGCTGACCGAGCTGCGCGACACCCACGCCTTCAAGGACTTAAGCGATCTTGAGTGGCGCTGGCTGAAGGAATTCATCACCCGCGGCGGTCCGGCGCTGAAAGCCTATCCCGGTTTCCAGAAGGTGGATGAGGAAGACGGCGTCTTCCGCGTGCGCAACCGACGCATCGCCAGCCTGCATCGAATGTCGGTCGGCACCATCACCGCCGACGGCCATCTGCAGGTGCGCTTCATGAAAGGCCGCAGCCTGGGGCAGATCGAGGAGCGGTTCATCACCCGCCTCAAACCAGGCGAGCGATTCATCTTTGCCGGTCGCCTGCTGACCCTGACCAAGGTCCGCGACATGACCGCCTACGTCAAGGCGGCCAGCGGCAGCAAGGCGGCCGTACCGCGCTGGGGCGGGGGGCGTCTGCCTCTGTCGACGCTGCTGGCCGACGCGGTGTTGGAGATGATGGACGAAGCCAGCCGCGATCGCCTCGACCCCGCGCTGAAGCCGATCGCCGAACTCCTGGAACTCCAGAAATCCCGCTCGGGCCTGCCCGCGCCCGACCGTTTGCTGATCGAACAGATCGAAAGCCGCGAAGGGCACCACGTCTATCTCTTCCCCTTCGCCGGGCGTCTCGCCCACGAGGGGCTGGCCGCCCTGCTCGCCTGGCGCCTGACCCGCCATGCCCCCCAGAGCTATTCGATGACCGTCAACGACTACGGTATCGAACTGGTCGGTGACGACGCCGTCGAGCTCGATGAAGGACAGTGGCGAGAACTGCTCAGTCCCGAGCGGCTGGAATCGGACCTGCTTCAGGCACTGAACGCCGCCGAAATGGCCCGCCATCGCTTTCGCGACATTGCCCGAATTGCCGGCCTGGTCTTCCAGGGCTATCCCGGCCGGGGCAAGCAGACGCGCCAGATCCAAGCCTCCAGCGGTCTGATGTTCGACATGCTCTCCGAACACGACCCCGACAACCTGCTGCTCAGGCTGGCCCGCCGGGAAGTCCTGGAGTCCGAGATGGAACTGAGTCGAATCCGGGCCGCGCTCGATCGTGCCCGCAATCAGACCCTGGTGATCCGCAAGCCCGGGCGGCTCACACCGCTGGCCTTTCCCCTGTGGGCCGACCGGCTGCGCTCGCGCGTCTCCAGCGAGGACTTCGCGCGCCGTGTCGAGCGCATGCTCGCCTCGCTGGAGCCCCCCGCATGAAGGTCCAGCTGGGCGACCACGCCCTCGAAATGCTGCCCGATCGCGCCGTGTGGTGGCCGGAGCAATCCGCCGTCCTGGTCGCCGATGTGCATCTGGGCAAGGACCAGGTCTTTCGCCGCCAGGGTCTGGCCGTGCCCGCCGGCGTCCTGGAGCAGGACCTGGATCGACTGACCCTGCTCATCGAGGACATGCAGGCCGATCGGCTGATCATCCTCGGCGATCTGATCCATGCCCCGCCGCACCCCGACGACGACTGGCCGGACCGGATCGGCCAGTGGCGTGCCGATCACGGCGAGATCGAATTCGATCTCGTGCTCGGTAACCACGACAGAGACCTGACGATCTGGCTGCATCAGTGGCAGATCGACGGTCACGACGAAGTGCTCGAACTCGACGGCCTGCTGCTGATGCATGAATGGCGGCCGCGGCTTCCCGCGCCCGGACTGTCCGGCCATCTGCACCCCGGCGCGCGACTGAAGACCCGCCGCGAGCAGCTCCGCCTCCCCGCCTACCTGCTCGATGCGAGTCCAGGCCGGGAGCACCTGGTCCTGCCCGCCTTTGGCTGCTTCACCGGCCTGATGGACGAGGTCGAGTTCCCCTGGGATCAGCGCTACGTCACCACCGGCGAGCGCGTGCTGCCGCTGCCGGCGGGATTGTCATCGTCCAGACGCTGACCCTCACTCACTGGAGCCCAGGGGCCCAGGCCCTGCGCCCGAAGCGCCTGCAGCCCGCGTCGGACCATGTCGTAGAGCACCATTTCGTTAGCTCGAGAGGTGTCAACAAACCAGCGATTGCAGGCCATATGCAGAAGGCTGGGCAACAGGCTGTCGAGGGGCCCCCAGAGCTTGCCCTCCTCGTCCAGACCGCGAAGTCCACAAGCGATATCTCGGCGCTCATCGCGGTGGGCAAAAATGATCGAACGTATCAATTCACGATCGGGAAGATCGGATGGAACCCGGCCTTCGCAGAGCGCGCGAATCTGAGCACCAATGGCCCGGTATTTCTGCCCGAGGCTCGCAAGGCGTTGCTTTTCCATTGAAAATTCTTCGCGGAAGCCGGCCGCGACAAAGTCGAACAGGGACTGCAGCTCATCCCCTGTCAGGCCAAAGTCGGCCATATCCTGGGTCAGGCAGAGAACGGCGATCTGCCATCGCCACTCCGGATCGCCGCCGCGAAGGCGTCGGATCAGAGCTGCTGTGCGCGCGCTTTCCTGTGCAAACCAGCGCTCACAGAGTTCGATGGCTTCAGGGCCGCCGTAGCGCTCGATCTCGCGGCGATAGCTGGCAATATCGAGCTGTGTCACCAGGCCATCGGCCATCAATGCCTCTCCCACTCGATGCATACGCGGCAGGACTTCACTCAACAACTGTGCCGGCTCGCCGTGGAAACGCAGGCGCAGATGCCAGCCCGGGTCGTTGTAGCGAATGAAGAACCAGCCGGAGCACAGGCCCTGACGTTGCCATTCATCCGCCGCAGGGGCCAGAGTCTCGGCCAGGGCGCGATCCAGCAGGGCAGCGCCACCGAACAGGCGATAGCTCAGCCAGTCCGAACCCGGCAGGCGATGACGAACGCGGTCTGGCAGCGTTGAGGATCTTGAATCGGCACGCTGCAGATAGCGCGCCCAGTCCGTGGCGGCTTCCTGCTGACGCGACCTCTTCCGAGTTGACCGATCATTCCCGACCTTGCTCCGTTCCCGAGCCCCAGACATCTGACGCCCCAGGGGCACAACCAGCTCGTGCAGAAAGCGTGTCTCGGAATGGCCGGCACAAAGATCCGAATCGCCGACAAACAGCTCGATCAGCCTGAGCTCACCGCGCTTACGCAGATCAGTCAGGAGGATTTCAGGGGCAATGGCGCTGTTCAGATCCAGAGCCAGCACGTTATCGCCCTCAATCAACCCGACATGGCGGGGAATATCGAGCTCGGCAGCCAATTCGGACAGGCGGGCGCCAACGCCGTCGGCCGGTCCATTCTTGAGTCGATCAGCCCGCTCACCCGCGATGCGCCACTGCGCCGGCGACAGGATCACTCGGCCACAGCGCACCCGCGGGCTGAAAGTTCGCCCAGCAAGACTCGCAGGGAGACGAAACCCACCCGCCGTCGTTCCGTGGAATTGGAGCAGACAGAGAAAACGATAGATTCCAAGCGTGCCGGCTTCGAAATTGTGGGCATTGCTCATGCGCGGTATGACCGGACGCCCGTGCCGCCTCGACCATAGCGTGATCTCCTTGCCGACCACTTCGATTTCAAGATCGCTCAGGTCAATCTGATTGGCCTCTGATGCACCCGAGTGTCCCAACAGCGGGATTTCGTGATCGCGCAACAGTGGTCGGCAGGTGAGATTGCCCATGCGTTCCTTGGGCAGGTGAACAATTTCGGCATGGATCGCCTCAGGACGGGCCTCGGACTCACGGCGATGACTGGTCCGCACATACTCGGCCAGCTCATCGCTGCCGAAACAGAAGCGACCGATCATGTTCGCCACGCCTGGGCCATTGATGCCCTGCAGCCAGATCCTGAATTCACCTCGGTTGAGCGCCTCGACGTCCTTGGCGAGCAGCGTTGCCAGCATATGGGCCGCTTCGGGCACCCTCGACCGGTCGTCCGTATCCAGGGGCGGGAGATCGTCACCGTCGATCACGATTTCGAATCGTCTTGCCGTATCCGGCCCCAGGTATTTTTCGACAACTAACTGTTCGACCCCGTCACGTTGCTGCGTTGAATCAAGCTGCCAGGCCACCCCATTGAGTAGCGCGCTTTCGGCCGGTGCCATAGGCTCCAGACCCACGCCGGATTCTTCATCCAGCGCTTCCAGCAGGGCAACGCGCTGTCCCTCGTAGCGTGCCGTGAAGCGTTGGCAGAAATCATCGAGACGGTTGTTTCGGGACGCACCGAGGGCCAGACCGATTTCTGCCGCTCTGGCCAGCTCGTCCATGATTGATCCAGGCAGCGTAAGTTCGCTCAGATCACGGTAGAAATCGACCTGCAGCAGCTGCTGTCGATCGATCGACAGATTCAGCGGCTGCAGGTCTTTTTCAACGTCGCGATACGCTGCCAGAGCCTGCTCAGATGAAGCAGAATCGAGTTTGGTCAATCGGCGCTGACATTGTTCCAGCTGTCTGACGGCAGCCCGAGCCTCTGGAATAGCTTCGAGCGTCTCGAGCATGGCCGGGAGACACTCCATGCCGGTCAGACGCGGTTCGAGGGAAGTCAGAAGGAGCTTGCTTTCGATCAGGAGGTCGATGAACTCATAAACTTCCGCACGATCGATATCCGGGTCGAGTCGGCCGTACTCATCGACCAGCTCATGAACGGTCAGAGCATTTCCTGCGGCCAGCATGAGCAGCTGATGCAGAGCCTCATCCAGGTCGACGCTGCTGAGCTGATAATCGCGGGTGTCCTTCTGGCTGATCCACTCGACATAGATCCAGCGGTCACCCCGCTGGTAGCCACAATCGTTGACGCGAAGCTTGAGCTGACGACGGATATCCGGGTTCTCAAGAAGACATTCGGTAATGCGCGCTACGGTGGCCGTATCGAGCCGTACGTGACGCCGCAGGCGCTCCCCGGGACCCTCCAGATCGAGCCGGGCCTCATCATCCTCGACCCCCACGGCAACGCTGGAGAAAAGCCCGAAGGGCGTTGAGCGCGTGCACATGCGAGCAAAGTATCGGTAGGCCGCCTGGAGGAGCTTGCGGTCTTTCTTTGACGCCACCGACCAGTCCCATTCGCTCAAACGGCGATGGAGCGAGGGCGAGGCCAGCGCCAGCGCTTCCTGCAGCTGCGGTCGGGTCCACTCCTGGCGAAGGCGCTCGATAAACCCCTTGGGATCGGACTCAGCGCCAAGACACCGAAACCAGCGCTCGATCGGCAGCGCCGGCGTCCTGAGGACGAAATAGGGATCGGTTGAGAACAGTCGCGTCTGGCCGGATGAGTTCACCGATTCAGACGGGGTGAGCCTCTGACCGGTCGCACTGGTCATGACGACCCTCCTCTGACGCGGTGGAGATCGCTCAGCAAGGGCGCATCCCAGGCGATTTCGACGCCGTGGAGACAGGTGAGCAGGGTCAGTCCGACGCCGGCCATACCGGTCAAACCATCCAAAGAGGCCATCAGCTTCCGGGACGCTCCAACACCCTCAATGGTGTAAACCCCGGAGGAGATTTCGAATTCCGGCTGCAGGAAACTCAGGGTCTGATCCAGCCAGTAGCCGGACGCTTCGGCATAGCGGCCGGCGCCGAAAAGTTGCCAGAGCCGATGAAAGATCAGTGCCGCGCCGGCGCTGCCATGACACAGTCCGGCATCGACGACATCGCTTCTCTCGCCACGGCGACCGATGCAGGTATCAGCGACGGCCTTCGCGGTTTGGATGAGTGCCTGGTTATTCAGCACGTAGCCGGCTCGCGCCAGGGTCAGACAGATTCCGAAGTCCCCGTAGCACCAGGCCAGGGCGCGTGATTCATCCGGCGATTCGGCGACGTTGCCAAAGACGGCCGAGTGAGGATCTTTTCCCTGCGTCTGACTGGATTTGTGTTGATGTTCAAGAAAATCATCGAGCGTTGCGAGCAACAACGCCTCTGAGCGCATCGGATCGATGGCCTCCTGCACACAGCGGGCAAGAAACCCGATGGTGCCCGCGATCCCGTGCCCCAGGCCGAGGTTGTGGTAACCGTCCGGATAGCGCTGGCGCTGATGGGGCGGCAGCAGATCCGGATGGGTGTGCCAGGTCACGCCAATCGATGTCGACGTTTTCAGTGCATCGAGATGATCGATAACGCGTGTGGCCAAAGCATGTCGGAAAGATTCACTCGGATGCTCGAGGGCGTAGAGCCCGAAACCCACCAGTCCGCTGATCAGATCATAGGGGCCATGCCAATGCTCCGTATCCAGCAAGGCTTTCATAACCTCGTCCACCGCCTCGGTGAAGTCGGCATCCGCGTCACCCCAGCCCTCGTGCAGCAACCTGAGCTTCCAGGCGGTACCGGGAAACCCACCGATCCAGTGTGGATGACTGGCCTGTTCGGCCATCAGTTCGAAGGCCGCGTCAGCCAGAATTCGCGCCTGGTCGTCGACCCTGGAATCGTTGCGGCTCAACCCGGCCTGCTGGAGAAACAACGCCAGGTCGACCAGCACCGTTACCCCGTAATGATTACCATTGACCGGCTGGATTCGAGACGCCGACAGGATCATCCTGTCGAGCGCTTCGTTCAGTTGATCTCGAGCCCTGGGCGTGAGATCCAGCTGGCGCGATTCCTGGTGCTCGGCAGCCGAACGTTGATCTTCGATGGGTTGGATAAGAACAGACATGGTTGCACCGATTCATAAGGTTCAGCTGGTTTACTGTCGAAACTGCCGCTGCATGTTTCGACTCCGGGAGAGACCAAGCACTGCTCCCGATGATCGGGAGCAGTGCCGAGTGACTCGACGACTTATCGCATCTGACAGTTGTCGGTCACGCTGTTACAGCCGGTGCTGCCGGCACAGCCGGAGAAGCTGTTGCAGCCGCAGCTGCCTGCGTTGGAGGGTTGCGTGCCACAGCCAACCAATGTGGCAGCGCCACCGACCAGGGTGACTTCATCCTGGGTCATGGTGCGGCCGCTGATCGAACGCAGGGTTTCTTTTGACAGTGAGAGTTTCTTACTCATGATGTTTTCCTCTATCTATTGGGAAGGGAAATCCCGGGAGCTGACCAGCCGGGCCTGGTACCGGGCGTGAGTTCGCCCAATGCTGGACTGGTGATTCATCCGCTTGTCGTCCTCTTGCCCGAGGCCTCCTGCGGCGAATCGCCAGCGTTGATTTCACGCGCCCGCCCGCCCTCGATCGCGATGATTCGATCGGCGCTGGCGATGGTCTGGGGTCGGTGGGCGATGTGAATCCGTGTGACTCCGAGCCCCCTGATGGCCTCGTTGATCCAGCGCTCCTTCTCGAGATCGAGATGGCTCGTAGCTTCATCCAGAATCAGAATCTCCGGATTGCGGTAGAAGGCTCGGGCCAAGAGAACACGCTGCTTCTGACCACCGGACAAGGCCGAGCCCATATCTCCGACCAGGGTCTCGTACCCCATCGGCATGGCGACGATGTCGTCATGAATTGCCGCACTGTACGCGGCCTGTTCGATCTTCTTCAGATCGCCGAAGCCGTCGAAGAATGCGATGTTGTCGGCGATCGACCCGGCGAAAAGCTGGTCGTCCTGCATGACCGCCGCGAAGTGCTCGCGATAGGACGACAGGCCAAACTGTCGGGCATCGACTCCGCCGAGACGAATGGCCCCCTTGCTCGGCTCGAGAAGGCCTAACAGCAACTTGGCCAGCGTCGATTTCCCGCAGCCCGAAGGACCCACGATTGCGACGCTTTCGCCGGCAGAAATTCGAAGCGAGCAGTCCTTCAGGATCCAGGGCTCTTCGTCGGAATACCGGAACGAAAGGTCAACGACTTCGAGGGTCGAATCATCACTGGACCCACTGTAAGGGCTCGTGCCATCCTCTTCCGGCGCTTCCATGGCGATATCGGCCAATCGCTCGGCATGCAGGCCGAGTAAGCGAAACTCCACGAGATAATCGATGAGCGCCGCTGAACGACTGGAAAACATCTGGGCATAGGCAAGAAAGACCACCATCATTCCCACGGTCCACTGCCCGGACAGCACCAGGCCGGCACCCACCCAGATCAGCACCACCCGAAGGCCGCCGAAGATCAGGTTATCCAGCGCCCGAAAAGCAGCGGTGACCCGTTCGATTCTGGCCTGGCGGTTGGCGACCTCGACCGTCGCATTGGCAATCTGCCCCCGCCGCTCTCCCTGCTTGTTGGCCAGCTTGATCGCCTGAATGCCCCGAATCGATTCGATCACGCGTGACTGCTGGTTTGCGCTGTGAATCAGCTGTTCTTCGTTCAGACGATGCACTTTGGCATAGGCTGCCCAGCGGGCGAGCAGATACGCTGTAAACGCTGCGACTACCAGACCGGTCAGCATCGGGCTGTAGAGCAGAAGAACGATCAGAACAAGCGCTGCCGTCGACCCGTTGAGCAACGTCTCGATGAATCCGCCGGTGATTGTCTGCTGAATACTGTTGAGCGAGGAATAGCGCGACATGATGTCGCCGATATGGCGCTTGCCAAAATAGTCCATCGGCAGACGCAGCATGTGGCCGAACAGGTTGGTCACCCACTGGGAGTTCATCGACGCGCTGAGTGCCGATACGACCCAGCCGCGCACCGCCACGGTCATTGACTGAAACACCACGACGGCCAGAAACCCGATCCCCAGAAGATGGAGCAGATCGATATCAGCCGTGACCAGGACCTGATCGATCACCAGCTGCAGAAGGAGAGGCAGGAGCAGCGTGAAGACTTCCAGGGAAACAGCCAGGACAGCGACGAGCCCCAGGGCCGACGCAAGCCCCCTGATCTGTCCGGCGAGCGCCCTGAGCGACACATGGCGGCGCTCTCTGACCGGAACAAAATCGCTGCGCGGGGTGATCTCGAGCGCGACACCGGTGAAGTGCTTGCCGATCTCGTCGAGGTCCATCGAGCGTTCGCCACGGGCCGGATCGTGAATCGTCACGCGTCTAGAACCAACTTGTTTGAGGACGACGAAGTGGTTCAGATCCCAGTGCAGGATGCAGGGCGTCTGAAGCTCGCCGAGGGCGTCGAGCTCAAGCCGGATCGGTCGAGTGTCGAATCCGAGGGCTTCGGCGTTCGCGATCAGCCTCGAAAGTGAGCTTCCCTTGATCGACAGGCTAAAGCGGCGGCGCAAGGTGGGGAGATCGATGTCGTGGCCATGAAAGCGCGCCACCATGGCCAGGCTGGCCAGACCACACTCTGCCACTTCGGTCTGGTGAATCATCGGCAGACGACGCGCGGAGCCGGGAAGGGAGAACATCAGTATCCGCTGCTCTGTTGTAGATCTCTCGACTCTGAAGACGAGACGCCGGACGGGAGCGTCAGTCCCGTCAATTCGATCAGTCGCCGACGATCAAGTAGCAAGGAAGCCTGCAGGCTCATGTTGCTGCGCAACTGAAATTGCTGGTCTTCGTGGGCGACAGATTGATGGTCGAGTTCGACCCGCACCCTGTAGGCTGGAGCCATCGGGTTTTCCGCGTTGGTGGGCAAGTTATCCGGGACCATCGCCCGCCCGCTGATCTCACGGATGCGGCCGTACTGTTGACCGAACTGGCGAAATGGAAAGGCGTCGTAACGCATCGCGACCCGGCCACCTTCTCGAATGCGGCCCACCGCCCGAGCCGGCACCCAGAGCTCGGCCACGAACTCCGAATTCTGTGGGACCAGCGCGAGCAGGACCCCACCCTGCAGGAGCGATTGGCCCTGGCGGGCATTCAAACCAGAAACCAATCCGCTCACAGGTGCCCGAAGAACGACCGAGCGAGACCCGTCATTGCGAGCAATCGAAGCAGAGACCTCCGCCAGCACATGTTGAAGTTCGTTTCGTCTGACGGCCATTCGATCGGGCAGCGTTGACCGTTCGGACTCGACCTCGCTCAGCTCGAACCCGAAGGCTTCGTGCTGAAGTCGAGCGAGGTCGAGTTGCGTCTCGGCTTCCAGTGCAGCCGATTCGAACTGGTGAATCTGCAGTGCCGTCAACTGCCCACTGGAACGGACTGGCTCGATCTGCGCCAACAGCTCGCGGGCACCGTCGCGCTGTCGCTCGCGACTGACAATCTGCTCGGCGGAAAGCATCAGTTGTCTCTGCAGCGAGGCGGCTTTGTCGGCCAGACGCTGATCTTCGGCGCGTTCGGTACGGTCCAGATCGACAAGCTGCTGAAGAATGCGCGTCCGCTGATCGGACAATTCCCGACTGACGGCCTCTCCAACCCGACCACTTTCAGCGCTATCGCGTTCGATCGACAGTTCGGCCAGTATCTGGCCGGAAACCACGTGATCGCCCTCCTTGACGGCCAGACGCGTGACCACGCCGGGATCGGAGGACGCTACTTGAATCAGACCGAGATCAGGAACGATCTGACCGCTGACAGTCTCGGATCGGGTGTACTGGCCAAAGACCATCAGGCCGAGCATGGATAAGACAGCCAGGAGAAGCATCAGAATGAGAACCCAGCCAATCCGAGGCGTGATCAGGCTGACCTGACCGAGCCAGCTCTCGGAGCGATGTTGATGAACTTCAGGGCGGAAGAAAGTCATTCGTGTGTTCACATCACATGAATTGGCTTCTGCCGATCCGATCAGCCAGGGTGCACGTGCAACATCGACTCATCTTCTGCGGCGGTCCTCGTTGATGAAGGAAATCAAGCGCACAACAAGACAATCAGTGCGCCTTAACCCTCAACTCGCAGCCCACTCCGGTTTTCGATCAACTCTTGATAAAAAAAGCCCCGCCGAAGCGGGGCTTGATCGCCAGCTCTTGGGAAGGAAGAAAAGGCTATCGAACTATCGAACCGCACTGGAAACCGACAAACACGGTTTCGCTGAGCCCTTGGGTTGTCGTGATCTCCACGGAGGCCAGGCCGCTGCCGTTGGCCTGACTGCAGAAGATCGTCTGGGTATCGGTATCAACGGGACCGCCTGGAATATATGCAGCACCCGAGACCGCCCAATCGAAACTCATATCACCCTTCGGCCAGGCTGAGCACTGTACCGAGTAAGAGCTCATCGAGTGGCATTCGATCCAGGCAGGTGCCGGTGCTACGGCGAGGGACTTCAAAACACATGTTCTTCC
>CAYTQT010000056.1:0-21143 GCA_964439915.1 uncultured Wenzhouxiangella sp. | reverse complement strand
TCCGATCCCTCGGCCAGGCGCGCATCGACCCAGGACTCGGCCTCGTCGGGCTCGGCCAGGGTCGGCACGTCGATGCCGTACTGCGTGCCATGTCCGCCTTCTGCGGTGGCCAGAAAGCCGGCCGAGAACAGATCGGCCTGATCGGTCGGCCTCAAGGCATCACGCTGGGACCTGACCTGCTCGAGGTCAAAGGGTGGCCGAAACATGTCGAGCATCGTCGTTACGCCGAAGCGCAGGGCATCTTCTCGGGCGGAATTGAATGAATGCACGTGCGCATCGATCAAGCCGGGCAGCAGCGTTCCGCCCTCGATGTCGATGACATCGAATCCTTCGGGCACAGAGCCATCGACAAGCAGCTCCTCGACCCGTCCATCCTGCATCAGCAGTGTCGCCCGATCATGGACAGACTGGCCATCGAAGACCCGGGCGTTGATCAGGGCGAGTCCCGTAGACGACGTGGCAGCGCGCGGATCATTCTGCCCATCCTCTGCCGGCCCCGGCAGGGCGAACAGGGTCGCGACAAGAACAACGACAAGCAGGAACAGGCCGATGATCGATGGAGAGAATTTCATGATTGAGACTCCTTGAACGGTGTTTTCGATGGGTCGACTTGGCATGATCGACAGACCTCCGGCGCAGACATCATTTCGTCATCGCCAGCATGCGTCGCCAGCCGATCATCACCAGCACGGAAAACGCCAGTGAAAACATCAGCAGGGCGAGGACGTTGACCCAGGGATCGCCTGCGCGGGCGCCAATCACATGCAGTGCCAGCTCGGCCAGGTGGTAGGGCGGCAGCCAGGGCGCGAGCGCCTGCAGCCAGCCGGGGAACTGGCTGACTGGCACCCAGAGCCCGGACAGGAAGGCCATCGGCAGGTAGACGATATTGATCACCGCCGGCGCGGCATTGGGCGACAGCATCAGACCCAGACCCAGCCCCAACAGGCAGAAAGGAAGCGTTCCGGCAATCAGGACGGCCAGCAGTCCCCACCATTGCACCTGCTCCAGCCGAACATCGCCAAGGAATGCGGCGATCGCGCACATCGACACGACGATGACCGAAGAGAACAGGGCGGCGCCGAACCATTTGCCGATGACGATTCCGGGCAAGGGTGCCGGCGTGGCCCGAATGAGGGTGTACCAGCCCTGGGCCCGCTCGGTCGCGATCCCGACCCCGAAGGCGAACAGCGCCGCACCCAGCACACCGAAGGTGGCAAAGGTGGCCAGCAGGTAGGACGCGGCGCCCGGATTCATCAGAATCCCGAAAAAGGCATAGAACATGATCGGAAACAGCAGGGTGGGAATGCTGTAGGCAGGCACGCGCAGCAGATTCAGCCACTGACAGTGCATGAAATGCGCATAGCTGACGAGGCGCCGACGCATCGGCATCGAATTCGGGGTCATGAGGACAGCTCCGTGGCGTTGGCATCTTGCGTGAGATTGAGGAAGGCGCTCTCCAGATCGGCGCCCTTGACTTCCAGTTCGTCGAGCTCGGCATCCGCATCCAGCCAGGCTCGCAGCGTTGCCGCCGCATTCGACGTCAGAACCAGGACGCGTTGGTCGCGCTGTGCCACGCTCTGAACTGCAGGCAGGCCCAACAGGGACGCCTGGTCGAGACGTGACCGGGCCAGAATCTGTGTCGTCGGTACCCTGGCCTTGATCGAGTCGGATGAACCCTCGGCCAGGACCCGGCCGTGGTTCAGGACCACGACCTTGTCGGCCAGCTTCTCGGCCTCATCGAGGTAGTGAGTGCACAGCAGGACTGAAACTCCCTCGGATCGGCGCTGTGAAATCACATCCCAGAGTCCGCGGCGCGCCGCCGGATCCAGGCCGGTGGTCGGCTCATCGAGGATCAGCAGTCGGGGCTGACCGACCAGCGCAAGGGCAAACATCACGCGCTGCTTCTGACCGCCCGACAGACGCTCGAAGCGCGTCCGCTCCAGGCCCTCGAGCCGGGCCTGTTCGATCAGCGCATCGATCGAGGCCGGCTGAGGATAAAGACTGGCAAACAGATACAGCAATTCGATCACGGTCAGCGTGTCCTGGACCCCGCTCGACTGCAGCATGGCGCCCCACTGCCCGGCCCTGGATGCTGCCGATGGCGAGTGGCCCATGACCTCGATCTCTCCGGACTGTACCGGAATCAGACCCAACAGCAGATGGATCAGGGTGCTCTTGCCCGCGCCATTGGGCCCGAGCAGGGCCGTGACCTGACCCGACTGCATCTCGAAGGACACCGAATCAAGCGCCGGCTTCTTTCCGTAGTGATGCGTGACATTGTCGATACGTATCAGTGGTTCGTGCATGTCGATCGTTTTCCATCGCTTCGTTGAACAGTGGCTTCATTGTTGCCAGGCACGAATCGGATCAACAGTGCATCCCGCCATGACTTGGAGGTGACGAATGTCATGTTCGAAGGCCGGCCTGCAGGATCTCGCGGCGCGCGTATTGATACAGGTCAAGCCATGGAAATTCAGCAATCGCTAATATTTCTTATGAATCTATTCACACAAGGGAGGAAGAACATGATGCGTATCGTCGTTCTGGTGGCTGTTGCCGCTTTTCTGACCATGACCCGTACCGCAGCGGCCGCCACCGAAGTCAGTGGTACGATCGATGTCGACACGACCTGGTCCGACCCGGTCTATCACGTCACCGACAGCCTTCGGGTCGGCCCGGGCGTTACCCTGACCGTCTCGCCTGGCACGGTGATCAAATTCGATGACCGCAAGGGTCTGAGCGTGGATGGCAATCTGATCGCCGAGGCAATCCCCGGCAGTCCCATCGTTTTCACTGACATTCGAGACGACAGCGCCGGCGGGGATTCCAACGGGGATGGGGACAGCACCTTACCCGAGCCAGGCTGGTGGACCGGCATTTACGTCAGAAACGAAGGCAACGCAACGATGGAAAACATCGAAGTTCGCTACGGAGGACGTTATGTCCAGTACATCGATGAAGCCGCCATCCACAAGAGCGGCAATGGGACACTGAGCCTGCGCCACTCGCAGATTCGCGACACCTCGCGGCGGGCGCTGGTGAGTCGCGAAAGCATCGGCGCAGTCCTGATTGAAGGCAACACCATCGACCGGACGCTGACTTATGAAGCTGTTTTCCTGCGCGATAACGCCGGCACGATCAGCGTGATCGACAACCGGATCAGAAACGCCGCAACCTATGGCATTGTCGCTCAGGGAAGCAACCAGCTTCTGGTGACCGGCAACCTGATCCGCGATAGCGGCCATTCAGGCCTCTTTCTCTGGGGTGCCCTGATCAGCGGCACTGTCAACGGCAACACGATCGAGGGCAGCAACATCCACGGGCTCCAGATCCAGGACACCACTGACTCGATCGAGCTGTCATTCAATTCCGTCCTTGGGAGCGGCCAGAACGGTCTGTACATGGCGCGCAGCATCACGCCAGTCACGAACAATACGATCCGCAACAATGCAACCCGAGGCATCTATGTCGCTGGCGCGGAAAGTACACCCTTGATCGCCGGCAACCAGATTCATGGAAATAATGTCGGGATTCTGTGCGCCGGGTCGGCCCAGCCGGTCATTGGCGGCTCGGCAGACCAGGCCAACGATATCCACACGAACACCGTCGCCGGGGTTCAGAACGAGAGCGAAGGGATCATGATCAATGCCCGGCATAACTGGTGGGGCGATGCCACCGGCCCGTATCACGATTCGACCAACCCGGATGCGCTCGGAAACGCGGTATCCGACCGGGTCGACTACGGGGACTTTCTCCCCGCGCCGACCCTGGATCGCATCTTCAACGACCGCTGGAAGGCGGTAGCAGCGCCGGCCGGGCCTGCCAGCTGAGGCCTCGCACCCCGGTCAGACGGCCGTCACCGAACAGGGCGAGAGACGATCACTGCGCGGTGTAGCCCCCATCGATGATCAGTTCGGTGCCGGTAACGAATTTGGATTCGTCCGACGCCAGATAGACCACACCCCAGGCGATGTCATCGGGCTCGCCCACGTGACCGATCGGGTGCTTGCTGTCGAGCAGTCGCCGAAAGGCGTCCACGCCATCGGGGTGTTCCTTGCCCAGGTTCTCCACCAGCGGCGTCCAGATATAGGCCGGATGAATGGAGTTGACCCGGATGTTTTCGCGGGCATAGAGCAGGGCGTCGTTCTTGGCCATCAGCCGAACGGCGCCCTTCGATGCGTGATACGGCGGTAAGTCGGCTGCGCCGATCAGACCGTAGATGGACGACAGGTTGATGATGCTGCCGCTGCCTGCCTGTCGCATATAGGCGATGGCGTGCTTGGTGCACAGAAACACACCGGTCACATTGACGTCGAACAGGGCCTCCCATTCCTCGCGTGTGATTTCGTCGGTGGGCTTGTTGACACCGGCAATGCCGGCATTGTTGACCAGCACATGCAGACCGCCATATTCCTCCGCGATTGCGCTGAAGGCCTTCCGGACGGCGTCCTCGTCGGTCGTGTCGACATGCCAGAATCCGGCCCGACCACCAGCCTCCACGATCTCGGCAGCGACCGCTTGGCCAGCCGCATCGTCGATGTCCAGGATGGCCACAGCGGCCCCCTCCTCTGCCAGACGAATCGCCGAGGCCCGGCCGATCCCGAGCCCGCCACCCGTCACCACAGCGACTTTGCCTTGTACTCTGTTCATGCCTGCTCTCCTTGCGTGGATCCTCCCTTCTGTATAGCAAGTTCGGGTCAGAAAGGGATTGATCAGCCTCAAACTTCGGCCCTCGAATCACCGGACCGATCAAGACAACCTGCTGCAGCAAGCGCCGGGACGTTGCCAGGACTTCGCCATGCCCTGAACAGTCAACCCCGGCCAGTCTTGACCGAGCAGCCCAGCCGAGGATGATCAGCGGCCCGGTTTGGCCCAGTCGAGCCCCAGTCGACGGGTCAGCCATTTTTCCAGCTCGACCAGGGCAAAAAGGGCGAGACTCAGACCCAGAATCGGGCCCCAGGCCGCTAGCGGCAGACTGACGGTGCCGAACAGGGCCTGGGCCGGCGGCAGATAGGTCATGCCCAGCTGCAGGGCCACCAGAATCAGCGCCATCCACCATGCCCAGGGGTTGGCAAACAGGGTATTGCGCGACAGCGCATAGCCCTGCCAGCGCCGACAGTTGAACAGATAGACCAGCTCGCCCATGACCAGAAGATTCAGCGCCACGGTGCTGGCCTGGGCAGGGTCCTGACTGGAGGCAAGCGTGGCCTGGTGCAGCCAGAACACACCACCGGCCAGGACCAGCCCGACCCAGAGTATGCGGAAAATCATGAAGGAATCCAGCAGCGGCCGGCCGGGCCGCCGGGGCGGTCGCGCCATGACATCCTCTTCCAGCGGCTCGAATGCCAGCGCCAGGGCCAGCGTGACGGCGGTGATCATGTTGATCCAGAGGATCTGGACCGGTGTGATCGGCAGGGTCAGCCCGGCCGCTACGGCAACCAGCACCGTCAACGCTTCAGCCGCGTTGGTCGGCAGAATGAACAGGATGGCCTTGCGGATATTGTCATACACCCCGCGCCCCTCCTCCACGCCTGCGACCAGGGTGGCGAAGTGATCATCGGCCAGCACCATTTCAGCGGCCTGCCGCGCGGCTTCCGTCCCCTTGATGCCCATGGCGACCCCGATGTCCGCGCGCTTGAGCGCCGGAGCGTCATTGGCACCGTCACCGGTCATCGCCACGACTTCACCATTGGCTTGCAGGGCCTCGACCAGGCGCAGCTTGTGCGCAGGTGTCGCACGCGCAACCACCTGGATATCAGCCACCCGGTCACGCAGCTCATGGTCCGAGAGCTGATCGAGCTCGGGGCCGTTGAACACCAGGCTGCCGCTGTCGACAATGCCCAGCTCGCCTGCAATCGCGGCGGCAGTGGCCGCATGGTCGCCGGTGATCATGCGCACATCGATTCCGGCGTTGTGGCAGGCTGCGATGGCGCTGGGGACTTCATCCCGCGGTGGGTCGGCAAAACCGACCAGACCGACCATGATCAACGCCTGCAGATGCATCTCGTCCAGCGTGTTGGCCGCTGTATGATCCGTGCTTTCGGCCAGGGCCAGAACCCGCAGACCATCACTGGTCATGGCTTCAAGATGTCGTTGCCAGTAGTCGATGTCGAGGATTCGCACCCCTTCCGGGCCGAGCTCCCGACAGGCCAGCGCCAGGACCCGCTCGGGTGCGCCCTTGACCAGAACACGACCGGCGTGCCGACTCGCCATCAGCTTGCGATCGGAAGAAAACGGCAGCAGGGCCTGACGTGGCTGGGCTTGTCGGCGACCGGCGATGTCGACCTGAGCGTGCTCGGCGAGCTCGAGAAGGGCGAGCTCGATCGGATCGCCAGCGCCGTTTGGCTCGGCCTCATTGCACAGAACAGCAATATCGGTCAGTTCACGAGCTGCTGTCGAATCCCGAGAGGGGCTGCCGTCAGCCAGCACCACCTGCCGGACGCTGAGTTCGTTGCGGGTCAGCGTCCCGGTCTTGTCGGAGCAGATCACGGTCACCGAGCCGAGTGTTTCGACCGCTGGCAGGCGCCGGATGATGGCCTGGCGCAGGCTCATGCGACGCACACCGATCGCGAGCGTGATCGTGATGATGGCGGGCAACCCCTCCGGTATGGCCGCGACAACGAGGGCGATGGCGGCCAGGAAGGCCGAACCGATGGCCTGGCCATGCACGTTCAGACTGACGATCAGCATCAGGACCGCAAGGGTCAGGATCACCATGGTCAGCGTGCGCCCGAATCGGTTGACCTGTCGCAGCAGCGGTGTAGTCAGAACCTCAACACCCTCGAGCATGTGGCTGATCTTGCCCAGCTCGGTGTTCTCGCCGGTCTGCTCGACTACGCCGGCCCCGCTGCCGCGAGTGGTCATGCTGCCGGAATGCAGACGATGATGGCGCTCTGCCAGGGGTGTCTCGTCCGGAAGGTCGGCTGGCTGCTTGCTGACCGGCAGGGATTCACCGGTCAGGGCAGCTTCATCGCACTGCAGGTCATGGGCCTCCAGCAACCTAATATCGGCCGGCACCCGATCACCGGCGCTGACCTTGACCAGATCACCCGGCACCAGTTCCTCGGCAGGGATCGCCTGCCAGCGCCCGTCACGGCGAACCCGGGCCTTGACCGCGAGCATCTTTCCGATCGCTGCCATAGCCTGCTCGGCCTTGCCCTCCTGGACAAAACCGATCAGTGCATTGATCAGCACGACGGCCAGAATCACGACCGCATCGATCAGGTGATGGAGCAGACCGGCCATCAGGGCGGCCAACAGCAGGATATAGATCAGGACGTTATGGAATTGACCGAGAAAGCGCAGGATCGGCGAGCGACGCGGTGGCTCGGGCAATTGGTTGGGCCCGAATCGGGCCAGCCGTTCCGCGGCCATTCGAGATGTCAGGCCATCCTTCCAGTCAGCGGGTTCGAATTCCTGGCTACGGGTCGTCATCAGATCACCGCTTGAATCATCCAGAGCCTGCCTGGGCTTGGACAGAGGCAACAAGACAGACCATCACCGACAAGGGCGGCCATACCCTTCCAGATGTTCTCCGAATTGCTCGCGCGGTATTGCGAGCTTCGCGATGGCTGGTTTGAGCCTACGAGTATAAGCCCCGGTTTTTCTGGTATCCAGAGGCCGATACGCCTGGACGGGCTGCCAGGTTCCGGAGATCGTGTCAGTGCAACGGCGCTGCCTGTCTTGACTGCGAATACGCAGGACATGTCACTGCCGCACACGGTGCTGGGTTAAAGTGGAATCTGTTGCTGGACAGGCAAGGCTTCGTCCTGGCGGAATGTGGAATCGAATGCCCCGAAGGATGCCGGGGCGGACTGGCTGGAGAATGGGTAATGAGCCGAGCATTGGTGATTGGTGGGGGCTTTGGAGGCATCGCTGCGGCGTTACGCGCACGCGCCCGGGGATATGAGGTGACCCTGGTCGATCGCTGTCCGCGACTGGGCGGCCGAGCCCAGGTTTTCGAGCGCGATGGCTTTCGGCACGATGCCGGCCCGACGGTGCTGACCGCGCCGTTTCTGTTCGAGGAACTGTTCAAGCTGTTTGATCGAGATATCGCCGACTACGTCAATATCGTCCCACTCGATACCTGGTACCGGTTTGAATTCCCTGACGGTACGCAGTTCAACTACGGCGGCACGCCGGAGGACACGCTGCGCGAAATCGAGAAAATCGAACCGGCCGACGTCGAAGGCTACAAGCGCCTGCTGGCCGAATCGGAGGCCATTTTCGACGTGGGTTTCACCCAGCTCTCCGACGTGCCGTTCCATAAATTCTCGTTCATGTTCAAACAGATCCCGCATCTGGTCAAGCTGGGCGCGTATCGAACGGTCTGGCAGATGATCTCGCGTCATATCAAGTCCGATTATCTGCGCCAGGCATTTTCGATTCAGCCGCTGCTGGTTGGCGGCAATCCCTTCGACACCACCAGTATCTACGGCCTGATTCATTATCTGGAGCGTTCGTACGGCGTGCATTTCGCCATGGGCGGCACCGGCGCACTGGTCGACGGTTTCGAGCGCCTGATGCGTGAGGTCGGAATCGAGATTCGCCTGGATACCACGGTTGAAAAACTGAATACTCAGAATGGCCGGATCACCTCGGCACAGCTTTCCGATCAGACCCGGTTGAACCTCGATCTGGCCATCAGCAACGCCGACCCGGCCTTCCTGTTCAATCATCTGCTGGACAAAAGCGACAGCAAGACTGCCGCGCGCCTGAAAACCCGCCACAGCAAAAAATCCATGGGCCTGTTCGTGCTGTTTTTCGGCACCAGGCGGCAGTATCCGGATGTCGAGCACCACACCCTGGTGATGGGCCCGCGCTACCGCGAGCTGCTTGACGATATCTTCAATCGAAAAATTCTGGCCGACGATTTTTCAATCTATCTGCACCGCCCGACCGCCACCGACCCAAGCTTTGCGCCTGCTGGCTGCGACAGCTTTTATGCACTGGCACCGGTACCCAACCTGCAGGGCGGCATTGACTGGTCAGTGGAAGGGCCAGAACTGGCCAGGCGGATGATCAAGGCCCTGGGCGAGCGCGTACTGCCGGGGCTCGAAGATGTCATTTGCGCTGACTTCTACATGACCCCGGAAGATTTCAAGGAGAACTACCTCTCGCCTGAAGGTGCCGGGTTTTCGATCTCGCCGATCTTCCGTCAGTCGGCCTGGTTCCGCTTCCACAACAAAGCCGAAGGGCCCGAGAATCTCTACCTGGTCGGGGCCGGCACTCACCCGGGTGCCGGATTGCCGGGGGTCATCTGTTCGGCCAAGGTGGTCGACCGACTCCTGCCGGACCCGAATGATGCGACCACTCCGAATCCCGGCCAGCAGGACACGCAGGCTCGGACGGGCATCTCGAACCCGGCATAATGAGCGGCTGAACCCAGCCGCCGGTCCGCTCCGGTCAACGCGCACGCATGGACCCAGTCATCCTGTTCTTCCTGTTCGGCCTGGCCGCAGGACTGCTGAAATCCGAACTTCGCCTGCCGACCTCCATCTACGATGCGGTCAGCATGCTGCTGCTGCTGACCATCGGAATGAAGGGTGGCGTCGAGCTGGCCCGGCAACCCTTCCTGAGCCTGCTGCCCGATATCTTCGGCGCCCTGATACTGGGCCTTGTCCTGCCCCTGATTGCCTATCCGCTGCTGCTCAAGCTCGGCCGCTTCAAGCGCGTGGATGCTGCCTCCATCGCGGCGCATTATGGTTCGGTCAGCGTCGGCACCTTCGCGGTGGGGATTTCCTGGCTGGAATCGCGCGGCATTCCCTGGGATGCGCAGATGGCCCTGCTGCTGGTCATCATGGAGGTGCCGGCGATCCTGGTCGGCCTGCTGCTGGCCCGGGGCCTGAGTCGCGAGACGCGATGGTCCGAGGTCGGCCGCGAGGTCTTTCTCGGCAAGGGCATCCTGCTGCTGCTCGGCGGCCTGCTGATCGGCTGGTTGGCAGATCCGGACGGCCTGGAGGCCATCAAGCCGCTGTTCTTCGATCTGTTCAAGGGCGTGCTGGCGATCTTCCTGCTGGAAATGGGCCTGATCACGGCCGGCCAGGCCGGCAGCCTGCGGCGCTACGGCCTGTTCCTGATCGGCTTCGGCATCGCCATGCCGTTACTGTCTTCCGTACTCGGCACGCTGCTCGGCCTGGCCCTGGGCCTGACCCCCGGCGGCGTTCTGCTCCTGGCGCTGCTGGCCGCCAGCGCCTCCTACATTGCGGTCCCGGCGGCGATGCGAATTTCCCTGCCGGAAGCCAACCCGACCCTGTCCCTGGCCGCATCCCTCGGCGTGACCTTCCCGTTCAACGTCCTGGTCGGCGTGCCACTGTACTGGCAGCTGTCCGAATTTCTCAAGCGTGTCCTGACTGGAAGCTGATATGAGCCATTCCGCCCAATCCACCATCAAACTGCTGACGGTCGTCACCGAAGCAGCCCTCGAACACGCCATCCAGCGCGATCTGAAGGCCCTGGGCGCCAGGGGCTACACCATCTCCAACGCCCGCGGCGAAGGCAGTCGCGGCGCACGGACCGGCTCCTGGGAGGCCTCCGGCAACATCCGGATCGAGGTGGTCGGTAGCGAAGAGACGGTCCGCAGGATCGCCGACCATCTGCAGCAACGCTACTACGAGAACTACGCGATGATCATCTGGCTGGGCGATGTCGAGGTGCTCCGGCCCGGAAAATTCGGCGCCTGAGTCCTCCCGGCAGTCGAGGCGCCCTGCCTTACAGCGTTTCGATGAACTCCCGCGCTTCAGTGATGGACTCGTTCATCGCGACAATCAACTCATCGGTGGCCGTCTCGATCGTGGCCAGTTCATTGCGCAGGGAGGCGATGGCCATGGAATTGAGGTTGTGCTTGAGAAACAGGACCTGATCGCGGAACACGTTCAGCACCGGGTCCATCGACGCCTCGGCCCGGTCCATCGCGGCCATCATGCTGGTGTAGCGGCCGCGCGTTTCGCTCAGTATCTGTTCGCTACGGCGGCGCAAGGAGGGATCGGTATAGTCGTCGAGCTCCTCCTGCCATTCCTCGAACAGGGCACGGGCGACATTCTCGATTTCATCGATTCGTTCGGCCACATCTTCGGCCCGTGCTTCCGAGCGCTCGAACTCGCGGTTCAGGCGGTCGTAGGTGTCTTCAAGATCGCCCCCGTCCATTTCGACCGTCGCTCGGAACTGCTCCAGGGCTGAAGCAAACTGCTCGGCCGCCTCGTCCTGGGCGTCAGCCGCGTCCTCGACGCTGCTCGACAGGACATCGCGCTTTTCGATGCCAATGGACTCCAGGGCCCGGTATTTGACCGACGAACAACCGGACAATGACAGTAGTAGAACAACAGACACAACGATCAGGGCTCGCATCGTTTTCACCTTGGGTCGTAATGAGGATTACGAGTATCCTACTTCAGGAACAATCGCTGGAGTCGAAGAAAAGATGAAATGGCAGCGTGCGAGGAAGAGCCGTAATGTCGAAGACCGCCGCGGGCGGCGCGTAGCGAAGGCCGGTGGCGGCCTGGGCCTGGTCGGGATCGCCATTGTCGTGGTCGTCAGCCTGGCCCTGGGCAAGAACCCGATGGAAATGCTCGGTCTGGTCAATCAGGTCACCGAGCTGACCGGCTCCGGCAGCACGCAGAGCGCGCCGCCACCGCCGGGCGATGATGAGGCCTCGCAGTTCATTGCCAGCATCCTGGGGGAAACCGAAGATGTCTGGGCCGCGCTGTTCCAGCAGGCCGGCCAGCGCTACCAACCGGCGCGCCTGGTGCTCTACACCGATCGGGTCCGCTCGGCCTGCGGTACAGCCAGCTCCGCGGTCGGTCCGTTCTATTGCCCCGGCGACCAACAGATCTATATCGACCTGAGCTTCTTCGAGCAGATGCGCACCAGACTGGGTGGCGGTGGGGATTTCGCCGAGGCCTACGTGATCGCCCACGAGGTGGGCCACCATATCCAGAACCTTACCGGCACCCTGCGCCGGGTCAACGAAGCCCGTCAACGCGGGCAGGACGTCTCCGGTGACGGCGGCCTGGCCGTGCGCCAGGAGCTGCAGGCCGACTGCTACTCCGGCGTCTGGGCCCACCACGCCCAGGCCCGCCACGACTGGCTGGAGCCCGGCGACATCGAAGAGGCTCTGAACACGGCTGCCGCCATCGGCGATGATCGCCTGCAGCGCCAGTCCCGCGGCACTGTCGTGCCGGACTCCTTCACCCACGGCACCTCGGAACAGCGTGTACGCTGGTTCCGGATCGGCTTCGAAAGCGGTCAGTATCAGCGCTGCGACACCTTCTCCGCTCAGCGGCTCTGAACCCTGGAGTAAGAAAAGGGGCTGATCTCATGAAACTAGATCAACCCCTCTTCAAAAGAATCCCGATCCAAGATGTCGTCGTCTCTTCCCTTGCGTACGTCGACATCGCCCTGCGTGCAGATTTGCGCCAGAAACGGCTTTTCTTTCCCGCCTTGCCAGCTTCTCTCCAACAATTCAAGTGGGATTGCCCCCGGAATGAGTTTTGATGGTCGAGGCCAATCCTCGGGGGCAAGCCCCAATGCAACCAGGAATCGATCACGGAGTCGAACCCCTGGCGGAACGAATTCACAATGGTCCCAACCGGAGCCCCACGGATGCACCCCACCCCTCGCCTGAAGACTTGTCGTTCGGTCTCCACCCGGTCCACGTTGCTGCTCCTCGGCCTCCTGATCGGCGCACCGAGCTGGGCCGAGACGGACTGGGTCGAACGAGACGAGATCAGCGCCGCATTCGTCGAGCACGACGTGACCGGAACGATGGTCATCGCCGACGAGCGTAGCGGCGAATACTGGATCCACAACCCGTCGCGCGCCACGCGACGCTTCGGGCCCGCCTCGACCTTCAAGGTGCCGCATGCCCTGTTCGCGCTGGACGCGAGACTGGTCACCGACGAATTCCAGATCTTCGAATGGGACGGCGTCGAGCGCCAGATCGGCGCCTGGAATCGCGACCAGGACCTGCGCTCGTCGATGCGCAACTCCGCCGTCTGGGTCTACCAGGGCTTCGCCCGCGCCCTGGGCGAAGAGCGCGAGCGTGAGTACCTGGAATCCATCGACTACGGCAATGCCGACCCCGGCGGTGGCATCGATCGCTTCTGGCTCGACGGCGACCTGGCCATCTCACCGATCGAGCAGATCGAGTTTCTCAGGCGCCTGTATCGCAACGACCTGCCCTTCGACGCCGCTCACCAGTATCTGGTCAAGGACATCCTGATCGTCGAAGCCGGCCCGCGCTGGATCCTGCGCGCCAAGACCGGCTGGCAGGTGCGCACGGACGATCAGTTCGGCTGGTGGGTGGGCTGGATCGAATACCCGGAGGGCCCGGTCTTCTTCGCCACCCATATCGATATGCCGAACGGTGGCGCCGATGCGCCGAAACGCCTGGCCGTGACCCGCTCGGCGCTGGAGCGGCTGGACTTGTGGCCGTCGCGATGAGCGCCGCTTCAACCCCCGACAGAGATCATTCCGGTTCGAGGATTGTCAGCTCGTAGCGCGGCGCTTCGGTGCCACGGTAATTGGCCAGGACGCCTCCCGGTAGGGCGCCATTGGTGAACTGCTGAAATCCCACGGCAATCACCGGCTCACCGGAATAGACTCGGCCAGCGGGCGCGGTCAGAGGCGCAGCCTGGTCATCGAAACTCAGGCGGACCAATCCCTCCGCGAAGGCATCGCCGCCCAGCTCGCTTCCAACAGGGAACGGCGTCGCGTCCGGCTCGATGGGATGGCCGAGAATCGGCGAGACCGCTTCGCCCCCGTAGATCTCGCGCGACATCGACAGCACGTGCAGGCTCGCATCGAGCTCGAGCGGGAATACATAGGTGCCGAAGGGCGTCTCATCGACGCTCGGTGGACTGCCGGGAACACAGCCGACCTGAGGCGGGCAGAAAACGTAACGATCGCCCGAGCGCGTGTAGAAACGGGCCTGGGGGGAGGAGCTGACCGAAAACCCGTCGACCAGGGCCTGGTAGCGATCCAGCGGACGGTGCAACAGCCAGTCGAAATCGGCGCCCAGTCCAGGATTCGCGCTGTAATCGGTAACCACGGCGCTGGTCATCAGGGCGGCAGCGACCGCTTCCACGGGCAAGGACCACTCATCGACCCAGCAATGCCCGCCCCCGCAGACGGCGCTGCGAACCCCGCCTCCCGACGCCTCGCTATCGACCGCATGGCTCAGATCGGGCGTGGGGACCTCAGGCCGGGTGTGTTGCACCACGTCGCTGAAGCCGACCAGGGCCGTGGCTTCGATCGTGTTCATTCCGCCTTCGGAAACGGAGATCAGGTTGCTGCTGGCGCTCAGCTTTCCTGCGGGAGGCAGCAGATCGGCGCCAGGGTTCATCGACCACGCGCCATTGTTCCAGCGCTCTGCAAGGGCCGCACAATCGATCCACTTGCCCTCGGGGGCCAGGGGAGACTCCACATCGACGCTGGCCATTTCGATGATTTCCAGCGATCCGTGATCGGCGCCGGACTCAAAGATGGTCACGCCGGCATCCGGGTCCGCATTCAGCTCCAGCGGTAGCAGACAAGCATTGAAATGCCGGGGATGGATAATGACGGGCTCAGTCCAGGTCCCGATAAAGGAAACGTCATAGGAGTCGGCCGTTCCAGCACTCCACATTCCCTCGCCGTCCAGGTAGAGGTTGTAGCTGCGGCTGACCTCTCCGTGTTCGTTCAACCACAGCAGCTTGACGGCCACGGCCCGCTCGCTCGAATTGCCGATCTTGATCAGGCTGTTCTGCCCGTTGGCCGTCGTCCAATAGGGGAGAATCAAGGCCTCACCAAGGCCGACCTCGGATCGATGCACCTGCGCCGGCAAACCGGCGCTGAACAACAGCATTAATGCCATCAAAATCGTGGCGGATATTCTCAGGAACGGTTTACTGAGTTGCATGATGTCCTCTTGAAGCAGATTCGGGGTCCTGACACGCGGCTCGATTACTAACACCAGAATCAATCCGGCCCGATGATGGTGTGTTCATAGCGTGGCGCCTCAGTGCCACGGTAATTGGCGAGGACACCACCCTGAAGGTAGATGCTGGTGAACTGCTGAAAGCCGATGGCGATCACCGGCTCGCCGACAAACACCCGGCCACTCGAAGCGGTCAGCGGCGTTGACTGCTCGCTGAACATGAACCGACTGCGACCGGCATCGTAGCTGAAGGTCTCCTCTCCCACGCTCTCGGAATCCGGCACCTCCAAAGGCCTCCCGATCGGATGCCCAAGAAGAGGCGAGACTTCGACCGGACCCTCATTGGACCGAATGAATTCAACCAGCGCGATCACGTGCTGGAATGGCTCCAGATCAATCGGAAAATCACTGGTGCCGGGAGGAAGCGCGCCAGGCGGGGGCAATACCGGGACTAAACATCCATTCCGACAGTAGACGTACTTGCCCGACCAGCGCCCGTAGTAACTGATCAGCGGTACGGTCCCGAACTCGAGGCCAGGGAACCCGGTCTTGTAGCGATCGAGAGGGCGATGCAATAGCCACTCGAACTTCGCGCTCAGGCCCCAGATAACTTCGTAGTCTGTCCAAACCCGACTCGTCATCAGAACGGCCGCCACGGCCTCGATCGGCACGGCCCATTCATCGACGAGGCACTGTCCATCGAGACAGACCGAGCTCCTGACGCCGCCCAGAGGCGCATCGGCATCAACGGCATCACTCAGATCCGGTGTGGGATCGTTGGGCAGCGTGTGCTGCACGATGTCGCTGAACCCTCCCAGCGCGGTCGCTTCGATCGTGTTCATGCCGCCCAGCGCTACGTTGATCAGATTGTTGTTGGCGCTCAGCCGGCCCGTTGGCGGCAGCAGGTCTGCGGTCGCTTCCGCGGCCCAGGGTCCGTCGCTCCAGCGCTCGGCCAGGGTGTCACAGTCGATCCACTGCCCTTCGGGCGCCAGCGATGAATCCGCGGCAATGCTCCCCATCTCGATGATCTCCATCGAACCCCGTGGGGCGCCCAGGGGAAACCCTAAAACATCCGGACTTGCCCCGTCCCGCTGGTTCAATTCCAGTGGCAGCAGACAGGCGTTCGGCTGCACCAGGTGAACCATCCGTGGGTTCAACTCATCCGTGGCGGCCCCGGTCCAGACCGATTGAGCGTTCAGGTAGAGATTCGCGGACAGGACCAGGCCCCCCTGCTCGTCCAGCCACAACAGCTTGATCGCGCTGGCGCGCTCGCTGTCGTTGCGGATCGAGAGCAGGCTGTCATTGCCGACCGAGGTCGTCCAGTACGGCAGGATCAGGGCGCCGCCGACACCGTTCGGCGAGCGATGGACCTGTGCCGGAAGATAGGTGCTGAACAATATCGCCGCAGCGCTGAGTATCGCGTTGAAGAACTTCATCTCGTTCTATCCCTACTTGGTCGATTTCGCCGGATTGGTGCAAAGCCACGGAAAGGGTAGCCGATCGAACCTTAAAAAATCGTTGAACACCTTTTCCAGACCCCGGCGGCACGGACGATGGTCCGACGCCACTGGATTCAGGAGCTAGTGGCAATCGCCTCCCGGACTGACGCGCCGATCAAGAACGAGGACCCGACGCGCTCCCGAACAGAACGGCGGACGGAAAGCGAGCCATGCCGACGGCTCGGCCCAGGCAGGAAAGAGCACTGGCAAGGTATCCCAGGAGCGACTCAAGAGTGACGCCTCTCTATGAGTGAACGTCTTTCTTCTGCTCCACTTCAGACTCGCCGATAAAGACGTAGTACAGCAGGGGGATCAGCAGGACGGTCATGACCGTGGAGATGGCCAGGCCGAAGATCAGGGAAATGGCCAGGCCGTTGAAGATCGGATCGCTGAGGATGAAGGCTGCACCCACCATCGCCGAGATCGCGGTCAGGGCGATCGGCTTCAGGCGCACCGCTCCGGCCAGTACGACGGCCTCTTCCAGCGCCTCGCCCTCCTCGAGCAACTGCCGGATGAATACGACCAGCAGGATCGAGTTGCGAACGATGATCCCGGCCAGGGCGATCATGCCGATCATGCTGGTGGCGGTGAACTCCCTTCCGAGAATGGCATGCCCGGGCAGGATTCCGATCAGGGTCAGGGCAATCGGTGCCATCACGATCAGCGGCATCAGATAGGCCCGGAACTGGGCCACCAGCAGCACGAAGATCGCGAACACACCCACCGCATAGGCCAGACCCATGTCGCGGAAGGTCTCGTAGGTGATCTGCCACTCGCCGTCCCACTTCAGCGCCGCCTCTCCTGGCCAGTCGGGCGCGCGGATGTAGTACTGCTCGGGCGCATCGTCATCCTCGGCAAGGGCCGAAGCCATGGCGAACATGCCGTAGAGCGGCGAGTCGATGTCTCCAGCCATATCGGCGGTGACGTAGCTGACCGGCAGCAGGTTCTTGTGATGGATCACGCCCGGCCAGTCGGAGGATTCGATCCGGGCCAGGTCGGCAAGGCGGATCAGCGCGCCATCGCGGTTGCGCACGCCAAGCGAGAGCAAGGACGCCGGCTGAGCCCGCTGCCCCTCGTCCAGAATGACCCGGATCGGCACCGCATGCTTGGCATAGTCGTCGCTCAGATAGGCAACGTTGCGCTGGCCCAGCGCCGTTTCCAGCACGGCCACCACATCGGCCTGGGCCACACCCAGACGCGCAGCACGCGTGCGGTCGACCACGAGCTGCCAGCGCTCGGTCTGGGCCACCTCGGTGGTGTCGATATCGACCAGACCGTCGATGCGGCCCATCCGCTCGGCCAGCTCGCGCGCCAGGGCCGCGCGGCTGGCCGAATCCGGGCCGTAGACCTCGGCCACCAGCGGCGACATCACCGGCGGCCCCGGCGGCACCTCGACCAGCTTTACCGCGGCCCCGTGCCGATGGCCGATCTCGGTCAGCGGCGGACGCAGCGCAAGCGCGATATCGTGTGACTGACGGTCACGCTCATCGACCAGATTGACCTGCAGATCGCCCTGCCAGGGTTCGGCGCGCAGGTAGTACTGGCGAACCAGACCGTTGAAGTTGATCGGCGAGGCGGTGCCGGCGTAGGCCTGCCAGTTGGCCACCTCCTCGACGCCCTCCAGGTACTGCCCCATGTCACCGAGCACGCGCAGGGTCTGCTCGACCGGCGTGTCTTCAGGCAGATCGATCACGATCTGCAGCTCGGACTTGTCATCGAAGGGCAGCATCTTCAGGATCACCAGCTGGAACGCCGGCAACAGTGCCGCGGCCAGTGTCAGCCCCAGAACGCCGCCAGCCAGCCACCAGCGGCGCGCACGATGGGCGCCGAGAAAGGGCGTGAGCAGTCGCCGGAAGACCGACAGAACCGTGGGACTGACACCCTCGGCCGAACCCGTCCGGGCATCAGCAGCGCCAGCACCCTCGCTTCGGCCATGGCGCAGCAGGCGCATGGCCAGCCAGGGTGCCAGGACGAAAGCGACGACCTGGGAGAGCACCATGCCGGCCGAGGCATTGATCGGGATCGGGCTCATGTACGGCCCCATCAGGCCGGTGACGAAAGCCATCGGCAGCAGGGCCGCCATGACCGTCAGAGTGGCCATGATGGTCGGTGTACCGACCTCGTCCACCGCGGCCGGGATGAGCTCGCGCAGGCCGCTGCTTGACACCGCCAGCCGGCGGCTGATGTTCTCGACGATGACGATCGCATCATCGACCAGGATGCCGATCGAGAAGATCAGGGCAAACAGCGACACCCGATTCAGGGTGAAACCCCAGGCCCAGGAAAACACCAGGGTCGCCAGCAGGGTCACGATCACCGAGACCCCGACCACCAGGGCCGAGCGCCAGCCCATCGCCGCCAGCACCAGCAGCATGACCGAGAAGGTGGCCATGATCAGATCGGTGATCAACTTGCGCGATTTGGCGGCGGCGGTCTGGCCATAGTCGCGGCTGACCAGCACCTCGATGTCCTCTGGGATGACGCGACCCTCGAGCAGGGCAAGGCGCTCGCGGATCGCCTCGGCGATGATCACGGCGTTCTCGCCGGGCTTCTTGGCAACCGCCACCGTCACCGCCGGAAAGACCTCGCCGCGCCAGGCCGGTGATCCCGGCCCGAAGCCGGTCTGGACGATCGCATCGGGCACCGTATCCCCGCGCGAGATCGTCGCCACATCGGCCAGCTGCACGGTGCTGTCACCGCGGCGAGCAACCACCAGCTCGGCGAGCTCGGCGACATCATCCAGCGCCGTTCCGGCTTCCAGTGCGAGCGACAGGCCGTCGCGGGTGATGCGCGCCTCGCTCGCGCGTTGATTTGCAGCCTGAATCGCGGCGGCCAGATCGGACAGGCTCAGCCCGAATCCGGCCACAAGGCCGGGATCGACGTGGATATCGACCCGGTCCGGCACCGCGCCGATGGTGTAGACATCGCGCGTGCCCTCGATCCTTTTGAGCTCGACCTCGAGCACCCGGGCCAGCCGGGTCAGCTCCTCGGCGCCCCTGCGACCGTCAGGGTCGAACAGGGTCAGGGAGACGATCGGTACATCGTCGATGCCCCTGGCACGCACCACCGGCTCAGCGACACCGAGGTCGCTCGGGAACCAGTCCCGATTGGCCAGGATCTGGTTGTGCAGACGAACCAGGGCGTCGCGCCGCGGGATGCCCACTTCGAACTGGATGGTCAATATCGCCAGGCCGTGGCGCGACATCGAGTAGATATGCTCGACGCCTTCGATTTCGTCGAGGACCTGCTCGCCTGGCGTGGCAATCAGACTCTCGACTTCGCGCGCACTGGCCCCCGGGAAGGCCACCAGCACATCGGCCATGGTCACATCGATCTGCGGCTCTTCTTCCTTGGGCGTGATGATGACTACGATCAAGCCGGCCAGCAGGGCAATCCCGGCAAGCAGGGGCGTGATTCTGGAGTTCTGAAAGACCCGGGCGATTCGTCCGGAGGGTCCCAGCGGGCGCGAGCCGGAATTCACTTCACTATCCCCGCCGCAGCAGTCGCCGGATCGACCAGCACGCGCTCACCCTCACTCAACCCGGCCAGAACCTCCAGACGACCGTCCTCAGCCGTCCCGATCCGGACCTGGCGCAGGCGCGGCTGATCCTCAGCATCGGCCACATAGACCGCCCGCAGCTCACCACGCCGGACAAGGCTGTCCTCGGGAATCCAGAGGGCCTCACGCTCGGCCACTGGTACATGAACCTGGACCAGCATTCCGGGAAACAGGGTTCCGTTCGGTTCTGCAAGCGACATCCGGACGACGAAACTGTGGGTGTCGGGGTCGGCAAACGGGAAGAAGGTCATGTCGCCGGTATCGAGCACGCGGCCATCCTTGAGCGAGACCTCGGCCCGCCGCGTTTCGCGCAGTAGCTGGGAATACTGCTGCGGGATCGAGACCACCACGCGCAGGGCCTCGAGCGAGAACCCGCTGAGCAGGGGGGTCCCGGGCGATACTGACTCACCGAGTTCGACCAGTCGCTCGGTCACGATCCCGCTGTAAGGGGCGGTGATGGTGGTGTAGTCGAGCTGCTCCTGGGCCTCGGCGACCGCGGCTTCGGCCCGGACGAGTCGGGCTCTGGCGGCGTTCAGCGCATTACGGGCCTGATCGAATTCAGCCCGGGTCGCGACACCACGATCACTCAGATCCTCGATGCGCTCGAACTGCTGCTCGGCATCCTCGACCATCGATCGAGCCTCGGCACGATCGGCTTCGACCTGATTGAGCCTTGAGCGTTGTTCACTATCCTCGAGGCGGGCAATGAGCTGACCGGCATCAACGACATCGTTGACGTCGAAGGGCAGCTCGATGACCGTGCCGCTGGTCTGCGCCGACACGGTGGCCTGCTGAACCGCCTCGACGAGACCGTCCAGCCGCAGCCGTTCGACCAGAGGTGCGCGCTCGACCTCGACCCACTGCTCGGCCCGGACCGTGCCGGCCAGGCCCAGGGCAAGAATTATCGCTCCGACCGACAAGAGCGCCCAGCCCGACTGGCGTCTGCCCAAGCCTTTGATTTTGTCCATACTCCCGCTCCGGATAAGATGCCTTTATTGTATTAGCTTTTTCTTATATTTTTTGACCTTCATCGGGGCTACATCAACCGACAGCGTCACGCCGGATCCAGCACGCCATTCAGTCCGATTCGACAATCGTCGTCCGGTAACGTGGTAATTCCGTGCCGCGATAGTTCGCCAACACAGCGTCGCCAAATGCATCGAAAATCGTG
>CAYTQT010000055.1:9062-21691 GCA_964439915.1 uncultured Wenzhouxiangella sp. | reverse complement strand
CCAATCACGACGATCAGGAAATCCAATCCGACCGCGAACCAGTTCTGCGCTTTGACGTGCTCGGTGACTCGGCGCAGGATCATGATCGACCCTCGATTTCGCGCTGGACAGCGAGTAACGTGGCTTCGGCATCGGCCAGCAGCGGCTGGATCTGTGTGTGCTGCCAGAGCGCAAGAAAATGCGTCATCTTGACGAATCCCAGGAAGCGAGGATCGCTTGCGGCCAGCGCGACGGCATCGTCGAGGGTCGCCCGATCGGACATGCCGCGACCACTATCACGAAGGTAGGCCAGACGGGGACTCACCTGTTCCCGGGCGATATCGAACTCGATGCGTCTGCGGTTGTGGCGACCGTAGTAGGTGGCCAGGCGATTGACCAGGGTCCGGTTGGACAGGACGCCGAGATTGCCGGACTGGACCAACTCGTCGAAGGTGTAGTCGACGCCGATCAGGATGAACGTGGTGGTCAGGGCAGCGAACATGTGGCCGGAGAATTCCGAGCGGTCTTCTGCGGGATCGACAAGCAGGGCTTCGTTCGGCACCGGAAAGAACGCCGGATGCTGGAAGTCCGGATCCACCGCTTCGAGGATCGACTCAGCGATCTTCAGCCGCCACAGCGACTGTTCCCTGCCGCCGCGGAGCTCATCGATGTCGGCATGCAGGTCGCGGGCGAGTTCGGCCAGATAGCGACCCTCCGCAATGCGTTGCTGGCGATCGGCGCTCCATTCGGTGATCTGGAACGCCAGAAGGATGCCGAGCACCACGATGACGAAGTCCAGCGCCACGGCGACCCAGTTCTGCTCGCGGACGTGGCGTGTGATGCTGCGCAGGATCACCCTGACGTCTCGGCCAGCATCTGCTGGATCCGCTCGACCCGCTTGCTGATCCGAAGACGCCACAGCGAATAGAGACTGTGCACGAAGAACAGTTGCTCTGTCGCCTCGTGGAACGCTGAATCGGCGACCATGGCATCGAAATCATAAGTCGCAATGGCCGGCTGATCCAGCTCCAGCTGAAGGTCTTCGGTGAAGAAGTACCCTTCGATGTCGTACTCGAAGTGCGCATTGAAGGGTTGTTGAACGCCTAAGGCCATGTCCACAAAGTAGGCTCGTGCCGTCGCGAATCGCACCAAGAAATCTTCGTAGGCGACCAGCTCGTTCAGCAGCACCTTGTCGCGCAACAGATTCGCGCGCCCCGACGAGAGCAGCTCACTGAAGGTGCCGGAATTATCGGCGCTTGTCTGGAACGCGGGCCCGAGGAACAGGGCTCGCTCGACGGCCAGTCGGTCCTCGTCGGCCAGCGATCCGCGGCGTAGTGATCGCACCAGAATCCTGAGGTCGGAAGCGCGGGACTGATGGTAGGTCAGGCTTCGTTCCGCATCCTCCTCGATGCGCTCGAAGTCGGCTCGAATCCGTTCGACCAGCAGCACCTCCTCCTGCGCTTCCAGACGCACAGCGTTCCAGTTCGCCACCTGGATGCCGATGAACACGCCGACGATGACGATGAAGAAGTCGATGCCGACTGCGACCCAGTTCTGCTCGCGGACGTGGCGTGTGATGCTGCGCAGGATCATGGCGATGACGTCCGGGTTGCCGGGCCCAGCACAGTTTCAAGCACCTCTTTCAGTTCAACCAGGCTGGCGTCGACCCTTGCGTTGTTGATGACGTGAAATGTGTAGCTAGACTGATTGAGCTCGTAATCGTTGAGGAAGCCTTGCGACATCCGCATCCCTTCTGTGTCGCAACGGTAGCTCGGACGAATCCACGGGTCCGCCGAGTAGTCGGATGGAGAAAGAAGTTGAATCAGCTCAGGATACCTGGAAGGCAGGTTGACCAGAACTCGCTCAACGGCAGAATGGGCATCGCGTACACGGGCCCGCGTAAGCAGGAATGCGCCCAGCGCGCTCGAGATCTGCGGATTGCTGAACAGCGCGAACTGACCGGAAGATTGAACTTCGAACAGGGAGGCAAGATCGTCGGTGGGATTGGAAACAATGTATGAAAAGGCAATGCTCGTGCATTCTCGCTCGGTCAATTCCCGTTCCGTCGGGTTTAACAGAACCGGGCTGGCCGTCGAGAGCTCCTCCAACCATCCCTCGCGCAACTCGACAAGCTCCGCCCGGGTGGCCTGCAGATCAACGATTTCGCTATGCAGGCGCTGGGTGTAGAAGGTCTCCATTCGCGCCTGTCCCTGCCCGTCCGCCCATTGCTGAACCTGCAGGCCGATGAATACGCCGACCACTACGATCACAAGGTCCAGCCCGATCGCGAACCAGTTCTGCTCGCGGACGTGTCGGGTGATGCTGCGCAGGATCAAGGCTGCTCTGCCGCCTCGGCTGCGGCATCGATCCAGTCCTGGCGGGCGGGCGTAAAGATATCGACGGCAACCGTGTCTTCCAGGATGGTGAAGGCGTGTTCGACGTTCGGTGCGAACACCATCATTTCGCCGGCCCCAAGTTCGTATTTCTGTCCTCCGGAGTGAACTTCAGCGCGGCCGGAAATGATCCAGGTCATCTGCTCATTGACATGATGATGCAGAGGAACCAATGTGCCGGCTACCAACTCCCAACGAGAAAAGGTGCTCTGTGTGCCGTGCACGACCTGTCGAGTGATCCCTGGAGCCAGCGCTTCCAGGGGCACGTCATTCAACGTCAGCTTTACCGCCGGGATCACTCTGCCGTCAGGCCTCGGCGGCTGCGCATCTGCGTCGGATATCTCGCCGGCGGCCTGGCCGATCGCAACGGTTGCAAGCGCAATGAAGCCGACAAGTAAAGCAATCGGTGAAATCTTTTTCATGGTCTCGGCGCTATCCCTGTTTCGTTGAATTTCGAAGTGGCCGAACGCGTCCACTTACTCCGGATGCAGGTAGAACACCTTGCTCATGATCTGCCACTGGCCATCGATCCTGACCAGGGTGAAGAAGTCAGTGAAGCGATGCCCGGTCCAGTTGTCGAGCTCGATGCGCACCGATGCGGCGGTGCCCTCGACGTCGATCCGCATTTCCCCGGCCACCAGATCGGCGGCGGGGCCGTTCTCGGCGTGCCAGTCATAGAACATCTCGATCGGGCCGGCGAACAGGTCGGGGCCGACGTAGCCGCAGATCGTCGCCAGCGCGTGGAAGATCGGACGCAGAGTGTCGTTGTTACCGCTCCGGCCGCCTTCGATGTAGGTGGCCATCAGGGCTTCGATCTGCTGGAGATCTTTTTCGAGTGCGGTATCGGTCATCGGTCAAAGGTCCTTTTCAGTGGTTATCCGTGCTGGCCGGCGCGCGACGGAATCGCGGCCAGGTGCCGTAGGTCAGCGCGCGCCAGAGCCATTCGGCCGGGCCGAAGGCAAAGAATTTCATCCAGACATGACTGACGACGATCTGGGTGATGAACACGGCCAGCACCAGCGGCACAAAAGTCGACGCACCCGCCTTGCCGGCCAGGCCAAGCCCGGGCCCCACCGAGGTCAGAATCAGGATGATCGCCACGCTCTGGGTCAGGTAGTTGGTCAGCGCCATCTGGCCGACCGGGGCAAACGGCCGGACCAGCCAGCTCAGCGAGCGAGAATGAAACAGCAGCACGATCGCACAGACGTAGCCGGCGGCGATAAGAGGCGTGGCCACCACGTGCAGAACGGTCCGCAGCAGCTCGATCTGGCCGAACAAGGTCGCTTCAGGCAGCCCCTCGGTCAGCAGATGGGCGAGCTCCAGCAGCAGGCCGACGATGAGCAGCGGCCAGAGCCAGCGGCGGTAACCCGGCAGGTGCTCGCGGGCATTCTGGATCCATCCCCGACGGGCGACCCAGGCGCCCATGAAGAAGCGACCGAGGGCGTAGAAGATCCAACCGATCAAGCCTCCTGCCATGAACCAATTGAAATAGTCGCGGTTCATGCGCGCGAGGAAAGCCAGGAAATCACCCGACTGCGCCGCCGCCTGACGCGCCAGGGTTTCGGCTTCAAGAAGGTCGGGGTCGTTGAAGCGACCGGCGATACCGCTCACCTCGAAGGCCCAGGTCACGAACGGCTGGGCGAACATCAACAGGGCCAGGCCGATCCAAAGCAGCGCTCGATCCGGAAAACCCCGGCACAGGAACAGCAGGAACGCCGCAATGCCGTAGACGTGCAGGATGTCCCAATTGAACAGGCACAGCAGGTGAATCCAGCCGAGGATCAGCAGGATCGTCGCCCGCCGAAGGAAGATCGACTCGAAGGGCGCGCCGCGCGCCTGCAGCCGCTCCATCTGAACCCAGAAACCCAACCCGAACAGAAAGGCAAACAGGGTGTTGGCCTTGTCGTAGGCGAACAGCTTCAGCACGAACTCCAGCCGACCGTCCAGAACAGCCGAAGGCAGGGCGGCCAGTTGTTCCGGGGTAATCAGCACATCAACACCGCCAAGGGTGTAGAGATTGATCAACATCACACCGAACAGCGCGAAGCCGCGCAGCACGTCCATGACGACGTAGCGGTCGTGCTTGGTCGTCGGGGCAAGCGTGGGTGCGTCGAGGGTCAGGCTCACAGCAGCTCAGCGACCGCCCCGCGGATCGGCGAGACCGGTTCGTGGACCTTGCGTTCGCGAAAGTCTTCCAGCGAGGCGCCGTCGCGGACGGCGGCCAGCCATTCCTCGGGATCGAACTCGACGCCGACCGGGTTGACTTCGAACGGCGGGCCGGAGAGGTAGGCGTTGCATTCGTTCGTGGAATCGAAGGCATCGACCTGGAATTCCATCTGGTTGTCGTCGGGATCGGCGTAGTACATCGAAACCGTCAGGCCGTGGTGGACGCACCAGTAGGGTTCGATACCGACGGCCTTGCAGCGCACGTAGGTTTCGAACAGCTCGTCCAGCGAAGCGTAAGTCCAGGCCAGATGATCGACACCCGTCCATGTCCTTGCTTCCGGCTCCCTGCCCTCGGGATCGATCACCGAAAGATCCAGAAAGGCAAAACGGTGATGTTCCTCATCGAAGGTCAGAAAGGCCATGGCCGGATTGCGATGCTGCACGCGCGCGCCGAAGACTGTCGCGTACCAGGCCAGCATGTCGTCGAGCCGTCGCGTCCGGTAGACCACATGAGCCAGTGCCCTGGGTGCTACCTCTGATCGTTGCTGTCGCTCAGTCATAAAAATGTCTCTCTTCAATGATGCGGTCATCGCGGACGGTGAAAACCGCGATCTGGCTGTGGGGCGTTCGCTTGCCGCCGTGCGTAATCACCATGTCGGCAAAGATGGCGAAGCGATCGCCGGTAATGAAGGGGCCATCGAGGCTGAGGTCCTCGATGCCGTGGGTGGCCAGCCAGTTACGCGTCTTGCTGCGAACCGCCTCGATACCGCGACACACGGCCGCTGTACCGTCGGGCAGATCGTGGGGCTCGATACTGACCACATCCTCGGCCCAGTACTTCGCGCCCGCGGCATAGAAATTCCCGGCACGCCAGAGCGCGACGAAATCGGCGGCAACTGCGGCCACATCGGACGAAGACTCACCCTGCATACAGATCATCCCTCGCGCTTTCAGAATTCCTGCGGGTATCGCACTGCAGGACGCAGATGTCCTGCAGTGCGGTCGCCGGATCAGTTGAGCGTGATCTCGCGAAGCATGTACTCGCCCTGAATCTCACGGATTTCGTTGTACAGCTCGAGAACAGTCTCGTTGCTGGACTCCATGTTCTCGTTGCCCCAGGCTTCCATGAACTCGTTGTAGCGCGCTCGGCTCGGTGCCATGGCGGCCGTGTTCGGGAACTTGATCACCAGCATGAGATCGAAAGCGCCGCGAGCAACGGCCTGGTTGGCATAGATCGCGTAATCCTCGATATGCCCCAGCGACTTGGCCACCTCATTGGCCGCAACCCAGGTCGACTTCAAACCCTCGAGATAGATGCCCTGGGTGCCCGGCTCCAGCTTGACCGTGGTGACGCTCCAGGCCGCGTCGGAGACTTCGTAGTCTTCCCACACCTGGAGCTGGGCCGCTGCCGGTCCCGCAACGATTGCGAGCGACAGCAGGAGGAACGAAACAGAGAATATGCGTAGTCGATTGAAGTGATTCATGATGTGTCCTCGTTGGTTGATTGACGATGTCGTGCATTGACGCAGTTGTTGCTGCGTTGTGGATATGTCTTCAGTACTGCGAAGACGCTTTGGTATCGATCAGCTTGCTGGTCCAGTGCTGGCGCTGCGACGCTCGTTGCCGAGTGGGTTCGACAAGCGCGCTTCACGGCCAAACACGGGCCCGCACTCATGCCGCCTCCGGCGCGGGCAGGCGAAATGGCGCCCGGCTGCCGTAGGTCGCCCAGCGCCACAACCATTCCGCGGGGCCAAACCGAAACCGGGATAACCAGAAGCGGGACAGCACGATCTGCGCCGCCATGGTGACGAGCGCCAGCAGCCAGAAGGTCCAGGGCAGCATCCGCCCGGCCAGGCCCAGGCCGAAGCCAAGGAACACCAGGCACATGAGGACCGAGTGCATCAGATAGTTGGTCAGCGCCATCCGCCCGGCCGGCGCGAAGGCTCGCAACCATCCAGAACCGCGGCGCCAGAGCATGGCCAGGCCGGCGGCATAGGCCAGTCCCAGCGGGACCACGCCGAGGGCATAGGCCGCGGTGGCGACCACGCCGGTGACCGAGAAACGAGCGCTGTAAGGATCAAGACCGCCGAGGCCGGCATAGACCAGGTTGGCCGGCAGGCCGACCAGCAGACCGATCAGGATCACTCGTTGGAGCAGGCGGGTGTCGTCGAGCAGCCGACCGGCCATCAATCGACGTCCGACGCAGGCCCCCAGAAAGAACAGGCCCATCACCTTTGGAATGCGCCAGCTGTCCAGAACGTTCGGTATCCGGAACGGCCAGATAGCCAGTACCCAGTCGCGATAGCTGGCCCAACCCGGAAGTCGCATCGCCCCGATCCAGTCCATGTCCGCATTCGGGCTGATCCATGATCGGTACCCTTGCGCCAGGGCAGCCGCTGCGCTGCCGGGCGACGGCCAACCTGCCAGGCCCCAGATAACATAGGCCGGTACGGGCAGCAGGATCAGCGCGACCGCCGTCCAGCCCAGGGTCTGCGTCGACCAGTTTCGGGCCAGCAGCAGCAAGAAGCCGACCAGGGCGTAGAGGGTCAGGATGTCACCGACCCAGATGAACATCAGGTGGAACAGGCCGATGAGCAGCAGGCCGAGCAGTCGCCGGGTGTAGATCCGGACGGCATCGGGTCGACGCGCGCTCAGGCGCTCCAGCTGCACAGCGAATCCAATGCCGAACAGCAGCGAGAACACGGTGTAGAACTTGCCGTCGAGCAGCAGGTAGAACAGGAACCTGGAGATCTCGGCCGGTAGCGTTCCAGCCAGCGCCGCCTGCTGTTCCGGCGACAGAAAGACCCACCCGGAAAAAACCATCATGTTGGCCAGAAGGATGCCAAGCAGGGCCACTCCCCGCAGGGCATCGAGCAGCTCGATGCGCTCGCTGATTGCCGCTGGACCGTGCGCGTTCAACGGTCCCGACCAGGAAGATACGCACGGCCAGTCAACCGCGCAGATTGCGTCTCTTGCAGAACCCTGGGAGATGTGATGCTCATCACAGAATAGCTTGCGCCCGGTGGAGCACCCGGAGCAATGCCGCCAGCGTCAGAGTTGCGTCAATTCTGCATTGTGTGAGGCTGGCCCGAGGCCGACGCGGTCAGTCGGTCAGCAGATCCGGGCGGCCGTATTTCTCCCAGGCAGCGACCAGACCGATGCGCTCGGCGAAGGGCAGGAAGTCGGGGTGCAGGCGGGTCTGCCGGATGGGTTCGAGATCGGCCCACAACGACATCAGGCAGAACATGTTGGCCGGGGTGATCTGGGCACCCAGGGTCTTGAAGACCATGTCGGCGTATCCCATCCAGATGGCGGGCTGGACGATGCTGGTATCGCAGGGATCGTGCAGCGTGGCGTGGAGTTGATCGAGCAGCGCGCAGTACATTTTCCGATGAATCGCCCGTCCGCTGCACACGCCACGGGCAGCGATCTGCCAGAAGGTGTAGAGCGCTGGCCCGCTCAGCGGCCTGGAGCCGGCCGGCGGAAACATCGTCTTGTTGATCAGGTGTCGGGTCTGCAGGTACTGGTTGACGGCCTGCTTCCGATCGCCCGAAGCAGCGGTGGCCACGGCCAGCCACATCGACGGCAGGCCAAGATCGACCATGCGCTGGCCGGCCATGATGGCCTGTTCGACATCGCCCAGATTGAGTCTCGCCACGCACAGCATGGCATGGTTGCGGCCGTTGACCGGATCCTGGTCGACTGCGGCCTCGATGTAGGGCAGAGCCTCGCGCGTGCGTCCGATGTAGAGCAGAAAGGACCCCAGGCGCAGGACCACATCCGGATTCTGTGGCTCGAGCCGGTAAGCCTCGTGCGCCAGGTCGAGAGCGCCGACCGGGTTGTTTTCGGTCCAGCGGTGAATGCCGAGCATGGCGCGGGCATGGCCCTGACCAGGATCGAGCTCGATCGCCTTGATCGCACACTCGGCCATCCGCTTCGACTGCGCGAGTCGGTCGAGGCAGGGGGTGTAGACGGCCGTGTAGACATGCGCCTCGGCCAGCGCCGTCCAGCAGGCGGCAAAGTCAGGATCGATCTCAAGGGCTGCCTCCAGCAATTCGATCGCCTTGGCGAGCACCCCGTCGCCGATCGCGCGCGCAGTCAGCGCTCGGCCCTGCAGATAGAGCGCATAGGCGCCCTTGTCGGCCGTGCTGCGGCGCTGGACCGGACGACTGACCTGCCGCTGCAGGGTGCCGCCAAGTTCCTGCGTGACGGCTTCGGCAATCTTCTGTTGGAGCGCAAATAGATCATCGGAACGGCCGTCAAAGCCACTGGACCAGGACTCGAAGCCGTCCTGACCGTCGATCAGACCGACGTGTACCCGCACGGCCTCGCCCTGACGATGAATCCTGCCTTCGACCAGATGCGTCACATGCAGCTTTGTTGCCACCTCGCTGGAGCTCAGGGATTCAGCCCCGAGCTGGCGCGAAGACCCGCGTCCGGCCATGCGAAGCTGCGGCACCTGGCCGAGGGTGGTGAACAGTTCATCAAACAGACCTCGGCTGAAAATCGCCAGCGCATCATCGCCGCCGGGCGTCTCGAAGGGAAGCACGGCCAGACGAATATCGCCATCGGCGCTGCGGGCCTTGCCACGCTGCAGCCAGGCCTCGCGTAGCTGATTGCATGCATGACTCGCTTCGCGCGCCCGATCCGCAGGCAGTGCCTGCTCGATAGCGCGGCCCAGTCGCTGTTCGACCTGGTCACGTTTCTCGGCAAGCCACTCGGCAAATGCCGGGCCGAAGTCCAGGCCCTCGAGCAGCACCCGACCCCCGATCTCAAGCAGCTGTTCGCGCGCCTGTCCATGACGCCCCGCCGCCAGAGCCGACTCAATCTCGATCAGATCCGTGCTCAGTAGCTCGGGTCGAATCGCGACATGGTCTCGAGTCCCTTCGAACGGATCGGGACATAGTTCGGCCAGCGACCGCTTCAGTTCGAGCAGCGTCTGGCGCAGACTGGCCCGGGCCTGGGCTCGGAATTTCCCCCGCCACAGCAGCTGGCTCAACCGCTCGCGCTCTATGGCCTGACCCGGTGACAGGCAAAGCATCGCCAGAAGCGCCTGCGCGCGCTTTCCGCTGATCAGAATTTCGGTGCCGTCGGCAGCGGTCAGCCGGAACGGTCCGAACAGCCTGGCGCGCAGCGGTGCCAGATACTGCCGGGCTGAGTCGCTCATCGATGATGAAAGGCCGCAATGGCCATCCATGGCCCAACCGATACGCGACCAGTCACGACGATCAGGAAATCCAGCCCGGCGGCGCCCCAGTTCTGGTCGCGGACATGGCGGGTGACGGAGCGAAGGATCAAGGCGCGCGCACCGCGACAGGCTCGGCGAAGGGCGCGATTCCCATGGCTCGGTGGATTTCGGAGGATTGATAGAGTCGCTGGCCCTTGAGGGTCATGGCGGCTGAACGAATCGCGCTGATGTCAGCAAGCGGATCACCGTCCAGAGCCACCAGATCGGCGACATAGCCGGGCGCGATGCGGCCGATACGATCGCCGACACCCATGATTTCAGCCGAGCCGATGGTTGCCAGCCTGAGCACCTCGGCGTTCGGAATACCGGCCCCGGCGTACAGTTCGAGCTCGCGATGAAGGGTGAAGCCCGGCAGTGCATCGGTACCCGCTACCAGACGGACGCCGGCCTTGTGCAGTCGAAGGATCATGGCCAGCAGGGCACGAGACGAAGCTGCATAGCGTTCGGCGTTGTCCTCGTTGATATCCATCCGACCGGCGAGCATCGAGCGGCGTACGTTCGGTGGAAAATGGTCAGCCACCATCGCATAGGACGGACTGATCTCGCCGGAACGATGGCGGAACATGTTGTCGAAGATCGCCACGGTCGGGTCGACCACCACGTCTTCCCGGACCAGCAGGTCGATAAAGGCCTGTACTTCGTCCGAATCCAGATCGAGCGCATGGCCTTCCTCGGCCACCAGTACGAAGCGCACCGGCGTACGCGTGTCGTCATCGGGCCCGGCGAGGAAGTTCAGAAACACCATGTTGATGTGCTGGATCTCGTCGAAGCCGTCACGAACGGCGTCTTCGGCCGTCATGCCCGAGGGAATGTGCCCCGAAAGACGAATCCCGCGTTCGTGCATGGCCTCGGCCATCGGTGCCACCCAGTCCGGCGGGATGGACGAGTAGATCTTGATGTGCCGATACCCGCGCTCATCGATCTGCTCGATGTAATCCAGGGCCTCATCAAGAGTCTCGGCGAGATTACCGGTCGGCGCGGCGAAGGGCCCGGCAGCATCGATGAAGCCTGCCCGATAGACCCTGGGACCAATAGCCGTCCCGCGATCGAACTGATCGATCGTCGACATCAGGCGCTCGTGGGTATTGGCGAGGTCGCGCACGGTGGTCACCCCGGCGGCCATGTGCAGCGCGCCCTGAGAGGCACTGATGTGCACATGCATGTCCCAGAGACCGGGAATCAGGCTACGTCCCGCGCCCTCGATCGTCGTCAGACCATTGCAGTCGATTGCCTCGCTGGCACCGACCGCGGCAATGACGCTGTCTTCGACGCGAACGGTCGAGCCCGCGCGCAGAGTGCCGGCGTCGACGTCGAGGACAGCGAAGTCGCGCAGGCAGAAGGCGTCGGGCAACCGATGGGTCAGGCGCTCGGCCCGAGACCGCAACATGTCCCTGCTCGCGGACTGCTGCCGGGCGTCGAGCGCAGGCAGTACCTCGGCCCATCCCGTCGGCACCAGCCCCATCCAGCCCGCGGCCAGGGCGAACAGCTCGTTGTTCTCATCGAGCCACAAATACTGCGGATCGAAGCCCAGGCCGGAGACCGCATACAGCGAGGCGGTTCGGCTCTGTCCCCCGTATTCGACCTGCTCTTCGCCCAGCTTCTCCAGCGTGGCCGTGCCCGCGGGCCAGAGCGGTAGACGCTGGTCGGGCGCTTGTTGCAGCGCTCGGATCAGCGCCGCGAGGTACTCCGGCGAGGAATCATTCGCCAGATAGAAGCGATCCAGCAGCGCCTCGTCCCGTCCCGATTCCAGGTTACTGGTCCAGCGCGCAGCGCCGTCCTCATGAACGAAACGCTCGTCCACGGGCGCACCCATGTAAGCGTTGCCTGCGCTTTCGAATCGACGCACCAGGCCCGATGAGTCAGCATCGATTCGGGTCGAGAGATTCGGGCCGCGCCCGCGGTCGTTGAATCCGAACTCGACCTGGCGGCTGCCGTCGTCGTCAATCGTCAGAACAAGCTCGCCCGACTTCTGGCCCTGGGTCAGCCAGTCATATCGAATCGTGGTCTCGGCCTGCACCCCAGAGACCAACGACAAACCAGTCGCCAGCAGAAAGAAACCATTCATCGCTAATCCTCGATCAGGGATTCTCATCACCATCAGACCGCCGCCAGGACCAGATCGAACACACCCCGGGGCACCTCGTCGGCCTGCGTTTCGAAGTCGACCACCAGCATTCCACGCTTGTCCTCGGGAACGCTCTGCAGAAGCCGGTCCAACTCGTTCAAGGGATGATCGGCAAAATACATCTGCGTGGTCAGTTCATGAAATCCGCGCCGGGCCACCTTGAAATGGATATGCGGCGGGCGGCTCCAGGCTTCACCGACCTGATAGGCCCCCGGGATGATGGTCCGGAATCGATAGCGGCCCTCCTCATCGGTGACCAGCTTGCCCCAACCCTGGAAATTCGGGTCCAGCGGCTGTGGATTGGGGTCCGCCTCGTGCGAATAGCGGCCGTGCACGTTCGCCTGCCAGACATCGATCAGTGCGCCGGCAATCGGTGCACCGGCCTCGTCCAGAACGCGACCGGCGACAACCACCACTTCGCCCTCGGCCGCTTGCGCATGGCCTTCGATCCGGGTCAGGTCGGCGTCCTTGTCGAGTTGGTCGACAATCGGAAAGAACGGACCCTCGGTCTGGGTCGGTGTGACAGCGGCCAGCAACGATGCGCTGCCGGCAGCTGCGGCCGCAGCGATCGCACCCGTCAGAAAACGGCGGCGTGCGTTGCTGCCCTCGTTCGATTTCTTGCTCACTGGCCTGCTCCTGCATTAGTGAATCTCACCCGCTGATCAGCAGGTCCTTTCAATCAACGAATCAAGCGCGAATCCAACCTCAATTCAATCCT
>CAYTQT010000055.1:6568-8962 GCA_964439915.1 uncultured Wenzhouxiangella sp. | reverse complement strand
TGGACATTCATGCGTTGGGCAATGCCATCGTCATCCATGACAAAGCGGATCGATTCACCAAGCGTATCGTCGCTTCTGACCCGTTTGAATTCATCACCCTCCACATGCTGCAGGGTCTGCATGGCCTGGGCCGGATTCGCCGCTTCCAGCGCCAGCATGGCCAGCCCATCGTCCCAGGGTACGATCGCGATCTGGCCCCAGATGCTGCCGTAGACACCGGCATAGGCGGCCATTGATTCATCGCGCTCGGTCACCTCCGTGGCGGCCAGCGCCTGCGCGATCGCCGGACCGATCATTTCGAATGCCTGGGCCGCGTAGTCGCCCGGGGTCGAGCCGATCGTATTGGTCAGGACGATGACTCCGATCTTCGAGGCCGGCTCCAGTCGAAACTCGGTGTAGTAGCCCGGGCATCCGCCGCCGTGGCGGGCAAAGGTTCGATCACCCTCGCGCCGGACGCTGAAGCCCAGGCCCCAGGTCATCTCGAAGTCCTGGTCGACCCAGTGAACGCGCTGCATCTCGCGCAGACTGGATGCGCGCAGCAGGCCATCGCCCTGCCCGTCCAGGGTGCGGAATTGCCAGCTGGCGAATTTCGCAAGGTCATTGACGTTGGACGCAAATCCTGCGGCCGGGGCGATGCCTCGGGCCTGATAGGGCGCGACCACATCCCGGGTGCCGTCACGTTTGAGCGTTGTATGGCCGATCGCCAGCTGCTCACCGCGCAGGTCCTGCGGCATGTCGGTCGTTGTATCGTTCATGCCCAATGGATCCAGCAGTCGCTCGCGCATGTAATTCGAAAAAGGCTGGCCCGAAACGGCTTCGACGATCTCGCCCACCAGGGTCAGGCCCAGATTGGAATACTGCCAGTAGCGGGCGGCAGGGTACAGAGTCTGCTGCTGCCCGAGGCGCTCGCGGATTTCTTCCTGGGTCGGGAACGGATAATCAGGATCAGTCCAGTAAGGGAAATCGGACTCGCGCGGCAGGCCGGAGGAATGGGTCAGCAATCCGCGGATCGTGATCGCTTCGTCATCGGGATGAGCGTCGTCGATATCGAACCAGTTCAGGTGTTCGGACACCGGGTCATCGAGACGCAGCTGCCCGGCCTCGCGCTGCTGCATCAGGCCGACGCTGGTAAACAGCTTTGAGATCGAGCAGATGCTGTACAGCGTATCGGGCGTGGCCGGCACACCTTCGGCTGGATTGGCATCACCAAAGCCGCCGCTGGCGATCAACTCCTGGTCGTGGACGATGCCGAAGGACAGGCCGGGCACCCGCGCAGTCGCCGCCTGATACTCGACCCACTCCGACCACAGACGCACAGCGTTTTCCACCTCGGGGGCCTCAGCGATGGATTCGGTCTGGGCGAGCACGCCAGTGGTGCCGGCCAGCAGCGCAGATGTCAGCATCGCGGCAAAGCCGCTGCGTCTTTTTCTGATCGGTGAGCTCATTGTTGAATCTCCGGTTTGTAGGGGTAAGCAGGTCGGGATCAACCGCATTCGAAATCCTCCTCGCCGTTCAGAACATCGAAATTCGGAAGCAGCGTCTCGCCCACCTGCACGACCACCCGGGCCGCGACGATGTAGAACAGTCCGACCCGGATAACGTTGCGGCGCTTGAGTTCGGTGAACAGATTCATTGCGGGAACTCCGCGCAGTCCAGATGACGACCCTCGGGCCCCTCGCTCGGGCGGCAGCTCGCAGGATAGCCCCTTGCCTCCCAAAGATCGACGAGACCAAGATCGGCCACTGCCGCAAAGAAACGCGGGTCCTCCCGAAAGGTCTTTGTGGACGGCAGCCAGGCCGACCGCAGCCAGAACCAGAAATCCTGATTGTTCAAGTCTTCGTGATCCGATGCGTCAATGTGGTCCAGCAACAGGTCGATGCGCCCGAGACCGATGCTTTCCTCGAGCGAATAGGGTTGTGGCCGGGTCTGCCAGTAGGCCTCTACCCGCTCCGGATTGTCCAGGGCATCCTGAAACGGCGCCCAGGCTTCGGATTCGAGCGCCGCCGGCCAGCGCGGCTCGAGAAACCGGACCAGGGCCGCAATGCCACGCTCGCGCTCGCCGATGCCCAGCAGATCCATGGCGACGAGATACTGAGCGGGTGCCCAGCCACGATCCAGGGCCAGGGCGGCCTCGGCCTCGGCACGCACCCGCTGGCCGGCCGACAGGTAGGCGACGGCCAGCTGGCCGTGATTGATGCCGACCAGGGGATCCATGCGCATCGCCTTCTCCAGGGTCTCGATGGCCTGATCGATGTAGCCGCTGCGTAGCTGAAAGTAACCGAGCCACATGACGGGGGTCGGGTCCAGCTTGCTCAGTTCAGCGGCCCGAATCAATCGATCCATGGCACCGATCAGATCGCGGGATTCGGTCAGCATCTGCCCCTCGACCGCCAG
>CAYTQT010000055.1:0-6468 GCA_964439915.1 uncultured Wenzhouxiangella sp. | reverse complement strand
AACGACGAGGTTCGCGAGGCGACCTGCAGGCCCTCGATGCCGGCCAGCACGTTGAGCAGCTCTTCCGAGATGCCATCCGCGAAGTATTCGTTGTCGGCATCGGGGCTCATGTTGACGAAGGGCATCACGGCGATCGAGGTCTGGCCGGCCAGGACGGGAGTCTGAAAGGCGTCCGCCTCGCCGTCTCCGAACCAGAATCGATCGGCCAGCAGCACCATGATGACGATCGGGATACCGATCAGAATCAGGCGATCCATGCGCTTGCCGGTGCGAGCGGCGATCGACTGCTCGGGTGTCACGTCGCGTTCGAGCTTGATGCCTTCCGGCGTCAGTTCGAAGATCCATGAGCAGACCAGCGCAGGAACAAAGCCGATCGCCAGCAGGATACTGAGCGTCCTCGGCACCCAATCGGGCACGTCGAACAACGGCAGCAGGGCCTCGGCCCCCTGCACGATCAACCACGCCGCAATCAGATACAGACCGGCCATCCGGATCACGTTGCGCTTGTTCAGTTCATCCATGAAGCTCATTGCGGTCCACCGCTGCAGTCGAGTCTTGGCCGGTCACCATTGTCCACTGGCCGGCAGCCGGGCGGGAAACCCTCCAGTTCCCAGAAGCCGACGATACCCCGGTCAGCCATCAGCGCGTAGAAGCGCGGGTCTTCACGTACCCATCGAAGCGAAGGAAGCCAGGTGGTGCTGGTCATGAACTCATAGGAGGCCCTGGGCCCGGTATTGGAGAATACGCTGTCCGGGTCGGCAAACATCAGCGCGCCGAGCATTTCCAGCGCCGATCCGCCACGGGCGGCTTCGAAATTGTCGGCCAGAAACGACTCGCGCAGCGTCGGGTCTTCAACTACCTGCAGGATTCGGTCCACGAACTCCTGACCACGGCCGGAGGTATGCGTCCGGGTTGCGGTCAGCAGCTCGACGGCGGCGGCGTCATCGTCGGCATTTACCAGACCCACCGCCAGAACGACGGCCCAGAAAGGGGTGCCGCTGATTTCGACCGCATCCAGCATCAGTCGGCGGCCTTCCGGCAGGCGGCCGAGGGTCGCGTAGGCCAGCCCCAGATACCCGTTGTTGCTTGGCACCATCGGATCGCGTGCCTGCGCTTCGAGCAGATGCGGCAGCGCCCGCTCGGCAAAGCCGAGGTCGAGCCAGGACAGGCCCAGCCACAATCGAGCCGAGGTATCGACCATCGACAGATCAGCCGCCTGTTCCAGCAGCCGCAGGCCCTCGACCATCTGGCTGGGCTCCGCGGCACGAAACCACCAGTCGCCCTTGACCGCCAGCGCAATGGCTGAGTCGGGATCCAGGGCCAGGGCTCGCTCCGCCGCCAGGGGAGCTCGTGCCTTCAGTGCCTCGCGATCGCGCTCGGTCGGCCAGCCGGCACTGGCAACGTGATTGGCGGCGGCAAGAAATGCCCAGGCCACGGCAAACCCCGGATCGCGCTCGACGGCAAACTCCAGATCATCGATGGCCGCATCGAGCTCAAGGCGCTGGTAGAACCGGGAGCGGCCTTGCAGAAAGCGTTCATACGCGGCCAGATCGGTGGTGGGTGCATCGACCGAGACCCGGCGCACGCCAAGGGCATTCTCCAGTGCCTGGGTAATCGCGCTGGCGATCTCTTCCTGCACCCGAAAGATATCCGTCAGGTCTCTTTCGAAGGTCCGGGACCAGAGCTGCGCGTCACTGGCCGCATGGATAAGCTGGGCGGTGATGCGCACACGCTCTCCCTGCTTGCGCACGGAACCCTCGAGCACGTGGTCCACCTCGAGCAGGCTGGCAATCTCGGGGATCGGCGTCGAGCTGTTCTTGAAGCGGAAGGCCGAGGTCCTGGAGGCGACCTTCAGTCCTTCGATGCCGACAAGCACGTTGAGCAGCTCTTCAGAAATGCCGTCGGCGAAGAATTCGTTGTCCTCGTCGGCGCTCATGTTGACGAACGGCAGGACGGCGATCGAGGCATTACCTGAAACGGGAACCAGTGGCATGCCGGGCGCGCCTGACTCCGCCGGCCAGAACCACTCGGCCATCAGCAGAACCAGAAGCACCAGCACGCCGATCAACATCCAACGGTCCATGCGCCGGCCGACGGCCGGACGAGCCGAACGCTCCGGGACCACGTCGACATCGCGCTTGACGCCCTCGGGCGTGAGCTCGAAGAGCCAGGAGAAGATGACGGCCGGGACGAATCCAATGGCCAGCAGCACAATGATGGCTCGAAGCACCCAGTCAGGCGTATCGAAAGCCGGCAGAACGGTCTCGGCCACCTGCACCACCAGCCAGGCACCAACCGTGTACAGGCCAGCCATGCGAAAGACATTGCGCCGCTTGAGTTCGCCAAAAAAGCTCATGAAGCGGCGTCCTCCCGGCGATGGCGGGCGATCAGCGCCTGGAACGCCGGGTCGTCGAGATGGCGATCAAAGGCCGGGTCGAGGATCAATCCGTGGATGCTCCAGAACTTCATCGGCAGGGACAGGTAGCTATCGACCGCATCGATCACTGCAACCGTGTCGGCACTGAAGGCCAGCGCGATTGCCCGCTGCCGAATCAACTCACTGCGAATGATCGCATCGCGAGTCGGAATAAGCTGGTCCAGCGCACGCTGACTGGACAGCCGGGCCTCGTCAGCGCGGCCAAGCAGACCGAGGACCAGGCCGCGCTGCGACCAGGCGCGGTAGTCCTCGGGCTGGTCAAGGAGAATGTCATCGAGCTCGCGCAGGGCCTGTTCAGCAAATCGTGTCTGGGCGACCGAATCGCTGCGAGCAAAGGCGAGCATGGCCCGAAACTGAACCACAGGCACGACGGCGAACTGATTCTCGATGATGGCGTGAGTCTGCTCGATGATATCGATGGCTTGCTTGGCCGGCTCGAAATCACGGGCAAGATAACGCCAGCTAAAGCTGTCGCCGAGGGTGTAGAAGCCGGTGCTCGCTGCCCACGCCGGCACCGTGCCCAGCGGCAGGGATTCCTGTGCACGGATGCTCGCACCGATATCGCCGCGCAGCGACAGTTCGACGGAGGCCATCGGCAGCGATACGCCGGCCGGCACCGACGGTAATTCCATCATCCGGCGATTCCACTCTCGAGCCGCCTCGATCTGACCGAGCAGACTGTAGGTCCCGATCAGCGAGGTCAGGGTTTCGAGGGAGCGGGGGTCGAGCAGCGCTGCCGTCCTCAGTGCTTCGACCGCCGCCCCCGGCCGGCCGGCGCGGCGCTGAACAAAGGCCCGCAGAGTGAAGATGCGGGCATCACCCGGCAGGGTGGCTTCGGCCCGCGCAAGTGCGGCCAACGCGCCTTCGTAGTCGAGAGCGGCCCGGTACAGGTGCTCTGCTCGCGCGACCATCAGCAGCGGATTATCCGGGTCGGTGTCGAGCGCGCGCGCGATCCATTCGCCACCCTTCAGGCGGTCCCCCTCCCGGCGGGTCAAGTACCAGTAGAGGTTGGTATATTCGCGCCCGAGCTCGCCCATGGCGAGGGCAAACTCCGGATCGAACTCCAGTGCCTGCTCGTAGCGCTGAATCCGCTCTTGAATCCGCTCGAGTGAATTCACGTCGTTGTTCGCCCGGGCGCGAAGATAGGCATCAAAAGCCTCGACGCTGGTGGTGACTGCGGCTCGAGCAGGCGTTGCGACCTCCATGCCGAGTGCCCGGCCCAGCGCGCGGGCAATCTCGGCCGCAATCTCGGTCTGGATATCGAACACGCCCTCCGGGCTCAGCTCTCGATCGAAACTGTTGGCCCAGACCTGGGCGTCGGTGGCTGCATCGATCAGCTGCGCGTTGACCCGCACGCGCTGACCGGCGCGCTGCACGGCCCCCTCCAATACATGTGCCACACCCAGCTCCTCGGCGATCTGTCGCAAATTCTTGGTGGTATCACGATATTCCATGACCGAGGTACGCGAAATGACGGTCAGTGCCGGGTTGCGGGACAGCTCGATCAACAGATCATCGTGGACCCCGTCGACGAAGTAGCCGGTATCGGGCTCGGAGCTGCGATTGGCAAAGGGCAGCACGGCGATGGAGCCCTCGGGTACAGGAAAGGGATCGGACTCCAACCGCGATCGGTCAGCTCCTGCCGGATCTGCTGGCGGCGTCTCCTGAACCTTCGTCTGGGGCGCGCGCTTGCCACCGGCATCGCTGTCGAGCAGCGACGGGCCCAGCTGCTGGCCAATCATCAGCACGACCACCAGTACCACCGCCCCCAGGGTCACCACATCGAGCCGTCGGGCCTGCGGGCTGGCGTCACGCTGACTGCGACCGTCGTCGATCCGGATGCCCTCAGGTCCTACCTCGAACACCCAGGCCAGGGCCAGCGTGGGAATCGCCCCAAGCAACAGCGAGGCAATCAGTGCCTTACCGACCCAGTCGGGCGCGCCGGTAAACCCCAGCACGATATCGGCCACCTGCAGCGTCAGCCAGCCGATCACCACATAGGCGGCCGCAACCCGGAAGATATTTCGCCGCTTGAGCTCAGCCCTCAGGCTCATCGATCACACTCCAGACGAACGGGCGTATCTTCTGCCATCTTGCAGTGATCCGGCCAATGGTGCTCATTCCAATAGGTTATCAAGCCCACCTGGTCCGCAAACTCGATGAATCGAGGATGCTCCCGAAGCGGCCGGTCCACCGGTGTCCAGATCATCATCAGCGTGATCTGGCGCGATGGCGGTTTGGGTCGGATCAATTCATTCAGAACGGCCTCGGTGCGGCCGAGATTGAGCAGCAGGGGAGCCCAGTCCAGCTCGGGATGGTCGGCCGCTGCAGCCAGAATGCGGGCCTCGGCTTCGGCGGCCAGCTCGGGCTTGCCAAAGGCCGGTGCCACGGCGTGATAGGTTTCGGCCGCCTCCGGCTCGATTCGACCGTCGTCCTGAATCCAGCGCCTATAGGCCTGCTCGGCCCCTGGGCCGTAGCCGTCCCGATTCAGCACCAGCTTCAGCTTCCAGGCGCTGGCAGGCCCCTGCCAACCCAGGGCATGGGCTTCATCCAGATGGGCCTCGGCCCGATCGAAATGCCCGTCGACCAGCTCGGTGGCAGCCAGCCAGCCCAGATGAATGCCGCTGAGCGGGTCCAGTCGTCGGGCTCGATCAAAGACCTCGCGCGCGGCGACGATCTGCCCGGTCTCGAGCAGGGTCAAGCCCTTCCACATCAGCGTATTGGCGTTATTGGGATCGGCCTGGAGTGAACGATCGACCAGCTCCAGGGCGGCTTGGCGCTCTCCGCGATCCGCCGCCAGGCGAGCGCTCACCGCCAGAGCGGACGCATCGTTAGGGATCAACGCCAGGGCCTGCGACGCAGCATCGGTGGCGGCCAGACGTGCCGTCAGATTATCGACTTCGGAAAAATACGACGGCAGCACGTACTCGATCGCCGCCAGCACGGCCCAGGCTTCGGCAAAGCTCGAGTCGTGCTCGACGGCGCGCTGCAGCAACTCGCGGGCCGGCATCAGGCTGGCCCCGCGCTGCGCGAACAGCTGGCGGCCGCGAAGATAGAGTTCATAGGCCAACGGATCATCGGTGGCCCGGCGCACGGCCACCTCCCGGACGCCGAGCGGCTCGATCAGTGCATTGGTGATCGCCTGCGCGATGTCTTCCTGCAGCGAAAACAGGTCAGCGACCCGGCGGTCGAAACTGCCCGACCAGAGCTGTCGGTCATCCGTTGCCCGAATCAGCTGGGCCGCGATGCGAACCTGGTCGCCCTGCCGCCTGACCGAGCCATCCACGATATGGGCAACGCCGAGGCGCTGGCCAATCTCGCGCACCGCCACGGCCTCATCACGGAAGGAAAACGACGAGGTGCGCGATGCGACCTTCAGCCCATCGATACGTGACAGGACGTTCAATAATTCCTCGGCCATGCCGTCGGCCAGATAGGCGTTTTCAGGATCGGGGCTCATATTGGCAAACGGCATTACCGCAATCGAACGCGGGTCGGCAGGAGCAGCTGGCGCAGCATCGTCTTCGTCATCCAGCAGCGGCGCGGCCGTCTCGACAGTCACCGGCCTGCCCTGCGAGACCTCCTCGATCAGCACGAACTCCCGCAGCGCCGACAGACCCAGCGCGGCCAGAATACACACCACCGAGAGTTGATCGAGCCGGCGCGCCGTTCGGGCATTCTCGGGATTGGCCCGGCCCGGCCCCCGATCGCGTCGCAGTCCATTCGGCGTCAGCTCCAGCAGCCAGGCCAGTACCAGCAGCGGCAACAGGGCCAGCAGCAGACCGACAATCAGGCCACGAATGGCCGCATCAGGAAATCCGAGATAGGGAAAAAGCAGATCGGCGCTCGCGACCAGAAGCCAGGACAGGGCCAGCCAGGAGATGCCGGCGCGCATCACATTGCGGCGCTTGAGTTCGGAGAACAGGCTCAAGCGCCGTCCCCCCGGTCAGGCAATGGATTCTGCACGGTCCTTTCTCCCTGTTCTGGACCCTGTTCGAGGCCGTCGCCGCCAGGCCGCGTGCGGTTCTTGC
>CAYTQT010000054.1:16959-22480 GCA_964439915.1 uncultured Wenzhouxiangella sp. | reverse complement strand
AGATCATGATCGACCGCTGGCTGAGCGAGGCCTTCGAGCCGCGTCGGCGATGGGTCGACACTTCGCCGGATCTGATCTTCGCATTGATTGGATCGTCAGCTCCACGGCTGAGCGCGCTTGTAGGACGGCTGGACTGTTCCGTGATGCCTTTGACCCTCAGATCCGCCTGACCCGTCGTAGCGATCTTTATCATGCCGATTCATCGCATCTTTTGAGAATTGCTTTGGAAGAGGCGGGTGACAGCGATGAGGCGAGCATCATGCTGGTTGGGCATAACCCCGGCATGCATGATCTTGCTGTTCGTCTGTGTGGCGAGGGCGAGCCGTCGCAGCTCTCAAGGCTGCAGGTGAAGTTTCCTACGGCCGCGCTGGCTGAGTTTGATCTTTCAATCGAAGCGATGATGGATGGGCGGCAGGCTACCGGGCGTTTGCTGCGTTATGTCCGACCGAAGGACTTGCCTGGGTAGGGTGATCGTTATTCAGAGCTTCCCTAAGCTTCGAGCTCTTCCCAGCGAGCGTAAGCCGCACTCAATTCATCCTGCAGGCGCTGGGCGCGGGCGGTGGCTTCGGCGATTTTTTCTGGCGATTGTTTGAAGAACTCGGGGTCGTTCATGGTTTTTCCCAGCGCTTCGATGTCGGCCTCCAGGCTTTCAACTTTGGTCGGAAGCTGCTCCAGCTCGCGCGCCAGTTTGTAGCTGAGTTTATTTTCCTGGCGCGGCTTTTCAGGCGTGCGCGCCACGGGTTTGGGCGCATCAGCCTCGCTCTGGGCTTCAGCGGCCAGGCGCGTGGCGCGTTCTTTGACTTGACGCTGCCAGTCGCTGTAGCCACCGACATAGTCGCCGATCTGGCCGTCGCCCTCCATCACCAGGCAGCTTGTGATGACGTTATCGAGGAAGGCGCGGTCATGGCTGACCAGCAGCAGGGTGCCTGGGTACTCGGCCAGGCGCTCCTCTAACAGGTCGAGCGTTTCTGCGTCCAGGTCGTTGGTCGGTTCATCCATCACCAGCAGGTTGGACGGGCGGGCGAAGAGTTTGGCCAGCAACAGACGATTACGCTCGCCACCCGAGAGCTTGGTAATGGGGGCTCGGGCGCGCTCGGGCGTAAACAGGAAGTCTTGCAGGTAGCCGATCACGTGCTTTTGCTTGCCGCCGATCTCGACAAATTCCTTGCCTTCCGAGACGTTCTCGGCCGTGGTCCAGTCGTCTCTCAGTACGGATCGATGCTGGTCGAAGTAGGCGATTTGCAGATTGGTCCCGAGCTCGACTTCACCGGAATCGGGCTCGAGCTGGCCGAGCATCAGTTTCAGCAGGGTCGATTTGCCGCTGCCGTTGGCGCCAATCAGGCCGACTCGGTCGCCGCGCATGACGCGTGTGGAGAAGTCCCGCACCATCAGCTTGTCGCCGTAGGAGAAATTGAGGTCCTTGATTTGGACCACCTTTTTGCCGGACTTCTCGGCTGTGGATACGCTCATCTGGACCGAGCCCTGGCGATTGCGTCGCTCGGCGCGCTCTTGGCGCAGTTGCTTCAGCGCTCGAACTCGGCCTTCGTTGCGCGTGCGACGAGCCTTGATGCCCTGGCGAATCCAGACTTCTTCCTCGGCCAGCTTTTTATCAAAACGCGCGTTTTCCAGCTCCTCGGCGTGCAGGCGCTCTTCGACACGGCGCAGATAGTTCGCCCAGTCGCCGGGCCAGGAGGTGACCTGACCGCGGTCGATCTCGACAATGCGCGTGGCCAAGGCCTGCAGAAAGCGACGGTCATGGGTGACAAAAACCAGGGAGCCGGCGAAGCCGAGCAGAAAGTTCTCCAGCCACTCGATCGATTCGATATCCAGATGGTTGGTCGGCTCATCGAGCAGCAGCACGTCGGGCTGCTGGACCAGCGCCTGACCGAGGGCCACGCGCCGCTTCATGCCGCCGGACAGATCAGAAAAGGCCTGGTCGCCGTCGAGATTGAGCTTGTCGAGCACCTTGACCACCTGGTTGTCCAGATCCCAGCCGTTGGCTGCATCAATCTTCTCCTGCACGGCGGCCAGCTTGTTGGCGTCGAATTCGCCTTGAGAGACATGATGATATTCAGCGAGCAGGGCACCGACATCGCCCAAGCCTGCGGCCACCTGGTCGTATACGCTTCCGTCGGCGTTCTCGGGGACTTCCTGCTGCAGGCGGGCGACGCAGACGCCGGGGCCCGTCACGACCTCGCCGTCGTCGGGCTGGATCTCACCGTCGATCAATTTGAGCAGAGTCGACTTGCCCGCGCCATTGCGGCCGACCAGACAGACGCGCTCGCCTTGCTCGATGTCGAGATTGACCTGTTCGAGCAGCAGCGGGCCGCCGATTCCAAAGTCGATTTTCTTCAGCGACACCAGCATGAGTGAACTCCGCTCATAAAGCACCGATCGGGCTCGACCGGCGTTCCGGCATTATCGCATCACTGGCGTCCGATCAGGCAGTCTGGTCCTCTGTGCCGGCGCTTGACGAGTTCACTGTTCGAAGGCGTCTCGAAACACTTCGTCCACAAGGATGACAGTGGCGGTGCCCCCGTTGCCCTCATCATCGGTGTTGTTTGCCGGGAATGGATCGAATTGATCCGCATCGACGCTTGCGGCCAGATCGAAGGGGCCCAGCGCAATAATTCTGGCTTGAATCACCAGTGTTTCGCTGGCCGGTCGTGCCAGAACGGGGATGATGCACGGCGCTTCGCTACAGCCCGCAATGCCCACGGACAGAATATCGAGATTTTCTGTCGTAATGTCCAAGGCAATGTTGTCGGCGTAGTCATCACCGGCATTGCTGATTCGCCCAATGTAGGTGATGACCTGATCCCTGGCGTAGGTGTTGGAGGGTTGACTGATTTCGAGGTCAACGGAAACATCGGCGGATTCGATGATGCCGACGCCGATATTGTCGACGTTGTTGTCGGGCTGGGCGTCCTGCTGGTCGCTGTAGGCAGTGGCGGTGAAGCCGCTGTTGCCGGGTGCCACGGCAAATCCTTCGATTATCACATCCTGGGCGGCGCCAACGCTCAGATTTCCAATATTGCACGGAAGACTGTTCGTCGGGCTGCAGGGCCCGAGGACCCCGGTCGGGAAGAAATTTTCGGTCGCGAGATCGACGGTGACGTCGGTCGCGGTGTCCGGTCCGAGATTGCTCAGGCGAACCGTGTATCGAACGGTCTGGCCGGTGAAAAACGGTGGATTGGTTTCGCGAGACAGGGCCAGTTTGATATCGGCATCCGCGCTGATGTCAGCACCGTTGTTGCGGGCGTCCACGTTATTGGATGGATTGGCATCGAAGGTGTCGGATGAGACCGTTCCCTGATTGTCGAAGCGGGGCTGAAGGATCTCCGCGTTCACCGTCAGATTGATGCTGTTGCCATTGTTCAGATCCGACAGATTGCAGGGGCCGGCCGGCGGATTGCTGCAGCCGGATATGCCGGTGACGTTTAATCCCTCAGGCGAATCGGTAAACACCACGTTGTCGGCGAAGTCTGGCCCGTTGTTGGTGATCGTGATCTGATACTGGATCGGATCGCCGAGAGCGTAGGGGGGTGGTGTAATGAGGGTTTTGACGAGCTGCAGGTCGGCGTTAGGAACCAGTGCAGTGGTCAGGGTGTCGCTGTTATTCGAATTGTTCGTTTCTTGATAGACCGCACCGGTGCTGGGTTCGGCCGTTGCAGTCAGGCTGAAATCATTCTGTCCCGACGGCGTGCCGGTGACGCGCACAGTCTGAAACGGTAAGGCAGCGTTATCGGCTTCGAGCCCGATGATAATGCACGATGTGGAAACGCAGGCACCATCCACAGATTCGATGACAAAATTCTGAGTGCTGAAGTCAATTGCGACCAGGTTGGCGTTGTCGGGCCCAAGATTGGTCAGATTGACATCAAGGGCTACGCTTTGCCCGACCACGTAAGGGCCCGGCGTGACCGGCGTGATATCGACTGCGATGTCGGCATCAGCGATAAACTCATACGCACCACGGTCGCAGCGGACGCGGGTTCGACCCCGCTGATCGAATTCTGGACATTCTGCATCAATACCGCCGTTGATGGCGCTGCTGTACCAGAATAGCGCCATCGTTTCGATCGGTCCGCCATTGTCCTGGAGGGGACCGACGATGCTACTCAGTTCTGGAAAGGGATTTCCCTGACCGCCAGCACCGTTCCAGATGCTGTTTGTTAATTCGAATTGGTAGATGCGGCCCGGCAGGTTGGCAGCCGTGCGGAACCTGTCAACGCTGGCATCCAGGGTCGAGTTGAGAAAGCTGTACCGAACCAGCGGTAAACCGAGGCCGAAGAAGGTGAAGGCCACCGGTTCGGTGACGTCGCTATCTTCGGGTGGAAACGCCCCGACGGTCGAATTCTCGACCAGCATCTCCGATCCATCGAAAATCTCGATCTCAAAACCGTCAAAGTTCCTCGTGGTGAACAGCCCACTTTGATCGACCTCAATGAAGGAGTTGACAGCCGTCAAAAGCTTGTTCCTGTTGCCGAGATTGCTATTCGTGCCCGAGATATTCGGGCCTCGGGTTTCGATCCGTGTCAGGGCCAGCTCCGAGTTGACCAAGTCGATGATATGCCCGTCACTGCTGGTGCTGGGCGGCCCGTTCAGCGCAAAAGTACAGTCCGTGACGGCAATCTGCGCGTCCTCGCCATAGATCGCGTCGCCGCTACCCTCATCGACAAAGTTGTTGTAGAAGGCACAGTTGAACAGCGTCGCCGAGCCGTCCACCACACGAAGGCCGCCGCCCTTGTCGGCGGGGTCGCCGGAACCGCTGACGATTCCATCGAAGATCTGGATGTTCTCTAGCCTAAGATCGCCGCCGTCAACGTGAAATACTCGCGAGCCACCGTTTGCGCCGCGAACGATCACTGATTGGCTGTTGTTCGATTCGATGCGCATTTCAGAGGTGATCAACAGCTCCCCGGTCAGGGTGATGTCATCAAGACCTGCTGCCCGGTTGATCGAGATGAGATCGTTGCCTGAGCCCCCGGCTTCGCAATCGCCCACCGGCGAGTTGGTGTTGGCCGCCAGTACGGCGTCGTTGAGACTACAGCCCCCTGGCGAAACGACAATCATAGCGTGACTAATTGGGATCAATAACAGCCAGACGAATGCGGCGATGTAGAGGGGGCGAATTGACGCATTGAGCGAGCATAATTGCAGCTTCATTCTATTGGTTCCTGGCGCGAGTCATGCTCTGAACCGTAACGCCAGACGATGCGGGGAACTTGAAATTTGCTTGAAATTATCTTGAAACTTGGCTTAGTGTCCGCTGGGTTCGAGCTCCTGGCTTCAAGCTGACGGGAGTGGATCAGGCGGCGACCTGTTTCGCCGGCGCCAGTCGATCAAGCAGCTCCCGAGCCAGGCCAAGGCGGTCCTCGATGGTCTCGTACTCCCCCTTGACGCGCAGCTTGTCGTTGGCCGGCAGCTCGAAGGTGTGGGCCTCCTTCTGGATCATCTTGAGCAGCTCGTTGATATTGATGTCGGGCTTGGCGACGAACTCGACGCGACCACCGGCCGG
>CAYTQT010000054.1:12008-16859 GCA_964439915.1 uncultured Wenzhouxiangella sp. | reverse complement strand
CGCTTGGCCGGCGGCGTGGCGATGATCGACAGCTCGCGCAGCCCGGTCATGGCCATGTTCAGGGTGCGGGGAATCGGAGTGGCGGTCAGGGTCAGCAGGTCGACCTCGGCACGCAGGGCCTTGAGCCGCTCCTTCTGGCGTACGCCGAAGCGCTGTTCTTCGTCGATGATGACCAGGCCCAGGTCCTTGAAAGCCACGTCCCTGGAGAGCAGACGATGGGTGCCGATGACGATATCCACCGTGCCGTCGGCCATGCCGCTGACAATTTTCGCAGCGTTCCCGCCGGTTCGCGACAGCAGGGCAACGTTGATCGGCCAATCGGCGAAGCGATCGGAGAAGTTGCGATAGTGCTGTTCGGCCAGCAGGGTCGTGGGGGCGAGCATGGCGACCTGGCGACCGGATTCGGCCACGGCAAAAGCCGCGCGCAGTGCGACTTCGGTCTTGCCGAAACCGACATCGCCACAGACCACGCGATCCATTGGTTGATCCGAGGCCAGATCAGCCAGGACCGCGTTGATCGCATCGAGCTGATCGTCGGTTTCTTCGTACTCGAATCCGGAGGCGAATCGGGCCTGCATTCCCCGGTCAAGGCTGTAGGCGTAGCCTTCCCGCGCTGCCCGTCGGGCCTGAAGATTCAGCAGCTCGGCGGCAACGTCGCGGATCTTCTCCGCGGCCTTGCGTCGGGTCTTGCGCCACTGATCGGAGCCGAGCCTATTGAGTTTGACCTGTTCCGGGTCCGAGCCGGTATAGCGACTGACCAGATGCAGGTCGGTCACCGGGACGTAGAGCTTGTCGCCTCCGTCATACTCGAGGGTCAGGTATTCACCCGTGGCGTCGGAAACGTCCAGCACTTCAAGGCCCAGATAGCGACCGATGCCGTGCTCCAGGTGGACCACCAGCGCGCCAGCCTGCAGATCGGCCAGCGATTTGATCATGCTCTCCGGGTCCTGTCCCGTGCGTCGCTCCCGCCGCAGGCTGCGGGTATGGCCGGGGAAAAGCTCGGATTCGGTCAGTATGGTCCAGCCGCGGTCGGGCAGGGTGCAGCCGCCGGATACGGGCATGACCGTCAGGCAGAGGGTGCCCTCACCGCTGGCAAAGGCCTGCCAGGATTCCACCAGGGTCGGGCGCAGTCCGGCGGCCTTGAGCGCCTCATTGATCAATTCGCGGCGACCTGCGGTATCGGCGGCGAGCAGGACGCGGCCGGTCAGGGCCTTGAGCTTTTCGGCAGCAGCGTCACGGCCGTGGTCCAGATCGATCTGTGGCGGTGGGCTGAGCGTGGCGCGGGCCGGCTTGCGTCGGGTCAGGCGAACCTGAGCGCGTTCCTTGAGCATCTCCAGCAGTCGATCGGCTGGGATGTAGACCTCGTTCGGCAAGAGTACCGGGCGTTCGCGATCGCCGCCGCGTTGCTCATGGCGGCTGATGAGCTGCAGGTCGAATTCACTGACGGCCTCCTCGATGCCGGACAGCAGCACGAGGCGATGCCTGTCGGGAAGATAATCGAGCAGTGAAGCGGTTTTTTCGTAGAACAGCGGAAGGTACTGCTCGAGGCCTTGACCCAGAATGCCCTCACCGACTTCGATGTAGGGCACCGCGGTGCGCAGATCGACATCGAAGCGCGTGCGAAAACGCCGTCTGAAATTCTGTCTGGCGTCTTCATCGAAGGGGAATTCCCGGGCCGGGAGCATCTCGATCCCGTTGATCTTCTCGGTCGAGCGCTGCGACTCCGGATCGAAGCGGCGGATGGACTCGACCTCATCATCGAAGAGTTCGATGCGATAGGGCTGGCTGCGCCCCATGGGCCAGAGATCGAGGACCGCGCCGCGCACGGCGAACTGCCCCGGCTGCCAGACCTGATCGGACAGGCTGTATCCGGCGTCACCGAGGAGCTCGCGAAAGCGGGTGGAATCAAGGTGATCGCCGACGGTCAGGTTCAGGCTCTGGCCCCGGATCCAGGCCGGCGGAGCGAGCCGCTGGATGACGGCCGACACCGGGGCGATCACGATGCCCTCATCCATTCCGGGAAGCCGGGAGAGAAGATCAAGTCGGCGCGATACCAGGTCCGGGTGCGGCGAGTAGAGGTCGTAGGGCAGGATTTCCCAGTCAGGGAACAGCTCGACCGGTGGGGCATCGAGTTGCTTCAGATCGTCTCTGAGCTGCCGCGCCGAATAGCCGTCGGAGGCAACCACGAGAACCGGTCCCCCCTGGCGCCGCGCCAGACTGGCCAATGCCAATGCCAGGCCCAGACCATCGAGCCCGGGCCAGTCAGAGATCTTGGCCTCAGCAGGGCGCGGAGGGTTGAGAACAGAAAAGGACTCGGACATGGTCTGGTGAAGAGCGGAAAGCCGCGTATTGTAGCAACGCGGGTCGTGCCGATTGTTTCTGAAGCATCACCCGCGGGGAAGGGCGCGCAGCCAGGTCAAGGTGGCGCTCTGCGCTTTGCCGCAAGAATGAGGCGGATTGCAGCGAGCTGATGAGCGACCGTGGTCCGGAGCCAGCCATTCTGCCGATAGCGGCGGGCACTGGTCAGCAGGGTACCGTCGAACCGCTCGATGCTGATGCCTGCCGCCTTGGCCCGGACGACCAGATCAAGATCCTCGCCACGCTCGATATCCTCTCGAAAGCCGCCCAGAGCGATGAGGTCGCGTTTGCGCAGGCAAAGTCCCTGATCGCCGTAGGGCAGGTCAAAGAGGCGCGATCGCCAGTTGGCGCCGATGGCATTGATGGCAGCGGGCGCCGGTCCGTCCCCGTCGAACTCGAGCCGGCAGTAGCCCAGGCGACCGGAAGATGCCCTGGGGGCGCTGGCCAGAATGAATTGCCCGACCCCCCGAACGGCCTTCGCGTCGGGCAGGCTGTCGGCGTGGACGAACCAGAGCCACTCGCCGCTGGCTCTGCTGGCAGCGCGATTGAGTTGGGCGCCTCGCCCGGCATGACCCAGTATCAGCGTCCAGTCCGGGGGCGGCGCAATGTTCGGCTCAGGGCCAAGCGAGAGGATCCGCTCCCAGCTTTCAGGGAGTTCCAGGCCCGACGAAATAATGCGTGGCGCTGCTGTCTCCAGCGGTCCGCAGGGAATGATCAGGCTGAGAACCGGGGCTGCCACGGGCAAGGATTCCGGCGGCTCAGTGTCTGTGGTGAGAGGCGAGGGGAAGCGCCATCGCAGCGCAGAACAGTGACGCTGCGATGACGCTCTCTATCGGAGTGATCTCAGGCAGTTTCGGCCATTCCCTCGGCCAATTCCTGCTCCGTTGCGGGCCTGACACTCTTGACCTCGACAGCGAAGTTGAGCACCTTGCCGGCCAGCATGTGGTTGCCGTCGATGGTCACCGTATCGTCGCCGACCTCGCGGACGATGACCGTCATTGGGCCGGCTTTGGATTCGGCGCGAAAGCTCATGCCCGGCTCGACCTTTTCCTGGCCAGCGAAGGCCTCCTTGGGCACTTCCTGAACCAGTTGATCCTTGTATTCGCCGTAACCATCGGCCGGCTGGACCTGGACGGACAATTCAGCCCCGGGCTCGCGACCCTCAAGGCCCTGTTCCAGGCCCGGGATGATGTTGTTGTGTCCGTGCAGATAGACGAGGGGTTCACGACCCTCGGATGTGTCGATGACCTCTCCTTCATCACCGGTCAGGACGTAATCGATGGCAACAACGCTATTGGCAGAAATCTGCATATCTCTCCTTGAGTCTTTTTCTATTCAGGTTCAACAACCGGATATCTTAACATGCCTGCATCGTTCGACCCACCCACTGCAGTCAGCGTCTCGATCGCCTCGCGGGTCGCATTCTCGAGTCCCTCGCCCTGCTTGAGAAGGTCGCCACCGACGACGATCGCGCAGTCGGTGCCGAGCATCCTCACCACTTCAGGCAGTTGCGCGAGGGTCTTTCCGCCGCCGGTGCAGGGCAGGCTGGGTCTGATCGAATGAAGGGGCGAGGTCAGGGCATCGACGATGGCATTGTCGATCGGCTCGGAAGCGGCCCCGAGACTGATCCGACCGCCAGCGCCAGGAAAAATCGTCAGGTCCGCGCCGGCCAGGCGCGGCAGTCGACCGAAGACCAGCTCAGGCGCAATGCCATGGTCGCCAGGCTGGGTGTGGCTGCCGGCGCCTGCCGGGTGGGCCAGCCAGAGCAGCCCGTGCTCGCGGGCCGCGCTGGCCGCCGTTTCCAGGCCCATGATCCAGGGACACATCACGACCCCGGGCAGCCCGCGTTCCGCGACCCATTCCAGGCGCCCGTGGAGCTCGTCGCCCGAGCCTGCGACATGCGGCAGATACAGGCATTGACGGCCGCTGACCTCACGCGCGCGATCGAGCGCATCAGCGCAGGCCGAAACCCGGGCCACGAATGCCTCCTGCGATGTTTCCACGAGGTTCTGATCGTCCTTGAGGATGTCCCCGCCGCCCAGGGCAAAGCGTTCGGCCAGGCGAGCCAGGTGATCGGGGCTCGACCCCCGTGGCTTGAGCACGGTCAGCAGGAGTGCGCGTTGATCGATGTCGAGTCGGTTTCGAATTGCCTCGATGCCACCCGCGGGCCCCTGAAAATGGTCAGCCAGCGAGGCGGGCAGGGACAGATCGGCCAGCCGGATTCTGGGATAGAAACTGACGTTGCCGTAGACGAGCTGGAGGAATTGGCCGATTCGGGCGCTGGCCAGGGCCTCGGGGTAGGCGATGCGGATCGACCACCGTTGCTCGTCGATCCTGGTTACATCGAGAAGCCGACCGAGGAACTGATCGCGGATCACATCGGGGATGAGCTCCGGGAGAATCTCGAGACTCTGTTCTCGAGCGATCGACTCGCCGAGCTCGGCCGGATCACGGTCCGGGCGGGTGGCAATATAGGTCGCTTCAATCATTCTT
>CAYTQT010000054.1:0-11908 GCA_964439915.1 uncultured Wenzhouxiangella sp. | reverse complement strand
GCATGCGCAACCGGACCTCAGGTGCCGGAGCGGCTTGCTTCTCCGGAGGACCCGTTTGCCATGCCGATCAATGATTTCCTCGACGAGCAGGAAATCCTTGTTTCCAACCTGAGCCAGGGCGAGCCGCGCCAGCTCGACGAGCGCGAGTGGGATCGTCTCATCCGCATCCGAGACAATATCGTCGAACTGGTGGGTGAGGCCAACAGCATCGAAGAAATCGACATGGAGACTCGATACACCCTGTTTCAGCTTCGGACTCAGCTGGTGGCCACGGCGATCGGTGGAAATGCCGACGATATCGTCTGTTTCAAGAATCGGACCACCGGCACTCGGGTCGGTCCGCGCCGAACCTGCATGACGCGAGCCGAGCTTGATCAGAAGCAGTTCAACGCCCGTTTCGTGATGGAATACATCAACGCTCAGCCGCAGGGCCTGAATGCCCAGGAGTTCTGAATAGCCGGCAGCTTGCAATCTTGCGGCAGCCCCGGACGGATACCGCCCGGGGCTGCCACTAGCGTCCGTGATCGGATCTGTTCGACCACTGGATTCGTCGATTCTCGCTACAATGACAAAATAGCCTTGGACGCGAGAGTCTGAATGAGCAAGCAGCGGATCCTGACCGGGATCACCACTACGGGAACTCCCCACCTCGGGAACTACGTTGGAGCGATCAAGCCGGCCATCGCGGCCAGCCGTTCCGGGGATATCGATTCCTTTTATTTCCTGGCCGATTACCATGCCCTGGTCAAGTGCGAGGACCCCGAACGGGTTCAGCGCTCGACGCTGGAGATTGCCGCCACCTGGCTGGCGCTGGGTCTGGACACAAAGCGTTCCGTGTTCTATCGCCAGTCGGATATCGCCCAGATACCCGAGCTCACCTGGCTGCTGACCTGCTCGACGGCCAAGGGCCTGATGAACCGTTCGCACGCCTACAAGGCTGCTGTGGAGGCCAATGTCGAGGCCGGCGAGGATCCGGATTTCGGTATCAATATGGGCCTGTTCAGCTATCCGATCCTGATGGCGGCCGATATCCTCATGTTTAATGCCCATCGGGTGCCCGTGGGCAAGGATCAGATCCAGCATCTGGAGATGGCCCGCGATATTGCCCAGCGCTTCAACCATCGCTACGGCGAGCACTTCGTGCCGCCAGAGGCCGAAATCGATGCCCATGTGGCCACGCTCCCGGGCACCGACGGGCGCAAGATGTCGAAGAGCTACGACAACACCATCCCGCTCTGGCTGCCGGAAAAGACCCTGCGCAAGGCGATCATGAAGATCAAGACCAACTCCCAGGAACCGGGCGAGCCGAAGGACCCGGATTCTGCCTCGGTCTATTCGGTCTACGCCGCGTTCGCCGATAACGAACAGCGAGCGGTCATGCGCCAGGCTTTCGCCCAAGGGATCGCCTGGGGGGAGGTCAAGCAGCAGCTGTTCGAATTGATCAATGCCGAGCTCGAAGCACCCCGAGAACGCTACCAGGCTCTGATCAACGACCCCGGTCAGGTCGAACGTGAACTGCGCCTCGGGGCCGAAAAGGCCCGATCCATCAGCCAGCCCTTCATCGAGCGGCTGCGCGATGCCGTCGGTATCCGCCGTCTGGCCTGAGTGATGCAGGCGTGGCGACCTTGTCGAGTCTGAGTTGGTCTGCACCCTGCCTTCGGAGCGCTGCGGGCGAGACCTTTGCCGTCAGGCATATCTGGTGCGTCGGCCGGAATTACCCCGAGCATGCGCGCGAAATGGGTGTCGACCCGTCACGAAGCTCGCCGATCTTTTTTGCCAAGCCGGCTCAGGCAGCCGTACAGACCGGCAGCGTCGAGTATCCGCCCGAGACCGATGATCTGCATCACGAGGTCGAGCTGGCGGTTCTGATCGGCGAGGGCGGTCGCCACATTCCGGCCGCTGACTGGCTGGATCGCATCTGGGGCTTTGCCGTTGCCGTCGACCTGACCCGGCGTGATGCCCAGGCGCGCTTCAAGGCCGCCGGTCAGCCCTGGGAATTGAGCAAGGGTTTCGATCAATCGGCGCCGATAGGGACGGTCGTGCCGGCATCGGAGTGGCGGCCGCGACCCGAGACCACCATCGAGCTCAGCGTCAATGACCAGATCCGTCAGCAGGGAAGGCTCGGCGACATGATCTGGCCGGTGCCCGAGCTGCTCGAGGAGCTATCCAGGAGCCTGACCCTGAATGCCGGCGATGTGGTTCTGACCGGAACGCCTGCAGGAGTCGGTCCGATCGAGCGCGGGGACCGGGTCGAGGCGAGCATTCAGGGTCTGCCCGCGTGCAAGTTCGAGATGGCCTGATCCGATCCGAGCCTTCTCAGACCAGCTGCTGCATCATGCGAAATCCGGCGATCCAGGTCCCCAGGGCCGATCCGACGTTGGAAAGAAAGAACACCACGAAGACATGACTGACCCGATTGCGGAACCAGCCGGAGATCCGGGTGACATCGTCACGGAGGCTTTCAAAATCGCGAACCCGCGGTTTGCGAAGCCAGGCCTCGACCGCGCCGGTGACCATGCCTGCACCGATGGTGGGATTCAATGAGGTCAGCGGGGCGGCCACCAGGGCCGTCAGGATGGTCAGGGGATGGGCGCGAGCGCACAGGGCGCCCAGCGCCGATAGCCCACCGTTGATCAGCACCCAGGTCAAGACCAGCGACCAGCCCAGCTCCGGCGAGCGGCTGAAACCGATCGCGAAGCCGGTCAGCACGGCGACCAGGATGATCCATGGAATGAACTTCAGGACCTTCGAGGCCGGGGGCATTTCATTGAGCCTGGCCACGGTCTCGGCCGGAATCTGCTCTTCGGTCAACGCCTGGGCCGTTCCGGACAGGTGGCCGGCTCCGAGGACAGCAAGCACGCGTCGTGGCTCGGCGCTCTGCGATGCCGGGTTTTCCTCGATCAATCGCGCCGCCATGAACTGATCGCGCTCGGCGATCAGGGCATCGAAGAGTTCCGGCGAGGCTTCCGAGAACTCGCTGAAGGTCTGGGTGAGCAGGTCGCCTTCCTTGAGCTTTTCAACATCGTCCTCGCTGATCTCCTCGCGTGAGAACAACGAGAAGATCAGGCCGTTGATCATCACCCAGCGCTTCCACCAGCCGAGCCGCTGGCTGGCCCGGCGAAGGGTGATTCCGATCTCGCGATCGATCAGCTGAATGGGAAGGCCATGGCGCTCGGCTGCTGCCATGGCGGCCTTCATTTCGGCGCCGGGCTCGATGCCGAACTGTTCGGCAATGCGGCGCTGGTAGGCCGACAGGGCCAGCGAGGCCATCATCATGCCGGCCTTGCCTTCGCGCAGCAGGGTAAACAGATTCAGATCTCGCCACTGATCCTCGTTCTGAAGAGCGCGGTACCGCGATTCGCAGAGTTCGATCGCCACCGCGTCGTAGTGCCCACTGTCGAGCAGTCGCTCTACAGCCTCGGCGCTGGTTCTGGAGACATGCGCCGTGCCGAGCAGATCATAGTCGGTGCCGTTGCGATGAACATGCTCGACCGGCTCGTCACCGAACAGTGGGCTGTGATCAGGCTTCATGGGGAGTCACGGTCGGAACGTAACGCGGCAGTTTAGCAAGGATAGGCGCTGAACGACTCAAAAAATCGTCGCGCTGATGCGCACCGGAAAGAAAACAGGCGCATACTATCCGGGCCCTGATTGTGGGTCCGTTCCGTTTCGTTCGAAGTGTGCGCTGAACCGCGTTTCTCTACCCTCCCCATCGAAGCTCAACCCGATACCACGACCTGTGGTCCGACCTGTCTCCACGCCGTCTATCGGCATCACGGTCTCGATCTGCCTCTGGAGCAGATCATCGATGAGACTCAACGCCTCGATCATGGCGGCACGCTGGACGTTTTCCTTGCCAACCATGCGCTGTCGCTGGGCTTCAGAGTCACCATCCACACCTACAACCTGACAGTGTTCGACCCGACCTGGTTCGGCGCCCGGCCGGTTGATCTCAGCGATGTCATCAGACGCCAGCGCGACGCCAAGAATCGGGAGGCTCTGACCACCGCAAGCAATGGCTATCTGGAGTTTCTGGATCGGGGCGGATCGATCGAATTCGTGGATCTGAGTCGGGCACTGCTGAGGGATCTGCTGCGCGCCGGTCATCCGATTCTGACCGGTTTGAGTGCCACCTATCTCTATCGCTCGGCCAGGGAATACGGGCCCGATGACGACGACGATGATATCCGCGGCGAGCCGGTTGGGCATTTTGTTCTTCTGACTGCCTTCGAGGAGGCCAGTGATTCGGTGCTGATCAGTGATCCGATGCAGGACAATCCCCGCGGCAAGCAGAATTACCGAGTCCATGTCGACCGTCTGGTTGGTGCGATCCTCCTTGGGGCCCTGACTTACGATGCCAATCTGCTCCAGATCGAGCCGTCCGATCAGACCAGATCAACAGAAGGCGCAAACCAATGCGCCAGCTGATCGTTGTCAGCCGGCCGGCCGACTGGCCGATCGAGCTGCCTGGTTGCGAAGTCATCTCGGCGCGGCAGTACCTGACCGAAGCGCACTGGTCCACCCTGCGCCGGGCACGAGTCTGCAACCTCTGCCGCAGCTATGGTTATCAGACCAACGGCTACTATGTCTCCCTGCTCGCCGCCGCTCGCGGGCATCGCCCCTTGCCGGCGGTGGGCACCCTGCAGGATTTCAAGCTGACCGAGCTGCTCAGATCGAGCAACGCCGATCTGAATCGACTGATTCGAACCAGTCTGAAGGTCCTTCAGTCCGATCATTTCCTCCTCAGCATCTACTTCGGTCGTAATCTGGCCAAGCGCTATGACGCGCTCTCCAAGGCGCTGTTCAATCTGTTTCCGGCGCCGATGCTGAGAGCCGAGTTCGTCCGCGTCGACGATGAGTGGGTGATCCGTCGGCTGTTGCCGCTGGCCTATGCCGATGTGCCGCCAGCGCATCATGAGTTCATGCTCGACTCGGCCCGACGCTTCTTCGCCGGGCATGGCCCCAGGCAGCGGGCTCGCCGGGTCGGCCGATTCGATCTGGCCATTCTGGCCAACCCCGCTGAGAGCAAGCCCCCTTCCGATGAAGCGGCACTGCAGAAGTTCGAGCGTGCCGCCGAGACGGTCGGTTTCAATGTGGAGCGACTCAAGCCGGATGAGATCGGCCGGATACCGGAATTCGATGCCCTGTTCATCCGCGAAACGACTGCGGTCAATCACCACACCTTCCGCTTCGCCCGACGTGCAGCGGCCGAGGGCCTCGAGGTCATCGATGACCCGGACTCGATACTGAAGTGCACCAACAAGGTCTATCTTGCCGAGCTGCTCCAGCATCATCGGATCGCCGCGCCCAGGACCCTGCTGGTTCACCGCGACAATGTCGGGGAGATCGAGGGCCGACTCGGCCTGCCGGTCGTGCTCAAGCAGCCCGACAGTGCGTTCTCGCTGGGCGTGGTGAAGGTTCTGGATCCGGCGGATCTGGTGTCGACAGTCCGGACCATGCTCAAGGGTTCGGACCTGATCGTCGCCCAGGAGTACCTGCCGACCGCTTTTGATTGGCGGGTCGGGGTGCTTGACGGCAAAGCGCTGTATGCCTGCCGGTATCACATGGCTGCAGGTCACTGGCAGATCATCAATCATGCGGCTGAGTCGCAGCGAGAGGGTGCTTCTGAAACCCTGCCGATCGATGAGGCGCCGGAACGGGTGATCCAGTCCGCCCTCAGGGCCACGGCCCTGATCGGGCGTGGCCTCTATGGCGTCGATCTCAAGGAGATCGATGGGCGGGTGCTGGTCATCGAGGTCAATGACAACCCCTCGATCGATGCCGGTGTCGAGGATGCGGTACTTGGTCCTGAGCTGTATCAGGCGATCATGCGTGTGCTCATGCAGCGGGTGGTGCAGCGCAAGACACTGAGTGTCAAGGAGCCTGAAGATGGCTGAATCGATCAGTCCGCTGTCGGCCTTCACCGGTTTCGGCATCGAGCTGGAATACATGATCGTCGACCGTGGAACTCTGGCCGTCCGTCCCCTGGCCGAGCGATTGCTCCTGGATGCCAGCGGCGAAGTCAGAAATGAAGTCGGGCATGGCGACATTGCCTGGTCGAACGAACTGGTCAGCCACGTGATCGAGCTCAAGACCAACGGGCCGGCCAGTTCGTTGCACGGGCTGGCCGAGCGTTTCCACCAGAACGTGATCGCGATCAACGAAGCCCTGGCCGGCGAGGACGCAAGACTTCTGCCGACCGCCATGCATCCATTGTTCGACCCGGCCACGGAGACTCGCTTGTGGTCGCACGGTCAGAATACGGTCTACAGGGCCTATGACCGGATCTTCGGCTGCCGCGGGCATGGCTGGTCGAATCTGCAGTCGATGCACATCAACCTGCCGTTCGCCAATGAGGATGAATTCAGACGTCTGCACGCGGCGATCCGCGTCGTCCTCCCATTGATTCCGGCCCTGTCGGCTTCCTCGCCGCTGGAACAGGGGCGGCCAGCGCCCTGGCTCGATGGCCGGCTCCGCTACTATCGTGACAACCAGAAGCGCATTCCCAGTATCTCCGGCCCGGTGATTCCTGAACCCGTCGATGGAATGGCTGACTACCATCAGCGCATTCTCGAGCCCATGTATCGCGAGATCGCGCCCTGGGATGCCGATGGCGAGCTCCAGGATGACTGGCTGAACTCACGCGCAGCAATTGCCCGCTTCGAGCGCCAGACCATCGAAATCCGGATCATCGACCTGCAGGAGTGTCCGGCGGCCGATCTGGCCATCGCCGAGTTGATCGTGGCCCAGGTGCGCGCGTTCTACGAACAGGATACTGCCTCTTTCCAGCAGCAGCAGGCAACGAGCACCGATGCATTGGCCGATTTGCTCTGGGCAGCCGCCGGGGAAGGCGAGCGGGCGATGATCGAGGGCAGGGAGCTCGAGGGGCTGTTCGGGTTGCGGCGCGCCCAGTCGCTTGGCGAGTACTGGCAGGATCAGGCGACGCTGCTGCCAGGTCTCAGCGCATCGTCCAGGGGTCTGCTTGTCCGTATGCTGGAACGAGGCCCGCTGGGACGGGCCATTCTGGACCGGACAGGGCCGGCGCCGGATTCGAACTCGATCATCGAATGTTACCGCGAGCTTGCCGAATGCCTGACACAGCAGCGCCTGTTCGGGTCCTGATCACGGCCGAACATGCCAGCCGTCACGTGCCGGCAAGGTGGCGTCGGTGTTTCGATCGACATCGGGATGTTCTCGACTCCCATCGAGCCTGGGATCCCGGCAGCGATCGCCTGGCGCGGACGCTGGCAGAGAGGCTGGACACAAGGCCCATGCTGGGCCGAGCCACCCGGCTGCTGGTCGATCTCAATCGCCCGGCGGGCCATCCGCGCTGCTTCAGTGAGTTCTCGAAAACGCTGGATCGTGACGATAGGGCAGAACTGCTGGAAACGATCCATCAGCCTTACTGGCAGGATTACGAAGCGCGTGTTTCCGAACCGGGCCGCTGCGTGCATCTGGCCTGCCACAGCTTCGTCCCCGTCCTGGAAGGGCGGCAGCGCCTGGTCGATATCGGACTGCTGTTCGATCCGGGCCGCGAACCGGAGGCGGGCTGGTGTCGCCGGCTTCTGGATGGGCTCAGGCTGGAGTTTCCGTTTTTCAGGATCCATTCGAATCAACCCTACCGGGGTACGAGCAGCGGACTGGGGCAGTACCACCGGGCTCGTTTCGGTGCCGACAAGCTGCTGAGCGCGGAGCTGGAGATCAGTCAGGCCCTGATCGAGAGTGCAAGCTGGCCGCGGCTTCGGTCCCGTCTGATTGATGTGCTTGTCGCACGACTGTTCTGAGCTGAAGAGGGCAGGATTTCCCGCGGGGTCCGGAGCGGTATCTAAGGGCCTGTTTGTGCTACAATTTGAGGCTTGATTCGCCGTTCTGTCGAGCTGCTTCTCGGGCCCGAAAATCCGAAGAATAATTCCATCAGAAACAGGCGTTTGAAAGACAATCCTGACAAGCTTTAGGAAGATCGATCATGGCCGAAATGGCACGCGAAGTTCTGCAGGTCAATCTCGAAGACGAAATGCGCCAGTCCTATCTCGATTACGCCATGAGCGTGATCGTCGGTCGAGCGCTTCCGGATGTGCGCGACGGACTCAAACCGGTGCACCGCCGGGTGCTCTTTGCGATGCACGAGCTGGGCAATGACTACAACAAGCCCTACAAGAAATCGGCCCGCGTGGTCGGTGACGTGATCGGTAAGTACCATCCCCACGGCGACACGGCCGTCTACGACACGATTGTGCGCATGGCGCAGCCATTTTCCCTGCGCTACATGCTGGTCGACGGCCAGGGCAACTTCGGCTCGGTCGACGGCGATTCACCGGCGGCCATGCGCTACACCGAGGTGCGTATGGCGCGCCTGGCGCACGAGATCCTGGCCGATATCGACAAGCAGACGGTCAATTTCGTCCCCAATTACGACGAGTCGGAGCACGAACCGACCGTCATGCCGACCAAAGTTCCGAATCTCCTGATCAATGGTTCTTCAGGCATCGCGGTCGGGATGGCGACCAATATCCCGCCGCACAACCTCAACGAGGTGATCAGCGCGCTGCTGGCGATGGTCGAGGATCCCGAGATCGATGTCGATGGCATCATGGCGCATCTTCCGGGCCCTGATTTTCCGACCGCAGCGATCATCAACGGTGCCGACGGGATCGAACAGGCCTATCGGACCGGTCGCGGCAGGATCTATCTCCGGGCGCGATCGCATGTGGAGACCGACGACAACGGTCGGTCCAAGATCGTCGTCACCGAGCTGCCGTATCAGGTCAACAAGGCGCGACTGCTGGAAAAGATCGCCGAGCTGGTCAAGCACAAGAAGCTCGAAGGTATCTCGGAGCTGCGCGACGAATCCGACAAGGACGGCATGCGCATGGTCATCGAGATCAAGCGTGGCGAAGTCCCGGAAGTGCTGCTGAACAATCTTTATCAGCAGACCCAGCTGCAGACCGTGTTCGGCATCAATATGGTCGCTCTGGTCGACAATCAGCCGAAAGTCCTCAACATCCGTGACGTGCTGCGGGCCTTTCTGGCCCATCGACGCGAGGTCGTCACGCGCAGAACCCTGTTCGAATTGCGCAAGGCGCGGGATCGCGCCCACATCCTCGAGGGCCTGACGGTCGCTCTGGCCAACCTCGATGAGGTCATTGAGCTGATCAAGACCTCATCCACGCCGAGCGATGCGCGCGAGGCGTTGCAGGCGCGGCGCTGGGAGGCCGGCCTGATCAAGGCGCTGCTGGGTCAGGCCGGTGCTGAACTATCCCGGCCGGAGGCACTGCTGCCCGAGTACGGTCTGAATGACAACGGCGAGTATCAGCTCTCCCCGACCCAGGCCCAGGCCATCCTCGACCTGCGCCTGCAGAAGCTCACCGGGCTGGAGCAGGAAAAACTGTCGGAGGAATACGAAGAAATCCTCGGCCAGATCAAGGAGCTGATGCGGATCCTGTCCGAACCCGATGCGCTCATGCAGGTGATTCGGGAGGAACTCCAGGCACTGAAGGACAAGTTCGGCGACGAGCGGCGCTCCGAAATCGTACGCGATCATCTGCACCTGACCATGGAGGATCTGATCACGCCCGAGGACGTGGTCGTGACCCTGTCCCACGGCGGCTACGCCAAGTACCAGCCCCTCGATCGTTACCGCTCACAGAAGCGCGGTGGGCGAGGCCGTTCGGCCACCAAGACCAAGGCCGAGGATTTCGTCGAGCGTTTCTGGGTGACCAATACGCACGACACGCTGCTGGTCTTTACCAGCGCCGGAAAGGTCTACAAGACCAAGGTCTATGAACTTCCGCAGGCCGGCCACAACAGCCGCGGACGGCCGATGGTCAATCTGCTGCCGCTCGATGAGGGCGAGAGAATCAACGCCGTTCTGCCGACGCGTGAGTTTCCGGATGACTGGTTCGTTTTCTTTGCCACCCGCAAGGGCCGAGTGAAGAAAACGCCCCTGTCCGATTTTGCCAATATCCGCGCCAATGGCATCTGGGCGGTTCTGCTCGAAGAAGGCGATGAGCTGGTCGATGTGTCGTTTACCGACGGCAGCCGCGACATCCTTCTGTTCTCCTCTGCGGGCAAGGTGATTCGCTTCGCTGAATCCGATGCACGCCCCATGGGCCGGCAGACCCGCGGCGTGGTCGGAATTCGCCTGAAGAAAGATCAGGAAGTGGTCTCGATGCTGGTGACCGGCGATGAACCGATGGATATCCTGCTGGCCACCGCCAATGGTTACGGCAAGCGCACGGCGATCGAGGAGTTTCCGGTCTACAAGCGCAGCGGGCAGGGCGTGATCGGCATTCAGGTCTCGGAGCGCAACGGCGCGCTGGTTGCCGCGATGGCCGTCAGCGAGGAGGACGATGTGATGCTGACCTCCAACAGCGGCACCCTGGTCCGGACTTCGGTCAACGAGATTTCGCGCCTGGGTCGCAATACCCAGGGCGTGACGCTGATCCGTCTCGCCGACGGTGAACAGGTCATCGGCATGGCGCGCATTGCCGCCTCCGACGATGATGAAGAGGATGCGGTCGAGGCCGATTGATCCCCTGCGGTCGGCCTGAGGGCTCGGGCCGGGAGCTCATTCCAGGCGACGGGCAGGTCAGTCTGCCCGGCATTCAGGGCTGATCTTCGAAACGATCCTGGAATATTTCCGCTGCCTGAATCCAGGTGGCGGACGACACGCCGGTCTGACCGTCGCTATCGGTAGCCTGGGCAAACAGCAGCCGCGGCGTGTCGAGATTCAGCGCACCCACTGCAGCTATTCCGGCAAACCCCGTCACTGTTCCGTTCCCATCAAGGGTCAGGGTAAATGTCTCCTGCGCCAGCTCGGGCGGCACGTCCAGGCTGGCCGTGACGCTGGTGATCGGGCTGATCGGATCGTTGAAGGGCGCCTCGCTGGCGCCATTGCGGTCGAAGCGGGTGTCGTCGGCCAGCCCTTCGATCAGCAGCTGCCCCGTCGAACCATCAAAGAAGGCGTTCAGAACCGTGACCTCGGGGCCGGCCGGGGCGGCATAAGGGCGAGCAGCGGCTTTGGCGCTGTAGATCAAGGACTCTCGCACCTGCGGCCAGATCGTGTCCTCGAAGCTGCTGCAGTTTTGCTGGAAGCTGGTCCCGATTTCATAGGTAAAGGCCGCAATCCCGAGCTCGCCGTGGGCGAAATCCACCGTGGTGCCGCCGGCCGGGCCGAGGATCTGTCGTCCGACTTCATAATCGGTAAAGAATCCGAGTTTGCGACCCAGCCAGGTCAGCTGGTCGTGGTTCGGGGCGTTGTTGCTGAGGCCGAACCCCGAGCCCTCCCAGGGGAAGAGAATCTGTTCGCCGAAAGAGTGGATGGAATGAAAGATGCCCTCGGCCGTGTCGGGTATCACGTCGGCCATATCGTCGCGGTAGTCGGTGAACACGCTGACGAGATAATCCTGAATCGCCGCGGTTTCGGGCTCCGACGAGGCCAGAGGCCCGCGAAAGATCTCGCTGCAGGCGTTGCCGCTGGATGCGTTACCGAAGAACACCGGGCTGTTGCGATTCAGATCGATGCCCGGAAGGCTGCCGGGACAGAAATTGACGTTGGCGTTCTTCCGCCAGAACGGTTCGGTGTCTTCGACTTCTCGACGACCGTCCGGATTCTGCACGGCGATGATATGGATCTCACGATGGTCCAGCAGCCAGCGTGCCGTGGCGTTGTCTTCATAGCCCATTACCAGCCACTCGGCGAAACGCGTCGCTGACTCGGCCGTGGCCAGCTCACGGGCATGCTGGGCAGCCATCACGACCAGCGGTGCCTGCGGATGGGGACTGGCCTGGTTGGCAATCACCAGCGAGAGGATGTCATCTCCTTGCGGTGCCGCATTGATCTTTCGCCAGCTGTCGCCGATATCCTCCAGTCGTGCCAGGGCCGGATGATCGGATGCCAGTGCAGCCA
>CAYTQT010000053.1:21491-22802 GCA_964439915.1 uncultured Wenzhouxiangella sp. | reverse complement strand
CTCCGGGCGCAGATAGACGCGCTCGAACATGAATTCCCTGAACGCCTTCATGGCCAGCAGAATCTGTGCATCCATGGCCACGCGACCGCGCCGGCAGGATTCACTGATCACGCCCTCGACCATGGTGTTGATCCAGCTGCGGCCCTCGATCGGACCGAGCGGCTCCACGACCTCCGCCGGCAGGTCTTCGTGACTGATCACGCCGGCGCGCAGAGCGTCCTGGAGATCGTGGTTCAGATAGGCGATGCGATCGGCGAAGCGGCAGATCCAGCCTTCGGCGGTCTCGGGAGGCGGCTTGACTCGCCAGGTATGAGCGCGGATGCCGTCCAGCACTTCCCAGCTCAGATTGCAGGGCTCGAGCACCTCGAAGATTCTCACTCCCTGAGCTGAATGCAGCCACTCACCGCCCTCGACGTAATCCGACAGGGCCGCCTCGCCGGTGTGGCCGAAGGGCGTATGGCCGCAGTCATGGGCCAGGCAGATGGCCTCGGTCAACACCTCATTGAGCCCCAGTGCCACTGCCAGAGCGCGCGCGACCTGAGTCACCTGCAGGGTGTGGCTCATCCGGGTGACGAAGTGATCGCCCTCCGGGTTGATGAAGACCTGGGTCTTGTGCTTGAGGCGTCGAAAGGCCTTGGAATGAAGGACGCGATCGCGATCGCGCTCGAACTCGGTCCGATAGGGGTCAGGGTCTTCAGGGCGTGATCTTCCTCGCGAGTCTGTCGAGCGCGTCGCCAGGGGTGCCAGCCCGGCCTCGCGCGCTTCGCGCTGCTCACGGCTGACAGGGGACAGAGCCGAGCGCTCCAGCACCGTGCTCATGTCCGGGCTCCCAGCACCCTTTCCTGAACCGGGGCACCGAAACCGACCAGAATATCGCCATCGAGATCGATCACCGGTCGTTTGATCAGCGTCGGGTGTTGAGCCAGAAAAGCCGCCGAACCGATTGCCGACATGGCCTCGACACGCTCGAGTTCGTCGAGCCCGCGCCAGGTGGTCGATCGTCGATTGACCAGGGCCTCTGCCCCGACGGCGCTGAGCCAGGACTGAACGGTGGCCACGTCCAGCCCATCATCGCGCAGGTCATGCCACTGATAGTCGATGTCGTGTTCCGACAGAAAACGACGCGCTCTGCGACAGCTGTCACAGGACTTGATGCCAAAAAGTTTCATACACTAATAGTATCGGTTACCCGGTGAGGATTCAGCAAGACATTCCCCCGGCATGAATGTTGCATGAGTTATTTGAGTGATTCTGAACAAGGCGTCAGAGCCCTTGAAATACCTGTTCTCGATAATTGCCGAAACTGCGGCC
>CAYTQT010000053.1:0-21391 GCA_964439915.1 uncultured Wenzhouxiangella sp. | reverse complement strand
GCCGAAACTGCGGCCAGGGCCCTGCTCGTCCTCGGCCTGCTTGTGACCGGCCTGGCCGGTGCAGCAGCCGCCGAACAGCAATTGAGCAATCTCGCGGCGCCTAATTTCGAGAATTTCGAGGTCAAGAACGGGCTTTCGGAAGAAATCTATTCATCGATCGGCATGGACAGCCGCGGATTCATCTGGGCCGGCTCGGCCTCCGGGCTGTATCGATTCGACGGATACCGCTGGCAGGCCCATGAGCTCAGCGGAGCCAGCAGCCTGGTCAGAGACATGCTGACTGACTCGAACGGTCACCTTTGGGCGATCTTCGAACGCGAGGGAATGGCCGTCAATCGGAACGGAAGCTGGGAACTCACCGGCGATCAGTCATTTCATCACCGGTTCAATTCGGTTTCTGACCCGGCGGGCAGCCGGTCTCACTGGCTGAGCCAGCCGAACAGGATCCTCCGACTCGAGAATGGCCAGTGGTCTGCCGACCCAGCCTGGGTGCCACCTGGCGATGAACGGATTACCTCGGTCGCGGTGACCCGGGATTTTCCCGGCGGCCCCAGGCTCTGGGTTGCCCGATCAATGGGGCAGCTCTGGAGCCGCCCGTTGTATGACCCAGCATCGCCCTGGACAACCTCCCACAGCGAGGAGCTCCAGGGCGCGGCCTTCACCGATCTCGTGGTCAGCCGCTCCGACGGCCTGGAAGAGCTGTGGGTCCTGACCTATGGCAGCGGCATTGTTCGCTTGCGATCCGACGGGACTCGGCAGCTCTGGCGAAAGTCCGATGGCTCGTTGCCCAGCGAAGCGATCTACTCCGGGGTTGCAAGCTACAGCGAGGCAGGCACGCGCACGCTCTGGATCTCATCTCGCGGTGGCTTGCTGCGCTTCACCGGCGAGGAGCTCAGCGTCTTCGACCGCAGCGATGGCCTGCCCTCGAATGCGGTGCGCGGGATCAAGAAACTCTCCACACCAAATGGCCAGGACGTCCTCTGGCTGGCAACCGAACGCGGCGTGACCCGCATGCTCCTGGCGCCGAGCGCCTGGCGCACCGTATCAAGGCTCGGCGCTTCGGAGAACGGCATCTTCGGCGTATTTGCCGACCAGGACGCCAGCGGCAATGACCGCGTTGTGGTCGGCAGCGGCATGGCAGGGCTGGCCGTTTTCAGCGGTGGTGAATGGACCCAATTCAATCGCGCGAATGGGCGCTTGCCGAGCGACTATATCCGCGGCGTCTGGCCGCTCGATCGCCCGGGCGAACTCGGACTGGTGTCGATGGACAACGGGCGCCTTTTTCTCCTGACCGAGGCGCTGGAACTGCTTGAAATCGAAGTCGAATGGCTGCTCGATCGGTCACGCGGCGCGATCGATGTCGTCGAAGCCTTCGGCGAGATCTGGATCGGCGCGACGGATACGACCATCTGGCGCCTGAACGGCAGATCCCTGGTGCGCATTCATGACCCGATCCCCGGTGCCGGCATGCTGCAGAGTCTGGATGTCCAGGCCGGCCTGGATGGCAGAACCTGGGTGTGGGGCGCCACGACTCGGGGGCTTGTGCGCATGGCCAGGCAGCGCTACGAACGGGTCGAGCTGGCGGACGGACCGTCACAGGTCAGTTACCGTGACGTCGAGGTGGTGCAGGAGGGATCCGAGCAAGTCTTGTGGGCAAGTACCGAACGCCATGGTGTCGTGCGCTACACCATCTCGAATCCGGAACGACCCGTGCGAGTCGTCGAGAGTCATCGCCCGCCGGTTCCGGATCCGACGGTCTACAGCGTGCGCGCCGACTCCAGGGGACGCATCTATATCTGCACCAATAACGGTGTCCAACAGCTGATTCGAATGCCAGATGGCAGTTTTTCGGAGCGAATCTTCCGGCGCCGTGATGGCCTCGCGCACGACGAGTGCAACTCTCGCAGTCAGTTCATCGATTCGCAGGACCGGTTCTGGGTGGGCACATTGGCCGGGCTGAGCGTCTACGACCCGACCGCCCTGGAAGAGCCCGTCGAGGAGAACCGCCTGCCCAGCCCGCTTCGACTGACCCATGTAGAGATGGATGGAAGACTGGTCAGCGCAGATACACTCGAACAGATCGACATTCCGGCCGGCACGGAAACCTTTGCGGCACACGCGACGATGCTGACCCAGCAACGTGAAACGCACAACCAGTACCGCTTTACGCTTCTCGGTGATGACGGCGAGCCGGTCTCCATGTCGTCGGGCTGGAGCCATCAGCCGTTTCGAATCTGGTCGACGGCAGAACCCGGCAATTATCTGCTGCGCATCGAGGCCCGTGATTTCGCCGGTGTTCACGCCCAGGCGCTCGAACTTGCCGTGCAGATTGAAGCCACCTGGCTGCAGCGCCTGTGGGTGCAGGTCACGCTGGTGATGATCACCGCAGTGTTGCTGTTCGGGCTGGCGGCGCTGTACACGCGACAGCTTCGTCAACGAAAGGACCGGCTTCAGAAGCTGGTGGACAAGCGAACGGCAGATCTGGCAAAGGCCAACCGCCAGCTCGTGCAACTGTCATTCCGCGATCCGCTGACCGGTGCTGCCAATCGCCGGCGGCTCGACCTGGCCGGTCGTGATGAATTGAAGCGCGCCGCTGAAAAGGACCAGCGACTCAGCCTGATTCTCCTTGATCTGGATCACTTCAAGCGATTCAATGACCGCCACGGCCATCTGGCCGGCGATGAGGCGCTCAAGTGTGTGGCTCAGAGCGTTGCAGGCATCATGCGCTCTGGCGACCTGATTGCGCGCTTCGGAGGCGAAGAGTTCGCCTGCCTGCTACCCAACACAACCGCCGAACAGGCCGCTGAAATCGCGGAACGCGTGCGATCTGCGGTGATGGCTCATTCGATGGAGACACTGGCCGATCGATTCGACTCGTTGACCATCAGCGTTGGGATCGCCACCTCGCGCCCGGACGAGACCTCACTCAAGGACCTGGTCGATCGAGCGGATCAGGCGCTGTATCAGGCCAAACGTGCAGGACGCAATCGGGTCGTCTCGACCAACGGCGCAGAGCCCGAGTCCGCACCCACCTGAAATCTCGTGCCTATCGGGCCGCCCGCAGCAGCTCGTTGACTGACGTGCGTGAGCGCGTTCGATCATCCACCTGTTTGACGATCACGGCCGCGTACAGGCTGTGGCTGCCGTCCTTCGCCGGCAGACTTCCCGCAACAACCACCGAGCCGGCCGGCACGCGACCGGTCAGGATCTCGCCGGTGGCGCGATCATAGATGCGGGTGGACTGGCCGAGGAATACACCCATCCCGATAACCGCGCCTCGCTCCACGATCACGCCCTCGACCACCTCGGAGCGTGCCCCGATGAAGCAGCCATCCTCGATGATGGTCGGCGTGGCCTGAAGCGGTTCGAGCACACCACCGATGCCGGCGCCACCGGAAATGTGGACATTGCTGCCGATCTGGGCACAGGAACCGACCGTCGCCCAGGTGTCGATCATCGTACCTGCACCCACATGGGCGCCGATATTGATGTAGCTGGGCATCAGGACCACGTCCTGTCCCAGATATGCCCCGCGCCGCACGGTGGCCGTGGGCACCACGCGGGCACCGCTCTGGCTGGCCGGGTCGGAGTCGTCCGAGAACCTCAGGTCGACCTTGTCGAAGTAGTGACTCGCACCCCCTGGCATCTCGCGGTTGGGCGTGATCCTGAAATGGAGGAGAATCGCCTGCTTCAGCCACTCATGCACCACCCAGCCCGAATCGGACGGCTCGGCAACCCGGAATGCACCCGTTTCAAGGCCGTGCAGGCATTCATCGATCCCGGCTCGCAGCTCCGGATCTGCCGATTTCGGTGACAGCGTCGCGCGATCATCCCAGGCCTGTCTGATCAATCCCTGCAGACTGCTCACGGTTGCCTCCAACTTCTGCTCATTGGTTTTCTCTCAAATGACTCGGTTGAACTCAAACATCCAGGCGGCGACGCAGTTCTTCCTCGAGCGCCCGGCAGGCATCGGAATCAAGCGCATGTCCCTCGCCATCGGAAATCAGGAAAACGTCTTCGACCCGCTGGCCGAAGGTGGCAATGCGAGCATCGAACAGGCGAAGGCCCTGAGCGACCATGGCTTCGGCAATCGCCGACAGCAGGCCGGGGCGGTCTGTCGCAGCCACGTCGAGCCGGGTGCGGCCATCGGCCTGTCCCAGCTGGATTTCTGATCGACCCATGAAGGGCTTGAGTCTGCGGGGTACTGGGCGCGGCGGCAAGGGGCGCACCGATTTTGCCAGCAGTTGCTCCTTCAGAAACCCTTCCAGACGCAATGCATCGGAGGCATTGAGCGGTCGCGATTGACCATCCATGACCTGAAACAGGTCCCAGCTTCGGCCGTCGTCGGTCGTGACCACCCGAGCTGCCAGGACGTTCAGCTGCATCCGATCCAGTTCACGCGCAACAACGGCAAACAGGCCGGCAAAGTCCTCGGCATGGACAAAGACTTCGGTCACGCCGCGGGCTTCAAGCTGACGGGTTGCCACAAGGGGCAGAGCCGTCGACGAGAGCGCCTGTTCAGTGGTCCAGACCAGCTGTTCGGAGTCCAGGCGCAGGAAGGCTGACTGAGGAAGAGCCGCCCAGGCCGAGCTGATATCCGATGAGCAAAAGCCAGCCGTCTCCAGGCCGGCCAGCGCCTCCTGCCGGGTTTCCTCGACGCTGTGCTTGCGATCCACCGAATCTTCCGGCCCCCGCTGCAGGTCTTCTGAAGCAGCACTGTAGAGCTCCCAGAGCAGGCTGTCCTTCCATGAGTTCCACAGTTTCGGGCTGGTGGCGGCAATATCGGCCACGGTCAGTACGAACAGATGGTCCAGACGCCGCTGCGTGGCGATACGATCGGCAAATCGACTGACCACGTCGGGGTCGGTGATGTCCTCGCGCTGGCTGGTTCTCGACATGATCAGATGGTCCTCGACCAGCCAGACCACCAGATCACGGTCCTCCTGAGCGAGCTCGAGCTGATCGACGAATTCACGCGCATCCTGTGCTCCGAGCTCGGAATGGTCTCCGCCTCGGCCCTTCGCGATATCGTGAAACAGCGCGGCAAGATAGAGCACTTCCGGGCGTTCGATGCGCCGTGAGACTTCGATCGCATGCCTGAAAGACTCGGGATCCCGCCCATAGGCAAAGCGTCGCAGATTGCGAATCACGAACAAGGTGTGCTGATCAACGGTGTAGACATGGAACAGATCGAACTGCATCCGTCCGGTGATTTCGGCAAACGCCGGCAGCAGCGCACCGAGAACGCCATAGCGGTTCATTCGGGCGAGTTGACTGTAGACCAGACGAGAACTGCGCAGCAGGGTCAGGAACAGGCCCAGGATCTGCGGATCCTTGCGATAATTTTCATCGATCAGATAGAGGTGCTCGCGCAGCAGCCGGATCGTCGATGCCCGAACACCGCGAATCTGGGTGTGTTCGCAGAGCACCAGGAACAGTCGCATGATCAGATCAGGGCGAACGACCAGCACATGCGGGTCCTTGAGCTCCAGGTAGCCATCGCGGACACGGAAGTACTCATCGATTTCCGAGGACGGCAGGTGCTCCCGGCCGGCCAGCAGCTCCTCATCGAAGCTCTGGAGGAGACGTTCATTGAGGCGGGCCAGCTGCATCACATTCCGGTAGTAACGCTGCATGAAGCGCTCGACCGGCTCGTTGCTTTCCTGCGTATCGCCGAAGCCGAACCACTCGGCCAGCCGGCGTTGATATTCGAACAACAGGCGCTCCTCGGTTCGACCGGCCTGCTCATGCAGCGCCCAGCGCACGTTCCAGAGAAAGTCACGCGCCGCCACAAGGTCATCGTGTTCACCCTCGCTGAGGAACCCGTGCTCGACCAGCCCGTGCAGCGTCGAGGTCCCGAAATGACGGTGAATCACCCAGCCGATGGTCTGGAGGTCGCGCAGGCCGCCGGGGCCGTCCTTCAGGTTGGGTTCCAGGTTGTAGATCGTATCCTCATGCTGGGCGTGGCGCTCGTTCTGCTCCTCGAGCTTGGCGGCAAAAAATCGATCAGCCGGCCACACCCGCGGCGGCGCCATCGCCTCGACCATCTTCGAGAACAGCCCACCCCGGCCGGCCATGAGTCGCGCTTCCATCAGATTGGTCGCGACGGTGACATCGTGTTCGCCCTCGTTCAGACAATCGGTGAGCGTGCGCATGCTGTGGCCGGGCTGCAGGTCGGCGTCCCAGAGCACCTGGATGAAATACTCCAGTGCCCGCTGGTGCTGTTCCGCGGATTGGTCGCTGTCGAGGAGAATCAGGAGATCGACGTCCGAATGGGGATGCAGTTCGCCGCGCCCGAAACCACCCACGGCGACCAGCTCGAGGGCCGAATCGGCAGGAATGATGCGCTCCCAGGCGGTCAGTACGAGCTGTTCGATCACCCAGGCGCGCGCCTGAACCAGCTCGCGAATGTCGGTCCCGGCCCGGAATGCAGCATGCAGGGCGGCGTCGGCCCCCTTGCGCGCCGATCTCAGGGCAGCCGCAAGCGCATTGGGGTCGTCGGTCAGTCGATTGAGTTCGACCAGGTCAAGACAATGTCGAGTGGCCGGAACCGCACCGAGTCGCTTGATCACAGGGGATCGTCGGGCAGGCGGGTCAGGACATCCACGCCGTCTTCTGTCACCGCCATGGTGTGCTCCCACTGCGCTGACAGACTGCGATCCCTGGTGATCACCGTCCATTCGTCGGGCAGCAGCCGGGTGCCCGGTTTTCCCAGGTTGATCATCGGCTCGATGGTGAAAGTCATCCCCGGCTCCAGGGTCACGCCGCTGCCGGGACGGCCGTAGTGCAGGACCTGCGGGGGCTCATGAAAGACTCGGCCGATGCCGTGACCGCAATACTCGCGAACCACGGAACAGCGCTCACCCTCGGCATAGGTCTGAATGGCATGACCGATATCGCCCAGGGTGATGCCCGGGCGGACCATCTCGATGCCGACCAACAACGCTTTGTGCGCGACATCGCAGATGCGCCGGGCCTTGACCGAGGGTTCGCCGACAAGAAACATCTTCGAGGTATCGCCATGCCAGCCATTCTGGATGACGGTCACGTCGATATTGAGAATGTCTCCGTCCTTGAGCCGCTTGTCACCCGGGATGCCGTGGCAGACCACATGGTTGAGCGAAGTGCAGATCGATTTCGGAAAGCCGCGGTAGTTCAAGGGCGCCGGAATCGCTTTGAGCTCGTTCACGATGTAGTCGTGGCAGAGTCTGTCGAGCTCTCCCGTAGTGACGCCGGGCTGGACGTGCGGCCGGATCATCCTGAGTACGCTGGCAGCCTGCTGGCCGGCCACGCGCATGGCCTCGATGTCTTCGGCGGACTTGAGCTGGATTCCTTGATTCATTGGTTGGTCGAGTCTGTGACCGGCGTGCTGCCGACGTGTGGAAAGCCCGCTATTTTACCTGATCGCCGACAACGGTCCGAATGTCCGGGAATCACAGGCGGCTGCGAAAAAACATGGCTTTTGGCACAGGTGTCGATCGCTCGCTGATGCGAGTATGGAATAGTATCCAAATCCAGATGATTCTCGGGAATACGCTTTGAAACAACGCAACTCCGGAAAGACGCTGGTGGTCATTGCGATCTGCCTGGCGATCATTTTCAGTGCGATCGGTGTCTTCGCGCTCATGGTAGCAAGTCGTTCGGCCCCGGAAACCCGTGAGGTCAATCAGGCGGCGATGCTGGTCGATGCTGTCGAGGCGGAAGCGGCAGCGGGACCGTTCATGATCGAAGCCCAGGGAACGGTTCGCCCGGTCACCCAGACGCGGCTGGCCGCCGAGGTCAGCGGGACGATCGTGGAGATCAGCAGCGACTTCGTTGCCGGGGGCTTTTTCGAAGCAGGCGATACCCTGGCGCGCATCGATCCCAGCGACTACGAGGCAGCACTGTTACAGGCCGAGGCCGAGCTGGCTTCGGCCCGGGCGCGCCTGTCCGACGAGACCGCACGCTCGGACCAGGCCCGGCGCGACTGGGAACGCCTGCATGGTGACAGTCGCGAACCCGGCGAGCTCGTGCTGCGGCTTCCACAGGTTGCCGAAGCCCGTGCCGGGGTTCAGGCCGCAGAGGCCGGTGTGTTGCGTGCCCGCCGCAACCTCGATCGCACCGAGATCCGGCTGCCCTACGATGGCCTGGTCCGCTCCCGTGAGGTGGATCTGGGCCAGTACGTGTCCCCGGGGACCAGCCTTGGCGTGACCTTTTCGGTCCAGACTGCCGAGGTTCGACTCTCGCTGTCCAACCAGGACCTGGCCTATCTGGACCTGCCCACGCCAGGACGTCGCGGCGACTGGCAGCCACCGGTGCTGCTGCGCGGTGAGGTGGCCGGACAGCAAGGCGTCTGGGAGGGTCGCGTCATCCGAACCGAGGGCGTGGTCGATGAAAATACCCGTCTGAGCTATGCAGTGGTCGAAGTCGATGACCCCTATAACCTGAAGTCCAGAGAATCCCGCGTGCCGCTGCAGATCGGTTCCTTCGTCCAGGCCGAGATCCAGGGACGCGACGCGTCGGGACTGATCGTGTTGCCCCGGCAGGCGCTGCGTCAGGACGACCGTCTCTACCTGGTTGATGATCAGGGCAAGCTGGAAATTCGAACGGTTGAAGTCATTCGCTCGACCACCGACCGAGTCTACCTCCAGAATTCCGTCAAACCGGGCGACCCTGTCATTACGACCGCTATCCAGGCGCCGATTCCGGGCCTGGCGGTCCAGATCCGTGACACCGAGGTGGTCGAACCCGAACTGCGCGTGCGGCCTGCCGCTGAACTGGCATCCAGTGCAGAGGATCCATCGTGACAGACGACCGCAACTGGTACGCCAATATCATCGCGTGGTTCGCGCACAATCCCGTCGCGGCGAATCTGTTGATGGTCTGCCTGCTGCTCGGCGGGCTGTTTACGGCCATCACCATCACCAAGGAAGTCCAGCCGCGCATCGAAACCAACTACGTCACGGTGAGCGTGCCCTACCGGGGCGGAACACCGAGAGATGTAGAACAGGGCGTCCTGATCAAGATCGAGGAAGAAATCCAGGATCTGGAGGGACTGCGCGAGATCATCTCCACCGCCCGGGAGGGTTCCGGAACCGTCACGGTGGAAGTCGACTCGGACTACGACGTGCTGGAAGTCCTCGATCGAATCAAGGGTCGAGTCGACTCGATTGCCACCTTTCCGGCCGAAACCGAGCGCCCGACCTACAGCCGCAATACCTGGACGCGGGAAGTCATCTGGGTGTCAGTCTTCGGCGATGTTCAGGAGCGCACGCTCAAGGAGGCCGCCCGCCAGATTCGCGAAGACATCACCGCTCTGCCCTCGGTCACCCGCGCCGATCTGGTCGGGGCAAGAAACTACGAGATCGGGATCGAGGTTCGCGAGGAGACGCTGCGCTCTTATGACATGACGCTGGCTGAAGTGGCCCAGTCGATCCGCAACTCATCCCTCGACCTGCCGGGCGGACGCATCGAGGCGGCCGGCGGCGATGTGCTGCTTCGCTCCGTCGGCCAGGCCTATGTCGGCCGGGATTTCGAGGATATTGTCATACGCACGAACCCGGACGGCAGTCGCGTTCGAGTCCGCGATATCGCGCAGGTCCGGGACGGCTTTGTCGAGCAGGATTTCTATGCGCGCCACAACGGCGAGCCCGCCATCGCCATCCAGGTGCTCAGCGTTGGCGAACAGAACGCCCTTGCCGTGTCGGAGGAAGTTCGCAATTACATCGACCGCGCTCAGGGGACGCTGCCGGCCGAGCTCAACGTAGCCTGGTGGGCGGATTCGGCCTATTACCTGAAGGGCCGTCTGCAGATGATGAGCGAGAACCTGATCGCCGGCGCGCTGCTGGTCTTTCTCATCCTGACCCTGTTTCTTCGTCTCAAGCTGGCCTTCTGGGTCATGGTCGGCCTGCTGATCGCCTTCCTCGGCGCGCTCTGGGCCCTGCCCGCCGTCGGGGTGACGATCAATCTGATCAGCCTGTTCGGATTCCTCGTGGTCCTGGGGATCGTCGTCGACGATGCCATCGTGATGGGCGAATCCGCCTATACCGAAATTCGCGAGCACGGTCATTCGGTCGACAACGTCATCAACGGCGTCCACAAGGTCGCCATCCCGGCGACCTTCGGTGTTCTGACCACCATTGCCGCCTTCGCGCCGATCCTGATGGTCTCGGGCATCCAGGGTCAGTTTTTCGCGCCGATCGGCTGGGTGGTCGTGCTGTGCCTGATCCTCTCTCTGGTCGAATCGAAGCTGATCCTGCCGGCCCATCTGGCCCATATGCGGCTCAAGCCCCACGCTCAGAACACTCCCAACAGATTCATTCGATTCCAACGCAAGTTCTCCGACAACCTTTACCGATTCGTCGACAACGTCTATCTGCCCTCGCTGAAGGTGCTGCTCAAGAACCGCTATGTGGCGCTGTCGGGCTTCATCGCCGTTCTGGTCCTCTCTGTCGGGCTGATCGCGGGCGGCTTCCTGCGGGTGGTCTTCTTTCCGGACTTTGCCAGTGATTTTCTGCGCGTCAATCTGGAAATGAACGAAGGCACCCCGGCCTACATCACCCAGGCCAATATGGACCGTCTGAGCCAAGCCCTGCGCACTGTCGATCAACGGGTTCAGGACGAACAGGGCTTCGACGAACCCGTCATCCGAACCGTCTTTGCCTGGGCCGGAGACACCAGCGGCAGCATGATCGTGGAGCTGAACCGGGACGAGGACAACCGTATTCCCAACCGCGAATTCGAGCGGCGCTGGCGTGACGAGGTGGGTCAGATCCCCGGCGTCCGGGCGCTTCAGATCGGCGGCGCCGGCGGTCCCGGCGGTGACGGACCCGACCTCAGTTTCCAGCTGGTCGGGCGCAACCTCGAGCAACTCCAGGGCGCCGCGGCAGAGCTCGAATCGCGCATCCGCGAATTCAACGGTACCTTCGACATCCGTAATTCCTACGAAGGCGGTCTGCGCGAACTGCAGCTGCATATCCGGCCCGAAGCCGAGGTGCTCGGCCTGAGCCAGCAGGACCTGGCCAGGCAGGTGCGACAGGCCTTTTTCGGAGAAGAAGTCCAGCGCATTCAGCGCGGACAGGACGATGTCCGCGTCATGGTCCGTTATCCGCGCGAGCAGCGCGAGTCGGAGGGCTATCTCGAGGCGATGAGAATCCGGACACCGACCGGCGATGAAATTCCCTTCAGCGCGGTGGCCGACATCGAGATCGGCAGCAGCCCGTCGAGCATTCGCCGCTACGATCGTGAACGCTCGATCAGCGTGACCGGCCGGATCGACAAGGACGTCGGCGAGCCCGGCCGCATTGCCAGCGAGCTCAGAGAGGACATCCTCCCGGAAATCCTGAGCCGGTACCCGGATGTGCGCTATCGCCTCGGTGGCGCGACGCGCAGCCAGGAGGAAGTGGCCACCGATCTGAAATGGGGCACGGGACTGGCGATATTTCTGATCTACGCGCTTCTCGCCATTCCCCTGAAGTCCTACGTCCAGCCGCTGTTGATCATGTCGGTGATTCCCTTCGGCATGGTCGGGGCGATTCTCGGACACTGGCTGCTGGGGATCCCGATCAGCATGCTCAGCCTGTTCGGCATCATTGCTCTGGCCGGAGTGGTGGTCAATGACAGCCTGATCCTGGTCGACTTCGTCAACCGCAACCGCAGAGCCGGGCAGTCCCGAATGGAAGCGGCAATCCAGGCGACCCGATCCCGCTTCAGGGCGATCATTCTGACGTCCATGACCACCTTTCTCGGTCTGGCGCCGATCATCTTCTTCGAGACCAGCCTGCAGGCCCAACTGGTGGTGCCGATGGCGACCTCGCTGGCCTTCGGGATCCTGTTTGCCACCGCCATTACCCTGGCTCTGATCCCGATTCTGTATCTCATCCTCGACGATATGATCGGTCTGATTCTCAAGACCGTCGGAGCCGGCCGCGACAAGGATCTGCCAAGCGAAGCCCGCTGAGAGGAGCGTTCGGGGTCTCAGGCCCGGGTGCCGAAGACCCAGTCGAAGATCGGATAGGTAATGTTGAAGTTGCTGTGCGACATCACGGCGGGGTCGTGATGGGCATGATGCAGTCGGCGAAGGGTTCTGAGCCCCGGCAGCCTGAGCCAGCGCGAGTCCTCCGGCAAGTGATAGCCCAGGTGCAACAGCTCGTAGTTCAGGTAATAGGCCAGCGCGGTCATCAGAAACAGCCAGGCCACATTCGCACTGAACAGCATGGCCAGCAGAATCCCCACCGGCAGGGCGAAGGCACCGAAGAAGAACACCATCAAAAGCGGCGGAAAGAGGACCGCCCTGAAGTCCAGACGGCTGTCCATGGCCATGAATTGCGAAGTAAAGAAGCGGTGGTGTTGATGGGCATGTCGATGATGAATCAGCCCGAGACGCCGAACCGGGCGATGCATCACCCAGCGGTGGCCCACGTACTCGACCAGATTGGCATACAGGAAAGCGATCGGAACGGTCAGCCACTCCAGTACCGTGACCGATTCGAGCTGACTGACGGCAAGGGTGATGCCGCCGAGCGCGAATATCAGCGTGAAAGCCAGATGACCCGCGCCGGAATACGCGCGAGGAATATGCATCTGCCGGTAGTGTTCCCGGTAGTTCGCATTTCTGCCCATGACTGAAGATTGCCATCTCCGCGAGAGTCCATGCAAGAGATTTCCTGTCGGGAACCTTTCGAGGCGACGGTACGATGCCTGCAGGAGGCGTGCGGGAAGGACTCGCTTTCGGCCATTTGATCTGCGTATTTCTAATGGCTTGGCGTAGAATCGACGCATGAGCGATGGATTCCTTACAGGAAAGACCGTGTCGCTGATCCTGGGCTCGGGGGGTGCCAGAGGCCTGGCGCATATCGGGGTCATTCGGGAACTGCAGAAAGCCGGCGCAGAGATCGAGGCCATTGCCGGCAGTTCGATGGGCGCGCTGGTCGGCGGTATTTTCGCCGCGGGGAAACTCGACGCCTACGAGGAATGGGTCTGCGCACTCGAGCAGTCGACCGTTTTTTCCCTGGTGGACTGGACATTCTCCGGTGGTGGCCTGATCAAGGGCCGCAAGATCATTTCCAAGCTGTCCGAACTGGTCGGCGAGATCAATATCGAGGATCTCGACATCGATTACACCGCGGTTGCCGTGGATCTGGAACAGGGCCGGGAAGTGTGGCTGGATCGGGGTCCGCTGTTCGATGCGATTCGCGCCTCTATCGCGATTCCGGGTATCTTCACTCCCCATCGCTACCGCAACCGGATTCTGATCGATGGCGGTATCCTGAACCCCATTCCGGTGGCCCCGACACTGCGTCAGATGAGTGACCTGACGGTCGTCGTCGACGTCAATGGACCCTCGAAAGCGGATGCAGATCAACCTGAGTCAGATCGTGCTGACCGGGCCGAGGAGAAAAACCCCGAAGGCGAGAGCGATCCCAATACCAGCCTGATGGACAAGCTGCGCGATTTCGTCGATGGTATCGGCTCTGACCGGGGCTCGAAGCAGCCCAGCCCACCGGGTCTGTTCGCCATCATGCTGCGCTCGCTGGACATCATGGAGTCAGCAATCACCCGGCAGCATCTGGCGATTTTCCAACCCGATCTGGTCGTTCAGGTGCCGAAGAACGTTGCCACCATTCACGAATTCCACCGAGCCCGCGAGATCATCGATTACGGTGCCAGTCTGGCGCGCAGGGAATTCAGTCAAGCGCCCATCCGGCGTGGAGCGGATCATGTATGACAACGAAGAAGACGAAAACCTGTCTCTGTTCAACGCGGCGGCCGATGCCGTGGTCGAATTGGGCAATCAGCTGGGTGAGGACAACCCCGACGCCGACCCCTGGGCCCTGGCCGACGGCCTGCTGGCCGGCGCAGTGCACTACTGGATGTTCGCCCATCAGCCGCAGGAACACCCCGATGAGGATGACCTGATGAGCGCCCGCGAACGGGTCGAGGAACTGGTGCGCCAGACGGTGCAGTCCGCCGAAGAAAGCGAGTACCTGCATTCACCCCGAGACGAGGACGTCGGCAGCGCTTAGTGAAACTGGTTGGTTGGGTTGGTTATATTGGTTCAGTTGGTTTGAATCACCAGGCCGAAGGAATCTGCGAGCGCGCCGACGAATGCATTTAGATGCATTCTTCAGCCCACCCCAACCAACCAATCAACAAACCAAACCAACCAAACCAAACATTCATTCCGCTCGGTCAGCGTCACGAATCGCCTTGAACTCGTTGCCCTCGCGCCAGTTGGGCCAGTCCTCGCTGTCGGCGAGCGTGCGGCCGACGACATAAAGCAGCTCCATGTCTTCGGCAACGCCCTCGAATGCCCATGAGGGATCGAATTCATCGGCCGGCTTGTGATAGGCCACGGCGCGGTACTCACTGGCTTTTTCCATCCCGTATTCCCGACCGAATTCCCGATGAACCACGCCACCCTTGGCGTACAGCGCCGGAATACCGACACGGGCAAAATTGAAGTGATCACTGCGATAGTAATAGCCCGCCTCTGGCGTAGGCTCCTGAACCATTTCGCGGCCCTGGGCGAGGACGGCCGGCTCGAGGATGTTCTCCAGCTCCGAGGCACCGAAGCCTACGACGGACACATCCCGGGTCGGCCCGATCAGTGTCAGGGCATCCATATTGATGGCCGCAACGGTTTGATTGGTCGGTATCACCGGATTGTTCACGTAGTAGCGAGAACCCAGCAGACCGTATTCTTCCAGGGTCACCGCAAGGAAAATCACGCTACGCTCGGGCTGGCCGGCTTCCTTGTACAGCCGGGCGATCTCGAGCAGACCCGCCGTACCCGAGGCATTGTCGACCGCGCCATTGTAGATGCCTGAGCTGCCGGGAAGGGCAAGGTTGCGTCCCAGATGGTCCCAATGGGCGACATAGACGATCGCTTCATCCTCCCGCTCGCTGCCGGGAATCCGGGCCAGTACGTTGTAGGACTCGCCAAAGCGAACGCTGTTACGCACGCTGGCCGTGGCCCGAGCCTCCAGACTCACCGCCTGGAAATCAGCGCTCTGAGCGAGTTCTTTCTGGTTCTGATAGTCCAGCCCCGCTTTCTCGAACAGCATTTCGGCGGTCTCGACGGTGACCCAGCCCTCCAGCGCCACTTTCTCTGCACTACCGCTCTGGTCCAGTTCGAACTGCGCACCGGACCATGAGTTGATGACCACATCCCAACCATAGGAGGCGGGCTCTGTTTCGTGGACAATCAGCGCTGCGGCGGCACCCTGCCGCGCGGCCTCTTCGTATTTGTAGGTCCAGCGACCGTAATAGGTCATTGCCCGACCGTTGAACAGTTCAGGGTCCTGCGTGGCGTAGCCCGGATCATTGACCAGGATGACGACGGTCTTGCCGGCCACATCCAGCCCCTCGTAATCGTTCCAGCCGTACTCCGGAGCGACCACGCCATAGCCCACGAAGACCAGCTCCGAATCCTCGATCGAATGCGGCTCGGTCCCCAGACGGTTGGAGCCGATGATCATCTGCTCCGGATAGCTGAGCACGACCTGTTCATCGGCGAAGGCGAGCTGCAGATCCGAACGCTCGGCGTTGGTCAACTCGACCATCGGCACCGACTGCAGATAGCTGTCGCCATTGCCGGGCTGGAGTCCCAGGTCGGCAAACTCTCCGACCAGGTAGTCCAGGGTCAATCGCTCACCCCTAGTCCCGGGTGCGCGGCCCTCGAACTCATTGGACGCCAGGGTTTGAACATGCTCTCGATAGTGCTCCTTGTCGACACCATCGCCGGGCACAGCGGCCAGATCGACCCCCTGTTGGGCCTCGGATTCAGTCGGGTCTGCCACCGATTCGGCAGCAAGCTCTGGTTCAACCGGAGGTGGCTCGTCACTCTGACAGGCGGTCAGAACAACAGGCAGCAACAGAATCAGAGAAAGGAGTCGAAGGGTCATGGGCGCAGAACTCGGTATAGACAAGCCCTTGATTGTATCGCAGACGGCAGACTCAAGCCTGAGCCCGCGCAGATGTCGACGGATCCAGCGAGAGCAGCAGATCCCGAGCGTCATGGAACTCAGGCAGGCTCCACTGAAGGGAGCATCACCGATCCGACGGATCTGATCCAGGGCGAACCCGCGGGCGGCAGCGCTCGCCGCCTGGGACCATAGACTGAAACTCGATCAGATCACGCCGTTTTCAAAGGCTTTCAGCACCGCGCGAGTACGGTCTCTGACGCCCATCTTCGAGAGCACATTGGAAACGTGATTCTTGACCGTGCCCTCGGCGACATTCAGGGCGTTGGCGATCTCCTTGTTCGAGTAGCCACCGGCCATCAAGCGAAGAATTTCGGTCTCTCGCTCGGTCAGAGGGTCGGGTTGCTCGAGGCTATGAAATTCGTTCCTGATCTTTCCCAGGCCCTTCAGCAGTCTTTCTGTCACTGCCGGCTTGACGATGGTCTTGCCAGCGGCGACCGAACGAACGGCCTCGAGGAGTTCTTCGAGCCCCACATCCTTGAGCAGATAGCCACGAGCACCGGCCCGTATGCCGGCAAGCACCAGCTCATCGTCATCGAAGGTCGTCAGGATGATCGTGGCAGGCAGGCTGTTCGCAGCGCTGAGTGTCTGCAGCACATCCAGACCGGTCTTCCCGGGCATGCGCATATCAAGCAGGACCACATCCGGCTGGTGTTCCGGAATGGTCTCGATTGCCGCATCGCCGTCGGGCGCCTCGGCGATCACTTCGATGTCGTCGGCCAGCTCGAGCAACGAGCGTACGCCCTGGCGCACCAGTGTCTGATCATCAACCAACATGACACGAATCATGTACTTCCCTCCGTCGGCAGCCAGGCACGGACCTGAAATCCCGCGCCGGGCCGCGTTGCGATATCGAGGCGACCACCGAGCTCCTTGAGCCGATCCCTCATTCCGTTCAGACCATTGCCCGGCATCAACTCGATCGCCCCTCGCCCATCATCCCGAGCCTTCAGTGAAAGTCCTTCGGCGCCCGTCTCCAGGGTAATCCAGAGGTTGCTGGCGGAGGCATGGCGTGCGGTATTGGTGATCAGCTCCTGGGCACAGCGCAGCAGAATCTGGGCCCGTCTCGGATCGGTCAGGGCGCGTTTTTCCGGAATGTCCAGGTGAACCTGCAGATCCGGTACTCCCTCGGCAAGCATCTCCAGCGACTGCCTCAGATTGACCTGGTCATCGCGACGCATATCACTGACCACTTCACGCACATCCGAGAGCAGCAGACGTGCCACCGTCGCGGCCTGATCGACGTGCTCCTTGGCCTTGTCGCGAGTCAGGTGACTGGCAACTTCAAGATTCAGGGTCAACGCGGTCAGATGGTGTCCGACCAGATCGTGCAGGTCGCGCGAGATCCGGACACGTTCGGCGATCCGGGTGTTTTCGGTCAGCAGCGACTGGGTTGCCATGAGTTCCGAATTCACTCGGCGCAGCTCGCCGCGGGCCTGAACCTGCTTCATTGCCAACAGTGAAGCGACAAACGGAAACAGCGTCAAACCAAAATTCATCAGAAAGAACACCAGGGCCAGCATCCAGCCGCCTTCAGGGCTCAACAGGGCACTTGCCCCCATCGACATGGCAAGCACGATCATCCAGGCGACGCTGAGGACCACCGGCAACAACCATGGAAGAATGGCGGCAATCACCATCGCCAGCAGGCTGCCGATACCCGAGCGAGTGAAATAGGTCACAGCAAAAGCCGAAATCGACATGACGAGCAGAACGGTCACACGACGCCAGAGCGGTGAACGCCACTGCATTCGTACGGTCGGATGCAAAAAGGCGAGCAGAAATAGAATCGCACCGGACCAGCCGCCAATCATCGCCTGCTGACTCGGGGGCTCAGTTGTCAGTAGTGGAAAAAGCGCCAGCGGAATGACGGCCAGCACCCACACCAGAAGCCCGAAATAGCGCAACCAGTCAACGGGCTGCCATTCCAGTATGCGATCCATCGAGGACGGTGCTCTTTGTCTCATGGTTCTATCATAAGCGCATTGACTCGGCTCACAAACAAGGATCTTGCATTGAAACCCGAAGAATCCGGAGTCGTCTGTCTGAAAGACATAGATTCCGGCCAGATCGAGCGCCTGCTCGACTCGGTCGGACTGAAGCTTGTAGAAGTCGCAGATGGGGATCCGATACCGGCCAGTTTCTGGGGTGATCCCGAAGCCGGCATCAGAAAAACGAGCCTCTTTGCACGAAGCGACACACCGCTTCATTCCATCCTGCATGAAGCCGGGCACTTCATCTGCATGAGCCCGGACCGTCGCGACAGGCTCGACACAAACGCCGGGGGAGACTATGAGGAAGAAAACGCGGTCTGCTATCTGCAGATTCTAATGGCTGACCGAATTATCGGTTTCGGACGTCAGAGGTGCATGGCCGATATGGATCGATGGGGCTACAGTTTCAGGCTGGGATCGGCTCGAGCCTGGTTCGACTCCGACGCTGAAGACGCTCGCCAATGGCTTGAAGATCGTGATTTGATCGATTGACCAAACCATAAAAAAAGCCGCCGGGCGAACCCGGCGGCTTTTTCTTGTTGCTACTGAAACCCGGGTGGAGGATCCACCCGAGCAATCAGATCACTCAGCCAGCCCGGAAGAACCGGATGCCGATTCCACCAGCGATCAGCATCAGCATGCTGAACAGGACCAGAGCCCAGGGCTGCATGGTCGGAACCGGAACACTCTGGAACTCCTGGACACCACAGCTCAGGTTGTGTACGCCGTCGAACGCAGCGTCATCAGGGCTTGAGCAGTTCAGATCGGCGGTGAACACATCGCCCTGCTCGGCACCATCCGGGAGGCGGCATGCCAGCTCGAATCCGACGGTACCACCGGCCGGAATCGTACCGGCAGAAGGCGTCGCCGTGAAGATGGCAGCGTCAGGACCGGTGATGTTACAAGCTACATCGCCGTCGGCAGAACCGGTGTTGCTGAAGGTTCCATTGGCGGTAATGATGCTGCCGGCCGGACCCTGTCCCAGATCAACCGGACCGAACGGCGGGTTGACGTCAAGAACAGCCTGTGCAACGGCTTCACCAGAGACCGGGACTTCGAAGGTACCCACGTTGGTGACAGCGGTGACGGTATCGGCGAACGGTCCGCCAACAGCACCTGTGTTGAAGGTCACGGTCACGGTGCAGCTAACGCCCTGAGCGAGTGTGGCCGGGCAATCGGTCGCCAGGCTGAACTCAGGCGTTCCACCCAGAGTGACACTGGTCAGTTCCAGCGTTGAACCCGGGTCACCATCGTTGGTTACCGTATGGACGATTGACTGCGGGAGATCATTCAGGTCAACCTGACCGAATGCCGCGGTCGCCGGATTGATTGAAAACGAAGCAACCGGGCCAGCCGTACCTTCACCGGTGAGAGCAACTGATGCGTTGGCAACATCGGCAGTCACATCGAAGTCAGCATTGAAGGTCGCAACCGCGTTGACTGCCAGCTCGATATCAACCGTGCATGAGGTTCCCGCCGCGACGGCAAATGCCGTTCCAGCGCAAGAGCCACCGGTAATGCTGAACTGTCCTGCATCTGCGCCGCTGAAGGCGAGATTGGAGACATTCACATCAGGAGCACCAGCAGAGCCGGTATTGGCGATGGTCACCGTCTCAGGTCCCAGGGTCGTCGGGGAAATGCCTGATCCGAAATCGATTGACGGCGGGGTGACATCGAGAACTGCAGGAGGTCCAGCCTGGACTGTCACAGAGCCATCGGTGATCGTCGGTACTACGTCGAACCCGCCGGCGACTTCAGTCGCATCGACGACCCCTGATTGGCCATCAGTGGCAGCAGGGTCAATAGAGAACACGATGGTGCCCGACGCATCTCCCAGTTCATTGGCCGTATCGAAGTTAAGCATCGTAATTCGAATCGTGCCGCCGTTGTCCAGGCAGGAAGTATTGTCCGCGTCTTCAACAAGGATGCAGTTCGAAAGATCTGCAATTCCCGTGATGATTCCGTTGGTGCCGGGAATATCAACCGTATTCTGGCTTGATCCACCGCCGCCTGTGTATGTCCAATTGACCGAAGCGGTAGTCGAACCTACCGGTACCGTCACGTCTTCGAAAACCCACTCCTGCGCCTGTCCGGTTGTAGACAACATCAAACCAGCGGTGGCACAGAGCAGTAAGTGCTTATGAAATTTCATCATTTACTCCAGATAGATTGAATTTTAGCTATTGATGTCGCAACTGTTCTGAGCACTTGCGAAAGCAGCGAAGACCGCCTGTGCGTCAGCTAACTGTACAAACCCGTTCTCGTCGTAGTCCGGAATACCGCCCGCAGGCGTTCCACCATTCGAGGCGAATTCCGCAAAGATTGCTTGAGCGTCACTCAGGTTGATTTCCTGGAAGCCACTACCTCCGACTGGGCGGCCTTCATCCGTCAGACCTCGGCAAAGACGACCCGGGCGGGAAATACGGCGCGAATCGAACGCATCGAAGTCCATCGAACCGGTGGCGCCACCGTTCACGTTACCCAGCGACGCATCGGCAATCTGGAAACCGCTTGTGTCGAGCGCGGAGCCGAATTCCAAGTCAGTAGCACCATTTACAGCGAATCGGATATCGGCTGAAGCAGCTGCCTCCCAAACGAACTCTACAGAATGCCAGCCCGAACCGACACCTGAGAAGGTGAGGTCGTTATCGGTTGCACCGTTGTCTGCTACGCGAAGAGTCAGATCGCCAGCGTTTGGAAAGTTGTACCAAACCTGAGCCCGCGCATCAACGCCGTCAGTTGCCTCGTAAATGACCGCGGGATCCGAACCAGCATTGTCAAGAAAAGCATAGAACCGAGCGATGTAAGTTCCTTCTGCAGATGGCGTTTCATCAGTGACATAGGCAACTCCGCCGCCTGGGGCGCGCAACCCGCAAGGACCACCATAACGCCGGTTGTCAGACGCCAAAGTATTCTGAGTGCCCGCGTCCGCATCTGTGAGTGATGTGGCATTTGACCAGTTGGATACAACACAGGTCTGGGCCTGGGCGTTCATTGAAAGACCAAGCAGGGCTGCCGCCGCAACACCGCCGATCAGGGACTTGACGGTCAGAGCAGAACGGCTCGAACCATGGCTTGTTTCGTGTTTCATCAGTCACACCTCATTGTGGATATTTCGCGAAGTCATCAAGAATTCTTCACGCCCGAAGCGATTGTTCTTGCTCGCCTCCCTGGACGACCGAGCCATTGGGCCGGGCCGCAAGAAATCGACGAGGCAATGCCTCACTCGCCGGAGTGTAGCCCATGAGCCGGTCACTCGCAAGCGAGGGGAGCACTCTATTCTCCGAACCGGGCTCCTGCTGATCCCGGCCCGTCGCTTTCCTGGGCGTGCTCACATAGTTAATACGCAAAGCGGGGGGAAACGAGGTCAAATTTTTTGATTTAGGGTCAAGGAGCAGGGCTCAGGGCTCAGGGCTCAGGGCTCAGGGCTCAGGG
>CAYTQT010000052.1:9610-23258 GCA_964439915.1 uncultured Wenzhouxiangella sp. | reverse complement strand
CCGAAGCCCGCGTGTTCACGCGCGAAAAGAAATTCTCTCCGCTGGTCGAACAGCAGACCCTGCTGCATCCCGAGTCGCGCCTGCGCGGCACAGAACTGGAGGACGACCGGCAGGGAAAGACTTTCTCGTCGCACGGCTACGGACAAAGCGACAATCAGAAGCCGACCGATCCGAAGGTCCGCGAAGCCCGCGACTTTGCACGCGAACTGTCCGAGACGATCAACAAGGCCCGTGCACGCGGTGAATTCCAGCACCTGCAGATCGTTGCCGACCCCTCGTTCCTGGGATTGCTGCGCGAACATCTGGATGCCGAGACGCGAGAGTGCGTCGAGCGTGCGGTCGACAAGAACCTGACTCGCCGTTCGCCCGAAACCATCGCCCGAGCGGTCGATCAGGGCTGACCCGGCGCCAGGCCGATGGGCTGCTGCAGCGACCGATGCGAGTCAGGACTGAAAGCGCCTGTCCAGTGTCGTTGGTCGATACGGCCGGTGCCAGACCTCGGCGAGGTTCCAGACCTGCAAAGAGCATACAGCTCGCGCGGATCGGCTTTCCGTCGCGCAGTCGGCTCGGGCATACTCTCAAACAGACCCACCCTTACTGCGAGATGCCCCCGATGATTCGCCACGCCCTCCTGATTGCCGCACTGGCCACGCCTCCATTGATTTCGACTGCGGCCGATCAGCCGGCCTTTTCCATCGACGAGGTGCTGTCCTTTCCGCATCCGACCGAGCTGGTCGCCGCACCGGTCGGTGATCGGGTCGCCTGGGTCAGCGAGCAGGAGGGCGTTCGAAACCTCTGGGTGGCGGAAGGCCCCGGCTGGGAAGGTCAGCCGCTGACAGACTATGAGGGAGACAATGGCCAGGCGATTTCGGGACTGGCCTTCACGCCCGACGGCCGCTCGATCCTGTTCGTCCGCGGCGGAGGTCCCAATGGGCAGGGCGAGCTGCCCAATCCCGTCAGCGACCCGGCGGGGGTGGAACAGATGCTATGGATGGCATCGGTCGACGGCTCGCATGCACCAATGGCATTGCTCAAGGCCGGTGCCTTCGAGGTCTTTCCCGACGGTGCGCGTATCGCCTTTCTCCGCGACTCTCAGGTCTGGGTAACTCCCCTGTTCGGCCAGCCCTCCGAGACGGAGTCGGAAACATCCACCAACGGATCGGCCGACTCGACCGAAGATGAATCAACAAGCGCAGCGGAGGAGGACGCCGAGCAGCTGTTTACCGTCAGGCGCGGCGTGGCGTCCTTCTCGATCGCGCCCGACGGCCGCAAGATCGCCTTCGTTTCGGATCGCGGCGACTATGCCTTCGTCGGAGTCTACGACCTGAGCGCGGAAACGCTCACCTGGCTGGAGCCCTCCGTGGATCATGATCGTGCACCGGCCTGGTCCCCCGATTCATCAGCTGTGGCGTTCCTGCGCGTTCCCAACGAGCGACAGGCCCTGCCGTTCATGCCGCGTCGAGAGGGCCTGCCCTGGTCAGTCCGGGTGGGTGATCCAGAAACAGGACAGACGCGGGAAGTCTTCCGCGCCGACGAGGGACCCGGCAGCGCCTTCGGCGCCGGTTACTGGTTTGTCGGTGATCGACTCTGGTGGGGTGCCGACGACCGTATCGTCTTTCCCTGGGAAAAAACAGGATGGCTCCACCTCTGGTCGGTGTCAGCGAGCGGCGGCGAGCCGGTCAATCTGACGCCGGGCGAGGGCGAAGTCCAGCACGCCGAGCTGTCTCATGACGGCCGCCACATGTTGTATGCATCGAATCACGGCGAGATCGAATCCCGTCAGATCTGGCAGTCGCCGGTCGCCGGCGGCCGGCCCGAACGCCTGACCCGGGGCGACGGCATCGAATGGGCGCCACGGCGCACGGCCGAGAGCGCCACGCTGGTGTACCTGGGCTCGGACGCGCGCACGCCAGCGCGACCCAAAGCAATGGTTGACGGACGAGCCCGCGTGTTCGGCCCCGCGCTGCCGGAAAGGTTTCCGGCCCCTCAGATGAACATGCCTGAGCGGGTGACCTTTGCGGCCGCCGACGGCATGACCATCCCGGGCCAGCTGTTTTCCCCGCCCGAGCGATGCGGCGAAGGTCCACATCCCGGTCTGCTGTATTTTCACGGCGGATCCCGCCGCCAGATGATGCTCGGCTTTCATCCGAGCCGGTACTACTCGAACGCCTACGCCTTCAATCAGACCATGGCCTCGCGCTGCCTTGTCGTCCTCTCGGTGAACTTCCGCAGTGGCGTCGGCTACGGCCTGGAATTCAGGGAAGCCCTGGACTACGGCGCCCAGGGTGCGTCCGAATATCGCGATGTGGTCGGTGCCGGGCTGTACATGGCCGGTCGTGGCGACGTCGACCCGGCCCGGATCGGACTGTGGGGCGGTTCCTACGGCGGCTACCTGACCGCCCTGGGACTGGCCCGTGCGTCGCACCTGTTTGCCGCCGGAGTGGACCTGCACGGTGTGCACGACTGGAACGCGGTGATCAGGAATTTCGAACCCAGCTACGACCCCGAAGCGCAACAGGCCTTTGCACAGCTCGCCTTCGAATCCTCACCGATGGCCCACGTGTCAAGCTGGGAATCGCCGGTGCTGCTGATCCACGGTGACGATGACCGCAACGTGCCGTTCTCCGAATCGGTCAACCTGGCCGAAGCCCTGCGCCGGCAGGGCACGCCGGTGGAAATCCTGGTCTTTCCCGACGAAGTCCACGGCTTCCTCCTGCACCGCAACTGGCTGGCCACCTTCCGCGCCTCGGCCGAATTCCTGACACGAGAACTGCGCGCCGATGAATGAGCCGCCAGACAGGGGGCCGAAGGTATTGATCGCATCATTCGGTCAGGTGAACAATGTCAAATGATTCAAACAGATTGAAATCGCGCCAGTCGGTCGTCGCAATCTCACTGATGCCTGCGCTGTGGTAGGTGGCGGCAAGCAGCGTATCAAGTACGCGCTTGCGGCCCAGGCGATAGCGTTGCATCCATGCGATAAAAATCGGGAAGGAATGCGACGAGGCCTCGATCACGCGACACTCCCGAGCGTGCCACCACTGGCTGCAGATCTCCAGGGCCTCGGTCATCTCCAGTGGCTGTGAAAAACGGCGCGGGTCCGTCACGACGTGGGCGAATTCGCCCAGGATCTGGGAGCAGATCGCAACGCTGGACTCCTGGCCCTGAATGCGAGAGTGAAACAGCGACGCGCAAGCTGGATGCACCGGATGCTCACGAATCGTCAATCCGACCAGAAAGCTTGTATCGAGGCCAATCACAGAGTTCACTCGTTCCCGGAGCCAAGCATCTCTTCAAGCAGATCATCGGCTTCGGTCAACGGTCGAAGCACCCGACCAGCAGAGCGCGGTCGGAACGTCGACAGATCACTGATCGGATGCAGGCGTTCGCGTCGGTACCACTCCATCGCCTCGCGTATCAACTCAGAAGTCGGCCGTCCGGCTGATTTGGATGCCGCTTGAAACTCCGCGTACACTGGCTCGGATACATTGATCGTAATTGTTTTCATACATGTAGATTAATGCATTGTTTTTGGAGTCGCAAGATCAAGCAGAGCGCTCGAGCCGGTCTCGAGTAGACTTCAGATTCTGGCGCGCAAACGAAAGACCGTTCTCATGAAGTACTCGGTCGTATCGAGTCAAGGCAAATGGTCACGCCGCTTGCTTCACGCAGCGATCGGGATCATTGGCCTCATCCTTGCAGGCCTTTTGCTGATACCGACTCGCCAGCCCACTCTGTTCCTGGTAGAGCTCGACTCGAGGCAATCATGCGATCGGTTGACGCCTGTCGTCGGCCACGCCACCGATCGGTTTGAACTGACAGGCGCCTGGTGGCTTGGAGGAAAGAGTGAATCCGGCCATTGCGTCATATCGGTCGAGGTATCGGGATTCAACGCCATGGCCGCCGTGAATCAGACGCGCGTCATCCACTTTCTCCGCGAGCAGGCCGGAATGCCGCAGGCACGCCTGGCAAGGACCATCGTCCTTCAGGACCGGCATGGTGCCGGTTTCCAATAAAGGGTTCATGACCGAATTCCCCACCGGATAAACGAATTCGCCACTCGACGATCGGCGTGAGCGGGCACTAACATCATTGGCATGTTCATTGCGCCGGCTCTGAAGCCATTCATGAAATCCTTCGATAAAGATAGCCGCCATTCATGGTGCCCCGACCCGGCTCGAATGCTGAAGCATGAGGGCCAATGAACCGGACCAGTTTCGTCGCGCTCCTGTCTTCCGGGCTGTTCGCCGGCGGCGGGGCCATGGTCGGGTTGAGCTTCGGAGCGATCTTCCTCGGGCTGGGCGGTCTCGTGCCCGCGATGAGCGGGAGTCAGCTCGTCGAGCTGTTCCCGCTGTACTGGACCGCAATCGCACTGACCATCATTCCCGTCGCGCTGGTCAAGACCGTGGCGCTGGCGATCGTCGCCTTTCGGCGGCAGGCGATTCCGGGCGTCCGGCGATTCTGGCGATGGGCCTTCGGGCTCTGGATGGTGAACTGTGCGCTCACGGCGGGCTATCACGTTCAGGTCGTCATTGCTTCGTTCATGGGCAAGTACGCGCCGGAAGAGATGGTCTCGACGATCCAGGTCTGGATTGCGCTTCACTGGATCCGTGTGCTGCTGGCGCTGGCCAGCTTTGTCCTGGCCATTGTCGCCGTCAGTAAAACCAGCCAGGGGATTTCGGAACGAGCCTGGCGCTCGATCTGACTCACCGTCCTGGGTCAACGGTTTTCCGTCTGTACCTGATGCCCCCGCCATAAAAGGACGTTCATTCATGAGCACTTCCACTGCAGACTGCATGTTCTCGTTCCTTGCTTCTGACCTTCTTCTCGACGTTTCCTACCGCGACGCGATGCAGGCAGGCAGGATCAATGCTCGACTCGATTGCACTTTTCGGCGTGATCTCTTCCCGGAAAAACCAACCAACGGAACCCTCGATGCAGACAGGTAAAGAAAAGCGAACAGCACTCGTCGTTGTTGACCCTTTCAATGACTTCCTCTCACGCCGCGGAAAGATGTGGCCCAGCGTCGGTGCCTCGGTCAAGGAAACGGGCCTGCTGGAGAATCTCAAAAAGATCCTGGATTCTGCGCGCTCGGCTGGATTGCAGATTGCCTACGCGCCCCATCATCGCTGGCGGCCAGGCAGCTTTTCGGACAACAAGTACCTGCACCCGTCACAGGCGCTGTCGGCTTCCTTCAAAGCCTTCCCGCTAAGCGGCTTCGGTGGTCAGTACTACAAGGGACTGGAGCCTCAGAAGGGTGAAATCATTTCCAGTGAACACACCTGCTCGAGCGGCTTCGCCGAAACGGACCTGCACGATCAGCTTCAGAGGATCGGGATCTCGCATCTGATCATTGTCGGCTTGATCACCAATTCCTGCATCGAGGCAACCGCCAGGTCGGCCGTGGACCTTGGGTATCACGTCTCACTGGTGACCGATGCAGTCGCTGCATTTTCGCCAGGGGAGCACGCCAGGACGGTGACCCAGATCTACCCGCTGATCGCGCACCGAGTGCTATCCACCCATCAAGTCATCGACGGCCTGAGAACTGCGGAGCTCAGCCATGATTCCTGAGGCGATCAATACACTGACTCGCTGGTGGTTGCACCGCCGATTTCGCTCTTACCGCAACTACCCTGCCAAATCGACCGGGGTTCTGTTGGTGGATGTCCAGAAAGGGCTCATCCCGGACTCCAACCGGCTGCTTTCGCCGCTTGCGGCGCTTGTTGCATTCGCCCGTCGCGCCGAGTTCAGCATCGCCTTCAGCAGTTTCGACGCCAAGGCCCAACGCAGGTTCGATACCCCCGCACACCGCTTGCTGATCGACGCGTTGCGATCAGTCGATGATGGCGACAGCATCGCCGAACGATTAGCTCCAAGACCTGAGGATCTGGTCGTCATCGAACGCCCGACACTCAGCGCCTTTCATGGCACTGGCCTGCATGAGCGACTCCAGGAACGAGGCCTGGAGCACTTGATCATCGCGGGCCCGGCGGTCCGCATCACCGTCGACTCGACGGTCCGGGATGCCGTTCAACTGGGCTATCACGTGACGCTGATCCCCGAGACGCTGTGCGATGAGATTGATGAGGACTCCGAGTACATCAGAGATACCCTGGCGCGTTATGCCCAGTCCATTCTGAGCTTCAGAAATTTTCAGTCGCTGGCGGAAAAAGTGCGCGGATAACGCCTGAAACCCTTGTTCCAGCGCAATCGATCAGCCGCTGTGCTCCGCTCGATATTCCTCTGGTGTCTGACCGAATCTCTGCTTGAATGCTCGGAAGAATGACTTCGGATCCAGAAAGCCGATCATCCGCGATATATCGCGCATGCCGAACTCGCTTTTGGTGAGATAGCGCTCCGCGAGGTCGAATCGAACTCGATCGAGTATGGCCTGATAGGTGTGGCCCTCGTCTCTCAATCGTCGCTGCATGGTCGATCGGCTGACCCGCAGCGTGCTGCAGATCGCCTCGACGTGAACCGGCCCGGAGTACAGCTGGGTTCGAATGGCGATTTCGACCTCGGTGTGAAACGGTCGAGCGGAGTTTCGTTCCTGCAGCAGTTGTTCGAGTTCGCGCTCGACCTCGAGCCAGAGTGCTTCGTTCTCGGAGATAAAGCGTGTCTTCGCATCCTTCTCGGTAAATTCGAGCGCGACCACGTCCGAGATCACAGGTCTGCAACCGAAGTAGGCTTCGGCCTCATCGGCACTCAGTTCGCTTTCCGGAAGCGCGAGAAACACCGGATCGATCTGGCGCGCCGAGTGATTCCTCACCTTCTCGACCACGATGATGCTCATCGGTACCGTCAGCGATCCGGGCAGAACGATATCGTCGGTTTCGGGCCTGAACTCGATTCGGAGCCGTTTTCGTCGTTGCGAGATCACCATGAGCACCGGGCCGAACAGGGCCTTGTAGCGCGCGACCCGCTCCAGCGCCACCTGAACATTCGGCGCGCAGGCGCAGGCCAGAATGATGGGTACCAGCGGTCCGTTGGCCATCTTTCGGCCCAGTGAAAGCGGGTGGAACTGCGCCCCGGCCAGGTCGATGATGGCGTTCCAGAGTTCGACGAAATCATGGCTGGTCGCGCTGACTTCGGCCTTGTGCTTCGACGCGTCAGTCAATCCCGACCGTCGAATCGCATCATTGAAAGAAACGTCCAGGATCGGACAGGTCGCGGCTTTCAGGATCGAGGTCGAGTGTTCACGCACGCCAGAGGTCTCCTTTTTCCGGCACTGTGCCTCAAGCTCATCGAGAAAGCGAGCCGCGTAATCTGATTGACTGTTTATGCCACCTGCTGACCGAAATTGCCACTCGATGCCCATCGGGTCGTGGCATATATTGATGGCCGGATGGCGTTCCCCAAGGACATCAGGATCTTGAAGTTTTCAAATGTACTCGCGGCAGTCGTGCTGACCGCGACCGGCTGCTCGGACTCCCCGACCAACCCCGACTTGCCGCCCCGGGCAGTGGAGACCTTCGAAGTCCAATCAGAAAGAGCTCCGTCCGAGACTGTTTATTCAGGGACGTTGCGTGCCCGGCAACGCTCCGATCTCAGCTTCCTGCGCAGCGGACAGGTGGTCGAACTGCGCAAGGACCTGGGAGAATCCTTTGCACGAGGTGAAGTTCTTGCCCGGCTCGACAGCACCGAGCTGTCGTTCGCCGTCGACGAGCTGGCGGCCACGCTGTTGGGCGCTGAAGCCGAGCGAGCAGATGCACAGCGCATTCATGACCGACTGGTGGTACTAGGCGACCGTGGCGCTGTCTCTCGCGCTGAGATCGATACCGCGATCGCACTGCTGGAAAGCGCGACGGCACGGGTAACCAGCATCAATGCAGCCATCGCCCAGGCTCGAAAGCGGCTGACCGAAATGGTCCTCGATGCCCCCTATGACGGTCAGGTCGTCGAGCGCCTTGTCGAGCCGCCACAGACCGCTCTGGCCGGCCAGACAGTCTATCGCGTCATCGGCGATTCCGGCGGCCTGGAAGCCGTCGTCAACCTGCCCGTTGCCGCCCTTGATCTGTTCGTGCTGGGTCACCGAGCCGAGATGGCGGTCCGTCCATCCGGTATCACTCGCTCGGCGAGGGTGACCGAGGTCGGGAACGCGGCGGGATTATCAGGGCTCTATCCGGTTACCCTGGCGCTCGAGGACAGCAGCGGTCTCAGGCCCGGGCTGCGGGTCGAGGTCGCAGCCCGCAGCGAGGCAGATTCGCAGGCGCGTCTCTCGATTCCGTTGACCGCCTACCTCTCGTCTCCCGGGAACGTCGGACGCGTCTTTCTGATCGATCCCGGGACAGGCCGCATTTCCGGGCGTGAAGTGGAAATCGGTGTGATCTCCGATGCGGGAATCGAAATACGATCCGGCCTCGAGGCCGGCGACCTGATCGTGGCGCGCGGCCTGCCCTGGCTGCGTGAGGGTCAGGTCGTGGCCCCGTTGGGCATTGGCATCAGGAGATTCAATGAGTAAGCCCGGAGCTGTCGGATGAATCTCTCGATTCTGGCCCTGCGGTACCAGTCGACAGTGTTTCTCGTCGTGGCCCTGATCATGACCTATGGCCTCTACAGCTACTTCAACCTGCCGGCGCGTGAGGACCCCGAAATTCTCGTTCGCGAGGCCGTGATCGTCACTACCTATCCCGGCCTCGATGCAGCGCGCATCGAAATGCTCGTGACCAAACCCCTGGAAGAGGCGCTGACCAGCCTGCCGGAGCTCAAGGAAATCCGATCGACGTCGATGGACGGTGTATCGATCATCCACCCTGTCATCGACGATCCCTACACCGATCTGGGACAGATCTTCGACCAGATGCGAGAGAAGGTCACAGATGCATCCGCACTGCTGCCGGAGGGCACGAATCCCCCTGTCATCAATGACGAATTCGGCGATGTCGCGATCATCACGCTCGCGCTGTGGGGTGAGGACTTTGAACAGCGCGCGCTCTACGACTATGCCCAGCACCTGCGCGATCGCCTACTTGCCGTTCCGGGCACCAAGAAGGTCGAGATTGTCGGTGCTCAGCAAGAACAGATCTTCATCGAATACCAGGATGCGGTCGCTTCGCAGATCGGCATTTCGCCAGAGGATTTTCTTGGCGCGATCCAGACCCAGAACATCATCCAGCCCGGAGGGCAGATCGATACCGGTGATGCCGCCTTCATCCTGAGTCCGACCGGCGACTATCGCTCGCTGGCCGAAATCGAAGCCACCCTGTTCAACGTGCCCGGCGCCGCAGGCCTGGTGCGTCTGGGTGATATCGCAACGGTCCGGCGCGGCTATGTCGATCCGCCGCGCAACAAGGCCTACTTCAATGGCCGCGAGGCGATCGTACTGACCCTGGCCATGCGTTCAGACCAGTCGGTCATCAATTACTCCAGGCGGGCATCGGAAATGATCGATGCTCTGCGCGAGACGCTGCCCACAGGCCTCCACCTCGATGTCATCACCTACCAGGCCGACCAGGTTCGAAACGCGGTGTATGGCGTGTCGATCAATATGCTCCAGACGCTGACCATCGTTCTGATCGTCGTGATGATCTTCCTCGGCATCCGCACCGGCTTGATCGTGGGTTCGATCATTCCGGCCGTGATCCTTGCCACACTCGGCGTCATGGGTGTGTTCGGCCTCCAGCTGGAGCGCATGAGCCTGGCGACGCTGATCATTTCGCTCGGCCTCCTGGTCGACAACGGCATCGTCATCTCCGAGGACTTCAAACGCCGCCTCGGCGAGCACGGCGACCGCGATCGAGCGCTGGCGCAGACCAGCTCCGAGCTGGCATTCCCGTTGCTGGCGTCCTCATTCACGACCGTCGCGGTCTTCCTGCCTCTACTGATCGCTGAAACTGCATCGACCGAGTACACCCGATCGATCTCGCAAGTCATCCTGATCTCGCTGTCGATCTCATGGGTCTTTGCGATGACCGTGACCACGACGCTGTGCTACCACTTTGTCAAAGCGCCGGCCGAAGCCGGTCCCGGCGCGCCGAAGCAACGCGTCACCCGCTCGGAACGCATCTTCGCTGCGGCAGAACGCGGCTACGGTGCAATCCTGCTTGTTCTGCTTCGATTCCGCGGGGCCTACGTCGGATTCATGGTGGTCCTGCTTGTGCTCAGCGGCATGCTGATGGGGACGATCGACCAGAAATTTCTGCCCGAGAGCGACCGTGCTCAGATCCTGGTCTACGTCGACCTGCCGGCCGGAGTGACCGAGCGCACCACCGAGGCCCGACTGGTTCGGATGATGGGCATCATCGGCGATGACGAGCGCTTCCCGAACCTCCTCAGTTATGCCGCCTATGTCGGATTCGGCGGGCCCAGGTTCGTGCTCTCGCTGGCGCCGGTCGACCCGGCACCCAACAAGGGTTTCATCGTTGTCAACGTCACGGATATCGACGCCGCCATCGCGGACGTGCCAAGGCTGCGCGAGGCGTTTCGATCCGAACTCCCGGATGTGAATGCCCGAGTCTCCAGGATGTTCCTCGGCCAGTCCGACCCGAACGTCATCGAGATACAGCTAAAGGGTCCGGACGCTGACTACCTGTTCGAAAAATCCGCCGAACTCGAGCAGATGCTGCTCGATGTTCCGGGCACGATCGACGTCTGGTCGGACTGGTACAACCGGATCGATCGGCTCGAGGTCCAGGTCGACCAGCAGGCCGCCCGGATTGCCGGTGTCACCTCCAGTGACGTAGCCCGACTACTCGGCCAGTTCTCCTCCGGCACCCCGGTCTCGGAATTCCGCGACGGCGACGAAATCATTGCCATCATCATCCGCAGCACCGGCAGCGAGCGAACCAGTATCGATCGGCTCCGCACCTCGTCGGTGTATTCCTCGACAACCGGTGAGGCCATCCCGCTCTCGCAGGTGGCTCGCGTGGAACGTTCGCCGGGCTTCTCCTTCATCCAGCGCGAGGACCTGTCGCGCACCGTCACGGTCCAGGGCCGCAACCCGAACCTGACCCCGCAGGACATGATGCCGATCCTGGCCCCCAAACTCGCGGCGATGAACGCAACTCTGGCACCCGGTCACATCACCGAGTTCGACGGCATCCTCAACGAGATCAACGCCACCAACGCCGCCCTCGGGGCCACAATGCCGCTTATCTTCGCGATCTTTCTGGTCACGCTGGTCCTGCAGTTCAACGGCTTCAAGCGACCCGTGATTCTGCTGCTGACTCTGCCGTTCGTGATCATCGGCGCCGCGGTCGGACTGTTCGTGATGCAGGCAACCTTCGGCTTCATGGTCATCCTCGGCCTGTTCGCTCTTGTCGGTATTCTGATCAACAACTCGATCGTTCTGGTCGACCGGATCGATATCGAACTACGAGAGCGTGATGAGACAGCAGATGGGGACCGGATTGCCGCCGTCATCAGCGCCTGCAAGCGCAGGCTGTGGCCGATCCTGATGTCCACCATCACCACCGTTATCGGGCTCCTGCCGCTGATTATCGCCAAGGACATTCTGTTCTTCGGAATGGCAAGCGCCCTTGCTTTCGGCCTGGCACTTGGCACTGTATTCATCTCGCTGGGCCTGACGCCCGTGCTCTACTGCCTGTTCTTTCGCATCAGAGCGCACGACATGTCCTACCCAACCGATCGATTGGAGATTGCGCCGGAAAATTGATGAGACATCGCCCAATATGCGGTTCCGGTGTCCGTGGCATTGATAAGGGTAGGTCAAACATGATCAGCCAAACTCAGCCGGAGGATACGACATGCAAACATGCTCAAGACTGCATCCAAGCTTCAGGGACATCTGCAAAGCAGCCTTGCTGCCTGCCTTTGCACTCGGACTGCTTGCGCCCATCACAGCAAGCGCCGCAGGGCTTCTCTACCAGCCCCAGTTCCCGGACCAGCAGGCCAACTATCTACCTCCCGCCGTACTCGTCGGCTTCAATCCACAGCCCGAGCCGCCAGCGATTCCGGCCTTCGGTCTGCGCGTTGACCTCAGGGAGGCGGATTCCGACGCCGTCAGCATCAATCTGGCGCTGTCGGATCGCGGTGGCAATCCGATCGCGTTGCGCTAGAAAAAAGCCAGTTCGTTGTCCGTTGCCAGGCCGGCAACAAAGGATGCTGAAACACCCGATACACATCAGGACTCGCCGGCGCCAATTCCGGCGAGCAGCGCGTTCTCGACGGGCCGCAGGATGTCAGGATACGCCGATGCGATTCCAGTCGACCGTGCGTTTCCCGCTCTAACGCACTGCATCAACGGGCTGATGCCCTCGACGATAGAAATAACCCCTGGCGTGGTGTCGGCGCAGTCGCCAGAAATGGTGTCGGTAATCCTGGCGGCGGAAGTAGTGGGTCACCAGTGAGCGGCGGGTCTGCTGGTCATTGTCGATCGGGCACCCGCCATGAAGCAGCTGCGAGTGCCACACCATGACATCACCCGGTTCTGCATCAAGCGTCACCGGCCCCAGGCTACGGCGCTCGACCTCGCGCTCGATATAGGCATTGAAATCAGACATTTCCTCAGCGATTGCATTGGTTCTGCCGTGAGAGAAGCGATAGGGCGGAATCAAGTGACTGCCGGGCCAGTAACGAAGCGGTCCATTGCTCGCGCTGACTTCATCCAGTGCGATCCAGCTGGCGATCATCCCGCCCGGCTTGCGTGAAGGCATGTAGAGCGTGTCGATATGATCGGCCTGTTGGGAGCCATACTCGAAATTGAGGCTGTTGCAGACCAGCGGCGTGCCATCGAACAGCGATGCGAGAACCTGGCACAGGCGCTCGTCGAGCACCATATCCCGAAGGATCGAATAGTCCAGATAAAGATCGTTGATCTTGTAGGGACGCCGGCGGTCCCGATCATCGGCATCCCTCAACAGGATGCGACGCTGATCCCCGGATTCGATCCGGACATCGATCGTCACGGGTATCGAAAGCTCGCGCCGCTCCGACCAGAGCCGATCGATGAACGCATTGATGCTCGCTACCCTCGCAGGCGAAAACAGGCCGCGCAGGACGACGAATCCGTCTTCTTCCCAGCGCCGGATCAAAGTCGGAGAAGATTCACTCATATAGATTCTTGAGCCAACAAGACGATCATCGCAGCTCCTCGGAGTTGAATAGTCTATCGATCACACCATCGGTCTCGATCAGAGGTCGAAGCATCCGTTCAGCCCAACGCGAGAGCATCTCCACGGCACGCCAGCGTAAACGAGCCTGTGCAGGGACGAAACGGCTCCGCTGCGCATGAATCGAGCACCTGTTTCAAAGAGGGTAACGCGGAGTGGTCAACGCTGCCAGGATGCCTTCCAGTCGGTTCAGGATCCCGACAGCGGCGCTTCGGCAACCGCTTGAATCGACCAGCTGGTCGGCGTTGATACGGTCGATCAGTCGAGTTTGCGACGGATGCGCCGACAGACACAGATCGGCATCGACACTCATCAGCCATTCGATGGACGGCCGGTAGTCGCGCAGGTACTCAGGATGATCAGCCCAGCGGTAGTCCGGTGGCGCGGCCTTGTCCCAATTGTCCCATCGGTCACAGGCGGCGGCAAAGGCCGAGGCCGGATACCAAGCGGCGTCGCGCCGTTGATCGGGCATGGCCTGCTCATGGCCGGTCCCTGCGCAGGCCCACAACCCAACCGCAACCACGACGAAAAGACCAGATCTGGCGAGAGCGGCCGTCTTCATGAGCGTTACTTCG
>CAYTQT010000052.1:6715-9510 GCA_964439915.1 uncultured Wenzhouxiangella sp. | reverse complement strand
GCTGCTGGCGTAGGCGTAGCCCATCACGGCATCGTCGAAGGACGATCGGGCGAGCCCATCGGCCACCATCGATGCAGTCAGCCAGAGTGGAATCAAGTAGCGAACAATAGATATGGCAAAGCGACCTTTTCAGTGATCCTCTCTGCTTCAATGCCAGTCCTTCAGAAACCGCTCCGCCGCCGGGCTGCTAAAGCGGCCAGCGCCAGGGAGACCCTGATAGCCGCCCCTGCGGCCATGAAGCCAAGTCGGAACCCAGGACTCAGAAGTATCCCGGTTTCGGCCCACGCTGCTTGCAGGTCCGGGAGGCCAACGAGTATAAGTGGTGGCCATGGACGTTGAATCGACCCACACGCTGATCGAGCGCTCGCAGGGCGGTGACGAGGCGGCGCGCGACGCGCTTTTCCGGCGCTGCTCCGAGCGCCTGCGGCGCTGGGCGCGGGGAAGACTGCCACCTGCCGCCCGCGACATCACGGACACACAGGACCTCGTTCAGGTGACCATGCTTCGGGCCCTCAATCAGCTGCCGCGCTTCGAGTCGCGCTTCCAGGGCTCGTTCATGGCCTATCTTCGGAGGATCCTGCTCAACCGCGTCAAGGAGGAGCTTCGTCGCGCCGGGCGTCAGCCGGACGGTACCGAGCGCTTCGACGTACCGAGCGACGAGCCCGGCATCAACACGCAACTCCAGGAGTGGCAGACGCTCGAGCGCTACGAGAAGGCGCTCGAGTCGCTGAAGCCGCGCTCGCGGGATGCGGTCATCCTGCGGCTCGAGTTCGAGCTGCCCTACCAGGAGATCGCCGACGAGATCGGGGCGCCGTCGAGCAACGCCGCCCGGATGACGGTCGCGCGCGGCCTGCGTGAACTGGCGACCCTCATGGACCGCAGCGAGGCTCGTGCCTGAGCCACCGTGTTCGTTCTACGGATCAACGGCATTGTTTTGAGAAGCGCCAGAAAGTCAGCAGTGCAGCCGGAAGCGAGATGACCACGAACGACCCACCCGATCCCCTCGAAGCCCTCAGCCTCGCCATTGCCGACGGCGAGGATACCGACGCCTCGTACCGGATTGCCGACGGGTCGGACGCGGCCCGCATCGCCGCGCGCCTGCGGGAGCTCTCGGTCCTGCGCAGGGTCTTCAGCTCGCGCGCTGACGGTGCCAAGGCCGACGAGCCGATCTGCCCCTTCGACTGGGGCCGTCTCGAGGTGCGGGCCGTGATCGGCCAGGGGAGCTTCGCCAGGGTCTTCCGGGCCCACGACCCGGTGCTCGACCGCGACGTGGCACTGAAGCTCTTCCGCCACGACCGCACGGACCTGGATGCCGACCAGCTGATCGCCGAGGCCCGGCAGCACGCGCGCGTGCATCATCCCCGCGTGCTGGCTGTGCACGGGGCCGACGTCGAGAACGGCATCGCCGGACTCTGGACCGATCTCCTCGAGGGCGGGGATCTCTCGCAGCGGGTTCGCGACGGTCGGACGCTGGAGGCTTGCAGGCTCCGTGGTCTCGCCGCCGACCTTGCCGCAGGACTCACCGCCGTCCACGAGGAGGGCATCATCCACGGTGATCTGAAGCCTGCCAACGTCTGGCTGGATCGGCAGGAGCGGGCGATCCTGATGGACTTCGGTGCCGCGGAGAAGCGGGGCGGCTCGACGCCAGCCCGCTACGGATCGCCTTTGACCATGGCCCCGGAGCTGTTCGAAGGGGAGGCGCCGACGCCGCAGAGTGACCTCTATGCGCTCGGCATCGTGCTCCACTTCGCCGCCACCGGCACCTACCCGATCACCGGAAACACGGCCGGGGACATCCGGGAGGCGCACCGCACCGGTCTCCGCCCGGACTTCGGAGCGCTTCGCCGGCAAGCGCCCGAAGAAGCCCGATTCATCGAGTCGCTGCTCGCCGCGCGGCCGGAGGACCGATGCTCGCTCGACGGGGTTCGGGCGGCGCTGGACGCCCTCGCCTCGGCGCCCCAGCGACGCTTTCGGCGCCGGGCCATCGGGGCCCTCGTCGCATCGCTCGCCCTGGGCCTCGCGACATCGCTGTTCCTGCTGCAGCGCTCTGAGTCGGCCCGGCAGGAGGCCGAAACGGCGCGGGCCGGCTCTGAAGTGGCTCGCCTCGAGGCTGAGGAGGCACGCGAGATTGCGGAGCGCGCCCGGTTCGAAGCCCAGACCAGCAAGGACTTCCTCATCAACAGCGTACGGAGCATGTCCCCGCAAGCCGAGCGCGGGCTCGGCACGGTGCGTGCGGTGCTGGATTTTCTCGACGAGTTCAGCGACGAACGCCTCGCGGAAACGCCGCTGGCCCTGGGCGAGCTGAAGGTGGTCGTCGGCACCCGCCTCACCCATTTCGACGAGGTCGAGCGCGGGCTGGCCCTCGCGCAGCAGGGCATCGAACAGATCGAGGCGGCTCAGCCGGGGCCGTCGCTCTCGCTCGGCGTCGCCTACTACGATTTCGCGGAGGCGCAGCGGCAGGCCGGGCGATACCCGGCGGCGATCGAGAACGGTTCTCGGGCGCTGGCCATCCTCGAGAAACTCGAACCAACGGAGGACATCCGCTACGCGATGATGCAGTTCCGGGGCATGCTCGTGGGCATCCAGGGCGATCTCGGCAACTGGAACGAGGAACTCGCGCTGCAGCGCCGGCAGCTAGCCGATCGCGCGGCGATCGTTGGCAAGGACGATCCACGGATGGCCGTCGAATACAACAACCTGGCCCAGTCCTTCATGGCCAACGGGCTCTACGACAAGGCGCTCGATGCCTTCAGCCGCTGCATCCAGATGATCCAGGCCGGCGACACGCCACGCCC
>CAYTQT010000052.1:0-6615 GCA_964439915.1 uncultured Wenzhouxiangella sp. | reverse complement strand
CGAAGCTTCCTGGCCTTTGCCTATCTCGAAGCGGACCGCGGCGAGGAGGCGCTCGAACTGCTACGCGGCGCTCGCGAAGCCTACCCCTGGCCCGAGGGTCACCCGGAGCACTACTTTCTCGATGGCGCGATCGCTTTCGCCGAGGCCGCCGCCGGCGGCGATCCGACCGCGGCGCGGGAAGTGCTGGACACCTCGCTCGCATTCTTCGATGACAGCGGCTATGGCAGTACGAACATGGCGCAAGACCTGCGCGGCTGGCTGGGCAAGCTATAGTGCCGTCGTCACCGAGTCTTTAACTTTTAGCGAGTTGGAGAGCGCCTAGGGAAGCCGCGACAAGAACGAAGACTCAAAGTGATCTGAAAACACCTTGTCTTCAATCCGCAACTCTCGCACCGCGGTATTGTTGGCCGGGAAGGTATCACGCGCATAGCTGGCGCTAGCGGTCAACTCGCGCTGGCCTTCGCTCAGCGGCGCTCTCAGCCGTAAGCGATAGTGAATCGACCCGCCAGCGCTGATATCGATGTTCTGATTGATGGGTCCTGCGCCGGAAAACGCCAGGCAGTCAAAGGCGCCGACGGAAAAACAGTCCCAGGCCTCGATCGAAAACGCTTCCGGATCAAAGCCGACTCGAATGCCATAGGCGTTGCTCGGCCCAGCGTTATAAACATTCAGCCAGACGGTCGCCTCTCCGCCGGGTCCGACCACCTGTGGATCATCGGAAAATTCGACGGCAACATCTGCCTCCTCAACGATGGTCAGCACCTGCTGGGCCAGCTCGTCACCGGGGTTGCCCTCCGCTTCGCGCGAATCCGCCGCGACCAGAAAACTCGAGCGGCCCAGCGCATCAGGATCAATAGCCAGGGTGACTGTGACCTCCATGGCGCTTCCGGCGGGAAGGTCGCCCACCCGGCAAAAGGTTTCGCTGTAGACGGGGCAAGAGGCTTCGATCACACGGACCAACGAATCGGTAGCAAAAAGCAGTTCAACGTCGCTGGCATCCAACTCGCCGTTATTGGCGATCACCAGGGTCAGCGGCACGGTCGTCCCGGCGACAACGGTATCTGGTGCCGGTTCGGCGACGGTCAGATTCAGATCGACCTCATCGTAGTAGCCAAGCCTGGTGAGCTCATCCAGGCTGCCCGGTGCACCCACTGCCCATACCGTGACCAGCATTCCAAGGCTGCCGAGTAATGCTCTGCCAAAATTAGATGTCATCGTCAGTCTTTTGTCATTGAACAGGCAGCACCAAGCAGCGCACACCAGGTCGAAAAATGCAGAACCACGCCAAAACGCAGCCAGCTGGCTTCAAACGTTGCCAGGCAAAGCCAGCCGGCACCGGAGACAATCAGCGGCACGGCAAAGCGATGATCCAGCTTGCCCAGCGCTTGAACATGCAGCACCAGAACGCACATAAATACCCCGCTACCGAATATACCAAGGCACAGCAGGGTTTCCAACCACAAGTTGTGCGGCCACGGCATGGCGCGAGTATCGGCCAGCGGCGCAACCAGGTAGCTGTCCAACGCTTCACCGAACAGCTGCGGACCGATCCCGAGCCACGGCTGATCCACAAACATCGCCCAGGCCGACTGCCAAAGCGTCCAGCGAACGGCGATCGAGTCTGCAGAGCTGACCCAGGGCACCCACTGTTCGCGCAACGCCAGTGCCAGGCCGATACCGATGACGCCAACAAAGCCCACAGCCAATCCAGGCCGCCGCTGCATTGTAGCGATCGCTGTCGTGATCAAGATGGTCAGCACGCCAAGCCGGCTCTGCAGCGCGACGGCCGCCAGCAGCACCAGTAACTGCCCCGAACCCAGGGCCCACCAGCGCGCCCGCTCGGACCATGGCGTCAACATGATCAACGGCACCAAAAGCGCCGCGATGGCGATATCGTTGGGCACCACCAGCAAGATACTGTCGAGCTGATCGATCACCGTCTGCGCTGGGGCTACGCCGCGTGACTGAAGCAACACAGCAGTGGCCGACAGCAGGCCGGCAGCATACAGACCGGTACCAATCAGCAAAAAGTCAGCGCTGCGAAAACGGACCTGACACAGCAGAAGAATAATCGCTCCAGCCAGCCAGGCTGCGCTGCGCGAGGCCGACAAGGCAGGGGCGTCTGCGGCCAGCATGGCGGCGATCCAGGCCATGGCGAACGCCACCAGGCTGATGGCACGGGCGTTGAACCAGCGCTGATGCCAGCGCTCGAAAGCGGCACTGAGCACAAGACCCATCCCAAGTGTTGCGACCGGAACTGAAGCAGGTGCACCGGGTAGCGCCAAGGACAACCAGGCCAGCACCAGGGCGACGGCGGCAAAGCTGACCGGGCGATGATCTGCGCTTGCTCTTTCCTGGTCAGCGTCTTCCATGACCGCTCCGGTTGCTATTCTCATCTGTTGGTGGTGCGGCCACAAGTTTGACCGAATGGGGACTGAGGACAACGAGTATAGACGCTGCATTCTCTGTATTCCCCCGGTATCCGACGCCTCGCTGTTCCGCTGCAGGGTTACGATTCCAGGCACATCAGGGCACCCACGAGACCCGGCCGGAGTCGCCATTCCTGAACTCCCCGACCCACCATCAATCATCTTGATCAGCTTCCCATGCGCTAGAATCCGTGCGCATGCGTAATCTGACCCAGCACATCCCCACCGGCGCCGATACCATTGTCTTCGACTGGAACGGCACCCTGCTCGACGACGTCGATTATTGCCTCTCGATCACCAACGCAATGCTGGAGGAATTCGCTCTTCCGCAGCTGACGCGAACGCGCTATCGGGACATCTTTTCCTTCCCGGTGCAGGGCTACTACCAGCAGCTGGGCTTCGATTTCTCGAGGCACCCCTTTCCCGAACTCGCGACGCGATGGATGCAGACCTACACCGCCAACGTGACCTCGAACGCCGACCTGTTCCAACAGACCGAAGCGCTGATCGCGGAACTGAAGAACAGCGGCTATCGACTCGCCATCCTGACTGCGGCCATCGAGTCGGACGTGCATGAACTGCTCGCCCACCACGGCATCGACGATGCCTTCGACGAAGTCTATGGCCTGGATCACTGTGAGGCCAGCAGCAAAGTCGAGCGCGGCAAACAGCTGTTCGCCTCCATGGGCCTGAGCCCCGGCAAGACCCTGCTGATCGGCGACACGGACCACGACTTCGAAGTCGGCCAGGCCCTGGGCGCATCCACCCTGCTGCTTGCCGATGGCCACCAGAACTACGAACGGCTGCAGCCGCTGGAGTGCACCGTCCTGCCGACGCGGTACCGATGACTTGCTGAAAACGCACCTGAGTTCGCGCTGAGACAGCACGGAGAGCGCTCATCCATGTGGTGGATCTACTTGCTGGATTGCGATGGACGGCTATACACCGGTGTGACCACCGACCCGGACCGTCGCTTGCGTGAGCATCGCTCTGGACTCGCCCGATCAGCCCGGTTCACCAAAGGCGCTTCCAGCTTGGAATTGCGTTACGCCGTCGCGCTGGGCGAACGCGCAATCGCCCTGCAGGCCGAGTATCGGATCAAGCGTCTTCCACGCTCCGAAAAATTGAGGATCTGCAAGCAATCCCCATCCGCCGCAGCACTGCTGGAGCGGCTCGGCCTGGACTCCTGACGGCTGCCGGCGGCGGATACTACTCGGATCGCTCGAAAAGGAACACTCACGCAGGTTATCCAGATATTTCCCACAATCAGCATCGTCGAGAAAGATACTCTGGCGAGCGTTTTCGCACGCCATCACATGATCGAAAGCGTCTTCAAACTCGATTCGAAGGGGACGTGGCATCGTCTGATTCAAGCAAGATGCGTGGGTCGCATTCACGTTGCACGACCTGACCCCTTGTTCCCCTTGTTCTTCACGGTGACCGCGTCCAGGGCCGTGCCCCCGACCGGATTCGCAGAGTCATGCAGCGACGATAAAGCGATGTACTGGACGTTGACGACAACGATGCCGAACAGCGCAAAAAGCCGCAGGTAGCCGGGCATCATTGCGCGCGGCGACCCCGTCATGGCCGCAAGAACACCGAGAGTGCCAGGCCCAGCATCTCGCGGATGCGGGCCGGATCCTCGCCTGAGGCGCGCTGGGTGATGGCAAGCCCGACCTGTTCCCCCAGATACTTCGCCGCCGCCTCCACCGACAGCCCCGCGTGCCAATCACCGGCATCGCGGCTGGCTTGCAAAAACGCCTCATACGCCCCCTGCGCCGCTGTATCGATTGCCTCCAATCGTGCGCGCGATTGCGGGCCGAGACGGTGCTTTCCGGCGCGCATCTTGTAGAACAGGCACCCCGTTTCCATCCGCGGGTCGGCACAGGCGAAATCGACCAAGGCGTCAAGCGTGCCCCGCAACCCCTTTTTGCTTTGCAGTATCGCGAGCACATCCGAGAGCACCTGTTCGGCATAGCGCTCTAGGGCCGCGCACGTCAGCCCGTCCTCGCTGCCGAACTCGCGGTAGAGCGAGGGCTTGGAGATGCCTGCCAGCTGGCAGATCGCATTGACCGAAACATCGGCGGGGTCGCCCTGCCAGTAAGCAGTCATGGTGACGTCGAGTACCTTCTCGGCATTCATCGTCCGTGGGCGGCCTCGGATGCGTTTTGATTTGCTGTCAGTCATATTTATACCATCCGGTATTATATTTCTTGACGTGGCGTATCCGCTATTCGTACCATGTGGTAACAATTCATTCAAGCGAGAGATCGAGTCATGAAGGAAACTGGCAGTACGGTAGTGATCACGGGCGTCAGCAGCGGCTTTGGCGAAGGAGCAGCGCGGGCCTTTGCGCTCAGAGGATATCGCGTCTGGGGCACCATGCGGGAAACTCAGGGGCGCAATTCGGCGAAGAAGGCCGCGCTCGAGGCCTATTCTCCCCGCATCTCCATCCTGGAGATGGACGTGACAAGCGATTCCTCGGTCGCGGACGGCTTCGCGCACATCCTCACCGAGAGCGCCGTGGATATCCTGATCAACAACGCCGGCATCATGTATATCGGCATCACCGAGGCCTACAGCATCCCACAGGCCCGGGAGCAGATGGACGCCAACTACTTCGGCGCAATCCGCACGATGCAGGCGGTGTTGCCCGCCATGCGGGCGGCCGGCGCAGGGCTGATTGTCAACACCAGCTCCATCGCGGGCCGGGTCTCGGTGCCTTTCTTCGGGACCTATTGCGCCACGAAACACGCGTTGGAAGCCTACAGCCAGAGTCTGCGCTACGAAGTGGCCCCGTTCGGCATCGATGTGGCCCTTGTCGAACCTGGCCCGTTTCCCTCCAACCTGCTCGCAGCGGGCAAACCCCCCGCGTATGAGGATGTGCTGGCCTCCTATGGCGATCTGCGCGACGTGCCTACGGCGATGGTCGCCGGGTTCGCCGACATGCTGGCGAGCGACGCCGCTCCCGACCCGAAGCTGGTTGTCGATGCCTATCTCGCCCTGGCCGACGCCGCACCAGGCACGCGACCGACACGCACGGTTGTCGGCATCACCTGGGGGGTCGACGAGGTGAACGCCTTTTCACAGCCGCGCCAGGACGCACTCTTGCGGGAGATGCAACTCGACGCCGTTCTGGGCGGCGCCGACGCCTGATGTCGGCGCGAAGCAAGCGACTATCCCAAACGACCCAAACCCAACCGAAAGGACTCTTCTCATGATGAAGGCCATCTTCGTTGCAGCCGCGGCCACTCTGGTTGCCACCGGTGCAGTTGCCGATGAACCCATATCCAGGAAACAAATTGTGGGCGCTTTTCTGAGCGCCGTCTCGCAAGGGGACGTCGACACGATCCGCGACCTTGCGAACCCCGATTACATCCAGCATAACCCCTTCATCCCGACCGGGCTGGAGCCGTTCATCGAGCTTCTGCCGGTACTGGCGGAAGCTGGAACGACGGCCGAGAACATCCGCATGTTCCAGGATGGCAACTATGTCTTCATGCACAACATCTGGCGCAATGCCACGCCGTTCGGGGCCGATGAAATGGTGGCTTTCGACATCATCCGAGTGGACGAATATGGAAAGGTCTCAGAACACTGGGACGCGTTGCAGCCCCTGGTGACGGAAACTGCCAGCGGCAGAACCCAAACCGACGGTCCGACCGAAGTGACCGATCTGGACAAGACCGAGGAAAACAAGGCCCTGGCCGTGGCACTGGTCGAGGACGTACTGATGGGAAGGAACCCGGCCAAGATCACCGACTACATCAGTGCCGAGAGCTATGCCCAGCACAACCCCATGATCGCGGACGGGCTTGACGGGATCATCGCGGCCGTCCAGACGCTGACGGCGCAGAACAACATGTTCGTCTACACCGAGATCCACGCGGTGTTGGGCGAAGGCAACTTTGTCCTGACCGTCAGCGAAGGCCAGTGGAATGGCACAACCAATGCATTCTATGACCTGTTCCGGATGGAAGACGGCATGATCGTCGAGCATTGGGATGTGATCCAGCCCGTCCCGACTGAGGGCCTGGCCAACACGAACGGCATGTTCACCGGATTCGACAGCGTTGGCCCAGAGTCGATCGGGGAATAATCCTGACCCCGCCACACCCGCGCCCAAGAGGCCGAATCTACACAGGCGGGAGAGAGAATTTTCGCCCGTCACGAACGAAACCCCATT
>CAYTQT010000051.1:0-23830 GCA_964439915.1 uncultured Wenzhouxiangella sp. | reverse complement strand
CTGGCCGGCCGATCCCTATTACTGGGACCGACAGGTGAGATGGAACATCGGTCTCGGCGTCGCGCTCTGAAACCTGCGGCCGCGAATCATTCGAGGCCAGTCTTTCCCTGAGCACCCCGACGTAATCTTCTGGCCGTTCGCCAGGCGGTAATGACATTTCCCGCGTGGCGGGTCAGCAGGCGGCGACCGAGCAGGCGAGCGGGCTGGCGGGCCAGCTTCAATCCGAGCTTGCGATCCAGTGCCCAGTAGATCAGAGCATGCCGGTGCAGCCAGGCGCGATCCCCCGGAAGCGCCGCTGTCGCCGAGTCGGCCCGCCTGATACTTTCATGAATGAGCGTTCGAACCAGACCATCGAAGCCAAGGCTCGTCCTGGACTCGGCGACATCGGCTCTCGACACCTGATAGTCGGCCTGGAATTCAAGCGGAATCCACCAGCGATTGGCCCGAGCGTCCATCGCGATGTCGCGGACCAACCGAACCAGATAGCCCGCCGCCCCCAGCTCACGCAGCGTCTCGGTGGAGCGGTCATCGGCCTCCAGCAGACGGCCTTCCAGAACCAGTGCGTGGCCGCCGATGCGGCGGCACAGGCCCCAGAGCTCGTCCATGCGCTCGTAGCGAGGGTTGTCGAGCAATTCACCGACAGCATCGATCAGCGCCGCCATGTCGCTGGGATCCAGTCGCTCGAGCGCACCTGAAACCGTCAGCGCCTGAATGGCCGGGTGACGCTGGGCGGCCGGCAGCTCTCCGGCCAGCGCGCTTCGCCACCAGTCCAGTTTGGTCTGTCCGACCTGCCCCTCACTGGCCTCGACGGCAGCGCCCAGCTCTCCGACCACAGTTCGCAGCGCAAGGATACGGTCGCGCTCGATCGGATCGGCAAACAGGAGGGTTGCCGTCAGCGGGTTGCCGGGCACCAGGATCCGGTCCCGGCACCAGAGGATCGGATCCATCAGTGGACCGTTTGCGAGGATGTGATCGAGGGTGCCTTGATGAGCTCGAGGAGCTGGATCGGATCGAAATCATAGTCCTCACCGCAGAATTCGCACTGGACGTTGACGACCTCTCCTTCAGCCGCCATGGCCTGGACTTCCTCCGAGCCCAGACCGGTCAGGACATCGGCCACGCGTTGACGCGAGCATGGGCAATGGAAGCGAAGCCAACGTTCGGGAAACTGGCGACGGTCCTCCTCATGAAAAAGCCTCGTCACCAGCTCATCGCCGGACAGCTGCGCCAGCTCCTCCCGAGTCAGCGTTTGCAGGAGCTGATTCAGTCGGTTCCAGCCGTCGGCATCCTCACTGGGCCCCGGCATGCGCTGAATCATCAGCGCCGATGCCTGACCCCCGGTCACGGCGATGCGGACGCGGGTGGGCAGCTGTTCCGAGCGAACAAAATAGTTCTCGAGGGCCTCGGCCAGCCCCGCCCCTTCCAGCGGGACGATCCCCTGCCAGCGCTCGCCGTGATTCGCCGGCTCCAGCGTCAGCGTCAGAATGCCGTCATTGACCAGGCTGGTCCAGACGGCATCGTCAGCATCAGGCAGCGAAACATCGTCGTTGAGACGGGCCACGCAGCGCAGGCCGCCATCGTCGGTACAGTCGGCAAGCAGCAAACGGATGCCACTGGTGGCCGACTGCAGCTGCAGACTGATTCGACCATTGAACTTGATGCCCGATGACATCAGACTGACAAGAAGCAAGGCCTGCGCCAGTAAGCGCTCCACCGCCGGCGGCTGAGCCTGTCTGCCGAGTGCCTCGGCCAGCACGCCCTGTAGCTGCACGTGGACGCAGCGGGCGTTGATATGCTCGAATATCCAGCGCTGGAGCTGGTCTCGCTTTTCTGAATTCATGTGAGGACCTCTTCTGGCTTGTTCGGGCCGTCGATCAATTCGATCAGTTCCTCGACGCGAGCAATCATCCGGTCCGCGCCCCAGCGCTCCGGCTGCTCCGAAGGGCTGATGTAACCCCAGAGCGCAACGGCCGTTGCGGCTCCTGCCGATCGTCCGGCTCGGACATCGCGTTCATCGTCACCCACCATCACGCAATCTGCAGGCGCGACCTGGAGCAATCGACACGCCTCGATCACCGGCCCCGGGTCCGGCTTGGGACTGGGCGTGGAATCCCCGCCGACCAGGGCCGGAAAAAGATGCAGCCAACCGGCCTGTTCGATCAGCGGTCGGGCCAGGGATTCGATCTTGTTGGTCACGATACCGAGTTTGAGTCCGGCATGGCTCAATGCCTCGAGCGCATCTTCCATACCGTCGAAAACCAGGCTGTCCTGCCATAAGCGGGACCGGTATCTGTCGATGAACTCATCGCGGAGCGCTACCGCAGCATCCTCGTCCAATTCGGGCAGGCCGGCGGTGAGCAGGCCCAGGGCGCCACGGGACGCATGGTGCCTGAGAACCCGATAAGGCATCGGCTCGAGGCCGTAGTCATGACGAAGATCATTCAGCGTGCCGACAAGGTCGGGCGCCGAATCGACCAGCGTGCCGTCCAGGTCGAAAAGCACGGCCTGCAGTCCGGAGGCGCTCACTGTTCGGGCCGGCGTGCATGCAGCAGGTAATTGATACTCGGTGAACCGCCTATCCGGACGGTCCGCGAAAACGGGTTGTAGCTCATGCCGACGATCTCGGCCACCATCAGTCCGGCCTGGCGGCAGGCGGCGGCCAGTTCGGAGGGCTTGATCAGGCGGTCGTAGCGGTGTGTACCGCGGGGCAGCAGGCCGAGAACATACTCGGCGCCGACGATCGCACCCGCCCAGGCCAGCGGGCTGCGATTGATCGTGGAAAAGAACAGCTGGCCGCCCGGCTTGACCATCTCCGCACAGGCCTGGACCGTGCTGGCCGGGTCCGGAACGTGCTCCAGCATTTCCAGACAGCACACCACATCGAAGGCCGATCCATGGTCCTCGGCAAACTCCTCGGCGATGCCCTGACAGTAGTCGATGTCGAGCTCGGATTCGCTTCGATGCAGACGCGCGACCGTCAGCGGGCGCTCGGCTGCATCCAGCCCGGTCACCGAAGCGCCGCGCCGCGCCAGTGCTTCGCACAGCAGGCCGCCGCCGCAGCCGACATCGAGAACGCTGGCATTGTCGAGCTCGACCCGATCCGCGATGTAGTCGGCACGCGGCCCGTTGATGTCATGGAGCGGGCGGAAATCGCCCTCCGGATCCCACCAGCGCGAAGCCAGCGCATCGAATTTTTCAGCTTCGGCGGGATCGAGGTTCTGCGTTGGGCTCGCAACTGTTGTCTGCGACATAATCGATTCCGTTCAAGTGTATGTGCTTTGCAAGGACCCCCGCTCAGCTCGCCTGAAGCCTGCGGTGCCAATCGCGCGTCTGGCGCTCCAGGCGGTCGCTGTCGATGTGGACTGACCTGCCGTCCTGGTAGACCACCCTGCCGGCGATCCAGACCCGTTCGACCTGGCGACTCGAGCAGGCGTAGACCAGATGAGAAATGACATTATGGATCGGGGACGTCTGCAATTCGTCGAGCCTGACCGCGACAAGATCAGCCTGCTTGCCGGCCTCGATCGTACCGACCCGCGAGGCCAGACCCAGCGCTCTGGCGCCATGCAGGGTTGCCATCGACAGCGCACGGGCCGCGGGAACAGCCTCCGGATTGCCGCTCGATCCCTTGGCCAGCAGCGCGGCCAGACGCATCTCGGCAAACATGTCCAGGGTGTTGTTGCTGGCCGCCCCGTCGGTGCCGATTGCAACATTGACGCCGCGACGATCCAGCTCGGCGACCGGGCAGATGCCGCTGGCCAGCTTGAGATTCGAGGCCGGACAGTGCAGGACATGCACGCCCGCCTCGGCGACCCGATCGATATCCTGAGCGGTCAACTGCGTCATGTGCACGGCGAGCAGACGCGGGCCCAGGATCCCGAGGCGCTCGAGACGCTCCAGCGGGTGCAGACCGTGTTCCTCGATCGAGCCCTCGACCTCCCCGGCGGCTTCCAGCAGGTGCAGATGAATCGGCAGGTCCAGATCCTCGGCCAGGCCGCGCATCCGCTCGAAGGCTGAGTCGGTCACCGTATACGGCGCATGGGGAACAAAGGCCGTGTCGACCAGCGCTTCACCCCGAAACGCCTCATGGACGGACAGCCCGCGCTCGAAATACTCGTCCTCGGTGTGCGCCCAGGCCGTCGGGAACTTGATCATCGGCATGCCGACAACCGCGCGCATGCCGGCCTCTACTGCACAGGTGGCGGTGACGTCAGGAAAGAAATAGTTGTCGTTGAAGCAGGTGGTGCCGCCGGCCAGCATCTCGGCGATTGCCAGCTCCGATCCGGCACGGACGAATTCGGGTCCCACCCAGCGCTGCTCAGCCGGCCAGATGTGATCTTCGAGCCAGCGCATCAGAGGCAGATCATCAGCCAGGCCGCGCATCAGGGCCATGGCCGAATGGGCATGGGCATTGATCAGCCCCGGAATCAGCGCACAGCCGCTCAGTCGCTGGACATCGATCCCCGGGAACTGCTCGAGAAGGCTTTCCGCCGGCAGCACCGAAACGATGCGATCGTCGTCGACCACCACTGCATGCGCTTCCAGCACCTCGCCTTCCGGCTGGACGGGTACGATCCAGTCCGGCTGCAGCGCGAACCTCGCACTCACTCGATCAATCCTTCACCCTGGAGGCGTACTCGCCCTTGCGGGTATCGACACGAATGACCTCGCCTTCCTGGACGAACAGGGGCACGCGAACCGTCGCTCCCGTTTCCAGGGTAGCCGGCTTTCCGCCGCTGCCCGAGGTATCGCCCTTCAGGCCCGGGTCGGTCTCGACGATCTTCAGCTCGACGAAATTGGGCGGCAGAACGATCAGCGGATTGCCGTTCCAGAGTGTCACCTGGCACATGTCCTCTTCCTTCAGCCACTGCGCCGCATCGCCGATCGCCGCCTCGCCCGCGGCGAGCTGTTCGAAGGTTTCCGGATCCATGAAATGCCAGAACTCCCCGTCCGAATACAGATACTGGATTTCCTTTTCGAAGACGTCGGCCGCCTCCACGGTTTCGCCGGACTTGAAGGTCTTCTCGATCGTCCGGCCCGTCTTCAGGTTTCGGACCCGGACGCGGCTGAAGGCCTGACCCTTGCCGGGTTTGACGAACTCGTTCTCGACGATGTTGTAGGGGTCGCCGTCAAGAATGATCTTCAGGCCTGCCTTGAATTCGTTGGTGCTGTAGGTCGCCATGCTTTCTCCGATTACAATGAGGCCCCCGGGCCGAGGCAGGTCCGAGGCGCTGAATACAAACAGGTTGAAGCGAATGCAATCCCCTATTCTAGCCCGAAGCCCGACATCGCCCAAGCCCGTCGCATGGCGGCAGGAGCTGCGCCAGGCCTTTCGCCGGGCCGATCTGCTGCTAGATCATCTTGAGATAGAACCCTCGTCCCTGCCCCACCTGAACGATACGGCCTTTCCCATTCTGGCCCCGCGGCCCTTTGTCTCGCGAATGCGCAAGGGCGACCCGACCGATCCGCTTCTGCGCCAGGTCCTGCCCGACCCGGGCGAACTGGAGACGGTGCCGGGCTTTACCGATGATCCGGTCGGTGATCGAGCCAGCCGCGTCGAGCGCGGCCTGCTGCACAAGTACCGGGGTCGACTGCTGCTGATCTCGACGGGCGCCTGCGCGATTCATTGCCGCTACTGTTTTCGCCAGACCTACCCCTACGCCCAGGATCACTTTCACCCCGCCCGGATCGGTCAGCTGCTCGACTACCTCGACAGGAATCCGGACATCGAAGAGATCATCCTGTCCGGCGGCGATCCGCTGATGCTGGAGACGCAGCGGCTTGGCCAACTCACCGCGGCTCTGAGCGGCCGCGAGCAGATTCAGCGGCTCCGTCTGCACACCCGGCTCCCGGTGGTACTGCCCTCGCGGATCGATTCGGAGTTTCTGGACTGGGTGGCCGGCCTTCCCTGGAAGCTGGTAGTGGTTATCCACGCCAACCATGCCCGTGAATTCGACCCGCAGGTCGACACTGCGCTGGCCGACTTGCGGCAGGTCGGAGTGACGCTTTTCAATCAGGCGGTCCTGCTCGCCGGCGTCAATGACCAGGCCGAGGATCTCGCCGGCCTGATGCGGCGCGGATTCGAAGCGGGGGTCATTCCCTACTACCTGCACCTGCTTGACCGCGTCCGCGGGGCTGCACGCTTCGAGCAGACGACGGAGCGCGCGCTGGCCCTCATCGAGCGGCTTCGCGTCGAACTGCCCGGTTATCTGGTACCGCGCCTGGTCCGAGAGCAGGCGGGCGCGCCCTACAAACTGCCGGTCTTGTAGTTCCCGGGCGAAGCCATGACAATGTAGTATCTACAAAAGGATTGACAAATCTCAGGAAAGTCTTTGATTCCATCCCTTTTCAGGTATCCAATTCATGGCAAGCCCGACTTCTGAAATTCGAATTCTGGTCGTCACCGACGACCCGAGCGCACCCCGAGAACTCCTGCAGATGCTTGGAGAGAATGCCGGTGTCCGAACGCTGTTTGCCGACACCAGCAATGCGGTGACCCGCACCTTCGAGTCCGATGTCGTTGACCTGATTCTGATCAAGATCGATCCGCACGATCTCGGGCTGCTCGAGGCGGTCGGCCGGATCGCACGCGAGCAGTCCGAGACGGTGCCGATCCTGGCCGTGATCAAGGCCGATGACAGTCGCTCCGCAGTCGCTGCCGGGGCAATCGGGGTCGAGGGCCTGGTCTTTGCCACCAATGCCCGCCAGATGAAGCGCCTGACCCTGTTTCTCGTCGAATCGATCCGCGCGCGTCGCAGTGCGCGCGTTGCAGTCCGAAGACTGGAAGAGATCGAAGACCGCTACACGCTGCTCCTCGACAGCTCCAGCGAAGCCATCGCTTACCTGCATGAAGGCCTCCACATCTACGCCAATCCGGCCTATCTGGAGCTGTTCAGCTTCGACAGTTTCGAGGATCTGGAAGGCCTGTCGATGCTGGACCTGCTTTCGGCAGGGGACGAAGGCACCGACCTGAAAAAGGTATTGAAGGCGCTGTCCCGCGACGAGATTCCCGAGGACGCCATGATCCTGCATGCCCACCGCCAGGACGGCTCCGATTTCCAGGCCACCGTGTCCTTTTCACCCGCCCGCTACGGTGGCGAGTATTGCGCCCAGATGCTGGTCCGCGAGCGCGTGATGCACGCCGACCCGGAGCTTGCAAGGGAGCTGGAAAAGCTCAAGACCTCGGATATGCTCACCGGCCTGCTGAACCGGCCGGCCTTCCTGGAACAGATCAGACTGCATGCCGACAGCCGCGAAGACACCAGCGGTCTGGCGGTATTTCTGGTCAGTCTGGACAAGCACGAGCAGCTTCAGTCCAAACTCGGACTGGGGGCGACGGACGCCCTGATCAGGCAGTCGGCCGAGCTGTTTGCCGAAGCCGCCGGAGACAATCTGGCCATGGCCCGTGTCAGCGATCACAGCTTCGGCATCCTGGCCGACACCAAGACCAAGGAAGACGCGGAACGTCTGGCCGCACGCATCATCGACCACTGTTCGGGGCGCATCATCGACGTGCGCGACATCAGCCTGACCATTTCGGCCAGCGTCGGTCTGTCGATTTCAGGAACCGACCTGGAAGACACGAACACGCTGTTGGGTCAGGCAGACTCGGCCCTGAGTGAGGCACTACGGGCCGGCGGCAACGCCTTTGTTCGCTATCGGCCACGAGTCAGCGGCGATGCAGACGAGGACGATGCGGCCTGGGCAGAGCGCCTGCATCATGCCCTGGATCACGACGAGTTCCGCCTGGTCACCTCGCCGATCACCAGTATGGAAGACGACGTCTTTCTCATCAATGAAGTCGAAACAAGGCTGCGCTCCGAAGACAGCGATGAGGTGATGATGCCCTCGGTCTATCTTCCCGTCGCATCCCGGTTGGACATTGCAGCCAGGCTCGACGAAGACATGCTGCGTCGCATGGTCACCACACTGGCCGAGAAACACGCCAGCAAAGACCACCACTGGCTGGTCCCGCTGTGCCTTGACACCATGGCCGACGAATCGGTGCTGGGCAAGATCGGCAACATGTTCAATGCCGGACAACTCGACCCGGACCACATGATCTGGGGGTTCCGTGAGCCTGAAGTGCGCGAAAAACTGCGACGAATCCAGACCTTCATCGAGCGATTCAAGCCGGAGGGCTGCAGCTTCGCTCTGTGCGATGTGGCCCCCGATGCCGACTACGAGCCCCTGGTTCGCCATCTCGAGATCGACTACCTCCGGCTGGCGCCGGAGATGATCCAGAACCTGAGCGGAAACGACGAGCTGCGTCAGAAACTCGCCGAGATTGTGGCCTGCGCCGATGAACACCAGGTTCGCGTCATTGCGCCAAAAGTGGAGCACACCGGCGACCTGGCCACGCTCTGGCAGTTCGGGATCACTCTGGTCCAGGGCGATTTCGTGCGCGAGGAAGCCACCATATAAGCGGCCATCGGGGACTCAGCCGAGGGCACCTCCGCTGCGACAGTCCGAGCCCTGGAACAGGCACACCGGGCCAGGCGGCCCGGTGTGGGTCAGCCCTGCAGCCCTTTGATCAGTCGCCGGCCCGGGCCAGTGCTTCGATCCGCTCGTCCAGCGGCGGATGGCTCATCAACAGGCGCTTCAGGCCGCTGCCGACTCGTCCACGAATACCGAAAGCCTCGACCGACTCGGGAAGCTGGGCCGGCCCGTGGGCGCTCTTCAGCCGAGCGAGCGCAGCCATCATGTTCTGCCGACCGGCCAGGGCCGCACCACCTGCGTCGGCGCGGAACTCGCGCCAACGGGAGAAGGCCATCACGATCACGCTGGCCAGAATTCCGAGCACGAGCTGCAGCACCATGACCGAGATGAAATAGCCCGGTCCATAGCCACGCTCGGAGCGAAACACGACCCGGTCGATGATCTGTCCCAGAACTCGCGACAGCAGCAGGACGAAGGTATTCAGCACGCCCTGAAGCAGACTCATGGTGACCATATCGCCATTGGCCACATGGCTGACCTCGTGCGCCAGCACCGCCTCGACCTCATTCGGGCGCATGTTCGCAAGCAGTCCCGTGCTGACGGCAACCAGGGAGTTGTTCTTCGAGGCACCCGTGGCAAATGCATTGGGCTCGGGTGCGTCGTAAATGGCCACCTCCGGCATCCTGATGCCGGCCTGCTCGGCCTGCTTTCGGACCGTTTCATGGATCCAGCGCTCGGTCTGCGTTCGCGGTTCCTTGATGACCTTGGCACCCGTGCTGCGAAGCGCCATCGACTTGGACATCAACAGAGAAATGATCGAGCCCCCCATCCCGAAGACGAAAGCAATGACCAGCGTGGTCACCATATTGACGTTGTAGCCCTGACTGATCAGCCAGGGCTCGAGCAGATTCATCACGAAACCCAGCACCATCAGGACGGCCAGGTTGGTACCAAGGAACAAGGCAATACGACTCATGATCGACCTCTCAAATCCACCAATTAAGATATTTCAGGGCGTCGTGGTCATCACATGCACCGCCGACTCACCTGGTCCAGAGCGTAAAATGGTGCTGTGAAACAAATTTTGCAAGCACGATCGAATCCGGGCGTGACCGGTCGATTTGCTCCCTCACCCACCGGCGAGCTCCATTTCGGTTCCCTCCTCGCCGCGCTGGGCAGTTTTCTCAACGCCCGTTCCCGCAACGGTGAGTGGCTGGTCCGGATCGAGAACATCGATCCGCCGCGGGAAATCGCAGGAGCCGGTCAGGCACAGATCGAGGCGCTGGCGCGTCACGGCATGGAAAGCGATCAGGATGTGGTCTGGCAGATCGATTCGATGCCGGTGCACGAGCGAGTCATCGAGGGACTGCTGGAGCGCGGACTGGCTTTTCACTGCGGCTGTACCCGTGCCGATCTCCCCGACTCGGGCGTCTATCCCGGCACCTGCAGGGGCGGATTGCCGACAGGCCGCCCAGCGCGCTCGGTTCGACTCCGGGTCGATGATCAGCCTGTCGAATTCAACGATGCCGTTCAGGGCCGCTGCCTTCAGTCACCTGCCACCGAGTGCGGCGACTTCGTGATTCGTCGAGCCGATGGCCTGATCGCCTATCAGCTCGCCGTGGTGGTCGACGATGTCATTGCCGGTGTGACCGAGGTCATCCGCGGCAGCGATCTGATCGAATCGACAGCCCGCCAGATACTGGTCTATCGGGCGCTGGGCCTTGAGCCTCCGCGCTACGGTCACCTGCCGCTGGTCGTTGACAGCTCGGGCCGCAAACTCAGCAAGTCAGAACGCGATGACCCGATCCGCCACGGCATCCCGGCGAGCAATCTGCGGCGCGCCCTGCGCTGCCTCGGCCACCCCCCTCCGCCAGGTCTGACCGGTGTCGACGCCCTGCTGGCCTGGGCGACCGAGCACTGGTGTATCGATCGGGTTCCTCGCGGTCCGTGCACGATCCCCGCCCCGTCGGACTGACTCGAAGCGAGTACCGCACAACCTTCGACAGCAAGGCGACAAACTGCACTGCAATCGACTTTACCGGCCAGTTCAGTTAACGTCTGCCTGTTGAACCTGTCGGATTGAACAACGAATAACGAATGGACCCCAATTATCTCGATTTCGAACAACCGATCGCCGATCTCGAATCCAAGATTCGGGAGCTGCGGCATGTCGGCTCGGACAATGCAATCAACCTCGATGAAGAAATCCAACGCCTCGAGCAGAAATGCCGTGACTGTACCCGCGCCATCTTTGCCGAGTTGAGCGACTGGCAGATCTCGCAGCTCGCTCGCCACCCGCGGCGCCCCTACACGCTTGACTACATCCCGATGATCTTCGATCGTTTCGAAGAATTGCACGGCGACCGCCACTTCGCCGACGATCGGGCGATCGTCGGGGGACTGGCCTCGCTTGATGGCCGAGGCCTGGTCATCATCGGCCATCAGAAGGGGCGCGACACCAAGGAAAAGGTGCAGCGTAATTTCGGCATGCCCAGACCCGAGGGCTATCGCAAGGCGCTTCGATTGATGCAGATGGCCGAGCGCTTCGGCCTTCCGATCATCACCTTCATCGACACGCCGGGAGCCTATCCGGGAGTCGGTGCCGAGGAACGCGGACAGTCCGAAGCCATTGCCAGGAATCTGGCCGTGATGGCACGGCTGAAAGTCCCGGTGATCTGCAATGTCATCGGCGAAGGCGGGTCCGGCGGGGCACTGGCCATCGGCGTCGGCGATCGAGCCAACATGCTGCAGTACAGCATCTATTCGGTCATCTCGCCCGAAGGCTGCGCCTCGATCCTGTGGAAGGATGCGGCCAAGGCCGAGACGGCGGCCGGTGCGCTCGGTCTGACGGCAAGTCGGCTGAAAGAGCTCAAGCTGATCGACAAGGTCATCAAGGAGCCACCGGGCGGCGCGCATCGATCGCCAGCCCATGTGGCAGTGCGCCTGAAAGAAACCATCGTCGCCCAGCTCGATACCCTCAAGAGCCTGTCGGCAAGCGAACGTCTGGACCTGCGCTACAAGCGTCTGATGGGGTTTTCTGCCTTTGAGCGCGCGTGAACCCGAGCTCGTTACGATCACCCCTGCTCGATCCCTGTCCGGCGCAGCTGCCCGGTGACGGACACCTGATTCTTGCTTTCAGCGGCGGTGCCGATTCCACGGCCCTGGCCAGCCTGATTGCGACCAGCGGGCAGCAACGCGAGATTGTCTGTGTTCATGTCGATCACGGGCTCGATCCGGGCAGCGGCGATCGGGCCGAAGCTGCACGGTCCATCGTCGAGCGTCTATCGCTCGCTTTCCGCCTGGAGAGGGTGCAGGTCAGTTCCGGGAGCAACCGGGAAGCCGCCGCACGTCATGCCCGCTATGCGGCGCTGAAAAAGCATGTGCAAAAGGGCGACTGTCTGCTGACGGCTCACCACGCCGATGATCAGGTCGAAACCATCTTCCTGCGCCTCCTGCGGGGGTCTGGCCCGGCGGGCCTGGCCGGCATTCCCCGCCAGCGTCCCTTCGGTTCCGGCTGGCTCGCCCGACCGCTGCTGGACTGGACGCGATCAGAGCTGCAGGGGTACTGCCGTGAGGCCGGGCTGGAATGGATCGAGGATCCGAGCAATCGCAGCAGCTGCGCCGACCGGAACTTTCTGCGCCATCACATCCTGCCCGACCTGCGCAAACGCTGGCCGGGGCTGGACCACAGCGTGCTGAGATCCGGCCGACTCTCCGGCCAGGCCGCCGGATCACTGGCACTCAATCTCAGGCCGCTGCTGGCCTCGGCCCTGAAACGCCCGGGCCAGCTGGATGGCGGTGAGCTCGAAGCACTCTGTGATCTGGAACTGGGCGAGATGATCCGAATCTGGGCCAGGGACCGTGTTGGCGAGGCACCCCCGGGCAAGCCCCTGGATGAATTCCTGCGGCAGGTTCGCCAGGCAGACGGCAATCAGACGCCACAGCTGCGCTGGAACGACACGGTCATCCGATACTGGAACCGGCATTTCTGGCTGGACTCGGTCGGGCACTCGAGGCCCTATGATCTGGACTGGCACACCAGCCATGCGCTGAGCCTACCGGACCGATTGGGGACGATGCAGATCTCCGGTCGCCAGGGTCCGCCCGCGCTCGAGCTCCGTGTTCGTTCAGGACAGGCCGGGGAGCGACTGAAAACTGCCACGAACGAGTCCACGCATCGGGTCAAGGAGTTGCTCCGGACACACGGCGTTCCGCCCTGGCAGCGCGAGCGCTGGCCCCGCCTCTGCGACGGCGACCGGCTGCTCGCGGTCGGCGACCAATGGGTCGATCATGCCTTTGCCGATTGGTTGCACACCCACCAGCTTGAACTTCAGTGGGATGCGGTAGAATCGGTGGCTGACCGATCGAGGCAGAAAAGGCACACTCCATGACCAGAAAACAGGCCGGCAAGGACCAGGAGCCACTGGATTTCGAAGGTGCTCTGAAAGAGCTCGAAGCGCTGGTCGAAAAGCTGGAGAGCGGCGACCTTGGCCTGTCGGAATCGCTCGAGCATTTCGAAAAGGGGATCGGCCTGTCGCGGCGCTGCCATTCGCTGCTCGACGACGCGCGTCAGAAAGTCACCCTGCTCAGCAATCCGGACGATGAAGCCTCGGAAACCGAGTTCACCCAACCCGACGAAACGTCAGGTTGATCCTCGGACCCAGATCCTTACGGGATTTCGGGAGTTCGTGAAGCCAGTGGTGCTGAAGATCCCCCGACATGACCAGCAGACTTCCGTGCTCAAGCAGGATCGACTTTGATTGCCCTCCTGCTCTTGGCTTCAATCGGAAGCGGCGCGCCTGTCCCAGACTGACTGAGGCGATGACCGGATCGATGCCCAGCGCCGACTCGTCATCGGCATGCCATCCCATGCTGTCCCGACCGTCGCGGTAGAGGTTGCAGAGGACGCTGTTGAAGCCCACGTCTAGCGATTGGCCCAGTCTGAGCGACAATGCGCCGAGTTCTTGCGGCCAGGGATCGGCTGCCAGGGTCTTGCCCGAGTAGCGATATCTGACCCCCTCCTCGCCATAGAAGCAGGTCAGCCTGGGCTGCATCACCTCACGCCCGAACAGGCGGATCGGGCGTTGCTGCCAGTTCAGGGAACGGGACCAGAGATCGAACAGGCGATCGGACTGTTGCGAGCTGATCCAGTCAGGCCAATATCGCAGCAGGCCAGCAGGCGGCAGGGGGATGGTCTGCGCTGACCCGTCGAAAAGCAGTTCTGCTGTGACTACGTCGTTCATGGTGTTGCTGCCCGCTGGTGGTAAACTTGACGTGCACTGAGGAGAGTGCACTGCATTGTGTCGAAAGACATCAGGCTAAACGCATCTAGGAGAGTTTTATGAAAACAGTCAATCGACGTGGATTGTTCAAGCTGCTCGGCGCCGGCTCGCTGGCTCTGATGCTGCCGACCTTCACGCGGATGAGTGGCGGTCAGGCGTGGGCACAGGACAACGTCCTGGATCCGGAAGGCCCCCAGGCCAAGGCTCTGGGCTACGTCCACAACCATGAGGACGTCGATCAGGCCGCCTACCCCAACTACCAGCCGAACCAGGCCTGCAACAACTGCCAGCTCGCCCAGGGCGATCTGAGCGCCGACTGGTTCGGCTGCGGCATCTTCCCCGGCAAGCAGGTTGCCAACCAGGGCTGGTGCACGGCATGGGTCCAGCGTCAGGGCTGATTTCCAGCCAGGTCCGAGTGCAAAAAGCCGGCGTCCTGCCGGCTTTTTTATGTCCTCGCAAACAGCCGGCGCGACTCTGCCCCGGCGGGCTTCCGCGCGCGACTACCGGGCGCGGGCAATCATTCCCAACGCCACCAGCGCCAGGACAGCGGGCGGGATGATCGCGACGGCGACCACCGGCCAGCTCATCAGCAGGCCCAGATAGGTTCCCATTTCGGTCAGCATCTGAAAGCCCAGGCCGAGCACGAGGGCACCGACCAGCCGGACACTGACCGCTCGACTCTTCAGCGGCACGGCAGCGGTCGCCACCGCGATCAGAACCATGACCAGACAGGTCAGCGGCAGGGCCAGGCGCCGCCACAGCACCATTTCGAATTCTGCCACCTCCTGCCCGCGCTGCTTCAGACCGGCCACGTACTGCCAGAGATCGGTCAGCGGCAATGAGGCCGGTGGGCTGAGCAGGAGCTCGAGCTGACGCGCGGTCAGAAAGGAGTTCCATAGCAGCGAATCGGTCTGCTGAAAGTAGGCCTCACCATCGCTACGCCGGTAATCTCGGATGCTGACATCCTCCAGCAACCACTCACCGTCAGGCTGAACCAGGGCCTGCTCCGAGCGAAAATGGCGTTCGAGCTGCCCGTCTTCGGCGAATTGATAGATCTCGATACCGCTCGGAATCCGCCCCAGACGCAGGCTTTCGACGTTGAGAAACTCATCGCCGGACCGGATCCAGAGCCCGTGAGCCGGATGCCATAGCCCACTCTCGCCCAGTGAGGCACCCAGCATCCTCTCCGGTTGCTGACGCATCTCCGGCACAACCCACTGCAGTGCCGCCAGTGCAGCGAGTGAGACGAGAATGCCGGGAACCAGAGAGAGTCCGGCCAGGCGCCAGATAGACACACCGGCGACCCGCATGACGGTCAGTTCATTGCGCTTCTGCAGTCCGCCCAGGGCGGCCGCCGTCGCCAGCACGGTGATCACGGGTAACAGATCGATCAGGCCCTCGGGCAGGCCGCGAATGGCGGAAAAGGCAGCGACCAGCAGATCGCTGGCGCCGGCGACGCCCTGCTCGAGGATATCGAGCATCTGCAGCAGCCAGAGCAGCGCGGCAATGGCCAGGCCGGCAATCAGATAGGCCTGGCCCAGGTTCGACCACAGATAGCGCGATAGCTGCCTCACAGCACATACCCCGGCCCGCGCTGAAACAGCAGAAAACGAAGCCCCAAACCCATGACCAGCACCAGGGGCAGCAGAAACAGCCCCGGCCAGGCCGGCAGACTGGCCTGCTCCAGCCAGTTCATCAGCACACCGAGCAGACTGAAATAGAGCGTGCCCGCGAGGCTGGCCGTCAGCACCCGGGCCGACTGACCCTGGCGTGGATTGATTCGGCTCATGGCCACGGCCAGCAGGGCCAGGGCCAGCACCGAGACCGGCCCGACGAATCGCCATTGCAGCTCGGCCAGCTCGATCGCTGTCCGGCTTTCCAACAGGTCCAGGGTCGGGAGCGCTCTTCGGATCTGGGTGCGTTCCGGTGGGGACCGGGTCTCGAATTCGATTTCGAAGCGATCGAACTCGCCAATCAGATCATCCTTCGCGCCGGGTTCGATGCGATAACTCTGGACCTCACCCTGGAAGATCAACCTCATGCGCCCCTCGCCGACCATCTCCTGATCGAGACGCCGGGCCCGAAGCAGACCATCGAAACCGGGCTGGCGCTGGTGTACCAGGACCTGATCGAGGCCGCCGTTCGATGCCGCTTCGGCATAGATCAGCCACTGATCATCACCGACCTGGAACCGGCCCGGCTCGATGCGCGTCAGGTCGAGCTCGGCGGCCAGTTCGCGCTCCAGCGCATACAGCGTGGAATAGGCCCAGGGCCGAAAGATGGTGGTCATCAAGGCGACCAGCAGGGCGATCGCCAGCAGCCAGACCGTCAGTGAAGAGAGGATCTGGCGGCGCCCGGTACCGCCGGCCGCCAGCGCGATAATTTCGTAACCGGACTGCAGCCGACCCAGGCCAATGACCATGCCGAGCAGGATCGAGGCGGGAATCAGGACATCGAGATACAGCGACAGCCGAAGGAGTGCCATGGTCATGACCGTCCCGATCGGCAGACTCTCGGCCGCCGCCCTGGCCAGCAGCTGACTGGCATAGAACACCAGCACGACAGCGAGCAGAAACAACAGCACGCTCAGGGCCGGGCGCAGGATCTCGCGGGCCAGATAGGCGCGAATCAGCTGCATGTGGCCTCCTGCTCACGGATCAGCGATTCGACCAGGCGCAGATCATCCGGCGTATCGACATCCACGGCCGTCAGAGGGTCATCGATCAGACGATAGTCGATGCGCAGCCCGACTCGATCTGACAGGGCCCGGAAGGCCTGCTCCGAATGCAGCCGGCCCGCGGCAAAACGGACCAGATTGGCCACGCCAAGGAGGGATACGATCTTCCAGGGTTTCTTGCGTTCGCGCTCGACGCGCTGCCAGAGATCCAGAATGGCATCGGCGGCCGGGGTTCGGAACTGGAACAGATTCGTTCCACCCAGCTCGCGATCGGCAAAGCGATAGCGCGTTCGGCGCGACTCCGGGAAACGCGCCCGAACACCGGCATGGTCGACCAGCCCGACCCGCAGATCCTCGTCACCGGAAACGCTGAGCGCGTCCAGCCAGGCCGGCCTGAGCAGCGGGTGGTCTGCGGTAACCAGGGTGGCTGGCCGAGCGCCGCCAATCGCATCCAGAGCGGCTGCAACACTTGCGCTCGGTGAGGCCCTCGGGGCAATCACGCTCAGGGGCTGGCTGACATTTGCCGCCTCGATGGCCCGATCGAAAGGGGCATTCCGGGGGGCCACCAGCACGACGCGATCCGTCCGGGGCCAGCACGCCAGGGTGGCCAGCACACGGGTGAGCATGGGCACGCCGGCCACCGGCACCAGGGTCTTTCCGGCCACGCCGGCCTGGCGCGCCAGGGGATCGTCCGGACCCCGGTCACCGGCGAGTACGATCAGATTCACGGCTTGCCGGTCTCGCGAACGAACAGATCACGCTGATACAGTCGATAGCGCTTGTACAGGTCGCCGCCCATGGCCTCGATCATCGAATTCATGCCCTTGTTGGATTCGAGAATCCAGGACAGTTCAACCTGTCTGATGCCGGCCTCATGCAGGGCATGCCGGACCCGGTCGATCATGGCAAAGCTGATCGCGGCGCCCATCGGACCGCGCTGGAAGGCTTTTCGCACGCCCATCAGCGGCACTCGCGCGGTCGTCGCCCTGCGCCGAGCGATTCGCCACAAAAGCTTTGCCCAGCCCAGGGGAAGCAGCGAGCCATCGAGGTCACGGATGAGTTCATTGACGTTGGGCAGAGCAATGATGAATCCCGCCGGCTCGCCGTTGATTTCGGCAACGCAGGTGTATTCAGGCCGAATGACCTGCTTCAGCGCCTTGCCCATGGCCTGGAATTCCGGCTGGGTGAACGGTACGAAACCCCAGTTCTGCGACCAGGCATCGTTAAACAGCTCCCGAAGCAGATCAATTTCCTCGCTGAATCGGGAAAAATCCAGTGGCCGCAGCGCCAGGCGCCGACCGAGGCGCTCGGTCAGGCGCTGCATTGCCTCAGGCGGGTCGAAATCCGGCCGCAGCAGATAGGCGAACAGATCCATCGCCTTGGCAAACCCCAGGGCCTCGAGCTGCTCGGCATAATAGGCTGGCGCGTGGTTCATCATCACCATCGGCGGCGTGTTGCGCCCCTCGACAAGCAGCCCGCAGCCCTGGTTCACGCTCAGATCGAAGGGCCCCTGGAGTCGTTCACAGCCCTCCCGGCCCAGCCAGTCGGAGGCTTCCTGCAGCAGGGCAGCAAACACCCGGGCGTCATTGATGGCCTCGATCTGGCCGAACCAGCCGATTTTCTTCGAATCCTCGGCTTCGCGCAGCTCATCGACCTGAGCGCTGATCGTGCCCACAGCCTGTCCTTCACGCCAGGCGATGAAGGCTCGAGCCCGGGCATGCTCGAAGAATGGATTGTTTCCTGACCACTGGGCTCTGCGGTCCATGCGCAGCGGCTCGACCCAGTGCGGGTCATCTCCCTGGCAGCGCCGAGCTACTGAAAAGAAGGCGCGCCAGTCGGCCCTGGAGTCGACGCCTCGGACCTCGATGGAGTCAGAATTCACATTTTGCCTTCGTTTTTGAGCTGATAATTATCGGTTTTGGAGCCGCAGCGACGCCGGAAATTCCCTGTTGGAGAGCAGGTCCTGAAGGGTTTCCGGCAGGGCCGCGTAAATGAGTGTTTTCATCAGGCATTCGTCGACTTATAATAGAACGTTAATGCGCGACTATAATAAGAACCCCAACCGGGACGCTACAACAAGCAAGGGAAACAAGAATTTTCATGCAGCATCCTACGTCGACTAATCATGCGTTGCCCCTCAAGACATCTGGATTCAAGAGCCTCGCGGAGGCGCTGGATTATGCGGCGGCAGGAACCACCGGTTGTAATTTCTATGACGGTCGCGGCGAACTTTCCGCCGTTCTGACCTATACAGAACTGCGTCGTCAGGCCATCGAGCTGGCCCATCGACTGCACGGCCTCGGCCTCCGACGCGGTGCCCGCCTGGCACTGGTCGCCGACACGCACCCACATTTCCACGTCTTCTTCTTCGCCTGTCAGTACGCCGGTCTGGTTCCGGTGCCACTGCCGGCGGCCGTTCATCTGGGTGGACGCGAAGCCTTCGTTGCCCACCTGCGCGCCATGCTGATCGATTCACAGGCCGAAGTCGCTTTCGCACCCGAGAGCTTTGCCGGCTTCCTGAAAGAAGCCTCCGAGGGGCTCGGCCTGCGCGTCAGCGGCACGCTGGACGACTACGCCGGACTGGCGCCGGCCGATCGCCTGCCCGCTCAGCCTGAATCCGACGAGCTGGCCTACCTGCAGTACACCTCGGGCAGCACCCGCTTCCCGCGTGGCACCATGATCACCCAGCAGGCCGTGCTCGCCAATCTGGCCGGCATCCTGCAGTACGGTGTCCAGATCAGACGCGGTGATCGGTTTACCTCCTGGCTCCCTTATTACCATGACATGGGCCTGGTCGGTCTGATCCTCGGACCGGTGGTTTCCCAGCTCTCCGTCGACTACCTCGGTACGCGGGATTTTGCCATGCGTCCCCGCCTGTGGCTGAAGCTGATGTCCACCAATCGATCGACGATCTCATTCAGCCCGCCCTTCGGCTACTCCCTGTGCGCGCGGCGCATACGACCGAGCGACCTCGATCGCTTCGATCTGTCGGCCTGGCGCGTGGCCGGCGTGGGCGCCGAGATGATCCGGGCGCACTGGCTGCATCGTTTTGCCGAAGAACTGGCACCGGCCGGCTTCTCGAAATCCGCCTTCCTGCCCTGCTATGGCATGGCCGAATGCTCGCTGGCGGTCAGCTTCGCGCCGCTGGGACAGGGTCTGGAAGTCGATCAACTCGACGCCGACATCCTGGCGCACGACCGCCGCGCCGTGGCGGTCAATCCCCATCAGGCCCCGGGCCGCATTACCGATTTCGTCAACTGTGGTCGGCCCCTGCCCGATTACGAGGTCGAAATCCGCGATGAAGACGGGCAGCTGGTCAAGGAACGCGAATGCGGCGTGGTTTTCCTGCGCGGCCCGAGCGTGATGAACGGCTATGCCAACAATCCCGAAGCGACCCGGGCCGCCCTCAGCGCGGACGGCTGGTTGAATACCGGCGATGTCGGCTATCGCGCCGGCGACTCGCTGTTCATCACCGGTCGCGCCAAGGATCTGCTGATCATCAACGGCCGCAATATCTGGCCGCAGGACCTGGAAGAAGTGGCCGAGCAGCAGCCCGAAGTCCGGGCAGAGGATGCCTCGGCGTTCTCCATCCCCGGAGAAGACGGCACGGAAGTCGCCGTTCTGGTCGTGCAGTGCCGCGAGCGTGACGCGTTCCGCCAGGCCAGCCTGGTCGAGCGGCTCAAGCAGCGCATCCAGTCCGAGTTCGGCATTGCCTGTCTGATCGAACTGGTCCCGCTGCAGACCCTGCCCCGCACCTCTTCCGGCAAGCTCTCCCGTAGCGGTACCCGACTGGACTTCATCCAGCGCAACGATCTTGGCGACCGTCCGGTCCTGTCGCAGGAACTGGTCGAGCGCACACCGCATACCGAAGCGCTCGAGGACGCACAGCGCTGAGGCCAGCAACGGCGCCTGACCGCTGTCTCAAGGGCATCGCTCTGTCCACCAGGCCCGGTGATCCGCGGGTCGATCATCTGCCGAACCGGAATCCCCGTCCATGACATCGGTCGCCCTGACCGGTGCAAGCGGCTTTGTCGGGCGACATGTCCTTGATCTGCTGGAACAGCGCGGCCACCGCGTCCGGGCGCTGGTCCGAAGCCCCGATCAGATCCCGACATCTTCCCGGGCCAGGCCCGTCATTGGACGACTGGATCAGCCCGAGGCGCTCGAGGCGCTGGTCGAAGGTGCAGATTGCGTCGTCCATCTGGCCGGTGCGACCGGCGGCATCGACTACGTCGACTTCGCGCGCGTCAATGTCGACGGCACCCGCCTCCTGCTCAATGCCTGCCTGCAGCGCAACGCCCCGGTCCGCTTCATTCACCTCTCCAGCCTGGCGGCTCGCGAACCCGGGCTCTCGCATTACTCGGCGAGCAAGCGGGCCGGTGAGGACTGCGTTACAGCCTCCAAGCTGAACTGGGTCGTGCTGCGCCCTCCGGCGGTCTACGGACCCGACGACCCGGCGCTCGCACCGCTCTGGCAGGCGCTGGCCCGGGGCTGGCTGATTCGCACCGGCCCGAGGCAGGCACGCTTCTCATTGCTTCACGTCGACGACCTGGCCGCAGCCATCGTCGCGCTGGTCGATACACCGGGCGCTGCCCAAGGGCAGGTTCTGGAACTGCACGATGGCCACAGCGGCGGCTACGGCTGGGACGACCTCAGAGAGATCGCGGCCTCAGCGCGGGGCGGGCCGGTTCGAACACTCGGTATTCCACCTGTTGTGTTGAAGTCCCTGGGCCTGTTCAACCTGTCCCTGGCCCGTCTGACCCGGCGTCGACCCCCACCGCTGGTGCCGGGCAAAGTGCGTGAACTGGTTCATCACGACTGGGTCTGTGATAATAGTGCGCTTCCAGGCTGCGAGGGATGGCGGCCGACAATGACATTGACGAGCGCGCTGGCCCAGTTGCCAGGCTGGAGACGAACAGGATGAGCACTACACGCGACAGGGTCGATGCGGCCATCGGCCAAGGCCTGGAAAACGCTCTGCCCGAGCTCGACCAGCCCGATCGAGATGCCGTCCTGACCAGCGGCATCGGCCTGGATTCGGTCCAGATCATGAGCCTGGTCATGGAGATCGAGGACGAACTCGACATTTCCATCCCGGTCGACGTGCTGGCCGAAACCCGCACCCTCAACCAGCTGGCCGAACGGCTGACGCGCATGATCGATGGAGACGACGCATGAGTATCTTCGAAAAATTCGCCGCCGTGGCCGAAGCGCGTTCGGAACTGGCCGGCGACGGCCCCTCGGCTATTGCCACTCCGATCGAGGCAGTGCACTCGGCCACCCGAGGAGTCATCGGCGGCCAGGAGGTCGTCCTGGCCGGCACCAACAACTACATGGGCCTGACCTTCGACCCCGACGTCATCCAGGCCAGCCAGCTTGCCCTGGCCAGCTCCGGCAGCGGCACCACCGGGTCGCGCATGGCCAACGGCAGCTACAACGGCCACGCCGCCCTGGAAAAAGAGCTGGCCGCCGCCTTCGGATGGCCCTCGGCGATCGTGTTCTCGACCGGCTATCAGGCCAACCTGGGTACGCTATCCGGCCTTGCGGCCGACGGCGAATACCTGCTGGTCGACGCCGACAGCCACGCCAGCATCTACGACGGCTGTCGCCTGAGCCGCGCCCAGACCGTCGTCTTCCGCCACAACGATCCCGCCAATCTGGACCGTCGCCTGGCCCGCCTGGGCGACGATGCCCGGCGTGCGGTCGTCGTTGTCGAAGGGCTCTATTCCATGCTCGGCGACCAGCCCCCGCTGGAGGAGTTCGTCGAGGTCAAGAAAAAGCACGGCGCCTGGCTGGTCGTCGACGAGGCCCATTCCTTCGGGGTCTTCGGCGAGCACGGCCTGGGGCTCAGTGAGCAGGCCGGCGTTCTCGATGATGTCGACTTCATCGTCGGCACCTTCTCCAAGAGCCTGGCCGGCATCGGCGGCTTCTGCGTCAGCCGACACCAGGAACTGGAACTGCTCAGGCTGGCCAGCCGACCATATATCTTCACCGCTTCACCCTCCCCGGCCGTCATTGCCGGCACGCGAGTGGCACTGAAGAAGATCATCCACGGCCAGGCCCTGCGCGCACAGCTCCAGCGCAATATCGAGCGGCTCTACACCGGTGCCAGACAGATGGGCTATCGACTGGGCAGCGAAACACCCGGGCCGGTGGCGGCCATCATCCTGCCGGATCGGGCCACTGCCCTGGCGCATTGGAAGGGCCTGCTCGCCTCGGGTGTCTACGCCAATCTGATGATTCCGCCGGCGACACCGGCCGGTCTCAATCTGCTGCGCATCAGCATGAGTGCCGCGCACAGCGACGAGGACGTCGATCGGATCCTCGACGGTCTGAGCGCCCTGGCCAATGAACAGTCCCGCCCTGCCCTGGCCCAGGCAGCGAGCTGATCCGGGCGTCAAAGCCGCAGTCCGTCACCCGAGATTCGCTAAACTAGCGTCCTTTATTCTTAAAGCGAGAGTCCAATGGCGTTTCCGCAACCCTTCTATCGATGGCGTCCCCACCCCTGGCATGGCCTGGAAACCGGCCCCAATCCGCCCCTGAACGTGCACGCCTACATCGAGATCACGCCGTTCGACACCGTCAAGTACGAAATCGACAAGAAGACCGGCTACCTGCTCGTCGACCGGCCCCAGCGGACTTCCTCCCAGCCGCCGACACTCTATGGCTTCATCCCGCGGACCTTCTGCGGTGAGCGCGTCTCCAAGCTGATGCCCGGCGCAGTCCGCGGCGACCATGACCCGCTCGATATCTGCGTATTCAGCGAGCGCCCGATCTCGCGCAGCGAAGTCCTGCTCAACGTCCGCGTCATCGGCGGCCTGCAGATGCTCGACCACGGCGAGGCCGACGACAAGATCGTCGCCGTGCTGAAAAACGACAGCCTCTGGGGTGAGGCCGAAGACATCACCGACCTGCCGACCTCCCTGGCCGAACGCCTGCGCCACTACTTCCTGACCTACAAGCTGCTGCCGGGCGAAGAGGGTGAGGTCAAGATCGACAATATCTACGGCCGCGACCATGCCACCCAGGTCGTCGAGGCCTCGATCCTCGACTACCAGGAGGAATTCGGCGACTAATCCTGCCTGAATCGCGAATGCCGCTTGACGATCCCGAATCCTGACGGGATAATACTCGGCTTCAATTCCCCGGTAGCTCAGCTGGTTAGAGCGGGTGACTGTTAATCACTAGGTCGTTGGTTCGAATCCGACCCGGGGAGCCAAGTATCAAGAAAGCCCTGACGGTGCTCTGCGCGTCAGGGCTTTCATTCTTTATAGCTGAATCGCCGGGTCGAATGCCTTCTACCGGCGATGACATAGACTGTCGCTCGCAGCCATTTCTCTTCAAACCACCATGACCCGAAAAACCATCGAACTCGCCCTCCAGGGTGGCGGTGCCCATGGGGCGATGACCTGGGGGATTCTGGATCGTCTGC
>CAYTQT010000050.1:14998-23920 GCA_964439915.1 uncultured Wenzhouxiangella sp. | reverse complement strand
GTCTGGGTGTCCCGCGTTAACCGCGTTAACTACGTTAACCCGGCTTGGGTGTCCCGCGTTAACCCGCGTAACCTCGAGGGCCTCCAAGAAACCCTATTTGTTGTTGCTGAAACTGAGAACGGGGAGGTGTAGAATTTCAACCATGGCAGCAAAGGCAGACAACGTGAAGGCCAAGGCTCGGGCGCTGATCGAGCAGTTACCCGACAATGCGACTTGGGACGATGTGGCCTATGAGGTCGCTGTTCGTCGATCAATCGAGCGGGGACTGGCAGATCTGGACGCCGGCCGCACCTTTACGAGCGAAGTTCTGCTGGAATCTCTTGGCCTGAGTGAATGACCGTCCTCTGGTCGGCTGAGGCGCAGGCCCAGCTTGCCGCCATTCATGAGCATGTAGCCCAGGACGCTCCCCGAGATGCTGACGAGCTGATCAGGCGTCTGGTCGACCGCGTTATTCAACTAGAGACCGTTCCGCACAGCGGTCGCAGGGTGCCTGAGTATCCGGACAACGACTTGCGTGAGCTGCTGTCACGACCTTACCGGATTATCTATCGCCAACGCGACGAACAACTTGAGGTCGTGACCGTCATCCACTATCGGCAGCAGTTGCCCGCCAATCCCCAAAACTTGACTCGGTCTCAGAGTCCGCAGCGCTAAACTGATCCTCACAGCCACGGCGTTCGCAGCTCAAAAACCGGCTCTGGGGCAAAATGCCGCAGGCCTGGTCGCCGCAGGAACACGTCACGAAGGTCATACACAAACTGAAAACTTCTCGTAAGCCGTCTGATGCCGACACGGAGTAGCGACCTGACGTCGTCTGCATTGGCCTTTTCCGGGGTCGAGTAAGGTATCGAAGGCTTGAAGAACGGCTTGTGGCTTCAGCGGCCCGGGCCATCAGAGCCTCTGCAGAGCCGATGGCGCGGTAGTACTTGGATTCAGTGCCGAGAACCTCTCTGAGCCAGCGAGCGTCTGCTATCGCTCATGGCCAGCAGTGCTTTGGTATCAAGGCCGGCGACGGGCTTTAGTCCATAATCTGGGGTCTACTTCTAGCGATTGGCCTACGTGGCCTGCCGCACAACGCCTCTGCCTTATCGGCTCGCAACCATGGCTGAGGTACATGCGTAATCAGGTAAGAATATTGCCCTGCATTCAGCCTTTCGTCCCGCGGTATCCAGCGTTATTTCTACCGCAAGGACGACCCCGTCGTCCGCCCGCGCCCGGAGCTCACTGCCCTGCCCTGGCCCTGATGCCTGCGCGCTTCCGGGTCCGTGCATCGACCGGGGCTTACTGAACCGGGCAGATCAGGATCTTGCCGTCGCGTTCGCCTTGGCTCGCTGCTTCGACGGCTTCAGCAATACGCTCGACCGGGTAGGTGCCGGCGATCGGCGCCTTCAGCGCGCCGCTGGCAATCTTGCCAATCAGCTCCCCGAACAAGGCCTGCTGCTGCGCCTTCGACGCCTTGCGAAACCAGCTCGCAAGCCAGAAACCTCTCAAGTTAATGCCGCGAAAGATCAGCTGCCTGGAAGACACCTGGCAGGCCTCCCCACTCATCATTCCGTAGTTGGCAATCGTCCCGCCCGGCGCAAGGCAGTTGGCCAGTCGCTCGGTCGCGCTGCCTCCCACTGCGTCGATACCGAGTCGGATCGGGGCCTGGCCGGTGGCCTCGGCGACGCGCTCGGCCAGGTCGGGGCCGTCGACCAGGACAGCGTCTGCGCCGAGCGCTTCGACGCCTGCGGCCGCACTCTCTCGCCGAACCACGTTGACCGTTTTCAGCCCCCGCTCAGCAGCCAGCTGAACAAGGTATCCGCCGACCGCAGAGTTTGCGGCGTTCTGGATCACCCATTCCCCGGGCTCGAGATCGACGATGTCGCTGAGCAGAAGCGCTGCGGTCGGCGGATTGATCGTCAACATGGCCAGCTGCTGGACGTCAGCCTGGCCGGGCAGCGGAATCAGGTCGCCGGCCCTTGCAAGCAGGTGCGTGGTCCAGGTCCCGCAACCGATCGGCAGCAGAACCACTTGCCCGACGGCAAGCGCATCGACCCCTTCGCCGAGCGCGCTGACGCGACCCACGCCCTCATTGCCCCCTACTGCGGGCAGGTCGGGCAGCACGCCATAGTCTCCGGTGAGCGTCAGCAGATCGGAGGGATTGATCGGTGCGGCCAGCACTTCGACCAACACCTCGCCGGGTCCCGGTTCCGGCGTATCGAAGGGGACCGGACGGATCAGTTTATGGGGCTCGCTGCCGCGTTCATCGTACTGGGCCTTGTAAGAGGTCATTGCGCTCTCGGTCATCGTTTCGAAGAAAGATCAATGTAGCATCCGCTGGCACACAGCGCTGAAGAACGGAGCGCCCGCGTGTTCTGACGGGTTGGATCGGCGAGACCTCATCGGCGACGAAACGGCGTGGATCGCTGCAGGCACGAGACCTATCTGCGCATGAAACAGTCGAATGCAGAAGCGAAACGTCCCGCAGCCTTGTCGCACTGTTCGAAATAGAGTGAGGGTTCGATCAGCTCCATCTCGATCAGTGCCGGGCTGCCGTCGCCCAGGAGGACGAAGTCCAGTCGCGCATAGAGCAGCGTCTGGCCCAGCGCTGACAGGGCGAGCTCTGCCGCCTTCAGCATCGCCGGTGACGGGTCTGAGGCGCTAATGATGCCCCCGTGCTCCTCCTGCACACGAAAATCTCCCTCGGCCGGTCGTTTTCGGATCGCGTGGCTGAATTCATCAGCGAAATAGAACAGTGAGTACTCACCTTCTCCGACGATGCTCCGCACGAAGGGCTGGATGATCACCTCTCGAGATGAAAAGGCTGCCAGCGCATCTGACCAACCGGCAGGTTGGCTCGTGCGCAGCACAAAGGTGTCGTCGGCGTTGGCGCCGACGCAGGGCTTGACGACCAGACGATCGCTGCCGAAGCGATCAGCGGCTGCCTGCAGGATTGGCGGACTGAGCGCAGGTTCCCATAGAGACGGCACGATGACTACTCCGCCGGCCTCCAGTTCCTGCAGATAGGACTTGTGGCAGTTCCAGCGGCAGATGTCGAGAGGGTTGAGCAGGCGGCTGACCGCGTCGATCCGACCCAGCGTTGCCAGGAAGGCATCGAGGTGGTTCTGATAATCCCAGGTCGAACGGACAATGACCGCTTCATAGCTGGCCCAATCAACACCCGGTCGGCTCCAGGGAATCTCCTCCGCAGCCCAACCCAGGGCAATCAGGGGTGAGTGAAGGAGGTGGTCGTAGATATGAAAGCCCGAATGATCCTCGAGGGTCAGCAAGGCGCATCGGCGCACGGTCGTTCATCTCCGCGGAAACAGGCGTGACTATAAGCGCCCTGCGGGACCTGGACCAGTGCCTTGAGGAGTATCGCTCGCTCGCCATCGCGCGGCTCCATGAATCAGACCGGCAATCGATCAGGGCGAAAGCCTGATCGTGTGGTGAGATTTTTCCGTCCTTGTCGCTATTGGATAGGACAGCCCGGTCATTTGTCGATTATTCGATGTTCAATTCAATGTCTCTAGAACCGGGATCCAATTTCTTCACTACAGGGGAAAATCGTTGTGTCCAGACCCGTCCAAGCGCTAGCCAGGCTCATCCGAAACACTCAGGACCTGCCGGCAAATCAAGATCATGACCACAAAGATCGAACAGGACTCTCGTCTCGAATCCTGGCAATCGGCCTGCTCACCGCCGGGTTCATCGGCCATGCATCGGCGTTGACAGAGGTCGATGAAGCGCCATTTCGCATCCAGCAGGGCGGCACACCGATTGCCTGCAACGGGACGCCCTTCGGTCGCCGAATACCGATCGGGATCGATCAGGAGGTTTTGCTCACAGTAAAGAGCAGTGAAACCGGGGTCGGACAGAATTTTCAGTTCTCCGGGGATCTCCAGCTGGAGCGATCAGCAGACCCACTTGATGGCGTCCTCACCAATGCTCCCCTGACCACAGCGCCAGTCGATCTGAATGGGGATGGCCTGGACGAGCTCGTAGTCGTGTCCGAGACGTCTGCCGACTCCATCGGCGTTCGAGTCCTTCGAAGAGATCCACAGAACCCCAACGGCAACGCGCAGATCGGCGGCTACGAGTGGACCCTCAATTCCCCGATCTCCTTCGAGATTCTTGACGTTGCTGTCACGGCAGCTGACCTGGATGGCAGCACCGACGGAAAGGAGGAGGTCGCCATCGGCATCTTGTATCGAACGGCGGGTGAAACAGCTCGAATTCAGGTGATTGCCCTGTCCGGCGATGCCAATGGCAATATCCAACAAGCCAGCGAGACCGCCCTGGCGACATTCACCCAGCCCTACGACAACGGAGGTGAGGTTTCGGAAGCCTCGCTGCAGATCGCGGCCGGCGATGTGCTGCTCGAAGGGCGCGATCAAATTGTCATGTACTACGACGGAGGCCTCACTGTGCTGCGAGGCGAAGGGTCAGCTGTGGGCAGCGGCCCCTCGATGACTTTCAACGATCGCCAATTTCTTGATTCAGACGTTCCTAATGGGGAATGTCAATCCACGCCCGAACTTGTTGTGGGGAACTTCGGAGGAAGTGCGGCCAGTGAAGTTGTCATTTACAAAGCGGCTAGTCAAGGTGATTGCGGCACAAGTTCGATAAGAGCCGATCTCTTTTATTTCCCCACAACCCGAGATGAGGACAATGAAATTGTTGACTTCACGATCAATAGCGCGGGAACTCAATCTAGCCCCTCTAGTTCGAATGTAGGAATATTTGCTGCTGCAGCGGGGGAAATGGATCGTAGACCCGGCGAAGAAATCGTCCTTGCCTGGCAGGACTCTCTGGACGCCAACACGTTTCGAGTCGAGATGTTCCGAGTTCGGTTCAACACCAGCGGGCAGCCGATCGGCATCGGACCCTCGGATCCTCCGGCATTCGCGACCGTCACGGACAACGACTTGCAGCTCGCCAGTGGGATCGATATCGCATTGGGCGACGCAGAGGGCGACGCCATCGGGGATGTTTATGTTGCTACTCGAATCGCTAGGAGTGGCCCTCGGGTGCCCGCACTATTCAAGCTCTCCATGACGCGCCCGACCAACCCGAATGAGTTTCCTGATGTCACAACATTTGGCCTTGTCGACAGCATCACCTTGCCATCCCTGTTCTCAGTTGATCCCGCTTTCCTCAATGAGATTCATGTCGCTGACTGGGACAACGACTCAGTTCTCGGCGACCTGGGTACCACCTGTGTCCGCGTCAGGGAACCGCTGGTCAGATCCGTCGTGAAACTACCGCCCTACTGGGAGCGGTTGCAGAGTGCAGCGCCGGAGGATTCGGTTTTCGAGGCCTCGATTGGAGAGTCCGGTAGCCTGGGCCAAGAGGTTGTTACCGAGTACGGCAGCTTCAATTCGAGCGATTTTTCCGGATTTGTTGGAGTCACCGCCAGTGCCGGTCTGTTTGGAATCGGGATTGAGACCACGGTCAAAGCCACGGCCGGCCGAAACGAACAGGCGAGCCGCGGTGAGATCTTCAGCGATACGATTACAACGGAAGCGAGCGAAAAGCGGGCGCAGCAGTCCGGCGAAGGCCTCGTGGTCGTCGAAAACAACAACTATGATTGCTACACCTATGATGTTTTGCAAAACGGAGCGCCAGCCGAAGAGAGCTCCCTTCGAGTCTGTGAATGGGTCAGCGGAAGCCGAGGAACGATCGCCAGCGATCTCGATACGTGGGACCGACAGACAGCCCAAGGCGTTGGTGGTCAACCGCCATCTCAATGGGCGCCACTCAACCCCGACTGGGCCAGCATCGCCCTGTTCCGGCCAACTTCGACCAATCAGGTTCCGATGAGAGGCACCAGCGCGGATCAAATCGTCGATGGGCGCTTCAATACAGCCCTTGAAGCAGACGAATCTACGCAACCCTACGTCGATATCGATTTGGGCGAGCCGAGGGATATCGCAAATATCCGAGTTTGGCCCCAAGCGGGCCAGGCAGCCACTCTGGTCGGATTCAATCTGTATGCCTCGACCACACCCTTTCCCGGCAGCGGACTTCCCAGTGGCGCTGATGTTCGGATCTTCCAGCCCGACCCTGTGGCCGGCAACGGCGTCGATCGATGGAACATTCACACCCGCGCCGCAGGCAATGGATTTGAACCCCTGCGGGCACGCTATATACGACTCCAGCACCCTGATGTCGCCAGTCTGCGAGTGGCGGAGATTCAGGTCTTCGGCGATCAGTACCTCGAGCCGCCAGCCTATCCGCTGTCAGTTTGTGATCCCTTCGCCAACGATGGCCTGTTCCTGGCCCGAATTGCCGACACGGTCGCGCCAACGACGGTCTATCGCAACGTTCAGGTCCGAGGCGATCTGAGCTGGACCGGTGCGGCTACCGATCCCGACTGCGGGCCCAATCACGCTGACTTGCCTGACGGACAAGGCGACGGATTCGGTCGTATATGGGGAGGGCTGGAGGTAGGAGAAGGCGGAACCGGCACCAATTCATGGGAACTTGCGCAGGCAACGGCAAGTGCCTACGGCGAATTCCAGTCGATATCACACTCGAACCGGGCGGGCGCCGAAATCGAGGTTCAGGTCGGTTCTGCGGTGGCGGGGGCGGCCTATTCCTTCGAAAGCGGGACATCACGAGAGAATTCGACCACCATGTTCTGGGAAGAAAGCCTGCAATATTCGGGCACCGTGGGCGGCTTCCGCAAGGGAGAGGGCGCGGGATGTGGGTACAGGCCGCAGCCTTATTCCTATGTCACAAATGAAAAATCAAACCTCGGCTACTCGCACCAGTACACCGTCGTGAGCTACGTGGTTGAGGGGATTGCCTGGAATCGGCTGGGACCCAATTTCCCGCCATCAAGCTGCTTCACTCCTCCGGATTCGCTTTTCAATGACCGATTCGAGCCCGCGGTCCGGTAGGCGAACTATGCAAGCAGAATGCCCCGGCGCCGATCCAGGCGCCGGGGTTCCATCACGGCAAGGACGAGAACTCGGTAACATTGTCCCAGCCGATGGCTTCGGCAGAAATCGCCGTTTGCAGGGATTCATCAAGAATCACTCGATAGGAGAAAGGTGTTCCGCCGGGCATAGTCCGAGTCACTCGTCGGGGTTTTCACTGTCTCCGAACCTGGATGCCAAAACGCCATGAAAAAGCTGATCATCTTCCTGGCCCTCGCCCTTGCAGGCTGTACGGGTATTCCCGACGGAATCGAACCCGTTGACGACTTCCAGCTCGATCGCTACCTCGGAACCTGGTACGAAATCGCGCGCCTCGATCATCGCTTCGAGCGCGGGCTGACGAACGTCACGGCCGAATATTCGATGCGCGAGGACGGTGGCGTTCGGGTCCTGAACCGGGGCTACCGCGCCGAAGAAGGCGAATGGAAAGAAGTGGAAGGAAAAGCCTATTTCGTCGGCGATCCCGGCACAGGTCGACTCAGGGTCTCGTTCTTCGGACCCTTCTACGGCGCCTACAACGTCTTCGAACTCGATGCGAACTACCAACACGCCCTGGTTGCCGGCCCGAACCGCTCCTATCTGTGGATACTGGCGCGCGAGCCCAGCTTGCCGCCGTCGACTCTGGACGAGCTGAAGACCGGGATCCGGGACGCCGGCTTTGATCCCAAGAACTTGATCATGGTCGACCACGACCTCGAGCGATAGATGGATGCCCGCATGGGTTCACTCCACGACCCGTGGGTCATTAATCGCCAGGGTTCATTTCGAAGCAGTCTGGCCGCGAGCAGATTCCGGTAAGCTCCACCCTCTGAATCATCCATTCTGCGGTAACCAACATGTTTGATCGAATTGCAGCTCTGCTCCTGCCTGCCCTGTTCCTTATCGGTCACTTGCAGGCTTCCGAGGGATCACCCGGAATGCCGAACGGCAGCGATGACTGGAACGATCTGGTCGAAATCTTTGACGAATTCCTCATCTGGCGCGCCAATGAACCCGCCGAAGGCCAGGTCTGGGCAGACTGGGGGCCGGACGCGATGGTGGTCCGCACCGAGGAGCTGACCTCCCTGCGCGATCGCTTCGATGCGCTGGATGTCGCCAGCTGGGAGCGTCCCCAGCAGGCCGACTGGCTGGCCGTCCGTTCCCGCTTCGACCAGGAAGCCTTTCTGCTGGAAATTTCGCGGCCCTGGGCACGCGATCCGGGCTTCTATGTCGATCGCATGCTCTGGATCACATTCACCGAGCTTCCGGCCGAGGGCGAGACGCTTGAGCGGCTTCGCAAGCGCCTGGCCGCCATTCCCGAGCTCGTCGCCCAGGCCAGGCGCAACCTGACCGACGTTGCCGCAGACTATGCGTCCCTGGCGATCTTCAATCTGACGAGGTCCGACGGCGTCGGCCATGGCCACCCTTATCGCGCCGCACCACCGGCCGGCGTACTGGGCTGGTACGAGGACCTGCTGGGGCGTGCGCAGTCCCAGCAGCCAGAGCTCGTCCAGCAAGTCACAGCGGCCCGCGATGCCGTTGCCGACCTGCTCGACTGGCTGCAGAGCAATCAATCAGAGATGACAGGCCAGGCGGGCGTGGGACGAGAAGCTTTCGACTGGTACCTGAGGCACGTCAAACTCATGCCCTGGACGAGTGCGGAAATCGAGGTCCTGGGGCAGCGTGAGCTCGACCGACTCTGGGCCCTCTACGCGCTCGAGCGCCACCGCAACCGGAATCTGCCCGAGCTGGAGCCTGCAGCCAGCGCAGAGGACTATGCCGAGCGGATTGCGCGCGTGGACGCCCGCGTTCGTGCCTTTCTCGTGGATCAGGACATCATCACAGTGCCTGACACCATCGGCGAACTCGACACCAACGTGCCCTGGATCGAGCGCCCCGGTGGACTCAACTTCTGGGAGCAGGTGCAGTTCCGCGACCCGACCCCGGATCATGTTCACGCCGTCATTCCAGGCCATCGTTTCGATGCCAAGATCGAGGATGCGAACGCACACCCCAT
>CAYTQT010000050.1:2130-14898 GCA_964439915.1 uncultured Wenzhouxiangella sp. | reverse complement strand
GACCGGCGACAGCAGCTCGGCGACGACTTCGAGCTGAAGGCCTTCCACGATGAGTTCATGGCCGCCGGCCGCCTGCCCCTGTCGTTGATCCGCTGGGAAATGACCGGCCTGGATGATGAAGTCCGGGAATTCTGGACGTCCGAACCGATGCCATCGCCCGGTCATGCAGACTGACCTGCACGCGCGATGCAACCCGACCTCGAGCCCCGTTTGAACCCGCTCCGGGCCTGGGTTGCTTGCCGATCGAGCTCGCAACGCCCATCGGCGTTGCGAGACGAAGCAATCGGCTGCTCAGACTGACTGCACAAAAAACGCGCTGGCTTCGAGGCTGAACGGTGACGCTGATCGCCTGCCAATTCGTTCGAGCATGGTCTCAGCCCCGGCAGTACCAGCCCAGGGTGTGCCCCAACTGGTGGAAATACTGCATGGTTTCGGCATTCCAGGCATCACCACCTTCGATCTCGAAGAAGAAGGGCTCGCGCTCGACCTGCTCGGGGGCGATCTGATTCATCGTCGATGCGTCGTACAGGCGACCATTCTGCATGGTGTAGGCCACATGCTCGCTCTGGCGGATGTCGTTCAGGACATCGCCTTCGATGACTGCAATGTCGGCGAGTTTGCCCACTTCGATCGAGCCGAGATCGGCCTGCATGCCGAAGTAGCTGGCGCCGTCGATGGTCGCCCCACGCAACGCTTCCCAGGGGGTGAAGCCGCCCTGCACCATCATCCACATCTCCCAGTGGGCGGCCAGACCGGCGAGCTGGCCGTGGGCGCCGATGACCACCGGGACGCCGAGTTCGTTCATCTGGTGGGTGGATTCGGCCACGGCAATGTGGTTGTAGAGGGCCTCGGGCGCGGTCGGACGACGGATCGAGCGCGGATAGACCACGGACTTCGGCACGAAGTTGAGCAGGCGCTCGTTTTTCCAGACTTGCGTTTTGTCGTACCAGTATTCCTCGCCCATCATGCCGCCATAGGCCACCCCGAAGGTCGGTGACCAGACCACCTCAGTCTGGCTCCAGAACTGCTTGATGTCATCGTAGATGCGATGGACCGTCAGGCTGTGCTCCAGGCCGGTGTGGCCGTCGGCGATCTGGCTCATGTTCTGCTCGAAGCGCATGCCACCCTCGGGCAGGACCATGATGTCGAGCTCATGACCGGCCTCGACCACTTGCTGGCGTTGATCACGCCGCAGATAGTTGTAGCTCTTGACGGTGATCGCGCCGAGCTCCTTCTGCCGCCGGACATGAAACAGCGCGTCCTCATAGGAATCGATGCGCGCCGTGGCGCCTGCGGCCAGTGCGCCGTAGAGAATCCGGCCCGTGGAGTAGAGCCTTGGGGCCAGCACCTGCCCGGACCGCTGCAGCTCGGCCATGGAGAAGATCGCATGGTTGTCGTTCGACGGGTCCTGGGTCGCGGTCACGCCGTAGGCCAGGTTGGCGATCTGCATCCAGTTCTGCTGCGGGGTAAGCTGCTGGTTGCTCATCGGGCCATGGGCGTGGCTGTCGAACAGGCCAGGCACGACGGTCTTGCCCTCCAGGTCGAAGACCTCATAGCCGTCGGGGATTTCGATCTCGTCCATCGTGCCGACGGCGGCGATCCGGTGGCCGTCGACCAGCACCACGCCGTTGTCGATCACTTCCTGCTGGTTCTGCGCATCACGCATGGTCACGATACGGCCATTGGTCAGTGCGATGCGACCGTCGTGCCGATCGGATTCGACCATGATCGACAGGTCCAGGCCTTCCGTAACAGGTTCCGGCAGCTCCTCCGGTGAACCGGAGAGGAAGGCGAAGGCATCGTTGAGGTCGCGGCGGTAGAGGGTGGCCCCGTGGGACCAGGCCAGGGTCAGATTGCCATTGCCATCGCTGTCGTCATCGTCCTCGCTATTGACGAAATGCAGTTCGGCACCGGCGCGCTCGGAGACCTGGCGGACCGGAAAGGCCGAGGTGCCCGAGCTCAGGTTGACGACCTGGCCGGTCGAAAAGAACGGCGCGACAAAGGCCTTGTAGTGCTCGGAAAAGGCCACCCAGCGTCCGTCGCTGGAGACCTCGAATTCCGTGACCCAAGGGGCGATCAGGTGCTCGCGCGCGTCCTGGCCGTTCAGATCGACGCTGTTGAGCGCGAACTGAGTGCCATCGACACGCTCGGTGAACAGAATTCGCTTGCCGTCGGCGGAGAACTGCGGATCGGCGCCGCGATCGGTGACGAACACCGGCTCGCCGTCATCGATGGCAACGCGATACAGGCCGGTCCGCTCGGACCAGGCCGGCGAGGTCAGATAGCCACCGCTGGTCTTGCGGTAGACCACCTGCTCGCCATCGGGGGAAAACGCGGGTTCCAGGTAGTGACCGGGCTCGGTGGTCAGAACACGGTCGCGGCCGCGGCCGACAGGTGTGATCCGGACCTGGCCGAGATCCTGGTCATCGTAGGTCGTGTAGACCACGAAGCGCGAATCGGGGGAGAAGCTGGGGTAGAACTCCCAGTGGGAGTCCTGATCAGTCAAACGACGATGATCGCCGCTCTCCAGATCGTGCAGCCAGAGATAGCCCAGAGCCTGATAGATGGCCCAGCTGCCGTCGGGGCTGGACTGGGTCCAGCGCGCCATGCGCACCGGGAACTCATCGGGCGAGACCTCGACCGTGCGCTGGAGCGCCGGACGGATCATGCGGTGGGTTCGAACACGCACGGGAATGGGCGAATGGCTGCCGTCCAGGCCGATGCGGTGCAGGCCGCCGCCGGACCAGATCACGATCGACTCACCGTCCGGATGCCAGGCAAAGCCGGGGTAGTTGCCTGTGTCGCCGGAGGTTTCCTGGTGGTCGCGCTCGAGCTGGTCGTAGAGCGTGCGCTCGATGCCGGAGGCAAGATCGCGGACCATCAGGCGCGAACTCAGCTCGGTCGGGTTGCGGCGAACGAAGGCCATCTGGCTGCCGTCGGGCGAAATCACCGGGCGGATCGCCCCGCCCGGTCCACCGGCCACGGTCTCGATCTCACCGGAGTTCATGTCCAGACGACGCACGGCAAAGATGCCCTGATTGGCGTCGCGGTTGTAGGCCCAGACACGCTCGGGCGTGATGTCCTGGCTGAAGTACAGGTGCTCGCCGTCCGGCGAGAAAAAGGGCTCGGCGATGTTCTTCTGCGATTGATCGCCATGAGTGCGCGCGACCAGTTCGACACCGCCGCCGCCCGAGCGATGGTACATCCAGATGGCGCCGGCGGGAATCGAGCGGGTCGAAACGTAGCCCTTCTTGGCCGCGATGTACTGTCCATCGGGCGACCAGACCGGATTGTGGATCAGGTGTTCTGTCTCGCTGGTGACCTGGACCGGATTGCTGCCATCGGCCTGCATGATCCAGAGGTTCTCGGCGCCGTCGCGATCGGAGACGAAGGCGATCTCTTCACCGCTCGGGCTGAAGCGCGGCTGGAAGCTCCAGGCAATGTCCTCGGTCAGGGCGACGGCTTCCCCACCCTCGATGCCGACGGTGTAGATATCGCCGAGCATATGAAAGACCAGTGTCTCGCCGTCGGGGCTGATATCGACATCGGACCAGGTAAAGCTCTCGGTGTCGATCTCGATGCGCTGCCAGTCGCCGGGGGGATCATCGACGGACCACTCGGTCGCGTCTTCGTCGCTGGCGACCGCTTCGCTGGCCATTTCGCCTGCGGAGTTCATCTCGGCATCCTGGGCGAAAACCGGCAGGACGATAAAGGACAACAGCAGCAGACCGATCAGCAGGCCGGGTATCAACTTGTTCATGGGGGTGTTCCTTGTTGCGTGCGCGTCATCGCGCGATGGTCTTCATCACTGGCGGCGTTGATTCGATCCGCGAGCGACAGATGAGTCAGGATTCCGACGACGATTCAGCTCCATCGGATACTGGTGATTCGGGCGCGATTTCATTGGCCACGCCATGGGGAACGTGCCCGGTCGCCACTTCCTTGCTGGCAATCGAACAATGCAGCTGCTGATCGTCGAAAAAGATGTCGGCACCGAAGGCGCGCAGGAACGGTGCTTTCTCTCGCCCACCGAGGAACAGGGCCTCATCGACACGAATACCCCAGGCACGCAGGGTCAGGATCACGCGCTTGTGAGCCGGCGCCGAGCGCGCGGTGATCAGGGCGGTACGGATCGGATTCTCTTCGATGGGATAGGCCGACTGGATGCGCTGGATGCCCTCGAGGACGCGCTTGAAAGGCCCTGCCGCCAGCGGCTGCGCCGCCGACCGGCGCTCGGAATCGGAAAACGCCGCCAGACCCTGCTCCTTGTAGACCCGTTCGGCCTCGTCGGAGAAGATCACCGCATCGCCGTCGAAGGCCAGTCGAAGTTGGGTCGAACGATTCTCGCGCGTCGCCGAGGGCAGAATGGTCGCTGCCGCATAGCCGGCCATCAACACCCGGCGCACGTCATCGTCGTTGGCCGAGAGAAACAGCTGCACGCCCGACGGTTCTATGTACTGCGACGGGCTGGCGCCGTTGGTGAAGACCGCGCGCTGGACGTCGAGACCGTAGTGTTCGATCGAGTTGAAGATGCGCAGGCCCGTATCGGCGCTGTTGCGCGATAGCAGGATGACTTCCACGCCGGGATGGTCCATGCCGTCTTCGTTCAGGTGCAGCAGCTTCTTGACCAGCGGAAAAGCGACCCCCGGCTGGAGAATCTCGTCCTCGCGCTCGCGCTGGTAGGCCATATAGGCTTCCAGGCCCTGCTCCTCATAGATCCTGTGGGTTGAATCCAGATCGAACAGCGCCCGCGATGAAATGCCGATCAGCAAGGGACCGATCGAATCCTGCAGATCCGCCTCGGGCGGGTCTTCGCGGTTGGCTTTTGAGGGGGGCTGGGGGTTCAATTTCAGGGTTCGGTTTTTCCGGTTTACGGTTTACGGTTTACGGTTTACGGTTTACGCATCATCGTGGCACATCGCTCTCAAGCCTTTTGACCCGTTCGCCTTGAGCCTTTCGTCTTGAGCCTTTCGTCTTGAGCCTTTCGTCTTGAGCCTTTCGCCTTGAGCCCTTCGCCTTCTTTCAATTCAAGAACTGCTCGTTGAGGATCCGTTCTTCGAGTGAGTGTTCGGGATCGAACAGCAGTCGATGTCGAAGCTTCGGGTCCTGATGGACTTCGACCCAGTGCACGTCGCGGAATTCGTCGTAATCCGCTGTCGCGCTGACCGGCCGGCGGTCGGGGTTGATGATCTCGAATCTTACCACCGCGCTGGCCGGCAGGATCGCGCCCTGCCAGCGTCGGGGCCTGAACGGACTGATCGGCGTGAGCACGATGGCCTCGGTCCCCAGCGGCAGGATCGGTCCGTGGGCCGACAGGTTGTAGGCCGTGGAGCCGGCTGCCGTGGCGACCAGGGCACCGTCGGCGACCAGACGCGGCACCCGCTCGCGCTCGTTGACCAGGATCCTCAGGTGCGCGGCCTGGTTGATCTGTCGCAGCAGGGAGACTTCATTGATGGCGACGGCCTGATGGACCTGACCATCGGCGGTACCGATGCTGGCAAGCAGCGGATTCAGCTCCACCGTGCGTGCGCTGGCAATGCGCTCGAGCAGGTCATCCTGTTCATAGCGGTTCATCAGAAAGCCGACATCACCCAGGCGCATACCGAAGACCGGCAGGTTCAGATCCATATGCTCGTGCAGGGTATGAAGCATGAACCCATCGCCGCCGAGGACGACCAGCACGTCGGCCTGCTCGGGGGGTACGCTGCCGTAACGCTCCCGGCAGGCCTCGACCGCTTCACGCGCGCCGGGATGATTACTGCTCAGGAAGGCGAGCTTCTGCAGCGAGTTCATGAGGTCGGGCTCACCGGGTCCGGCTCATGAGGTCGCCTTGAGCAGCTGCGCCAGGCCACGAATCGCGACCTGCATCGACGGATAATCAGCCTGGCCCATGTTGCGCATCTCTTCGAGCATTTCCGCCACCCGCCTGGTCTCGTTTTCGAAGCGATCGAACCAGGTCGCGACAGGATGGTCCTGGTCGCCGCATTCGTTCAGAATCCGGCTGGTCAGTTCACGATGGTAGTTGTAGAGCTCGTCGCGCAGATTGCCGCGCGCATGGGCATGCCACTGGCGCTCGACCGGCAGTTTTTCTACTGTGGTCCGCAGCCACTTCAGACTCAGGCGTTCGAGCAGCTCGAAATAGATCCGCCCCACCTCGGCCACGCTTCGATCCTGACTGCGCGCCTCGTCGACGATGTCCAGCGAGGAGTTCATGAAACGTAGCCGGGCCACGCGCAGAGCGAATTCCTCGGGCATGCCGGCAGCAACCAGTTCGTCGCGGCGCTTGTGCAGCCGCTTGCGCAGAGTGGCAGGAAGCACGTCCTCGAGGCTGTCGATGTAGCAACGTATCCCCGGCGCGAAGCGTTCGACCTTGGATGAGATATCGATCGAATAGCCGCCCGGCATGGAAATCATGCGCCGGGTCATCTGGCGCAGAAGATTCCACATCTTCAGGACGGCTTCGGTCTGCAGCCCGGCGTCGATCTGGTTGTCCAGGGCTTCGATGCCGGTCCAGAAATCGCGCGCCCGGAAGATTTCCCGGACCACGGTGTAGGCCTTGGCGATCGTGGCCGAGTTCGCACCCGTGTCCTCGCGCAGGCGCATCGGGAAATTGGAGCCCATCCGATTGACGATCGAGTTGGTCACCTTGGTAGCGATGATTTCACGCCACAGCCGGTGTTCGGGCATCAGGTCGCTGAACCGCTCTCTGAGGGGCTGCGGGAAATAGTCCTCGAGTTCGCGCGAAAGATAGGGATCCTCCGGCACATCGGACTCGATCAGATCCCGGTACAGGGTGATCTTGCTGTAGGACAGCAGCAGCGACAGCTCCGGCCGGGTCAGCCCGAGGCCCCTGGCCACGCGCTCGCGCAGTGAATCCTCGTCCGGGAGCTGTTCCAGGTCACGATCCAGCACGCCCTGGCGATCGAGCATCGAGATGAAATGCTCGTCGGCACCGAGACGATCTCGGGTCAGGCTTTCCATCATGCTCAGCGCCTGGGTCTGCAGGTAGTTGCTGCGCAGGACCAGACCCGAGACCTCATCGGTCATCGCCGCAAGCAGCTTGTTACGGCCAGCCACATCCAGCCGGCCCCGCTCGAGCGCCAGATTCAGCAGAATCTTGATGTTGACTTCGTGGTCCGAGCAGTCGACCCCGGCCGAGTTGTCGATGAAATCGGTATTGAGCCGTCCGCCGTTCAGCGCGTATTCGACGCGGCCGAGCTGAGTCAGGCCCAGGTTGCCACCCTCCCCGACCACGCGACAGCGCAGATCGCCGCCGTTGACCCGAACCAGGTTGTTGGCCACGTCGCCAACGTCCTGATGGGTCTCGCCTCGGGCCTTGACGTAGGTACCGATGCCACCGTTCCAGAGCAGATCGACCGGGGCCTGCAGCAGGGCCCGGATCAGCTCGTGCGGCGCCAGGGCATTCTCCTTCACGCCAAGCCATTGCTTGACCGGCTCGCTCAGGGGGATCGATTTGGCCTGGCGCGAAAAGATCCCGCCACCCTCTGAAATCAGCGACGCGTCATAGTCGGCCCAGGTCGAACGCGGGAGCTGGAACAGGCGCTCACGTTCCTTGAAGCTGGTCGCCGGGTCGGGATGGGGGTCGAGGAAGATGTGCATGTGGTTGAAGGCAGCCTTCAGCTTGATGTGCTGCGACAGCAGCATACCGTTGCCGAAGACATCCCCGGCCATGTCACCGACGCCGACCACCGTGAAGTCTTCAGATTGGGTATCCAGACCCAGCTCGCGGAAATGGCGCTTGACCGATTCCCAGGCACCCTTGGCGGTGATGCCCATCTTCTTGTGGTCGTAGCCATTCGAGCCGCCAGAAGCAAAGGCGTCATCCATCCAGAAGCCATGCTCTGCCGAAATCGAATTGGCAATATCGGAGAACGTCGCCGTGCCCTTGTCGGCCGCCACCACCAGATACGGATCGTCGTCGTCGCGTCGCACGACCCGACGCGGCGGAATCAGGGTGTCGCCGCGCAGGTTGTCGGTGATATCGAGCAGGCCGTTGATGAACGAGCGATAGCAGTAGACGACCTCGGCCATGACCGTATCGCGGTCGTCGGTTTCCGGCATCTGCTTGACGACAAAACCACCCTTGGCTCCAACCGGGACGATCATCGTGTTCTTGACGCTCTGGGCGCGCATCAGGCCCAGAACCTCGGTGCGGAAATCCGCCCGCCGATCGGACCAGCGCAGGCCGCCGCGAGCGACCATTCCGCCGCGCAGGTGAATCCCCTCCACGCGGGGGGAATAGACCCAGATCTCGCGAAAGGGCCGCGGCAGGGGCAGGTCCGGCACGATCGCCGAATCGAGCTTGAAGCTCAGGTGCTCGTGCGGTTCGCCGCGCGAGTCGGTCTGGTAGAAATTGGTTCGCAGCATCGACCGGACCAGGTCATAAAAGCCGCGCAGGATGCGATCCTGATCGGCCGAGGAGACGCTGTCGATGGCGCGCAGGATGGCCTTGCGCACCGGCAGGTCTTCGCCCTCTGCCTGGCCTGACTCGACCGCCGCACACATCTCTTCGAGCAGCTCGCTCAGGACATCATCGGAAAATTCGGATGCCAGCGACTGACACTGGGAATCGAGTCGTTTGCGAGTGGCCGTTTTCTGCGCCCTGGTCCAGCCCTCACGATCGGGGTCGAAGCGGAACTCGAAATACTCGACCAGCAGGCGAGCGATCAGGGGCCAGGCAGCGAGGGTCTGCTCCATGTAGTTCTGCGAGAACGGCGTGCCGGTCTGACGCAGATACTTGGCGCAGGCCCGCAGCATGGTGACCTGGCGCCAATCCAGATGCGCCTTGAGAACGAGCCGATTGAAGCCGTCATTCTCGCACTTGCGACGCCAGGTCTGTTCGAAGGCGGTCTGGAAATGGTCGCGAATCAGATCGAGCCGGATCTCGTAGCCTTCGGGCGGACGCATGTCGAAATCCTGGATCCAGATCCGATGCCTGGCGTCAAGGCGCATCTCGTAGGGGCGCTCGGAGACAATGCGCATGCCGAGGTTCTCGAGCATCGGCAGGACGTCACTGAGCGGAATCGGGTCGCCATGCTTGAACAGCTTGAAGCGGACGATCCCCCGCTCGCGCTGCTTGGGCCGGTAGAGGCTCATCTTGAGATCATCAAGATCGCGCAGGCTGGCGACCTTGTCCACATCGAAGGCGGCCACGCTCGGTGAGGCGTCCTCGGTGTAGGAGGCCGGGAAGAACTGCCCGTAGCGTCGACTCAGCTCCAGGCCCTGCTCTTCGCCATGCTCGCGCACCAGAATATCGGTCAGATCATCGGACCAGGACCGGATCGCGCGCTTGATCTTGGCTTCGATCTCATTGATGTCGAAATCGATGACCTGGCCGTTGCGAGGTCGGATGATGACCTGTACCCGTGCCAGCTTCGATTCGCCGACCTGAATATTGAAATCGAGGCGTTCGCCTTTCAATTGACGCTTGAGGATGGCCTGGATCTTTTCCCGGTTCTCGGTATTGAAGCGATCGCGCGGGATGAAGACCAGACAGGAAAAGAATCGACCGAAGCGCTCGCGTCGGATGAACAGCCGGGTCTGCGAGCGTTCCTGCAGGTCGAGCACGCCAGTGGCCAGCTCCAGCAACTCTGCAGTCGAGGCCTGAAACAGCTCATCGCGCGGCAGGGTTTCAAGGATATGCAGCAGGGCCTTACCGGCATGACTACCGGGGCGAGCCCCGGACTGCTCCATCACTTCGCTGACTTTCTTGCGTACCAGTGGCGTGTCCTGGCAGCGCCGGATATAGGCACCTGAAGTGAATAGTCCGATCAGGCGCTTCTCGCCGCGCACGCGCCCGTCCTCATCGAAATAGAGAACGGAGAGGTAATCCATATAGCCGCCGCGATGGACCGTCGAAAGCGCGTTGGTCTTGGTGATGATGACCGGATCGTGGATGGTCGGGACATCGCCACCGGTACCCAGCTCGGTCAGCAGACGCGTCGGCGCCTGTCGATGCCGGTCGTGCATGATGCCGAGCCCGGTGTTCTCGACCGGGCTCAGGGCTCGGCCCTTCTCGGTATCGCGAATCTCGTATTCGCGGTAGCCGAGGAAAGTGAAGTGATCTTCAGCCAGCCAGGCAAAGAAATCCCTGACCTCTTCCAGGGTCCCCGATCCCATGGCCGCATGCGATTCGCCGAACTCATCGGCGATGGCGCGAACCTGTCGGGCCATCTGCGGCCAGTCTTCCACCGCCCGCCGCACATCGACCAGACCCCGCCGCACCCGCGCCTCGATCTTGGCAAGGACCTCGGGATAGGTCTGGTGGTCGATCTGAACGTGCATCAGGGACTCGGCCGAGGCGGACTCGTCATCGGCCGTGCCCAGACCGAGCCAGTAGCCGCTGGGATCGCGGCGGACCTGCATGACCGGATGAACGATCAGGTGGGCAGACAGGCCGAGCTCGGAGAGCGCGAGCACGACCGAATCGACGAGGAAAGGCATATCGTCGTTGACGATCTCGAGGACCGAATGACTCGACGACCAGCCATGCCGATCGGACTCGGGGTTGTGGATCCGAAGCTCCACCTCGCCCCTGCGCCGCTGCCGCGCAAACTCGAAGAAATCGGCTGCCATCGCGGCATGTTCGGCCGCCTCGACATTCAGCAGCTCGCCGGCCGGTGCGCGTCTGAACAGCTGGAGCGCGAACTCGACCGCCTGCTCGCTCGCGCCCTGCTCGCGCAGGATTTCAACCATAGCGTCAAGATGCGCCTGCTTTCGCTTGTCTTCCGTCTTGTTCATCCTGATCAGGCCCCGACTCCTGAGATGAGATCTTTTTGGATTTTTTGCGAGCATACCGCCCGAACAGGCGGCATGCTCGTCTTTTCGAGCGGGCTCAGCGCAACCCGGTTTCCGTGCGCGCAATCACCATCCGCTGAATTTCGCTGGTGCCCTCATAGATTTCGGTGATCTTGGCATCGCGGAAATAGCGCTCCACCGGCATTTCCTTGCTGTAACCCATTCCGCCGTGCAGCTGCACGGCCTGATGGGTGATCCACATCGCCGCCTCAGACGAGAACAGCTTGGCCATCGAGCCATCGACCGTGATCCGCGCACCCGTCTCGACCGACTGGATCTTTGCCCAGGCCGCACGGAGGGTCAGCAAGCGCGACGCTTCCAGCTTGACCTTCATGTCGGCGATCTTCTGCTGGATCATCTGGAAGGTCCCGATCTCGCGCCCGAAGGCCTTGCGCTCGCGGGCATAATCGAGGCTGGCGTCATAGGCCGCCTGAGCGATCCCCACGGCCTGTGCCGCAATACCGATGCGACCGGCATCGAGCACGCTCATGGCGATCTTGAAGCCCTGCCCGTCCCCACCCAGACGATCCTCGACCGGCACCCTGTAGTCGTTCAGTTCGACTTCGCAGGTGGCCGAGGCGCGGATGCCGAGCTTGGGCTCGGTCTTGCCGCGGCTGAATCCCTCGCGCTCGGTATCGATGATGAAGGCCGTGATGCCCTTGGCGCCCGCCTCGGGGTTGGTCGAAGCAAACAGCACCAGATAGCGCGCATGCGGACCGGAGGTGATCCAGGACTTGCGCGCATTGATCAGGTAGTGCGATCCATCCTCGCTGAGCACCGCGCGCGAGCGCATGCTGGAGGCATCCGATCCGGACTGCGGCTCGGACAGCGCATAGGCGCCAATCTTGTCGCCCGTAGCAATGGCCCGAACGTACTTCTGCTTCTGCTCTTCGGTACCGTATTTCAGAATCCCGTTGCAGAACAGGGAGTTGTTGACCGACATGATCGTGCCGTGCGCCGCATCGGCAGCGCTGACCTCGATCAGGGCGAGCACGTATCCGATCGTGTCCAGCCCGGAACCGCCGTATTCCTCCGGCACTTCGATTCCCATCAGACCCAGCTCGCCCATTTTCTGGATATTCTCCAGCGGAAACTGACCCGATTCATCGAATTTGGCCGCAACCGGTGCGATTTCATTGCGCGCGAAGTCGCGGGCAGCCGCCTGGATCATCTGCTGCTCTTCAGTCAGTCGAAAGTCCATAGAGTGGAAAAACCTCCAAAGTGAACCGGATCCGAAAAGACCCGGTGAAATAACGATGATGTAAGGCTGAATTATACCGCCGACCAGTGAGTAAAACCGACCCGGCATGGAACCGCGCAGCCACTCACAGCGCTTTGCGGTCGGGGGTTTGCAAAACTCCCGTTAAGCCATATGTTAGCGCAACGTTAAAAGACTGCCGGGCTTGGGCACTTGTGCGAAATTGATCACAGTCCACGAGAATTAAACTTGACACTGCGGTCCACGTTCGTAGAATTCTAATCTCCGGAGCGGGGTTCCCCCCTTCCCCTACCCGGATCGTGGCCGAGGTTCCCCCCTTGCCTCGGCCACACTTAAACCGAGAAAAACGGCCGGGCTCCCAGAGTCCGGCCGTTTTTTTTCCGCGGAATTCCCCCCAGTTAATGACAAATCGAATAACGACGCTTATAATGCGCGGCCTGTCGAGCAATCGACACCGCAAACGGCCCGCGAGGCCACACCGATGCCCAGGTGGCGGAATTGGTAGACGCGCTAGCTTCAGGTGCTAGTATTCGAAAGGATGTGGGAGTTCGAGTCTCCCCCTGGGCACCACCCCCCAAAAAAACACGAAACCCACCGCACCTGAAGCGTCATAAACAAGACGCGGAGACGGAGCGGTAGCGCGAAGCGCGTGAGCGCAGTCGGAGCCTCCCCATCCGCTAGTATTCGAAAGGATGTGGGAGTTCGAGTCTCCCCCTGGGCACCACCCCCCA
>CAYTQT010000050.1:0-2030 GCA_964439915.1 uncultured Wenzhouxiangella sp. | reverse complement strand
AAAAAACACGAAACCCACCGCGGCTAGTATTCGAAAGGGTCTTTCCAACAGACAATGAAAGCTTTGCGGTTTCGAGCGCAGCTCGAAGAAGCGAAGCTGGAATTCGAACGACGGGAGTTCGTGTTCCAGTCCTTCGACCTGGCCCGGAGAAGCACGAATTCCAGCGCCGTCGTCGATAGATTCAGATCACGAAGCCGGTGCGATTTTTCGCGCAGCGAAATGAAGCGCCGGCAAAGTCCAACAACATCCCCCTGGGCACCACCCCCCAAAAAAACACGAAACCCACCGCGGCTAGTATCCGAAAGGCTCTTTCAAATTCCTCATGGAAGCTTTGCGGTTTCGAGTACCGCTCAAAGAAGCGCAGCTGAAACTCGGACGGCAGTGGTTCGTGTTTGAGCCTTACGACCGCGCCCAATCAGACACGAATCCAAGCCAGCACTCCTACGGAAGCAGTGTCGCGCTTACCGGGAAGCCTGCGCGCCCATCAATGGTCTGATTACAGAATAGGGGCAGTTTCTCTAGCCTATGGCTGATACGGGTTTCTAAACTTTCTCTTCATATGCTGATAACCAATGATTGTCATCCGAGTATTTCCAATCAAAAACATCAGAAATGAAAAAGCCAGAAGCGCGTTGGGTGTGTTTGGAATCAAAAAAACTAAAACGAAAAAACTTATAGAAAACAGCCAAAAGATAAAAGCTTTTCTTGAAATTTCCATGCACATAAACCTAGGGAACCGCAAAACGAACCGATTGCCTGACTGGCCAATCGATGGGGCCACTGTTCACTTCGATCCAGATAGGCCAGATTCGAATGCCCTGCTCTACCTTGCCGTGGAAAAAATAAAGAATGGTGCCGAGGAGAGGACTCGAACCTCCACGTCCTAAGACACCAGGACCTAAACCTGGCGCGTCTACCAATTCCGCCACCTCGGCACGGGGTGAGAATTCTAGCAGCAATCAGCCGTCGTGCGCCGCTGAACTGCGGTCAGATCAGCAGCGCCGGACTTTGCATCATTCAACGAGCAAGGGGTCTGCGCGGTCGTCATTTCCTGCCGCGTGGCCCGCCGGCCTCATAGGCACCGGGCTCGTCCTCACGGGTGATGTCGTCGGTCTTGATCTCGTCGAGTGCTGCCATCTTCCTCAGGAAGGGCGTGGCGATCAGGAAGCCGACGAAAACCACGCCACAGAAGATGACGATCTGCTGATAGAGCGCCGGGAATTCGGCCACGCTGTCGCCGCTGAACTCACCGGCGATCAGGCCGGCCAGCAGATTGCCCAGGGCCGCGCCGAAGAACCACATGCCCATCATCTGGCTGTAGTAGCTGCGCGGGGCCAGCTTGGAGGTCGCCGACAGGCCGATCGGGCTCAGGCAGAGCTCGCCTGTGGTGTGGAACAGGTAGGTCAGCAGCAGCCAGGTCGGCAGCACCTGATCGCCTTCCTGAATCATCGTGGCGGCGAACCACATGAAGCCGAAACCGATGCCGAGCTGGAGAAAGCCGAGGGCGAACTTCAGGGGAATCGACGGATCCATATTTCGCCGACCCAGATTGATCCAGAGGGCCGAGAAGAACGGCGCAAAAATCAGGATGTAGAGTGCGTTCAGCGACTGGAACCACTCAGCAGGAACGATGAACCCGAGAACTTCTCGAGCAGTGTAGCGCTCGGCGAAAAGGTTGAGAGAGGATCCGGCCTGTTCGAAGCCCGACCAGAACAGGGCCGCGCCGATAAACAGCGCGATCAGAACGACAACGCGGCGGCGCTCCAGCCCGGACAAGGATTTATCGACAAGCACGCGCCCGAAGAACAGCGCTGCAACGCCGACAATGGCAAAGACGCTGTAGGCGGCCAGGGTCTGGGCGTTGATCGAAATCACGCCTTCGAGCGCCAGCACGGCTACCAGGAACAGGAGTGCGGTGCCGGCATAGGTTGCCAGCTTGAGCACCCTCGTCATGGCTTCGTCCCCCGGCTTGCCCGGATGCGGCAGCTTGCCGAACTCACCCAGGTGATGCTGGGTGGCGCGGTAGACGA
>CAYTQT010000049.1:0-24002 GCA_964439915.1 uncultured Wenzhouxiangella sp. | reverse complement strand
GAGGATGATGCCGAGGATGATGCAGAGGACGGATCTGAAGATGAATCTGAAGACGATTCCGAGGACGAATCAGAGGACGGCGCCGAAGATCTGATTGATGCTCGCGGCGGCGATGATGTGCTGGATGACAGCATCCTGGATGAGATCGTCGACGATGTGATGACATTCACTTTCGACGACCGGGGCGAGGCGATCGTGCGCAATGAACTGCTTGTGTTGACAGCCAACGACGATCTGCCCGAGCTCGAACGCCTGTCCGGATGGCGTGAACTGGACCGCGAGAACCTGCCTCGCTTCGACAGCACTCTGGTCCGCTTGCTGGTGCCGCGCGAACAGGACATCAAGATCGCTCTCGAGCGCATCCAGGCCCTGCTGCCTGATGCCAGCATCGACTACAACCACAGCTATGAGCTCGGACAAACCGCGCTTCTCGACTCGGACGCCGAGCACAGGCCGGCGCGCCTGGCCGGCGACCGCTATCGGACACTTCAGACCAGCGGCATTCGACTCGGCATCATCGACAGCGGTATCGAGGAAGACCATGAGGTATTCCAGCAGGCTCGCATCCAACGGCGAAGCTTTCTGGGCCGCTCACAGAGCAGTGATCAGACGCATGGTTCTGCCGTGGCCTCGCTCCTGATCGGCCAATCGGCGTCACTGCAGGGCATTGCACCGGACGTCGAGCTGGTAGCAGCAGAGGCCTTTTTCGATGCGCCTGAATTCGGCCTGGTATCAACCGGCTATCAGCTGGTCCAGGCACTTGACTGGCTGGCAGGTGAGGAGGTTGCGGTGATCAATATGAGTCTTGCAGGGCCGGCCAACAATGTTCTGGCACGCGCCGTCGAGCTGATCATCGACAGCAACATCGTCATCGTCGCTGCGGTTGGCAACGACGGCCCGGCCTCCGCTCCCCGATATCCCGCGGCCTATCCGGATGTGCTGGCCGTCACCGCGATCGATCGGAACGATCGAGCGTATCTTCGCGCCTGTCGGGGCGACCATCTTGATTTCGCGGCACCCGGAGTAAATGTCTCGGTCGCCGATCCGGGACAAGGCTCGAGCTATCGCCTTGCGTCAGGAACCTCGTTTGCCACTCCCTTCGTCTCGGCGCTGGTACTGCACTACCGCAACAGCCATCCCGATGCCAGCCCCGCAGAGATTGTTCAAGCGATGAGCACTGATGTCATCGATCTGGGAGAACCGGGTCCCGATCCGGTGTTCGGCTGGGGTCTGGCCGGCGCCAGTCTTCTGGGTGAGACCGGCAATTGATGTGAAACGTGAAAAATGCGGGGGTCAGCAACTCAGAAAGTCACTTCGAGCTGGATCTCGAAACGATTGTCCGTGAAATCTGCGGATTCCAGATTCGATTCATGGTCTCGATACTGATAGCTCAACAGAGCAGTCAGATTTTCACCTACCGGGAAATCCATGCGCGCGCGCCAGCGCTGACGCAGATCGTCGCGCTGCTCACCGATCGACGGGGTCAGTGATCGATAGTCGCGGTCTTCGTATCGGTAGTCCAGGCGCAGGCGCACCGGTCGGTCGCCGTAGAGATCGAGGCGACGCGAGTACCGAAGCTCGAACTGCCTGCCGCGAAAGTCGAACGCCGGGTCTCGCGTGTCTTCATCTTCATATCGAAAACCGGCCACGAAGTAGTGGCGGGTGCCGTCAAGAAAATAATAGACATCGGCGTCGGCTGCGTGAACGTCTCCATCCCGGGCTGGATTGTCGGGGAAATCCTTGTCGCGGTAGAAGTAGGATCCACGAAGATAGAGTCGTCGCGTCAGAAAACGGGTGAAATAGGGTGACACATGCTGGAAGCTCAGCAGTTCATCGTTATCAAGCCTGGCATGGACATGATAGGTCTCGATACCCAGATCAAAGTTCTCGAAATTCTGTTTGAGTCCGAACGAGATGTTGTGGATCTGCAGGTCGAAGTCGGTTTCTTCAAAATAACTTTTCTGAGACAGGCTGTAGCCCAGGCGCAGATCCGTGCCCTGACTGAAATTCTTTTCATAATCAAGATCGAGATCCAGCACCACCGCCGCATCGCCGACATCACGAATCTGATCAAGCTCTTCAACCGTGACAAGATCATCGTAATGCAGGCCGGCAGCCAGGGTGACTTCAACTGGCCATCCTTCATCGGATCCATGAACCAGGCCGCTGACTGAACCACAGAGCAGTAGGATGGGCGGCAGCAGACCGATTCCTGCGGAACGGGGCGAAATTGAAGTCATGTCGTATTCCGTTGATTTTGCAAGACGATAAGCGACCAGTGCCTGCAGTTCAGGCCGATATCACTGCCAGCCCAGGTCGATCATTTCTTTCTCATCTGCAGGCATCAGGACATCGCCCGCGATACTTTCCATGATATGGGAATCGATGGCGACAGCACCAGCGCTGGCCGCGCGAAAGTATCCATCGCTCTGCTGACGGACCGGCACTGACTGCGCCAGACCGATCCTCCATCGCCCTGCCTCGCGGCAGGCCACAGCAGCCATAGCCGATCCCTCGCCGGGTGACTGCACCGAAAACTGGCGGCACCAATGGCCATCGAGATCACGATAGGTCAATGCAACCTGCCCCGTTTGCGCGTCGGACAGCGGCTGCAGTTCGCCGGATGGTGAGGATTCGAGCAGCTCGAACCAGGGATGATCAGAGCCGATCTGCGTCAAGCTCTGAAGGGAATTCAGCCCGGCAGGAGCCTGCTGGGTCTGGCTGCCGATCTGCAGACCCACGACCAGCGCCAGGGCCAGCGCTGTGGTGACCAGTGCCGGTCGCGGCAGGCTCCGAATCGTCCAGTCGGTCAATCGAAGAAACCAGGGCTTCGAGGGGGCCTCATCGTTGGCCAGCAGGACTCGCATCGCCTCTGGCATCGGGCGGCTTTCAGCCATCCCGGTGTAGTGCTCACGCAGCCGACGCTCGTTGACGAGCAGGCGCGCCAGTCGCTGCTGCAGTTCAGGCTGGGCATCAACGGCAGACTGGACCTGGCGGGCCTCGACCGGGTCGAGCTCTTCATCCAGCCAGGCCGAGAGCATCAGATCATCGATCACAAGCTTGCTCACCTGTTCGTTGTTCGAACCAGAGGCATTCATCACATTTTCTCCTGAGTCAGTTCCAGCAGTCGCTTGCGGGCACGGGAAAGCCGGCTCATGACCGTCCCGATGGGGACTTCCAGTGTTTCTGCCGCTTCGCGGTAGCTGAATCCCTGCACGGATACCAGGCCCACAACCAATCGCTGATCGTCATCGAGCTGCTCGACGGCCCGCACCAGCTCACTGACCTGAATACGATGGATGGCATCGGCTTCACCATCCTGCGTTTCCTGATGGCGTTCGAGTTCATCGGCTGTGGCTACCCGGGTTCTTGATCGAGCGCGAAGGCTGTCGATCCAGTGATTCTTGCAGACGCGAAACATCCAGGGCAGGAAGGGCACATCGGCGGGCACGCCTTTCTTGAGGAGAAGCTCGATTGTGCCCTGAGCCAGATCATCTCCGTCTGCAGCGCTTCCGGTCAAAGAAAAGGAGAAACGACGCAGGGCGTCGAGATTCTCCAGAAGCAGCTCCTTGAGTACCTTGTTCGAGTGCTTCAATCCCGGCCCGCGCGCCGCCCGCGCGGCCGCCTCCTGATGATGGTGTCGTAATCTGGCTGAATCATCGAGCAGCATTGCTTCCAGGCTCACCGCCATCTTACCCAATAAGTCCTGCCAGGCGTGATTCTGAAGTGCAGCCTGGTCAGAGCCGATGCTCAGTGAACCGACCAGAACAGTGCCAGGCTCAGTCATTGCCGAGACCAGGAAGGCGGGCGCAATCGCCTGCACAGCCCTTCGCGTCGGGTCGCCGACGCCAGCGAGAACGCCAGACAGCCAGTCGCTGACGCCCGAATCGACAGCGGTGACGGACCACCAGAATGCCACGGCGAAGCGTCAGCAGGGCCAGATTGGTCCATGTTCGGGGATACAGGCGGCTCCGAGTCATCCATTTTCCTTTTTGATTTCCAGCAGGTCTTGCTGTGATAACGCTCGGGCCCCGGTCTTTATTCCCGGAAACGAAAATCCGGGTCGTCGATCGTGCGTCTTGAGTTACCATCCGGCACTCAGAAACCGATTTGGAGTCCCCCATGCATCGCGCCCTTGTGTTGTTGTCCAGCCTCTGCCTCCTGACAATCCCGGCCCTTGCCGAGGAGACAGCGAACCCCGCGGAGCAGGTCGCAGCAGAGCCCGAGCAATGGGTCAGCGAGCACAGCATCCGTATCGACGGCAAGGCCATCGACTACAGCGCCACGGTGGGCTGGCTGATCATGGAGGAGGACGACAAACCGGTGGCGCGCTTCGGCTACACCGCCTACCTGCGCGACACCGACCAGCCGCTCAGCGAGCGTCCGATCCTGTTTGCCTTCAACGGCGGACCGGGTTCGTCCTCGATCTGGCTGCACATCGGAGTGCTGGGACCCCAGCGCGTTCTGGTCAATGACGCCGCCTACGCCGACCCGCCGCCGTCGCGCCGGGTCGATAACGAATACAGTGTCCTCGATGTCGCCGATCTGGTCATGATCGATCCGGTCGGCACCGGCTTCAGCGCCCCGCTGGGTGAAGCCGAGGGCGACAAATTCTGGGGCGTCGACCAGGACATCGAGTCCGTCGCGAAATTCATCCGCCAGTACATCACCGAAAACGGGCGCTGGGCCTCACCGAAGTTCATCCTCGGTGAGAGCTACGGCGGCATCCGGGGTGCCGGTCTGGCCCATCATCTGCAAAGCCGGCACAGCATGAATCTGAACGGTCTGATCCTGGTCTCGCCGTTTCTCGACGCCGGTGCCGGTCGCGATAGCGGTGACCTGAACCTGCCGCATGCCCTCTACCTGCCCACCCTGGCGGCTACCGCCTGGTATCACAAGCGACTGGAAGACCAGCCGGCCGAGCTGGAACCCTTTCTGGACGAAGTCGAGCAATTCGCGCTGAACGAATACCTGCCCGCGCTGTTCGCCGGCTACGTGATCGATGAGGAGCTAAAGCAGCGGCTCGCCGAACGACTGGCCGCCTACACCGGCACCGACGCCGACTTCTGGCTGCGCGCCAATCTGCGCGTCAGTCATCAGCAGTTCGTGCAGGAGCTGATGCGCGGGGACCGAACCATCGCCGGACGCATCGATTCACGGTTCATCGGTCCGATGGTCAACGCCCTGTCCGAGCGTATGGACTACGACCCGTTCTTCCCGGCCGTGGGACCGGCCTTCACCGCGGCCTTCTTCGACTACCTGCACGCAGACCTTGGCTATCGCGGCGAGGCCGAGTACAAGACCACTGCCTGGCCCCTGGACTGGGACTGGTCACACGTCAATCCCGATGGCCGCCGGCAGGTCGCGGTCAACCTGCTGCCGGACCTTTCGCGAGCAATGGTGATGAATCCGGGGCTGCACCTGCACATCCAGCAGGGCTACTACGACCTGGCCACACCCTACAGCGTGACCAACTACTATCTTCGCCATCTGGACATCCCCGATGAAGCACGCGAGCGCATTCGCTATGACCTCTATCCTGCCGGCCATATGATGTACCTGCATCAGGAGTCGCTGGTTCAGTACCGCGAGGACCTGGTCGAATTCATCGAATCAGCCATCCCCGGACGATAGGCTGGGCGATAGGCCGGGCGGCACGCGATTCCAGCGCTCGAGATCGAAGTACGGCGACGGGCGCTGATCGCGGACTTCGAAGACCACGTGGTCGACGATCTCGCGCCCATGGCGGTCGACGCTGACCACCTCGGCGCCGTGCGCGCCGGTCGGCAGGTCGTCGGGTAGACGCCAGCGCCACAGGTGCAGATTGCGATCAGGGGCGCGTCGGCCCATCGGGCCCGGCGGGCCCTGGAAAGTCGACCCCTTGAACCCTTCATAGCCCTGGGCGCGTGGATTGCCCGAACGGCTGACCAGGGCCTGGCGTGCCACGCTCAGCACGCGCCGGGCCGAAAACGGGTCAGTAAACTCAGCCCCACGGTGCGGCGCTTCACCACGGGCCTGCTGCGTGCGTTCGAGCTCGACCCAGTCACCACCATTGATGCGGGCCCTGACCCGGGTTTCGCTCGATCCCAGCCAGACGTTGGCGGTCAGATAAACACCGGACTGCAGATCGGCCGGCGTGAACAGGTGGTAGCTGCCAAGATCGTGCAGCGAGCGCGGCGGGATCGGGTCACGCTGATCCGATGGCCGCTCCATCCAGTCATCGATGGCCTCGAACCAATCCCTGAAGTCCGGCGTATTGAAGCTGACCCACTGGCCTCGATCACGGCCGAAGCTCGTTGAATGATAGGTCTCGACGTAATCACTGCCATCGAAATCCAGCGTCAACAGTCCGCGTGGAGCACCCATGCGCTGGATGGCCAGGGGAATGCCGTCGTATTCGAAATCACCCATCCACCAGGCGCCGGAGGCCGCACCCGCGATGATGTGACGAAACGGCAGAGAGCTGACGCCCACCGCGTCCTGCCATCCCTTGAAGGCATCGCCCGGGCTCAGGTTTTCCAGGGTATGGGTGTGTCCGGACAGGGACAGGGCAGGCCGCGGGGCGACCAGATCGTAGATCTCGGTCACGTTGTCGGTCTGATGGACCGGGCTGGTCGAGTCATAGAACGACAGGAACGGGATGTGATGCAACAGCACCACTCGCTGATCGCTCGGCGTAGTCGCCATCAGCGCTTCCAGCCACTGCATCTGAATGTCCGTCACACGGCCGTTGTAGCGCGGATTGTCCGGGTCGGAGCAGTGAGTCGGCGTGGCACGGCCGGCCATGTCATCAGGCTCGCAGGGATAGATCACATTATTCAGCACTACGAACAGCACCTCACCGATCTCGAAGGCGTAGTAGTCCGGCATGGCGCGGGCGCGCCAGCTGTCGGCCGAGTTCGAGGGGTCCGGCGCATCGAAATCCAGGTCATGGTTGCCGTGCACCAACCACTGTGGCACCCCCGCCACCGACCCGGTCTCCATCAGGCGATCGAGCAGATCGAGGTCATCCCCGAGCACATCACCAACGTAGATGATGCAATCACCCTCTTCCAGACCGAGGTCGAGGAGGCGCGCCGCGGCACTGTCCCGGAAGAACGACACTTCACGGTTCGAATAGGTCTGGCTGTCGCCGACGATCACACAGCGAAACCGATCGCGCGCTTCGACCTGATGCAGCGGGAAATCGATCCGGTCGGGCAGCTCGCGATCAGGCAGCCCGCCGTAGCGCAGCGGCGGCGAGCCGCCTTCCTTGTGGACATGGAAAAAGCGCGGTAGCTGGCGCCCGTCCACCGGCACGCGCCAGCCGCGCGGCTGGACGATGGTGAGATTCATGTCGGCCCTGACCGGCAGACGATAGCGCCCCTGGGCATCCGTCTGGACGATCTCGAGTCCGTTCGATACCCGAACACCCGCCACACCACGCTCTCCTGGCTGGCGCTCAGTGTCGTTGTTGCGGTCATGAAAGACCACGCCCTCGATCTGATCCACAGGTGACGTCGAGCTGGCAGCCGGCGGCGATTCGGTCGGGGTGGTGAGCGTGGGTCCGGCGCAGGCGACGAGCACCAGGCAGGCCAGCAGAACAAGCACAACGAGCAGACGATGCATCAACCAAGCTCCTGATCAGACCGACAAGTCGCTTGATCATGCCATGCAGGGTTGACAGTCGGGTGACCATGAACCCGGCAAGCGCTGCGATCGCATTCAGCCGCGCTCCTTCATCCAGTGCGCCATCAGCGCCGGGGCATGATTCTGAAGCCAGCCCCTGGCCTCGATGTTTGACGGGTCCTGGCGCAGAAGGCGAATGTTCTCCAGCGCCCGAGCCGCATCCATCCGCGGCGCCGCCTCGACCTCGGGTATCGGATAACCCCGAGCCAGCAGCCAGGCCGGGAAAAGAGCGGTCTCGAGGGGCGCTTCCAGATCCCAGAACTGCTCGACGCGGCGCGCCAGCTCGTCGTCATGGCCTTGCTCCAGCCAGTCCTCGGCGGCCTGCGGATCGGTCCAGCACAGCCAGCTCAGTGCCTGAAGTGCACGCTCCCGCTGGCCGAGAGCCAGACTGGTCCGCAGCTCGACCAGCCGCAGCCGGGTGGACCAGGCTTCAGCAGCCAGCCGATCCAGCGCCTCGAGGGCTGCAGAAGCTTCCCCGGCACGCTCGTGCAGTTCGGCCCGGCTCAGCTGTCCCGCTGGACCGTCGTCCAATGACCTGTTCCGGGCCAGGTGAGCATAGACTCGGGCAATGAAGAGCTGGCCATCGGCGCGGCCGAGCAGCCGTTTGGCTCGGAGGGCCAGGTCATCCTCGAGGGCTGCGATCACGGCGACGGCGTTGAGACCGTCATCCTCCAGCCAGCCCAGCGCGCCGACCAGGTGCTCTGCATCCGCCAGCAGATCGGCACCGGCGTCGATGCGAGACAGATCGACGAGCGCTGCCTCGCCGGCCAGCCGATCGGCCTGCTGCAGGGCGCGGGTCAGTTCGCGCCGGGCCACCGCCAGCGCGTTGTCGAGGAACAGATCGGCCTGGGCAGAGGGCTCTGCGCGGGTCCAGACGGTCCGCGCCTGATGGTCTGCCGTGGCTCGCCGAAACCACTGCCCCTGCCCCGATCGTCGGGCTTCGGTGCGCGCTTCCAGACCCAGCGACCTGGCCCGATCGGCCGCGTGATTGAGCTGCTCGAGCACACGATCCAGATCACCGAAGAGCGCATCCTCAAGCACGGTGCCCGACTCGCGTTCGAACAGGGCCAGGCTGGAGCGATCCAGACGCCGCAGCAGAATCAACAGCTCGACCGGACGATACTCACCGTCGCGGGCCAGTAATTGATCGATCAATTCGTTGATGGGAGACACGGGTTGGTTTGGTTGGTTGGTTTGGTTGGTTTGGTTGGTTGGGTTGGTTGACTCTACTGCCTCTGAAGCTTCAACCAACAAAACAAACAGAACCAACCAAACCAAAAAAGCCCATCCATTTCACGAAAGGGGCTCGAACAGGGTATCGAGATCATCCGAGGTCAGGTTGATGGCGCCGCCGCCCCCGAACAGACTCTCGACCAGACCGCGCTTGGACTGCTGCAGCTCGAAGACTTTCTGCTCCACGGTCTGTTCGGTGAGCAGCCGGTAGACGAAAACGTTCTGGTCCTGGCCGATGCGATGCGCGCGGTCGGTGGCCTGGTCTTCCACGGCCGGGTTCCACCAGGGATCGTAGTGAATCACGGTGTCGGCGGCGGTCAGGTTCAGGCCGACACCGCCGGCCTTGAGGCTGATCAGAAAAACCGGCACCTGACCTGTCTGAAAACGCTCGACCACGGCCTGTCGATCCCGGGTCTGGCCGGTCAGCTTGACGAAGCGGATATCCATGGCTTCGAGATCCTTTTCGATCAGGTTCAGCATGCTCACGAACTGGGAAAACACCAGAACCCGTCGTCCCTCCTCGACCAGATCCGGGAGCAGCTGGCCAAGCATCTCGCGCTTGGCCGAAGGCATCGTCTCGACGCCTTCGACGTCCTTGAGCAGGCGGGGATCACAGCAGATCTGGCGCAGCTTGAGCAGCGCATCGAGCACCAGAATACGGCTCTTGTCGAGGCCGGGTCCGTTGATCGCCCGGCGCACCTTGTCGTGCATGGCCACGCGGTAGCGCTCGTAGAGACGCAGCTGCGGGCCCTCAAGCGTGACCGCCCGGACCATCTCGGTTTTCGGCGGCAGCTCGGGCGCCACCTCCTGCTTGGTCCGGCGCAGGAAGAACGGGCGGATTCGGCGGGCCAGGGCCTGGCGTCGATCCTGGTCGTCGTTGCGCTCGATCGGCCGCTGGACCTGCTGACGGAAGCGGGTCTGACCGCCCAGCATTCCGGGCATCAGAAAGTCGAACAGGGACCACAGTTCGCCCAGGTGATTTTCCAGCGGCGTTCCGCTCAGACACAGTCGATGATGCGCGCGCAGTCGCCGTACTTCCCGGGCTGCACGGGTTCGGGGGTTCTTGATCGCCTGGGCCTCATCGAGGATCAGCAGATGAAAATCGTGCCTGGCCAGCAGATCACCATCCCGGCTGAGCAGCGGATAGGTGGTCAGGACCAGATCCGACTCATCGATCCACTGGAACTGGCCCTTGCGATCGGCGCCGTGCAGCGTCAGCACGCTCAGATCAGGAGTGAATCGCCGGGCCTCTGCGCGCCAGTTGAACAGCAGACTGGTGGGCGCGACCACCAGCGCCGGTTGGCGCAGACGACCGGCCTGTTTTTCCATCAGGACATGTGCCAGGGTCTGGAGCGTCTTACCCAGCCCCATGTCATCGGCCAGGATGCCACCGAATCCGTATTCGCGCAGAAACTGCAGCCAGCCCAGCCCATAGGACTGGTACGGTCTCAGCTCGGCGCGCAGACCGGGCGGTTCGGGCAGGGCATCGACACCGTCGAAGTCGGCCAAGCGTGCGGTCAGATCGGCCAGACCATCGTCACCGCCCAGGTGCCAGTGCCGGCCGGCCGGCGCCAGCTCGGTCAGACGTGCGCGCGGCAGCCTGACCCGACCCTCTCGCAGGGTCGGAGTACGATCAAATGCATCGACGAGTGCGCGCAGAGTCATGCGCAGTCGCTCCCGCTCCATTCGAACCACACGATGATCGTCCAGACCAAGCACCACCGACGAGCGATCATCCTCGGCCCGGCCGAGCATCGCCCGGATCAGTGCAGATGGTGTGCGCTCGATCCATTCCAGCAACGCGGGCAGCAGGCTGACCCGCTCTCCATCGACGACCACGCCGAGGTCCAGCTCGAACTGATCAGCGTTGCCCTCAACCGAATCGAGCTGCCCATACCAATCATCGGGTTCAACCAGGGTGGGCGAGAAATCAGCGCTGCCCTCGACGATCCAGTCATCGGATCGGAGCGCTTCTCTTCGCGACTGCAGATCGATCCAGATCTGCATGCTGCGGCCGGGTTTCCGGGCCACCCACAACCCGCCCTCGCCGGGCTGGTAATCCCGTCCCGGCAGGGTTTGCAGCGGCGACAGGCCGGCCGCTTCGAGCACCCCAACCGCAGCTTCCTCCGCCTCCCGATCGCGCTGTACACGCAGGGCTTGCCCGGGCCGGATCAGCGCGCTGGCATGTTCGTCGTCCCAGTCCAGCACCACATCCTGATAGCAGAAGCGCAGCCGAGCTGCCGGCTCGCGCAGAAAGCGCTGGGACGCGCCGAGCTCGACCATCAGGAGCTTCAGCTCTGGTACAGGGTCGGTTGGAGGCAGAGTCTGGCAGCTCATCGGTTCCGGGGTCGGAAAGTCGGGCGCGTCCCTTTCGAGGGATTCAATCAGTGACTCGACGGATTCAGGCGAGATTGGCCCGGCTTCAAGCAGTTGAGCCACCCGCTCGCTATCGTGACCCGTGGCCAGGGCACAGCACAGCCCGGTCTCCGGGTTCACCCGCCAGGGCGGCAGCAGCGGCAGCTGGCGCAGCTGGTCCTGGTCGCCACCCTCCAGGGTCAGCTCCTGATAGCCGCTGCGAAGGACCTGCCAGTGCAGTCGCGTCGCCAGCGGCTCGCCGAGCTCGATCGATGCGCCATCCACATCTTGCCAGAGCGCCCGTCCGGTGCGAATGATCGATTCCAGCAGGCCATGACAGCGCGGGCCGAGCGGTGCCCAGACCAGGTCGAGCGCGCCGGCCATGCGATCGGCCAATTCGTGCAGGATGCGCAGGTCGTCGTCGCCGACGTAGTCGGGCTGGCGTGGATCCGAAAGACGGGTTAGTGAATAGGGCGTCGCCGACCCCTGACCCCGGTCGTCCAGCTGCTGCCGCGATGGGCAGACACTCAGCTCCTGGCCATCGTCCGAGAGCCTGAGCAGGTAGATCATGCGCTGGGCTGCCGATGACTGGACGCGATTGCCGATGACAGGGGCCGCCTCCGGCTTGTCACTACGGCTCGAAGCATTCGCGGCAGATCGCGCGGCCAGGACGACCGCAGCAACGTGTTCGCACTGGGCCTTCCGCGGGCAGCTGCAGTCACCCTCGACCTGCAGACCGTGGATTCGCACATAGGTCCGAAACGCAGCATCATCGTGGTCCGACACCTTGGCCGTCAGCACCCAGTCCTCGGCGACCGGACCCTGCTTGAGCCCTGACACAGCGTCGCCGTCGGCCAGGGCCTGACCGCGACCGACGAATCCGGGGCCGAGCGCATCTAGCCGGGCCTTCTTGACTGGAGAATCAACCATCAGGAATCAGACTATCGATGCGGGCAGAATCCAACGATCAATCCCCCATCATATCGAAGCGCGCCCGCTCGGCGTGATGAATTTCGTGCCCCACGAACGCGGTCGGCCTGCATACTCGAACACCCTCACCGCAGCTGGCCTACAATTCAGGCGTTCTCCACGCGGAATGCCCCTCATGCCATCGAACAAATCGCTTTTGTCGCTCCTTCTGCTGGTCGCCTGCGCAAGCAGCTGGGCTTTCGACCTCGAGACCTTCAGCAGCCTCGACCCGGAAGAACTCCGCGCCGCCGAGGCCCGCATGAGCGAGTTTCTCGAGCCGGGAACGGCCCGCTTGCTGCGCGAACCCCGCAACGCCTCCGAGCGGTATCTGGTCCAGCGACAGCAGCGCCACGCACGGCAGTTCAATCGACGCGCAGCGCCAATGAGGATGGCGGGTGGTGAAGAGATTCAGGCCCTGTTCTGGCCGGCCGCACGCGCATCACGGGTCAGCATCGGGTCTGATGGGCGGGCGCATATTCAGTGTCAACCGGCCCAGGTACTGCTGGGTCGGGTACCGCCGGACTTTCGCGCCGGCAACCCCTCCGTGAGACCGGTGCGATGACTGCGCTGCGAGCGCTGTTCACGATCGCTCTGCTGGTCTCCCCGTTCAGCCTGCAGGCGCAGCTGTTCGAGGTCGAGTTCGGCGACCCGATCGACTTCGGATTCAATGACCCCAACCCGGTCGAAGCCGTTCCGGGCAACCCGGCCACTACCCTGGGCGGACAGCGTCTGGCCGTCTTCAATCGTGCTCTGGATATCTGGAGCTCACGGCTGGACGGCAACGCCAGAATTCGCATCGAAGCCTCTTTCGATGACATCGGCTGCGGTGAATCGACCACCCTGGGGCTTGGGGGCACCCGGGCCCTGGTCCGTGATTTTGCCGGAGCGCCCTTTGCAAACATCAACTACCCGATTGCCATCGCTACAGCGATATCCGGCCAGACCTTCGATGATTTCGATGCTGACATCGGCGTGCGTTTCAATTTCAGGATCGATTCGGGTGAATGCGCCGAGAGCCTGGATGGTTTCTGGTATGGCCTGGACCCGCAATCGCCACCGCCGTTCCGCACCGCCTCGTTTCTTGAGCTGGTCCTGCATGAACTGGCCCACGGGCTGGGTTTCCAGAGTCTCACCGACGCCGAGACGCGCGAATTCATCGGCGCATCCCAGACCCCCGATGCGATGTCACGCCTGACCTTCGACCTGCAGCGCGAAGCCAGCTGGAACGAGTTGACTCCGGTCGATCGGGTGCAGTCGGCCACCTCGGGCAGCAACCTGGTCTTTATCGGCGAGCGAACCAATCTACGGGCCAGTGAGCGCCTGCTGCCGCCCGGCCGCGTGACCCTGAATCCCGGTGCGCCCTCTGCCCAGAGTCGCGTCGCCTGGGTTCAGGGCTATGCGCCGTTCATTCCGAGAGAGGGTCTGAGCCTGCCGATCGCGCTGGCTCAGGGTCCGGGACCGTCCCCGCCCGCCGGCGATCCCTGGCACCGCAGCCTGGCCTGTCAGCCCCTGGACAATTCGCTCGAAGTCGCCGGCAAACTGGCGCTGGTCCGACGCGGCGACTGCTTCTTTGCCGAGAAATGGCAGAACGTCTTCGACGCCGGAGCGGCAGGCATGATCCTGGTCGACAATCAGCCTGACGGCAGCAGCAATGCCATCGCACGCGATTTCGCCATCGCCCTTGACCGAAATCTGCCGATTCCGATCTGGATGGTCAGCGACTCCACCGGGACTGTTCTGCGCCAGGCACCGACCAACACGCCCGTCCGCCTGGGCTATGACCTCGACGCGCCCCCCCGAGGTACCAATCAGGGCTTCATCAACCTGCAGGCATCGACCGAGAGCACCGGTAGCAACGTCTCTCACTTTGCCACCAGCCTCGCCCCCAATTCCCTGATGAATCCGAACCTGGCCAACTTTGCCTACGCCGGTGACCTGGACCAGGTGCCGGAGCTGCTCTATGACCTGGGCTGGAGCGATGCTCGCGCCAAGCAAGCGCAGTACAGCGGCAACTGGTTCAATCCGGCGCGCGGTGGCGAGGGCTGTCAGCTCACTATGGATGGTGGCCAGGATGTCTCCGTACTGACCTGCTATCTGTACCGCGATGGCGAGCAGTTCTGGCTGATCGGCAATGGCGTCGATCTGGGTGATCGCTATGAATTCAACGAAATGATCATCACCCGAGGTACCGGCTACGGTGAGAATTTCGATCCCGACGAGGTCATCCTCGATACCTGGGGCGAGATCATCATGCGCCCCTTCGACTGCAACCATGCCCGCTTCGACTTCCGACCCGAAGACGACAGCCTTTCGGACTTCACCTCACAGATGACCAAGATCGTTGCAGCCAGCTGTAATCAGCGCGCCAGCGAACAGATCGACCGATCGCGCAGCGGTAATTACTTCGACCCCGATCGCGCCGGTGAAGGCATCCAGCTGGCACTGGAAGCCAATGGGCAATCCTGGGTGATCACCTTCTACACTTATCTTGCCGGTGAGCAGGTCTGGATGATCGGCTCCGGCCAGCGCAACGGCAACACCATCGACTTCGGAGATGTGGTCATCACCCGCGGCGGCGACTTCGGCTCAGCCTTCGACTCGGATCAGGTCGAGCTGATTCCCTTCGGTCGCTTCAATCTGGAGTTCACCGGCTGCAACGATCTGGAGCTGAGCATCACCTCCGATCTGCCGCAGTTCAGCTCGGACACCCGAACCCTGACTCGAATCAATCCTCGCGACTGCACTTGAGCACGCCGATGATGCTGAAGACCCGTATTTCAGCAGAGACTCGAGGCAATGTTTTGATCTTTCTCTCTCCCCGATCAGTTTTTTAGAGCAGCCACTCTAGAAGCGAGGGGTTAGTTTCAGTCCCCAGGGGGAAATGACTCTGACCCAAACGAGAGGACGACCAGCATGACTCGCTTGACTCGATCCAGTCTCATCAGGAACACACGCTACGGCCTGGCAGCCATTGCTGTGGGCCTCTCCATCCAGATCCTGGGCACGAGCACACTGGCCGCCGACGAGGCCTCCGGAGCCCCCTGTGACTGCGGCTGCGAACGCTATGTCCAGCTTGTTGAACAGTCCCTGCCCCAGTCACCCCTGCCGGAGGATCAGCGCTGGGCCTGTGCCGGCGCCTGCGCCATTGCCTGGGTGCGCTGCGAAGAGCGCCAGATGATTGTCGAGTCCGAATCCGAGGAATCCGATGGCCGCCTGAACAGCGCCCTGACGATCCAGGCCAGCACCAACCCCGACCTGAATTGAATCTCCGGATCGACGGGCAGCTGGCCTGCGAGGCACCTGCCATCGATCCGCGGCTCGATCAGAGTTATTCAGAGGCTTCTTAGTTCAGCTCAGCGGCCTGGTGCGCTCGGAGTACCAGACCCAGGCGCTCAGGACGATCGCGCTGCCGGAGATCAGCGTCATGACGGTTCCGGGCACGAAGTTGACGTGACCGGGAAGATCGAGGAAGAGGAAATAACCCAGGTCCGCCAATCCGCCGATCATGCAGGTCAGCCATATCGCAGTTCGATTCGCGCGCCAGACCATGACCCCGCCGACCAGCGTGATGAGACCGATCCAGAGCAGGTTCCAGCCGTGCTGGTTCAGGACACCCGCAACCGCCGGGTGGTAGCTATGGACAAGGAGGTCGGCGGCGACGGCGTCGGCAATTGCAGCAAGACCGCTGGATGGGTCCTGAAGCATCGTCATCACGCCAGCCAGGACGTGGACCGCGCCCCAGACAATCCACAATACGCCCGTTACCTTGAGGATCCGCTTGCTTGTATCTTTCATCAGATATCACCTGCTTTTGTTCCAGTGTCCGAAGCCCTGTGATGAGCGGATCGGGTTCTGCTTTACCGTCGCATGTCATGCAGCTGCGCACAATGGATCGAAAAGCGCAGCCTGTGTGCACAGACGCACAGGTCCCGGCGCCACGCCTTGACCAGGAGGGAATAGACTGAGCGCCAGGCGGGCAGCGTTGTTCTGGCGCAGGGTGTCATGGTGCCTCGATCGCTCGCGCCACCGGAAATCAATTCAAGGGCGCTGACTCGATGAAGTACTGGGATGAAGTTCGCACGGTGGCCAGGGTCGCTCGACTGGGGACCGTGTCCGCTGCCGCCAGGGCGCTCGGCGTCCATCGGTCCACCGTTCAGCGCCACGTCGATCGGATGGAAGAGGCGCTGGGGATCCGACTTTTTCTCAAGCACGCTCGGGGCTATGCACCTACCGAAGCGGCACTCGAGCTGCGCCGCGTTGCCGAGACAGCAGAGAACGCCTTCACCAGCGTGACGAGAAAGATCGAGCTGACCGACGGCGACTTCACGGCATCGGTCTCGATCACCGCGCTACCGGACCTGAGTCCACTGATGGTCAGCGTACTGCGCGAGATCTGCCGCCAGTACCCCGGCCTGAGGCTCGAATTCATCGCCTCGGCAGACCCATTGAGCCTGGAGACCGGCGAAGCCGACATCGCCGTACGAATCGGCCAGAAGCCGGATCACCCGGACTACATCGTGCAGCCACTGGAAACACTGAGCTGGCGGGTATTCGCCAGCCCGACCTATGTTGCCCGCCACGGCCTGCCGAGGGGAACCGACGAGTTCGACGCCCACTTCTTCGCCGGCCCGATCAGCGAAAAGCCGCGATTGCAGGTATTGCGCTGGATTATCGATCAGGTTCCGAACAACAACATCGTCATTCGCAGCAACGACGTCAAATTCCTTGAAGCCTGCGTCCTTGGCGGCGCGGCCATCGGCCTGTTGCCTACCCGGATCGCGAGCGATCATGAAGGCATGGTGGAGATCGAGGGCATCGGCGAAGTCGGCACCACGCCGGTCTGGCTGGTGACTCACGTGGACCAACACCGCCGACCGAAGATCCAGGCCTCCCTGAGCGCCGTCAAATCGGTATTCAGGAATCAGAAAGCGCTTCAGTAACACGATTGAATCATGGCCTCGCGTTGCCTTTCTTCAACGTGTGCAGGTTTTTCCAGGGCCGATCGGAATCGATCAATTTTCAAGATAATTTCAGGTTATTTTCAAGTTCCAGGGCCCGAACGCCCATAGCGTGATGTGCAGGAAAAACGTCAACCGCTATCCGGGGTTTCGGTATGAATCGACTCGCACCTTCTACGCTGACCACCCGCAATCCGGCCGCTTCGATGCTTCGACGGCTGTTGACCCTGCTCGCGCTGCTGACACTGCCAGTGACGGCCAATGACGATCTGATTTTCGCCGACCGATTCGAGGGTTTTCCCGGCGGGGTCATCAGCGGCCGCGTCTTTTTCGACCCCGACAACGACGGCAATCTGTCGGATGGTGTGCCGGTCGAGGCCGCCAGGGTCTATCTGGACCGTAACTTCAACGGCCGATTCGACGACGACGAGCCGATGGATGAAACCAATGCGCTCGGCGAATACCTGTTCACGGATCTCAGCACAGGGACCTATCATATTCGCCAGACTCTCCCCGCACCCAACATCCAGACCTCCCCCGCCGGTGACGTGCCGCCGGCTTACGATCGGCTCCCGGACGAGGTCGTTGAATACGTGCATGCACCGCCGGGCGTCGGCAACTTCGACGTGCCCTATGGTCGGATGGCGACGGATTATCCGCCGAACTGGGGAGGGCTCGCCTCGAACGCATCGGCGCAGGTCGTCGACTCGGTCGACTTGGTGCTGAAGCCCATCGGTGTCCGAGACCAGGGCACCGTCGTCGGCCCGAGGAACGGGACAGAATTGCTGACCCTACCGCTGGGATCGTCCATCACGGTGCGCTTCGACGAGCCGGTGATCGATGGCGACGGTATCGATCTCGTGCTCTACAGCTACTCTGCCGGGGCCGCGGGGGAGCAGGCCGAAGTGTTCGTCGGGCCGACAGCAGACGATCTGACACGCATCGGCATCTTTGAAGAAAACGAGGGCACGCTCAACGTCGACCTTGCGGACTACGGCATTCTCGGCACGATCCAGTTTGTCCGGATCGTCGCACTCGACAACCTGGGCTCCTGGTTCGGCTTTGAATTCGTGGGCGCCGAGGCACTCAACATTGCCCCGGCCGACCCCGATGCGCATATCGTGACCGTTACCCGCACTGAATTCGTTTTCGAAGACCGTGATTTCGGCCGCTTCGCGCGCGACCTGCCGCCGAACCTGACGCTGGGCATCGAAGACAACGTGCCCGGCACGCCCGAGCTTCGTGCCGGCGAATCGGTTCAGCTGCGTGTGTTTGCCCAGGACGACCTCGGTATCAGCGCCCTGTCGGTGACGGCCAACGGCGAGGACGTGGCGCTCGACGAAGAGCAGTCGGCAGAAGTCCAGCTGCTGCAGTCGGGAACCATGCGCTTCGACGCGACGACCGAGGACACGAGCGGTCAGTCGGTCTCGCGCCAGCTCGAACTCTACGTGGTCAACGCCGACGGCAGCTCGCCCTTCGATCCGAACGCCGGCGGCCAGGGCGAGCAGAGCAGCGCCACGGCACCGCTCGCGCGAATCCTGACCCCGGCGCCGGGGACAAATACCGATGGCGACATCGACATCGTCGGCCAGGTCACAGGCGATCCGTTACCGACGGCCTGGGTTCTGGAGTACGCGCCGGTCGACCTCGTGGATCCCTACGATCTGGCCGCCGACGATGCAGACTATATCGAGATCGCGTCGGGCACCGAGCCCGTCGAGTCGGACCTCCTCGGCACGGTGCCCTTGGCCTCCCTCCCGGACGGCATCTATTTCCTGCGCCTGACCGCTGAGAATGAATTGAGCCAGTTCGCCTGGTTCGGGCAGGTGCTGGCCAAGAACGTGCCCGAGGCCGAACTGCGGCCGGTCATCACCCTGACCTCCCCGGCCGTTGAAGACCAGGTCATGGTGACTGTCGATATCGAGGGGACAATCGAATCCCAGCGCGCACTCGTCGACTGGTCCGTCGAGTACGCGCCGATCGCGCAGGTCGATCTGAACAACATCGCCTCGAGTGCCCCCGACTGGACGCGCATCGGCGAAGGCACGGCCCCGGTGCCGGTGTCTGACGTTCTGGCCAATTTCGACGGCACCGTATTGAAAAACGATCGCTACGTGGTTCGAGTCCTTGCCCGTAACGACATCGGCCTGAGCCGCGTCGAAGGTCTGGTGCTGGACGTCACCGGCGATGTGAAGCTCGGTCGCAATCGTCTGGAATTCGACGACATCGAGCTTGAACTGGCCGGCTTCCCGCTGCGATTCACCCGAGTCTACGATTCACTGCGCGCCGATGAGGACGGCGAGCTGGGCTTCGGCTGGTCCCTGGGACTAGTGGATGCCGACATCGGCGAGACCGTGCCGGATACCGGCTCGTTCGGTCTGTTCGGTTCGACGCCCTTCCGGGTCGGTGCCCGGGTGTTTCTGAACGCCCCCACCGGCGAGCGCCTGGCCTTTACCTTCAATCCCCAGCCCGGTCCGCCGAGTCCGCTCGGCACGCCCTATCGCGCTGTCTTCGACCCCGACCCCGGCAACTACCATCGTCTGGAGGTGCCGCAGGGCGACCAGGCCTTCCTGAGCCTCGGTGCCGACGGCAGCGTCGCGCTGTTCGGCATCGCCTTTCCCTGGAATCCGGAGCAGTACGTTCTGATCGCGCCGGACGGCAGCCGCTATTTCATTCATGAAGACCAGGGCCTGCTGGCCGCCGAAGACCTGAACGGCAACCGTATCAGCGTCAACGACAACGGCATCGATCACTCCGACGGTCCGGGGCTGGCGTTTTCCAGAGATGCCCAGGGTCGGATCGTCGAAGTTCGCGACCCCGACGGCAACGCCTGGACCTACGGCTACGACGCGGCCGGGGACCTGGTCAGCTTCACCGACCCAGACGGCAAGATGACCACCTACGTCTACCGAAGCGATCCTGCCCACTATCTCGAAACGATCATCGACCCGCAGGGCCGCATGCCGCGTCGCTATGAGTACGATCCGGATTCGGGTCGTCTGGTCGCGATCATCGACGAGAACGGCAATCGCCGTGAATCGTCCCATGACCCCCAAGGCTTCAGCGGCCTGGAAACTGACGCGCGAGGCAACGTCACCACGATCCAATACAACGAACGCGGCAACATCACCCGCCTCGTGGACCCAAAGGGCAACGTCACCGAATTCGAATACAACGACCCGAGCAATCCTGACAAGCAGACGCTTCTGATCGACCCCAGCGGCGAGGACTGGGAATACAGCTATGATGATCAGGGCCGCCCGGTCAGCCTGGATTCCCCGCTGGTGACCTTCGGCAATCAGCGCATCACGGTCGAGTACGATGAGTTCGGCAACATCACTCGATATGACGACTACAACAGTCGGCTCAGCACCTACACCTACGACGCTCAGGGCAACCGATTAAGCGAGAGTCCCTTCGACGGTTTGAGCAGTGAGTTCACCTGGAACGGTGATGGCCGATTGCTCACGAGTTCGCTTGAAAGTAGCGACATCACCGAGTACCAATATGACAACAACGGTTATCTGAACCAGCGAAGCGACAGCGCAGGCAACCTGGTCCAATACGAGCGATCGGACAGCGGGCGTATCGTCGGCTTTGAGGACCCTGACGGGTCACTGGATATCAGCTTCACGCCCGCAGGCCTGCTGAATACCCAAACCGACGCACTGGGCAATTCGGCCGAATTGATCGAAAACCCTGACGGCTCCCTGACCCGCACGGATCGGCTCGGCAATGTGACCCGGACGGAAATCGATGCGGACGGACGCCCGACCCGCGTTGTACTGCCGAGCGGCGCCGAGATTACATCGACCTATGACGCCGACGGGAATCCGACCGACGTCACCGACCCCCTCGGCAACACCAGCACCTACAGCTGGGACAGCACCAATGAGATGATCGGTTTTGCTGATGCCGCCGGCCAGTCCGAGACGCGCGTCGTCGACGAGAACGGCAATGTCATCGAGCTCGTCAATCGCAACGGCCTCAGACGCACCTTCGAATGGGACGCGAACCGGCGCCTTCGCTTCGAGCGCTGGCACGACGGCGGGGCCGTTGTGCGAGAAATCGAATTGACCTACAACCCAGTCCGCGGCCTGCAACGGGTTGACGATCGCGTCGGCGGCGAGACCTACACGATCGAATATTCCGGCTCGCTGCCACGCCCCGGAAGCGTGCAGTACACCCTGCCCGGCCAGGCCGACTGGAACATCAGCTACAACTGGAGCAGCCGAGCGGAATTCCCCGTGACAGTCAATGCCAGGATTGGCTTCGGCGCGCGCGCGAGTATCGTTGTCGATGAGTTCGGCGGCCGCAGCTGGGGCCTGCGCTGGACCCATCCTGATGGCGGCGGCAACACCGTGCGCATGGTGCGGCGTGGCGACGGCAAGATCACTCGAATCGAACGCTCGACCGGTTTTGGAAATTCGTCCAGTTCCGTCAGCCGCTATGGCTACGACACCCTGGGACGAATGAACTCGATTCGACACGAGGATTCTTCCGGGTTGCTCCTGCATCCGAACGGCGAGTTGCTCTATCAGCACGACGCAGAAGGTCGGATCATCGAAGAAGTTCACGCCGACAATGCGGTGACTTTTGGCTACGACGCCGATAGTCAGCTGAACTCAGCCTTGCACGACAATCCAGGCTACGCCGATGAGAACTATGGTTTCGATCTGGCCGGCAATCGCACCTCATCCCATCTGGCCGCCGGCACCAACACGGTCGCAACCGCCAACCGCATCACCGCCGCCGGCGACTTCGACTATCTCTATGACAACGCCGGAAACATGACCCGAAAGACGGACACCGGCTCCGGCCAGGTGACAGAGTTCAGCTACGACCATCGCAATCGTCTGACTCTGGCGACGGTCCATCCCAGCCTGGGCGCAGCTGCCACCACGACCATCGAAATGCAGTACGACTATCTCGATCGCCTCCTCTATCGAGTGGTCGATGGGGTGAAGACCTGGTTACTGCATGACCGCGACCAGGTGATCGCCGAATTCACCGACGGCGCCAGCGAGGTCAGCGCCGCCTACCTCTACGATCCGTCCTCCATGGATCAGGTCCATGCGGCCTGGCGCGATGATGCGATCGGCGAGCGCTGGTTCCTGCACGATGCCATTGGCTCAATTCGCGGCATCACCGATGAGGACTACATCGCCCTGAGCTGGGTCGACTTCGATGCCTACGGCAATCTGCAGCCCGGTTCGATACCGGCCGGTGACGAGCCGCTCCGCTTTGCCGCTCGACCGTACCTCGACGCCCTTGGCCTCTACGACAATCGCCGGCGATTCCTCGACCCGTATCTGGGCCGATTCACCCAGGAGGACCCCATCCGGCACGGCGGACGCGACTTCAATTTCTATCGCTACGCCTACAACCAGCCGACCGGCTTCATCGACCCGACAGGGGAACTTGCCGTCTCGCAAGCTCTGATCATTTTAAGAATTCTCGAGGTTTATAAAACCCTTGGCGATGCGAAGGACTGGGCCGGCCAGCTGCAGAAACCCTGCCTGATTGCCGGAACGGCTGCAGCCGGCTTTGCCTGGATGAATGTCATCGCAGAGGTGATCATGGACCCGACCGAGCCTGAGGTCCCGCCGTCGATCGATCCCAGCGAGCTGATCTCAGAGACAGGCTGTTAGTCGACATTTGCCCTACTGTCACCCAGGGACGCCAGAAAACCGACGTCCGAGGCGAAAAGAAAAGCGCGGCAGCGATGGCTGCCGCGCTGATGCTTTAGGGTCGAAGTCAACGAAGACCTCGGCGAAGTCTTATTGCCTGTGCCTGGCAAACGCGCTGTGCTCGTTGTTCTCTTCGCTCTTCTTGACCCGGCGATACTGCCATCCGCCGATCACCAAAGCCGATCCAAGAGTGAATATCGCGAGATAGAAAATACTGCTTGCGTCCAACATGGGAAACTCGCTGCTTTGAATGAACGCCTACCCTAACCTTTCACACCAGCTCTGGATGAAAAACCGCTTCACGCTCAGCTCACGATGCATTCACTTTCAGGGTCGCTCTGAATAGCTCTGCGAGAGCCATTCTAGAGAGTGGCCCAGCCCTCCGCCTGCCTCCGTACCAGCACCGTCATGGCTGAGTGTGCCAGCTTCACGCCCGGTGCGAGTTCATCCGCGCCGACGCCGCGGGCCGAGGCGCTCTGGCCACAGAGATAGAGGGTCACTCCGGCATGAATCAGGGCATCGACGAGATCGGCGTTCGGATGCTCGACATCGAAACGTTCGCGATAGGCCTCGCGCGACAGCATGTCGAAGAGGCTGCCGCCGTGGGTCACGACCTCGATCTGCAGATCATCGGGATCGATTCCAGCGCGGGCGTGCAGGTTGACAAAGCGCGCGACGGATTCCAGTCGACGATTCAGCACGTGCGCATCTGCTGATCCGAAGGCAACGTCGAATACGACGCGATAGGCCTCGCCCGGCACCAGGTTGAAGGCATTGTCGGGCTGCGGAGCCACGGGGCCATGATCGGGAATCGCCGGACCGGTGGTGAAGCTCTCCGGCAGCGACTGCGCGAGCGTGGCAATGGGTAGCAGGGCGAGGAGCAGGAAAGCGAGCCGGTTCATTCGCCGGCCCCGGTGACTTCATCCAGGAATTCGGTCGCACGACGCAGGTGAGGAATGACGATCGTCCCGCCCACGACCAGGCCGATGCTCATGGTCTCCATGATCTCCTCGCGGCTGGCGCCGGCTTCGACGCTCTGCGCGATGTGATAGCTGACACAGTCGTCACAGCGAAGCACCAGGGATGCCACCAGGCCCATCAGCTCCTTGCTCTTGTGATCCAACGCGCC
>CAYTQT010000048.1:0-24811 GCA_964439915.1 uncultured Wenzhouxiangella sp. | reverse complement strand
TTGGTTTGGTTGGTTTGGTTGGTTTGGTTGGTTTGGTTGGTTAGAGCCAGTCCGGCAGGCGTTGGCCGAGTTGATCGAGTTCGCGTTCGTGGTCGCGATAGTCCGGGTCGATGGCCGCCAGGCGCGCCCGGAAGGCCGGCGAATGATCGAGGTGTTCCGTGTGGACCAGCTCGTGGATCAGCACGTGGCGGCAGGCGGCCGGGCTGGCAAAGAGCAACCGGGCGTTGATCGACAGGCGACCCTTTGCCGAACAGCTTCCCCAGCGCGTCTTCTGATTGCGGAAGCTGACCGCGGTGTAGCTGAAGCCGTACTGATCAGCCAGTTCCGCGATCATCGGACTCAGCGCACCATCGGCCCTGCTGCGCAGCCACTGGCGAAGACGGGCGGCAATCCGATCGTCCGTCTCCGTCATCGGCCCCGTCGGCAGACTGAAATGCAGTGCGCAAGGCTTCATCCCTTCCTCTATGCGCAGTCGCAGCTGATCGCCGCGACCTGCCCGATAGGTCAACCGCCATTCTTCGCCGATCGCCGGCAAGGTGATCCTGTCCGGGCGCGGACCCAGGGTCGCCGGATCGAGCTCTGCGCGTAGCCGGGACTGGCGGGTGCGGACCGACTCCACCCAGGCCCTGCGATCGGCTATCCAGCCGTCGATCTGCGACCGAGGCACGGTACGCGGCGCGGTCACGGTCAGCTCGCCGTTCGCGTCAACGCGCAGCTTGACTCTGCGGGCACGGGGGTGATGCTTCAGGGTGTAGGCAAGGGTTTTCAGAGTGGACCTTTTGTTTTCTGGAGATAGCATCCGGGCGATGGGCCGATGATAGCAGGGGGTGGGGAGGGGGCGCCTGTCGGCGTGGGCGCTGAACGCCCACCGGCGGTTGGATTTGTTCGCTTCGCGATCGTAGCCAAAAGGCGCTTGGTTGAATTCGCTCCGCGAATAAAGTCAAAGGCGTTTCGCCCCTCAAGCGAAGCATGGGCGGAAGCCTTTTCCGCGAAGCGGATTCAACAAGCGCTTTTGAAGTTGAATAGGCAACCCCGCCAGGCGAGCCTACCAGAAGCTGCGGCCAGGCAAACCCAAACCCATTCCCCATTACAATGCCCCCCGGGCACTCACCACAGAAAACCCATTAGAACCCCCACCCCATGATCCAGATCAGCAACCTCACCCTGCGCCACGGGCCCGAACCACTGCTCGAGCACAGCTCGGCAACGATCTTTCCGGGCCACAAGGTCGGCTTGATCGGGCCGAACGGCTGCGGCAAGAGCAGCCTGTTCTCGCTGCTGCAGGGAAAGATGAGCCCCGATGATGGGGATGTCAGCCTGCCCGAGGGCTGGACCCTGGCGGCGATGGCCCAGGAGATTCGCGAGCTGGACCGCCCGGCCATCGAATACGTGATCGACGGCGATGCCCGCCTGCGCGCGGCCGAGGTCGCCCTGGCCGAGGCTGAAGCGGCCGGTGACGGCGAGGCGATTGCCCTGGCCCATGGTGCGCTCGATGAGGCCGGCGGGTACGTTGCGCGGGCACGGGCCGGCGCGCTTCTCAACGGCCTGGGCTTCAAGTCAGAAGAACATGAGCAGGCTCTGCGCGAGTTCTCCGGCGGCTGGCGCATCCGCCTGTCGCTGGCCAAAGCCCTGATGTGCCCCTCGGATCTCCTAATGCTCGATGAGCCGACAAACCACCTGGATCTGGAAACCGTCCTGTGGCTGGAAGACTGGCTGAGACGCTATGAGGGCACGCTGATCGTGATCTCTCATGATCGCGACTTTCTCGATCAGGTGGTCGACTCGGTCCTGCATATCGAGCAGCGCGAACTCATCGCCTACAAGGGTGGCTACAGCGATTTCGAACGCGCCCGGGCCGAACGCCTGGCCCATCAGCAGGCGCGCTTCGACAAGCAGCAGCGCGAGATGGCGCACATGCAGAGCTTTATCGATCGCTTCCGGGCCAAGGCCAGCAAGGCCAAGGCGGCGCAGAGCCGGATCAAGGCGCTGGAGCGGATGGAAAAGGTGGCCCCGGCACACGCCGACTCGCCGTTCAATTTCGCCTTTCCCGAACCGCCGCGGGCAGCCAATCCCCTGCTGCATCTCGACAGCTTGAAACTGGGCTACGACGAGCACGTGGTCCTCGATGGCGTGTCACTCAGCCTTGCGCCCGGCGACCGGATCGGCCTGCTCGGCCTCAACGGGGCCGGCAAATCCACCCTGGTTCGAGCGCTGGCCGGCGACCTGGAGCCGCTATCCGGCACCGTGACCGCCAGCCGCGGCCTGGAGGTCGGCTATTTTGCCCAGCATCAGGTCGAGCAACTGGACGCCGAGGCCAGCCCGCTGCTCCATTTGCAGCGCCTGGCCCCGAGCCACGCCGAGCAAGCCCTGCGCGACTACCTGGGCGGCTTCGACTTTCGCGGCGACCAGGCGACCCAGGCCGTCGGCCGGTTCTCGGGCGGCGAGAAAGCCCGCCTGGTACTGGCGCTGCTGGTCTGGCGCGGGCCCAATCTGCTCCTGCTCGACGAGCCGACCAACCACCTGGATCTGGAGATGCGCCACGCCCTGACCCTGGCGCTGCAGGGCTTTGACGGTGCCGTGGTGACCGTGTCGCATGACCGCCATCTGCTCGCCAGCACGGTCGATCGCTACTGGCTGGCCAGCGACGGCGGTGTGCGGCCCTTCGCGGGGGGCTTGCAGGCCTACCGGGGCTGGCTGGCCGAGCGCGGCGCCAACGCCTCGGAGGAAAGAAACCCCGGCAATGTGCCGGACAACAGCCCGCAAAAGGCCAGCGACCGCAAGCAGGCCCGCCGCGAACAGGCAGACTTCCGCAATCGCATTCGCCCGCTGCGCAACCGGGTCGACAAGCTGACGCGCGAAATCGATCAGACCAGCGCGAAACTCAAGACCCTCGAGGATCGACTCGGCGTTAGCGCAATCTATGAAGCCGAGCAGGCCGAAAATCTGAAGTCCGCCCTGGCCGAACAGGCCACCCTGAAGGACAGACTGGACGAACTGGAGTCGGACTGGATGGCGGCCGAGGAGGCACTGCATGAGGCCGAATCCGAGACCTGATTCGGCGTTGCGGACTCGGGCTGCACCTTGTCGCACCGGCGGGATTGCTTTATCGTCGAACAGCGCGGCATCGACCTGACAGAAAGCCAATCAAGGACTGAATGACCACCCTTCTCGCCATTGGTGACATGCACCTGGGTCGACTCCCGGCCAACCTGCCCGAGGATCTGCGTTCGCAGCAGAAGGCCCTCGGCCCGGATACCGCCTGGATGCGCTGTGTCAACGAGGCGATCAACCACCGCGTCGACGCCGTGGTGCTGGCCGGGGATCTGGTCGAACAGGCCCGCGATTTCTTCGTCGCCTACGGTCAGCTCAAGGGCGGGCTCGAGAAACTCGCAACCGCCGGCATTGAAACCTATGCAGTCGCCGGGAACCACGACGTCCATGTCCTGCCGCGGCTGGCCGCCGAACTCGAACACCTGACCCTGCTGGGCGCTGGCGGGCGCTGGGAAACCGCCAGGATCAAGGACATCGAACTGATCGGCTGGTCATTTCCGCAGGCCGAGGTCCGCCACAACCCGCTGGCTGATTTCCCGAACCATCGGCTCGAGCGAGTCCGGATCGGACTGCTGCACTGCGATCGCGACCAGTCCGGGAGCCGGCACGCGCCGGTCAGTTCGACCGATCTGGCGGCCGCTCAGGTCTCGGCCTGGCTGTTGGGGCATATCCATCAGCCTGATGATCTCGGCGGCGAGCGACCTATCGGCTATCTCGGTTCGGTCAGCGCCCTGCGCGCTTCGGAAACCGGTCATCGCGGGCCGTGGCTGATCCGCACCGAGCAGGGTCGGGTCCAGGCCGAGCAGCTGCTGTTGGCCCCGTTGCGGTTTGAGGCCCACACGCTCGACCTGACCGGATTGAAACGCGCCGACGGGCTCGGTGCGCGCATCCTGGAGTGCGCGCGCAAGAGTCTGCTGCGCCTGTCCCGGGGTGGGCAGCTTCCCGATGCCCTGGGACTGCGCCTGACGCTGTCCGGACGCAGCCGCATCGCCTCCGACCTGCGCCTGGCAGCCGAGGAGCTGATCGTCGATGGCCGGCCCTGGACCGAGCAGGGCGTGCATTGCTTCATCGACAAGATCGAGCTGGCGCTGGAGCCGGAAATCGAGCTCGAGCGCCTGGCCGAGCAGAACGACCCCTGCGGCCTGCTGGCTCAGCGTATTCTGGCACTGCGAAACGGCCAGGGTGACGAGCACGAGCGCCTGCTCAGCCAGGCTCGAGAACGCCTCGACAGCGTGATTGAAGCACGTGAGTTCAAGGGCCTGGAGCGCTCGCTCAGCGATGCCGATCTAGCCCGCTACCTGGAACGCGCAGCGCTGATCAGTCTGGCAGCCCTGATCGAACAGCGCAGTCGATCGCGCCAATGAGCCTGAAGCCATGCAACTGAAATCGCTCCAGATTCGTGTTCTGCCCGGCCTCGACCCCGGCTTCGAGGTCGACTTCGATCCGGCGGCGGTCAATGTGGTCACCGGCCCCAACGCGTCGGGCAAGTCCAGCCTGGTGCGCGCGGTGCGCGCCATGCTCTATCCACAGAGCCAGCCCGACTACGCCGAACTACGCGCCGTATGGCAGCGAGGTGATCAGATCCTGATCAGCGAGCGACGCGGGCATCACGTCAACTGGCTGGCCGACGGCAGGACGATCGATCCGCCCGGATTACCGCCGATGGACGCGGTCGGAGCGTTTCTCATTCACGCTGAGGATCTGAACGCGCTGGGCGATACCGATCAGCACATCGCCAGCCACCTGCGCACCCTGCTGGCCGGTGGCTACGATCTGGACGCGGTACTGCAGCAGAAGCTGCTGAGCCCACCCCCGCGCCCGAAAAAGCTGGCCCAGGAGCTCAGCCGCCTTGACCAGGCCGTGATCGCCAAGGAAGCCGAATACGCCGAGCTCGACGATGAACTGGCGACCCTGAGCCGTCTGAAGCGCCAGCTCGAGCAGACCGCCGATGCCGCCGGCCAGTTGCGCGCCATCGAGGACGCGCTGGCCCTGGCCGATGCGATTGCCGAACGCGACGCCCTGGAACATACCCAGGACAAGGAATTTCCCGGCGGCATGGATCGCCTGCGCGGCGACGAGCTGGAGCGCCTCGATCAGGCCGACGAAAAACTCCAGCAACGCCGGAAGGAACTGGCCTCGACCCGGGCCGCACTGGCGTCGGCGCAGCAGCAGCTCGAGCGGAGCGGCAACGTCGCCCCGCAGACCCTCGAGGCCCTGCAGGCGGCGCTGGCCGATGACCGCGATCGCCTGGCTGAACTGGAGCAGCGCATCGAGCAGCAGCGCGATGAGATCAGCAAGCTGAGTGGCGCCACCGAGCTGGCCGTCCGCCGGCTGGGCAGGACCAACGGGCTCGAGGTGGCCGACAAGCTCGATCAGAGCGCGCTGGAGGCGCTGGAAAAGCACGTCGATCGCGTCCAGGCGCTACGCGAGCAGATCCGCACGCTGACCGGTGAGCTGGCCCGAACACACGTATCGTCGAACATCACGGGGCGCTCGCAGGACGACCTGCGCGAGGCGCGCCAGGCCCTGCAGCAATGGCTGGATGGCGCTCGCACCTCGATCCTGGAGGGCGTGCTTTGGGGCGGTCTGAGCCTCGCTGCTGCCCTGGCGGCCTGGCGGCTTCTTGGGCCGCAGGACATCGTGCCATTACCCGAGCTGATCATGCTGATCCTGATCGCTCTCGGGGTACCGCTGGGGCTGCTGGTCAATTTCAGCCTGCGCTGGCGCGACCAGAGCCAGGCCGTCCGGGCCTATCTGGCCACGGACGTGGAAGCACCACTGGGCTGGACCGAATCGGAAGTCGAGTCGCGACTGGATCGCCTGGATCGTGAGCTCGAATCGGCGACCCGGCACGAGATCAGCCAGGCCCGATCGGCCGAGGTGCGAGACCAGCTCAACAGTCAGCGCAGCAAATTCGACCAGGCGCGCGACAAGCTCAATACGCTGGCCCGCGAGATCGGCGTGAATGCCGATACCCGCCTCGAGACCGGGTTTCTGCTGTGGTGTCGGCATCTTTACGAGTGGCAGACTCGCCAATCGGCCCTGCTGCAGGCAAGGACCGGGCTCGACGCCCTGGAGACCCGCTATGCCGCCCTGAAGGATGCCGTTGCCGGCCGCCTTCAAAAGCACGGGTTCGGGGATAGCGCGGCGGAATCAGGAGGCTCAGGGCACGAACTGAGTGAGGGCAGCAGGACGCTGGCCGCCATCGTGCATCAGCTCACGCCTCGTATGCGGCGCAACGCCGAGCTGCACAACGAGACCACGGCTCTCGAGCACCGCATCAGCGAGCTGAGTGCCGATCTCGAGCAACTCGAGAGCGCCAGGGACCCGATTTTCATCCAGGCCGGATTGAAGCCCGATGACCGCGAGGGCCTCACCCTCCGGATCGATCAGATCGAGGCCTGGCGCAAACTGGAACAGGCCCGGCGCGATCAGACCACCGAGATCAGCCGACTCGAGGCCCGCCTGGCCGAGGAGTCCGAACTCATTCGGATGGCACGCGAACAGGCCCGCGAGCCGCTCGAGCGTCGACATGCCGAACTGGCGACCCGGGTCGCGGAGCGCGATCAGATCAACCAGCGCGTGGGTGAAATCCAGACCCGTCATCAGGACGTGCTGGAACGGCGCGAGCTGCAGCAGCGGGCCAATGAGCGCGCTGAGGTCCAGCGCGAACTCGACCGCGTTCTGGATGACCACCTGCTCAGCGAGGCGGCCGGACTGCTGATCGCCGACGTCCGCCAGACCCACCAGGTCAGCAATGAACCAGCCGCCCTGACCCAGGCCGGACGGTGGTTCGAGCGTTTCACCCGGCACCGCTATCGGCTGCGCTTCCACAACGCGCATTTCTCGGCCCTGGATACCGGCGATGGTCGCGAGCGCGCCATCAGCGAGCTATCCACCGGCACCCGGGTCCAGCTGCTACTGGCAGTGCGACTGGCCTGGATCGAGCGCCTCGAGGGTCAGGCCGAACCCCTGCCGGTCTTCATGGACGAGGTCCTGACCACGACCGATCCCGACCGCTATCAGGCCGTGGTCGCATCGGTGCAGGAACTGGTTGCCGAGGGTCGACAGATGTTCTATCTGACCGCCCAGCGTGACGATGCGCAGGCCTGGAGCGAGTGGGCCGGCGATGGCCCCTCGCCGCATCTGATCGACATGGCCAGGGTGCGCGCCGGCGATATCGAGCCACTCGAGTTGACCATGCCGATCGGCCCGCGCGAGGAGGTCGGAATTCCCGATCCGGCGGAAATGGCGCTGGAAGACTGGGCTCGAGCGGTTGGCGTGGATGCCATCTCACCCTGGCGTGACGCCGGGTCGATCCACGTCTTCCATGTCCTTCAGGACGAAGTTGCGAAAGTCGCCGAGCTGCTGCGCTACGAGCTGACCCGCCTCGGCGAGCTGGAATCCTTCCTGTCTTCCACGCAGGCTCGCAAACTGATCAGCGACGATGAGGCCAGTCGACTGGAACAGCGCATCCAGGCGGCTCGTCTGATCATCGACGACTGGCGAGCGCGCCATGACCGACCCGTTGACAGCCGCGCCCTGGCCGACAGCACGGCGGTCAGCGACCACTTCATGGATCGCGTTCGCGCGCTCAACGAGAAGCTGGGCGGCGACCCGAAAGCGCTGGTCGAAGGTTTGCGCGACGGCCAGGTGAGTCGATTCCGGAGCGACAATATCGATCAGCTCGAAACCTGGCTGATCGACCAGGGCTACTGCAACGCGCAGCTCGACCCAATCTCGACGGGCAGCGCCGCAATCAGTCTGCAGACCGGCCTGCCGCCGGAAGAAGTGACTCGACTGCGAGACTGGATCGTGGCCGCGATCAACAACCCCTTGGACCATCCGTGAAACCGGGCAGAGTCTGAATCACTTCTCGCGGCGCGTGGCTCAGAGATTGCGCCCGTAGAACAGCTCCTGCATTTCCTGTCTCAGACGCCGTTCGATACGCTGACGGTCGCGCTTGTCGAGATCATCGGTCCGAATACTGAAGAGGTAATCGTCGAGATCGAAATCCTTTAGCCGCATCTTGGTGTGGAACAGGTTTTCCTGATAGACATTCACATCGATCATGTCATACGCGTTCTTCGTATCGCGACTGAGAAAATCCTGGATCGAGGTGATCTTGTGGTCGATGAAGTGCTTGCGACCGCGCACATCGCGCGTGAACCCTCGCACGCGGTAATCCATCGTCACGATGTCGGATTCGAGCGAGTGGATCAGATAGTTCAGTGCCTTCAGCGGAGAAATCACCCCGCAGGTCGCCACGTCGATATCAGCCCGGAAGGTGCAGATCCCGTCGTGCGGATGGGCTTCCGGATAGGTGTGCACGGTGATATGACTCTTGTCCAGATGCCCAAGAACGGTTTCCGGCAGCGGGCCGGGCGCAGCAGCACCCGCATCGAGTTGATCGACAACCGGCTCCTCGGAGATCAGCATGGTCACGCTGGCGCCCTGGGGTTCGTAGTCCTGGCGGGCGATATTGAGAATATTGGCGCCGATGATATTGGAAACATCGGTCAGAATCTGGGTCAGCCGCTCCGCGTTGTAGGCCTCATCGATATAGGCGATGTAGTCCTTGCGCTGCTCCTCATTGGTGGCATAACAGATATCATAGATATTGAAACTCAACGCCTTTGTAAGATTGTTGAAGCCGTGCAGTTTGATTCGGCGTGAACTCATTCGATTTCCAGTGTTTGAAGGAGTGAAACGGCGGGTCGAGCATTATCGTTGATTCGGCCTGTGGATTTCCAGCCGGTCCGAGCATCTAGGGAACCTCTGAATAATGATGCTCGGGCGCGACAGGTCTTTGCGGGAGTCTCTGGCTTGGCTTGGGCGAGCGCAGTTTGGTCATTCCAAATAAGCGAGTCCAAACGAGGCGGAGGCCCCGCAAAGGCCTGTCCCTACTGGGTTTCGCCGGAAAAGCCGCATCTCGCGCGGATTGTCATGACAATCGCCACTCGGCCGTAGCGACGGCTACTGTCGCTCGTGTCGAGCCACACGATCTGCGGCTTTTCCGACTGAAACGCGCTTCAAGCATAATTGTTCAGAGGTTCCCTAGCCGATATCGGTCTCGACTGCCCGGTTTGACGAAGCTCTAGCCACCGTGCAAAATTGAGACGATCATCACGTTATCTGTCCTGTCGGGCATACTCTGAGCCCGACTTTAAAATGAGAACATCAAAAATACCATGCAGGATTTCCAGTTCTATCCCGTCGACCGCGAGGCAATGGACCGCTTCCTGTCGATTTGTCGCAGACAGCATTATCCGGCCAAAAGTACGGTCATGCGGCCAGGCGATTCCGGCCAGACCCTGATGTATGTCATCGAGGGTTCGCTGACGGTCTCGACCGAAGGCGACGACGGTCGTGAATTGATTCTGAGTTACCTCAACCCGGGCGATTTTCTCGGCGAAATGGGACTGTTCATGAAACCGCGCGAGCGTGAGGTGCTGGTGCGCACCCGGGCCAAATGCGAGCTGGCCGAAGTTTCCTACAACCGACTGCGCGAGGCTCTGGAAAACGAACTGGCCGACTGCGCCGTCGACATACTGACCGCCCTGGGTTCGAAACTCGCCCAGCGTCTGCTCCAGGCCAGGCGCAAGGTGTTTCATCTGGCCTTTCTCGACACGCAGGGCCGGATCGCCAAGGCCTTGATCGACCTGTGCCTGGAGCCCGATGCCATTTCCCACCCGGAAGGCACCCAGATCAAGATCACCCGTCAGGAGCTGAGCCGTATCGTCGGTTGCTCGCGGGAAATGGCCGGCCGCGTCATGAAGAGCCTGGAAGAGGACGGAATGCTGCGCGCCACCGGAAAGACGGTCGTGGTGCTCGGCAAGTTCAAGGGCGCAGCGAACGCCTGAACCACTCGGAGCTCAGCGACGACTGCGCGGGAATCGGGTGACCTTGTCCGAACTGGCCTCCTCACCGGAATCCTCCTCGTCGGGCCCGGCCTGACCGCCATCGGCTTTGTCGGAGGCATCCGGGTAGGCCTTCCTGGCCAGAATAGCCGTCTGTGAGAGCGCATCCGGATCATCCGATCCCTCGACTTCCAGGTTGATTGTGGCGGTATCGTCTTCGCCGCGTACCGAATGGCGGATGCCGTGGCGCTCTTCCAGACGCATGGCCATATCGTTGAAGCGGCGATACAGATTCCCGAATTCATCCCGGCGGTGGCCCTCCAGGCGAAAATCGTACTGGCCCTGCCCCATTCGGCGCAGACCCCAGCCAACGCGCTCGATCAGACGCCGCTGGTGACGGATCAGAATCGCGATCGAGGCCATGATCACGAGCATCGCGACAAGAAACACCAGGACCATCATGCTCAGGGTGCCGCGAGCGGCCGCGGACAGTTCGGAGCCATCCAGTCCCAGATAGACCTCGCCCACCCTGCGGGCCTGAAACCGAATCGGCACTTGAAACTCCAGATTGCCGTCTTCAGTTTGAAGTACGCGAATCGAGGTCTCGTCGCGGCGCACCACAGCATCTGGCCATGCCGGAACGGCTTCGTCCTGAAGAAACAGATTGGTGCTTGACTGGATGATACCGCTGCGGTCGGTGATATGCAGGTAGAGGACCTGGGCGTTGCTGCCGAAATCCGAGACCAGGTTGCCCAGCGCAGCACTGTCTTCAAGCAGCAGCGGCTCGGCGATTTCCCGGGCCACAACCGAGGCAAGGCCCTCGCCAAAGCCAAAGGTGGCGCTTGCCATGGCCGCATTCTGGGATCGGTAGACGTAGCTCAAGCCCAGGACCAGGACCAGCGCCACGAGGGCGCCCACCGCCAGAGGCCAGCGCCAGAAAGCACCGCGCTGTCGGGCCGATGCCAGCAGGCCTCGGTTCAGTCCCGAGCGGATATCCTGGAGCTCATCCAGCACCTCATCTGCACTGTTGTAGCGGGCCGCCGGCTTCTTGGCCAGCAGACGGTGGGTCAGCTCGATCAGCTCGACCGGGGTATCGGGATTCAGGGGTTCCAGGGGGGGAGGCGGCTCCCGCATCACCCGGGCCATCTGTTCACTCAGATTCGCTTCGTCAAACGGCAGACGTCCTGACAGCAGACGGTACAGGACCACTCCCAGCGAATACAGATCGCAGCGGGCATCCTGGGATTCACCGGCGATCTGCTCTGGCGCCATATAGGCTGGCGTCCCGGCGATCAGCCCCTTGTCGCTGGACGAACCATTATCGCGGGAGTTGACTCCGGCAATGCCGAAATCAAGCAGCTTGGCCACGCCGGTTCCGGCATCGAAATACACGTTGGCGGGTTTGATATCGCGATGAATCACGCCACGTTCGTGCGCATAGCTCAGGGCGGAACCGAGCTGAACGCCGATTTCCAGCACCTCCCGAACGCTGAGCTGCTCCCGTTCGCCCAGGCGGTCGTCGAGCGTATCGCCTTCGAGCAGTTCCATGGCCATGAACGGAACGCCATCGATCTGGCCGACGTCGAACACGGTGACGATATTGGGATGTCCCAGACCGCCGGCCGATCGTGCTTCTCGCAGGAAACGCTGGCGTGAGGCCACATCGCGGGCAAACTTCTCGCGCAGGACCTTGACGGCCAGGTAGCGGTCAATGCGCGGGTCGAACGCCTTGTAGACGATCGACATGGTGCCACGGCCCAGCTCACGTTCGACCTGATAGCGCCCGATGCGCTCCATCAGCTCGCCCCCTGCCTTGGCTCCGGGCCCGGTCCTGGCATCACATCAGCTCAAGGCGATCCAGGCGATGACGACAACGACAACTGCCGCACCGATCCACGGCAGCCAGCGCAGAACCGCCCCGCCCGCATCACTGGAACCGGAGGAAGACCCCGGGTCGTGCATGATGAACTCCACGCGCCCGAGCCTCAGCCGGTCACCATCGTTCAGGGTTCCGTTGGAGATCTTGTTGTTGTTGACGAAGGTGCCGTTGGTCGAGAGCAGGTTGGCCACCCGCCACCCGCCAGCTTCCCGGGAAAGTCGCGCGTGTTCGGACGACACGCTGGCATCCGAGATGACCACATCACAGCCTGGCGCACGGCCCAGAACCACGCGGGTTCCACGCAGTGCAAAGACCTGGTCGCGAACGCCTTCGCTGGTGCCTTTCAGATGAGCACCGCGGGTCTCGTTTTCACCCGAACCGACGTCCTCGATCAGGCGATCTACTTCACCACGGCTGAATACATGTGTGCCCTGAGGGCCATGATCGCGCGCCGAGCCTTTCTGTGACTTTTCCTGCTCTGTGCTCATCTCACCACCTACCTCGCAAGTTCATTATGGTCCACCCTACATGTTCCACGTCCACGCCTTGATCAGAGCCGGCTGAAGGGCACTGATCGTCGAGGGTCAAGGCACCTCGCCGGGATCCCGTTGCCTGATTATATCGAGCGGCGACGAAACGGCCATGGCCAGCGCATTCCGGTCGGTTCCGGATCTTCGATACCGTCCGGGCACTCGACCAGCACGATCGATACATTGTCATGCGCACCGACCTCCATGGTGCGATCGATGAGAGCTGCGCTGGCCGACTCCAGGCTGGCGGATCGCTTCAGTATGGCCTCCATCTCGCGGTCACTCAGCTCGCCGCTGAGCCCATCCGAGCACAGCAGCAGCCATTCGCCGCTTTTCCAGCGGTCCTGAAGGCTGCCGATGCGCGGTTCATGCTCACCGGTCAGGCCAAGACAATCGGTCAATACATGACGCTGGGGGTGGCGCGAGGCCTCTTCCGGGCTCAGCGCACCAGCGGCCACGAGCATGCCGGCAACGTTGTGGTCTCGTGTCAGCAGCTCGAGCACCCCGGTTCTGGGCGAAAACCGGTAGGCGCGACTGTCACCGACCCAGCAGATCTCATAGCTGTGGTCGTGCTCGGACAGGACGACAATCGTGGTACCCATATCACCGAATTCCGGGCGCAGGCTCTGCTCATCGCGAATCGCCTTGTGAGCGTCCAGCACCGAAGACCTCAATCCACCCCCCTGTTGGTAACTCGAAGCGATGGTGGCGCGGGCAATTTCGCTGGCTCGCGCACCGCCAGCGTGACCGCCCATACCGTCGGCAACCAACCACAGCCCTACGGCGTCATCCGAATGGATGGCGTCCTGATTGTTGTCGCGAACACGTCCGGTCTCACTTGCCCCTACCGAACGCCGCGAATTGAAAACTGTTGAAGGCCGACTCATGCCTTATATATAGCGTAAAATTTGGCTGAAACGTGTCATAAAAAGCCGGCGCAGCATTTCGGCTTCCCCCTGAATCCATCCTACCGTAACTGATGAACCAGCGACAATCCAGCCAATGGCGCGTCCTCAAATTCGGAGGAAGCTCTGTTTCAAGGCCCGCCCACTGGGAACAGATTGCCCGGCGCGTCACCGAAACCCTGGATGCAGGGCGTTCGGTCGTGGTGGTGGTGTCAGCCATTCGCGGCATCACCGATCTGCTGGAAGCTCGGGCCACCGGCCAACTGGGGCTGGACGATCAGGCCTTGATCGAGGATGTTCGACGTCGCCATGTCGATCTGCTCGCGTCACTGGAGCTGTCAACCGAGCTGATCGACCCGGAGATTGACACCCTGGCCGAGCTGCTGCGCCTCGATGCTCGAGACGCGCCGGCCTGGCATGCGCAAGTCATTGCGATGGGCGAGATGATGAGCAGCCGGATCGGCACGCACTGGCTGGCTGATCAGTCACTGCCGGCCGAATGGCTGGACCCGCGCGAGTTCCTGATCAGCCAGGAGCAACCGCATAAGCGCTCGAGCAGCCACTATCTGTCGGCCGACTGCCCGATCCACTCAGGAGACCATCTGAAGGCCGCGCTGGCCCGACGCAAACCGGTACAGGTGATGCCCGGCTTCATTGCCGCCAATGCACGCGGCGAGACCGTGGTGCTGGGTCGGGGCGGCTCTGACACCTCGGCCACTCTGATTGCTGCCATGCTCGATGCCGAACGGGTCGAGATCCATTCCGACGTGCCTGGACTGTTCACTGCCGATCCGCGCCGGATTCCGGCCGCCCGGCTGCTCAAGCAGGTCAGCTATCGCGAAGCCCAGGAACTGGCGGCGATGGGCGCGCGCGCGCTGCATCCGCGCTCGCTGATCCCTGCCCGCGACCGACGCATTCCGCTCTGGCTGCGTCAGACCGACCGGCCTGACATCGAGGGCACGCGCATCAGCGCCGACATGCGCGACCACGGCGCGCAAGTCAAGGCCATCGTTCAGCGCAAGGGCATCACCCTGATTTCGCTCGAGGGTCTGGGCATGTGGCAGCAGGTGGGGTTTCTCGCCGACGTTTTCGCCGAATTCAAGACTGCGGGCCTGTCGGTCGATCAGATCTCGACCTCCGAGTCCAACGTCACTCTTACCCTGGACCCCGGCGCCAATCTGGCCGGAACACAGGCACTCGATGATCTGGTTGCCCGGCTGGAGCACCACTGCCGGGTCGAGGTGATGCCCGACTGCGCCACGGTCAGCCTGGTCGGCTTAGGCATCCGGACCATCCTGCACCGGCTCGGGCCTGCGCTGGAGGTGTTTGAACAGCGCCGCATCTATCAGGTCAGTCAGGCGGCGAACGACCTGAACCTGACCTTCGTGGTGGAGTCACGCCACGCTGACCGCCTGGTCCAGCAGCTGCATCAGCAGGTCATTCCGGGCGGCATGGGCGGCGACTCGGTCTTCGGCCCCACCTGGGAGCAGCTATTCCGGGACGATAGGGATCGCCCGATCCGGCACCCCTGGTGGCGCGATCGCGCCAGCGAGCTTCTGGCACTGATGGCCGATCGCGACTGTGCCTACGTCTATGCCCGGACCGAGGTTGAACAGGCGGCACGCCGACTGAAGCGGCTGAAAGCGGTCGACCGGGTGCTGTTTTCGATGAAGGCCAATCCGCATCCGGCCCTGCTGCAGACCCTGGTCGACGAGGGCCTGGGGATCGAATGCGTGTCCCTGAACGAGTCCCGCCACGCCCGCAAGCACGTCATCGGCCTGGATCGCGAGTCGATCCTGCTGACCCCGAACTTCGCCAGTCGGACCGAGCTGCGTCAGGCCCTCGACGAGGGTCTGCGACTGACCATCGACAACGCCTATGTGATCGAGCAGTGGGGCGCCGATTTCGCCGGCCGGGAGATCTTTCTGCGCCTGGATCCCGGCAGCGGTCTGGGCCATCACAAGATGGTCCGCACCGCCGGCAGCAACGCCAAATTCGGCGTGCCGCTGGCTGAGCTCAAGCGGCTGGCGGCGCTGTGCGAGGCCCACGACATCCGGATTACCGGTCTGCATGCCCACACTGGCTCGGGCATCCTGCACCCTGACAACTGGCACCGCACGCTGGAAACCCTGGGCGAGGCGGCCCGCGAACTGCCCGAAGTCAGCGTCATCAATCTGGGCGGAGGTCTGGGTGTCCCCGATCGCGGCGATGATCTGCCGCTGGATCTGACCGCGCTGGACGCCGGACTGCTCAAGCTCAGGCACGACCTGGTCCGGCCGGTCGAGATCTGGCTCGAGCCGGGCCGCTACCTGGTCTCGGAAGCCGGCGTGCTGCTGGCCAGGGTCAACCAGACCAAGGGCAAGGGCGAGGTGCGCTACGTCGGCATCGCCACCGGCATGAATTCGCTAATCCGCCCGGCCCTCTACGGCGCCTGGCACGAAATCGTCAATCTGAGCCGACTCGAATCACCCGGCGAGCACGTCTACAACGTGGTCGGCCCGATCTGCGAAACCGGCGACGTCCTCGGCCTTGACCGCCTGCTGCCCGAAAGCCGGGAGGGCGACGTCATGCTTATCGCCAACACCGGCGCCTACGGGGCCGCCATGGCCTCGAACTACAATCTCAGAGCACCAGCCGAGGAGCTGATCCTCGACTGAGCGTCTTGCTCAGATCATCGTTGGAGACCACGGGCGGCACTCGTCAGGCGGAGTCTAATGGGCCATCAGGGAGGGATTGAAAGCCAGCAGCAAGCCACCCAGCAGCATCGTGCGAACACTATTTTCAAATGGCAGGATTGTCGAGAAAAAGAGCATCTGTTCAACTGGATCACGGCGGGTTCCTTACTGAGTACAGCGGAATCCGGACGAAGAATGGCTCATTCGACTGGCCAGACCCGTTTGCTGAACCCAATACCCGGTCGCGGGGGGCGTCGGTCAGGGCATAGCCCTACTGCATCGCCTCGAGGCGAGCGCGATACTCGCTGGCATCCTGCGTGCGACCAGTTTCCTCATAGATTCGAACCAGGTTGCGCAGATTGTCCTGGATGGACTGCGGCCGGACGGTGACCCCGGAATTCTGGAAGAGCTGATCAACGGCCAGCGCCTCGGACAGCGCGTCGTCGAGGCGTCCGTTGACGCGCAGCGCATCGGCATAGACGTTGCGAAAATGCCCGAGCACCCACTGATCGGGCTCGATGACCTGCTCTGCGTTCTGGAGCGCAGCTTCGGCCCAGGACAGAGCCTCGGGGAATCTTTCCATTCGGATCATGACGTCGGCAATATTGACCTCGACGAAGGCCTTAGGGCGGGAGGGCTCGCCGCTGGTGAGTTCCTCGTGAACCTCCCAGGCTTGCTCGAGCAGGGACAGGCCTTTTTCGTATTCCCCGCCGACGATGAGCCTGCTGGCCAGATTGCTGCGGGTCACGGCGATCTGAGGATGATTGGCGGGCAGGATGCGCTGCTGGATTTCGAGCGCGCTCGAAAACCCTTCAATCGCAGTCTCGGCATCGCCCTTGCGTTCGCCGGCAAGACCCAGGGCAGCAAAGGCCGCGGCCCGATCCCGATTGTCGGTAATACCCAACTGACGGTAGAGCCCAATCACTTCGCGCGCTCGAGCGATGGCCTCGTCCCAGCGGCCGGCATCCATCAGGACGTAAGCCAGGTTGATGTAGCTCGGCAGGGTTCGGACGTGCCGGACGCCGAAGACCGCCGTTCGAAGTTCTAATGATTCGCGGGCAGCGGCCAGAGCTTCGTCGGTCCGCCCCAGACGCGACAGACGATTCGACATATTGAGCAAGGCGAGCGCCAGCGCCTCTTCATCGACCGGCGGGACGCGCGCGAATTCGACGGCCCGCTCGTGCCAGCTCAAACCTTCGGCGGGCTGGCCCAACGAGAAATACAGGTTGCCAATAGCACCTGCAACCCTGCTGCGCGCGTGCAAAAGATCACCCGGAACGCCCTGAATGGCCCCCTCGAGCGCCTCTCGGGCGGGATCGACGGCGCCTTCGGCGTTGTAGAGCTGGCCCTGCTCGATACGCAGACGCCAGTGCAGGGGCCCATCGGTGCGTGCCCGCTCCTGATCCAGAAGTGCATGCGCACGCTCGAGCTGTTCGGTCATGCGCAGCGAGGAGACGAGCCCGGCAAGCGTTTCAGCGCGTAATTCGGCAGCTTCCATGTTGTCCTCATCGATCATCGCCAGGGCCCGCTGGTACAGATCGATGGCCACCTCATGCTCCGCGAACACGCTGCGGATCTCACCCACACCGTTCAGCACATCCGTGGCCAGTTCAGGATTGCTGAGGGCGATGGTTTCGGCGCGCTGTGTGGCCGCCTGGAGGAACTCCTCAACGCTGGTCGCAGCGGCTCCACCACCGGTCGGATTGGCGGATTCGATGGCTCCGAGCAGCAGCTCGTTCGCTGCGGTGGCACGAGCAGCTTCACGATTGGCGCGGTCGCGCTGTTGCTGCAGATCGACGGACTGGAATAGCAGCAGCACCGCCAGCGCCAAGATCGAGGTCATGGCCAAGATGGCCGACGGCAAGGCGATGGGATGGCGGGCGCAGAGCTTGCGGAACCGGTAGGCCGCGCTGTCGGGCCGCGCCGAGATCGGACGCTTGTCGGTGATCGCTCGCAGGTCATTGGCGAAGTCCTGGGCAGTAGCATAGCGTCGGGTGGCATCAGGGTGCATCGCCTTGGCAATCACGGCCTGCAGGTCAGCGCTCAGTCCGGCAGCTTTCAGAGATACTAGTAGGCGACCGCCTTCGATCTCCTCCAGCGTGTCGGTCAGGGACTTGCCCGCCAGATCGTACGGGCGTTGCCCGACCAGCAGCTCGAACAGGACCACGCCCAGTGCATAGATGTCGGCCGCAACGGAGGCCGGTTCACCGCGCAGTTGTTCGGGGCTGGCATAGTTCGGCGTCAGCCAGCATGTCACGGTGGCCATCGCACTGGAGTCATCTTCGGCGAGAATTCTTGCAATGCCGAAATCGAGCAGGATCGGGCCCTGCGTTGCATGGACCAGAATATTCGCCGGCTTGATGTCCAGATGCACCACCAGCTCCCGATGAGCGGCATTCACCGCCTCGGCCACTCGACGAACCAGGTCGAGGCGTTGGGCAACAGGCAGCGCATCTCCATACGCATTGATCGGATGACCGTCGATTCGCTCGAGTACCAGATAGCGCCAGCCCTGCTGCGACGTCCCCCAGTCCAGCAGGCGGCAGATTCCCGGGTGATCGAGCCTGGCCAGAACGCTGACCTCCCTGATGAATCGTGCAGTCGCCACCGAATCGAAGGTCGGAATGGAGAGCAGCTTCATGGCGGCCCGCTGCGTCACACCCTCCGAGACCCGCTCGACCCCGAAGACGACCCCCATTCCGCCCTGCCCCAGCTCTTCCAATAGCCGCCAGCCGCCGATCTCGACCCCGATCAGCGCCTCCGACGGGCGTGTCAGCAACTGATCGAACTGCATGTCCGGCAGGGAATCGAGCGCAAGCGTCTCGTTATCGTGCGCATCGATCAAGGCGGCCAGCCGAAGCGCTTTTTCCCGATCCTGACCGATCAGCTCTCGCAGTATCGCTGTCCGCTCCGAGGCATCGATCGAGGCCAGTCTTGCGAACTGCTCTTCGATATTCATCGATTCGTTACCGGTCATCATCCTTCTCGCGCAACTCGACAATCAACCAGGCCCGCGCAAACGACCAGTCGCGTTTGACGGTCGCGATCCCGATATCGAGCTCGCTGGCGATTTCCGCCAGCGTCAAACCGCCGAAACAGCGCAGGCTCACGACTTCAGCAGGCCGCGGGTGTTCGATCGCCAGGGTAGTCAAGGCACGGTCGAAATCCAGCAATCTGAAATCCTCAAGCTGTGAATGAGAGCCGAAGGAGGTCAGGGTCACTCGAAGATGCCCTCCTCCGCGTTTCTCACTCAGGCGCTCACGGGCCTGGTCGACCAGCAGATGACGCATGACGGTCGAGGCCAGCTTGTAGAAATGTTCCCGCCCCTTCATCTCCTCTGCCGGGGGCTTGAGCTTGAGCCAGGTTTCATGCACCAGCTCAGTAGGTTGAATCGACGCGTTGCCTTCACGCAGAAGACGCGCCCGAGCAATCTTTTTCAGCTCCGAATAGACCAGCGCCGTGAGCCGCTCGGCGACCTCGAGGTCGTCAGGAGATTGTTGCCAGTCGCGAAGAATCGCTGTCAGGTTCGTGGACGCGCGCATGGCCTGCCTAACCATCGGGTTCTTTTCCAATGAGTCTATACCGAAAGAGGAGTAACAAGTTCCCGGATTCGGGACGGTTGGCGTTCGAGGTCATCAATATTCAGGCAGCACCAGCAGAGGGCGATCGATGCGGTCAAGCCAGCCGGCGGCCAGGCCGGTGCGGATCAGGGCGCTGTCGGCGCTGGCGATCAGGCCGGCGGCCTGCTGGTCCTGGATCAGCGCCTGAAGCGCCAGACCGCTGGCGATGCGTTGGCGAATCCATGGCGCTGCGGGGGTTGCGTAATCCGCAGCACTCCCGGACTGGCAGACGATCCTGAGCTCCGCCCCGCCCGGCCCGAGAAGGTCCCGCGCCCGGCTCAGTCGACGCTGCGTTGAAGTCGGGTCATCGAGCAGGAGCAACCAGGGTCCGGGATGGCTGCGGCCGGAGGGTGAGCCGATCATCAGGGTCGATCGAGGCGCGTCAGCCAGCGACCGGGTCAGGCTGCCAGGGCGCGTCGGCTGCCAGCCCGCATAGCCGGAGCGACCTGTCACGACCCAGTCCTGATCGTCGACCAGATCGGCGAGCACCTCGAGCGCGGGCCCCGGTCGGGATTCCAGTGCAAGCGACAGGGCCCGCGTGCCGAGCAGATGATCCAGCACTACCTGAGCTCGCTGGCGCTGAACGGCCTGGGCGTGACGATGCTCGGATGGACCCCGTGCCCGAAGACGACCGGAGACCGCGCCGACTTCGAGATTGATCGACAGCGAGGCACAGCGGGCCAGCGCCGGATCCTCGATATACAGGGCACGCAGCTCCGCGCCAAGAGCCTGCATCAGGGGCAAGGCCTGTAGCAGGGCTGCCTGGCTGCCGGGCGAGCCGTCAAAAAGCACCCATAGCCGCCCGGAGCCGGTTGGGTCGATCGGATCAGCTTCAGTCATCGCTCTCGCCCGACGCGCTGCTCTCCTCCTCAGCGCTGGCTCGAGCCTTGTCACGCTCCGGTCTGGCCACCCGGGTGAAGCCGGCCAGTCGGTCGGCCACCCGGCCGTTGAAGCTGCCTTCAGGATAATTGCCGGAGGCATCAAGCTTGCCGAGCGGCAGATCCACCATCAGCGCGAGCGCCTCATCCAGGCTGGTGATCGGATAGATGTGGAATTGCCCCGCCGCGACTGCGTCGCGAACTTCTTCATCCAGCATCAGATGCTCGACGTTGCTGGCGGGGATCAGCACCCCGGCCTGACCCAGGGTCTGTGCGCCGCGGCAGACGCGGAAGAAACCCTCGATCTTTTCGTTGACGCCACCGACGGCCTGAACCTGGCCATGCTGGTTGATCGACCCGGTCACGGCCAGATTCTGGCGCAGACCAACCCGTGCCAACGACGACAGCAGAGCGCAGACCTCAGCGACCGAGGCCGAGTCGCCGTCGACGCCGCCGTAGGACTGCTCGAAGGCCAGGCTGGCCGACAGCGACAGCTCCCCGTCGGCGGCATAGCGCTGGGCGATGCATCGGGTCAGGATCATCACGCCCTTGGTATGAATCGCGCCACCCAGCTTGGCTTCGCGCTCGATATCGATGATCTGCCCGCGCCCGGGGCGGGTCGTGGCGGTGATCCGGCTGGGCAGACCGAACGCGGCCCGACCCGAGCGATAGACAGCCAGACCATTGACCTGCCCGATTGCCGTGCCTTCGGTCTGCATCAGGACGATACCGCGTTCGATACGCTCCAGTGCGCGCTCGGCCGAGCGCGCAATCCGGTCGCGGCGTGCCTCGATCGCCTGTTCGATCTGCTCCCGGTCGACCCACTCGGACCTGGCGTCGGCGGCATAGTGGTCGGCCTCGAGGAGAAGATCATGCAGCAGCTGGTCCTGGGCGGTCAGTTTGCGCTGGTCCCCGGCCAGCCGGCTGCCGTGTTCGATGACCCGCCCCACGGCAGCGGCGGTCAGGGCGCGCGTCCCGGCGCGTCGCGCCAGGGTGGCGATGAGCCGGGCCAGCTGCTCATGCTGATCGTCGACACGGACCAGTTGATCGGCAAAATCCGCCTCGACCTTGAACAGCCGCGCGAAATCCGGATCGTAGCGGCTGAGAAGATCGGCGATGCCGCGCTCGGTCAGCAGGATCACCTTGACTTTGAGAGGGATCGGCTGGGGCGTCAGCATGGTGGTGCTGGCCAGTCCGAAGCTGCGCTCGAGCGATTCGATCTGGATCTCGCCGGCTGCCAGCACGCGCTTCAGGCTGTTCCAGGCCAGCGAGTGACCCAGAATGCGGCGCGCATCGACAATCAGATAGCCGCCGTTGGCGCGATGCAGCGAGCCGGGTCGGATCAGGCGATAGTCCGTCACCATGGCGCCATCACGAACCTGCTGTTCGATCACGCCAACCAGGTGATTGTGGTTCGGCAGATCTTCGTAGACCACGGGCGCGGCCGTCTCACCGCTGCGATCGACCAGTACGTTGGCCTGATAACGGCCAAGGAGTTCGACCGGAACGATTGCGCCCTGCTCATTGCGAAATGCCTGCGCATTCTCGATCACATCGCTCTGGATCCGCTCCAGGTGGGAGAGGACGCCTGCATCGGCACTCCAGCGCTCGCGCAGCTCGTTCATCGGACCCCCGAGCGCGAATTCGAGCATCTCTTCATTGAGCTCACGCACCTTGCGCTGAGCCGCCTTGCGCAGCTTGGGTACATTCTGGATCACCTGCTGAAGCTTGCCCTGCAGCTCGACGATGCGTTCTTCGATCGTCTCCCGCTCGGACTCGGACAGGGCTTCGAAGGCTTCCGGCTCGATCACCTCGCCATCGCGCATTGGTGCCAGATTGAAGCCTGTCGGCGTCGAGATCAGGGCGATATCCTGCGCCTTGGCTTCCTCGGCAATGGCGTCCAGCCGCTTCTGCTGCTTGGCGTTGAAGGCTTCCTGCAGCTCGTTGAGCTTGCTCTGGTATTCCTCACTTTCGAAAATCCCTGGCACGCCGCTGGTCAATTCATCGATCAGGAACTGAAGATCGGCCCGCAGCCGGTGGCCCTGTCCGGGCGGCAGGCTCAGCGCCAACGGACATTCGGGATCGTCGAAGTTGTAGAGGTAGCACCAGTCATCCGGCACGCGCTCAGCGGCCGCCCGATCGTCGAGAAAGGCGCGCACCTGCTCCAGAGCTCGAGTACCCGGCGAGGCCTGCACGAAAAGGTTGAAACCCTCGTTGTCCATCCGGCTACCGAAGTCCAGCGCGCGCATGGCGCGATCCTGGCCCCAGGTCAACGGTAGTGGATCAAGCTGATCGGTCGAATCGAAGTCCAGCGTCTCGATCGGGCAGCGTCGATACAGCGCGTCGACGTCGAGTGCCCGGACGGTGTCGGTTTTGCCCATAATGAAAAACTTTCGGTCGTTCAGACGCCACTATAGGCGATTAAACGGTAACCTTGTGCGCTTGAAGTTCCAGACTCGAGTGGATTCATGAGCAACCAGTATCAAGCCTCCGACATCGAAGTGCTGCAGGGCCTGGAGCCGGTCAAGCGGCGCCCCGGCATGTATACCGACACCACGCGCCCCAATCATCTGGTGGCCGAGGTCGTCGACAATGCGGTCGATGAGGCACTGGGCGGCCACGCCCACTCGATCGAGGTCACGCTGCATGAGGACGGCTCGGTCGAAGTGGTCGACGATGGCCGCGGCATGCCGGTCGACCCCCATCCGGAGCACAAGCTCCCCGGGGTCGAGCTGATCCTCACCCGGCTGCATGCGGGCGGCAAGTTCTCGGGCAAGAACTACAAGTTCTCCGGCGGTCTGCACGGTGTCGGGGTGTCGGTCGTCAATGCCCTCTCGGAAAAGTTGATTTGTCGCATCAAGCGCAATGGTCAGGTGCATGAAATTCGCTTCAGGAACGGCGAGACCGACCAGCCACTCACCGAGATCGACCAGGTCGGCAAGCGCAACACCGGCACCCTGGTGCATTTCTGGCCCGAGCCGAGTTACTTCGATTCGGTCAATATTTCGCGGCCACGACTCAAGCATCTGCTCAAGGCCAAGGCCATCCTCTGCCCCGGCCTGAAGGTGACGCTGACAGACCAGGCCAGCGGCGAGTCCGAAACCTGGCAGTTCGAAGACGGCCTGACCGACTACCTGGTCGAGAGCCTGGCGGGGCGCGAATGTCTGCCCAGCGCGCCGTTCACGGGCAATTTCACCGCAGCCGATCAGGAGGCGGCCTGGGCCTTGAGCTGGGTGCCGGAAGGCGAGCTGGTGCAGGAGTCCTACGTCAATCTCATCCCGACGGCTGCCGGCGGCACCCATACCAACGGCCTGCGCACCGGACTGATCGAGGCCCTGCGCGAGTTCTGCAGCATCCGCAATCTGCTGCCGCGCGGACTCAAACTGGCCCCGGACGATGTCTGGGAACGACTCAGTTTCCTGCTGTCGATCAAGCTGGCCGATCCCCAGTTCTCCGGTCAGACCAAGGAGCGCCTGAGCTCGCGCTCGGCGGCAAGCTTCGTCTCCGGCGTGGTCAAGGATGCCTTCGCCCTGTGGCTGAACAGCCATGTGACCGACGGTGAAGCCATTGCCAGACTGGCCATCGACAACGCGCTCAAGCGGCAGAAATCCCGCAAGCAGGTCGCACGGAGAAAAGTCACGGCCGGCCCCGCCCTGCCCGGCAAGCTGGCCGACTGCGCGTCGACCGATCTGGAAGAAACCGAGCTGTTTCTGGTCGAGGGGGATTCGGCCGGCGGCAGCGCCAAACAGGCCCGCAATCGCGAATACCAGGCCATCATGCCGCTCCGAGGCAAGATACTGAACACCTGGGAAACCGAGCCTGGTCAGGTCCTGCGCTCGCAGGAGGTGCATGATCTGGCGATCGCGATCGGCGTTGATCCCGGATCGGATGATCTCTCGAAGCTGCGCTACGGCAAGGTCATCATCCTGGCCGACGCCGACTCCGACGGCCTGCACATCGCCACCCTGCTCTCGGCCCTGTTCCTGCGCCACTTCCGACCGCTGGTCGAGGCCGGGCGCATCTTCGTTGCCATGCCGCCGCTGTACCGGATCGATGTCGGCAAACAGACCTTCTATGCCCTGGACGGCGAGGAACGCCAGGGCGTCCTGGCCCGGATCGAAGCCGAAAACCTCAAGGGCAAGGTCTCGGAAACCCGCTTCAAGGGCCTCGGCGAGATGAATCCGCTGCAGCTGCGCGAGTCGACGATCGACCCGGACACCCGCCGCCTCGTCCAGCTGACGATCGACGAGCCGGACGCAACCGATGCGCTGATGGACATGCTGCTGGCCAAGAAACGCGCCGGAGACCGGCGTGTCTGGCTGGAGAAAAAAGGAAATCTGTCGGAGGCGGTGTAGGGTTCCGGGTTCCGGATTTCAGGGTTTTCCTTTCGCCTTTCGCCTTTCGCCTTTCGCC
>CAYTQT010000047.1:20002-24939 GCA_964439915.1 uncultured Wenzhouxiangella sp. | reverse complement strand
CCGGTTTGGCCCCCATGCAGCCGGTGACCAGGACCTTGCCGTTGGCGCTCAGGGCCTCGCCGATGGTTTCGAGGGATTCCGCCTTGGCCGAGTCGATGAAACCGCAGGTATTGACCACCACCAGATCAGCCTCTTCGTACTGCGGAACCAGCCGATAGCCCTCGGACTTCAGCCGTGAAACGATCTGCTCGGAATCGACCAGGGCCTTGGGGCAGCCCAGGGACACCAGGCCAACCGATGGATTCTTTTTTGGGGAGACGCTCATCGCGGCATTTTACCCTGTCGCTATACCAGGCGGTACCACGGCATTTCAGGCAGCTCTTGAAGATCGAATGCAGCGAAGCTGCACTCTGGTTTTTCGAAACGAAGGTTTATTGCTCGAAGCGGTCTCGAAACAAGGGCGCATTGCTGGCGTAGCACAGCATGCCCGTTGAAGCGCGGGCGCAAACATCATCAAAGCCGTCGCCGTTGTAGTCCAATGTGAGGATGGTTTCGTAGTACTGCGGTTGATCCCACTCGGCGGCATCGCTCCACCCCGGGCCGGAAATAAAATCACCAAAGCCAGAGCCCGTGCTTGGATAGCAGCCGAATTGCAGTGAGCTTCGTGCGCAAAGGTCAACCAAATCATCACCATTGAAGTCCAGCGCGCGGATGGTGCGGTAATACTTCGGAAGGTTCCAACCGCTGAAATCACGCCAGGCCGGGCCAGCGATGGACGCTTCAAAACCTGACCCCGTGCTGGCGTGACACCCCATGCCCGTTGAGTTCCTGGCACATAGATCGTCTTTGCCGTCGCCGTTGAAATCCAGGGCGCGAATCGTGTCGTAATACTGGGGCAACTGCCAGCCGGAAAGATCTCGCCAGATCGGACCTTCGACGAACGCGCCGAAGCCGTCCCCGGTGCTGGGATAGCAGGCCATGCCCTGTGAACTGCGGGCGCATAAGTCATCCCTGCCGTCGCCGTTGAAATCCAGCGCGCGGATCGTGAGGTAATAGTGGGGCTCATTCCAGCCCGACGCATCCGACCAGGCCGGCCCGACGATCGCCGTGGAATCGAACGGACTCGATTCAGGTCCGAATTTGCGATAGCAGCGCATGCCTGCAGTTGCACGCCCGCAGATATCGGCATATTCATCGTTATTAATGTTGGCCACGACCAGCGTGGTGTAGTGATCCGGCTCGTTCCAGCCGCCCGCGTCGGTAAAAAAATCGAAGCCTGCGAAGCCCAAGACGGACTGGATCAGGCAGACTGGACCGTCACTCCCCCGAATGCAATAGTAGCCTCGCCTCGAAGACTCCAGCACTCGGATGGTCAGATAGTATTCCGGTTGGCTACAGCACTGGTCGTTGAAGCCGATCAGCTGCTCGGCGGCGTCAAAGCCGCTGCCGTTACTGAACGCACAAATGACGCCTTGAGCGCCACGAGCGCACAGATCATCCAGCCCGTCGCCATTGAAGTCCACGGCCCGGATCGTGGTGTAGTACTGCGGCGCGTCCCAACCATTGGCATCGCTCCAGGCCGGGCCATTGACCGGGGGCTTGAAGGCGTCCTGGCCCAGACTGACGGCGACCGGCCCAAAGGTTCCGCACAGAATCAGGCAAACGCAAAAGTGAAATCGCACGATCTTTTACCCCAACATGGTCTCGCCCAGTGTGCCCGGCTGCAGTGACAGGCGCAAATCGTCGAATCAACAAGCTTTCTCCAAGCCGGTCCAGGTCCACCGAGGTTTTCGTGCGCCCGGGCTGAAAAATTCATGACCCTGTTTGTCATCGGCTTGCGCTGTGCTTCAGTAAATGGCCGGGAAATTCCGGCGTGTGATTGAAGCACGACAATCAGTGCCCGGAGGCACGAAGACATGAAATCAGAGACTTGCAACAGCATGATGACTACGAGCATTCGAGCTGCAGCAATCGCCCTATTCGGACTGTTCGGCTCCTCTCTGGCCGCCCAGGATTACATGGGTCCATTGGACGGCATCCTGCCTGATAGCGGCCTGGATGGTGTCTGGCAGGTCGAGTCCGATGGCCAGAGCTTTGGTCTCGAGAACATCCAGAGCCCGGGCGATATACGTTATTACTACGCGGGCTCGAACGCCCGTGAAGAGGGTCAGCGTCGCATCGATGTCGAGTTGACCTTCAACGGCTCGAATCAGGGGATGGGGATGGGCGGAATTCTGTATGGCCTCGATCCGAACAGCGGCAATTACTTCATTTTCGGCCTCGAGAGCGATGGCAGTTTGAGTCTCTATCGCCGCGACGACTCGGGCATCCTGCCGATGACCCAGACGAACAGTTCCGCTATTCGCCCGGGCAGCAATACGCTGACCCTGATCGAGCACGGCAACGAGTTGAGCTATCAGATCAACGGTCAGGCGCTGGGTTCGATCGCCAACGATCACACGGGTCGCGGTCGGGTCGGCATCGCCGTGGCCGGCTTGGGGAAGACCGTGTTTCATCGTTTTTCGGTCAGCCAGGGCCAGGTCAATCAGGTCTTGAGCCAGGGGCCGTCCTCGCAGCACCCGCAGGCTCGGTTGCCGGTCTCGAGCTCAAGTCGCGTGGCCTCGACTTCCATGAGCGAACGCAGCAGTGTCGAGTTCAAACCGGTGGAGATCATGGATGAGTCGGGGCCCTTCGGTCGCCAGGTGGCCATGCGCACTCTGGTGCCGGCGAACTGGGAGACCAAGGGCGGCGTCATGTGGGGCGCGGCGGTCGGCAATCAGGCCTGCTTTCGTTCCCAGCGCCTGGTCTGGGGTGCCGGCACGCCGGATCAGTCCTACGGCATCGCCTTCATGGACCCGATCAACTGGGGGGCGAATAATTTCGGCCAACCCCCCGCGGCCTGCATCCAACGCGACCTGCCGAACGCTGAATCGGTGGCGCGCGCCTATCTGCAGCTGTTTTCCGAGCAGATTCGTACTCAGATCACTCAGATCGAACGGCCGCCCGAAGTCGAGGCGCTGATCGCGATGTATCAGCGCATGAATCCGCCGATGAACCTGCCCAACGCCCGTCAATGGTTCGATGGAGTGGCGGTCGAGTTCACGTCCGAGGCGGACGGTGTCCGTAACGACGGCATCATGATTCTGATCTCCAGCCACGGCGAAGGACAGAGCCAGAATGCCATGGGCACCTCGCACTTCCGCATCGGACACACCGAGCTTGTTCTGGTGTTGAGCACGCCGCCCGGCCAGCTCGAGGCAGGGCATCCCGCCTTTGGCGTGATTCTCAACAACATCCAGCCCGATCCGCGCTGGCAACAGGCCGTGGCCCAGTGGCACGGTGCGCAGCGACCCGCGCCAGGTCAGCCCGGTGGCTCGTTGGCGTCGACAAGCTCGAGCAGTTCAGACAGCTCGATCGGCGACATGATGTTCGAGAGCTGGCAGCGCCGCAACGGCATGAACAATGCAGGACAGCAGCGCAGCATCGACGGCATCCGCGAAGTGCAGCCCTGGCAGACCAGCAACGGCACGGTGCGCCTGTCCCAGAACTACAACCACGCCTGGGAACTGCAGAACGGCAATCTGGTGCTGACCAACAATGCCAACTTCAACCCGATGCAGACCTTCAACCAGTTCGGCGAGGCGCTGCGAAGAGCCAACTGATCAATCCGGGTTCTCCACGGAGACGCGAAAATCTCAGAGAAAAGACTTCAACGCTGATCTGCTTTTCTCTGTGTGCTCGGTGTCTCCGTGATGAACGGTCCCTTAGCCGGCGTTCCTGCAGGCGTGAACGACTTCAGCCAGCTTGTCGATTCCCTCGATCAGTCTCGGGCCGGGGCGTCCCAGCCAGGCTTCGCTGATCGGGACAACGCGACCGGACTGGATGGCCGGGATGGCAGACCAGCCCTCGCGCCGGGTCACGATATGCGGACGATACTTGTCCTCGGCCACGCCGCACCAGCTCATCACGATCGCTTCCGGCCGCGCGGCGACCGCCTGAGCAGTCGCGATCTCCCGGCTTTCGCAGTCAGCTTCGGCAAAGGGATTGACGCCGCCGACAAGCTGCAGCATTTCATTGACCCAGGATTTCCTGCCCGGCACGATCACCGGCTTCGGCCACCACTCGATCAGCACCGGGACCGGCGGGTGGTCAGGTATCGGGGTATTCAGCCGTTGCTCGAATTTCGCGATCAGATCGGCGGCGGACTGCTCGGCATCCAGGGCCTGGCCGATGCGGCGAATGTCCTCGACCACGTCGGCCAGGCTGTGGGGTTGAGTGACCAGGCAGGGCAGGCCGGCGTTGCGCAGGCGTTCCAGACAGCGCTCGTGGCCCGGCACGGTCAGCGATGTGATGACCAGGTCGGGCTTCAGCGCCTCCACGCGCTCGACGTCGATGTCCAGGTCGGCCCCGACGCGCGGGAGATCGACCACGATCCCGGGTGGGAAATCCGAATGATCGTCGACGCCCACAAGCCAGTCTGCGCGACCCAGGGCGCAGACGATCTCGGTGTTCGAGCAGGTGTGGGCGATGATGCGCATGGCTCAGTTTGCCCTGGCCTGCCGCCAGCGATGAGCGACTTCGACGCCGCGCGCCTCGTGCACCTGCAGGCCGAAGACGATGGCCATGGCATACAGCACCAGGCAGAACAGGATCGCGGTCTGAAGCCCGAAGACCGACTGCAGCAGGCCCAGGCCGAGAATGCCGAAGATGGCGGCCAGCTTCGAGACGGCATTCCAGAAGCCGAAGAACTCGGCCGATTTGCCGTTCGGGGTCAGCAGGCCGACCAGGGCCCGGCCGGCCGATTGAGACGAACCGAGGCTCAGTCCCGAAAGAAGGCCGGCGAACAGGAACACGTGCTGTGCCTCCCAGTCCACCCCCAGCCAGGCATTGGCCAGGCTCGAAATGGTCGGGGTCTGCCAGATCGCCAGCACCGCGGCGATCCACAGCCACAGTGTCATCAGATAGGTCCGGCGGGCGCCGATCCTCGACTGCAGAAA
>CAYTQT010000047.1:0-19902 GCA_964439915.1 uncultured Wenzhouxiangella sp. | reverse complement strand
CCGCGGCAAATGGGCCGACCCAGCGAACCCGGTCATAGTTCTCCAGGCTGACCTCACCCAGAAAGAGCAGGGCAAAGGCCGTGGCGACCAGTCCGCCGATATAACCCAGGCTCCAGCCCAGCCCGGAGATCCAGCCCAGGTCCTGCCTTGGACCCAGTCCTGGAAGAAAGCTGGCGATAAAGGATTCGCCGATGGCATAGGCCACGTTCGACAGAATGATCAGTGCCATGGCCATAACGATCCAGCCCGGTTCGACCAGCCAGAGCAGGGCGGTAGAGAGGACCGTGCCGAGGTAGCTGATGAACAGAAAACGCTTGCGCCAGCGGCGGTGGTCCATGACGGCACCGCAGATCGGCGAGGCCAGCATGACCAGGAAGTAGCTGACTGCAAGCGCGATCGACCAGAGCAGATTGCCGAGGCGGTAGTCGGGGGCATCGCCGACGATCACCCGGGTAAACAGATCGCCGAAGACCACGGTGATAATCAGCAGGGTGTAGGCCTGATTGGCGAAGTCGAACATCGCCCAGCCGAAGATTTCACGAGCCGGTGCCCGCTTTCTGCTGACCATTTCGATCCGGTGGGCTGGAACCAGTGACAATGGTAGCGCGAACCGACGCTAAACTAGAGGGCAGTTCCACTCCCATTCACTCCAGGACCGCCAAGCCCATGACTGATTCGAATTCCAATACCCCCTGCGCGCTCATCACCGGCAGCGGGGCAGGCCTGGGCGAGGCCATGGCGCGAAGATTTGCGGCCGAAGGCTATCGGGTGATGATTACCGATCGTGACGAGGTGCGCGCTCGAGCGGTGGCCGAGTCGATCGGCGATGCCGCGCACTGGTTCGTGATGGACATTACCGATGATGCCGGCTGGGCCGCGCTGATAGACGAGGTCGAGTCTGTGTTCGGTCGCCTGGATGTGCTGGTCAACAACGCTGGCGTGGCGGTGGCCGGCACTCTGGAAGAGACCTCCATGGAGGACTGGCGCTGGGTTATCGACATCGATCTTATCGGGGTGGCGGCCGGCTGCAAGGCGTTTGCGCCGATGATGCGCAGACAGGGCCACGGCCATATCATCAACGTTGCCTCGGCGGCCGGCTTTGCCGCGGCACCGGGCATCAATGCCTATGGCACGGCCAAGGCTGCGGTCATTGCCCTGTCGGAAATGCTGCGCGCCGAGATGGACGACTGCGGAGTCGAGGTGTCGGTGCTGTGCCCGGCCTTCGTCAAGACGCGTCTGGCCGAGACCATGCGTGCCCCGGACGGCAGCTACCAGAAGCGGATCGAGCGCTGGATGCAGAACTCCGGGGTCAGCGCCGAGGATGTGGCGGCTGCGGTGTTCGATGCGGTGGGTAAACCGCGCTTCATGTTGCTGACCCACAAGGACACCCGCTGGGCCTGGCGGATGAAGCGCTTGTTTCCCGAGCGCTACTATCGCTTCATGATGGCCCAGGTCCGCAAGGCGATGGCCAGATCGCGGTCCCGCTGAACCCGGCATGTCCCACTTGCACCCTTGAGCGATTGCCGAGATACTCCGTCGAGTGCAGGGAGAACCTGATCGAATGGGCAAGCGTTACTATCTGGAAAGTTCCAGCGGCCAGAATCAACTGCCAAGACGCCTGGAACTGGAGTCCTTTCCAGCGACCCTGGGACGGCATCCCGATTGCACGGTTCAACTCAATGTCGACCGGATCTCACGCCTGCACGCCAGATTTTTCAGCCAGGATGACCAGTTGATCGTTGAAGACCTCGGTAGTACCAACGGCACCTTCGTGAATCATCAGCGCGTCGAACAGGCCACAACAGTCAAGGTCGGCGATGTGATTCATCTGGCCGACCATGAGTTTCGTCTGATGCAGGATCGCGCTTATGGCGGCATCGGCAAGCCGGTCGCCTCGGCCGACACGGTGATCGGTATGCGCGCGCTACCTCAGGAGTTTCCGCTCCAGATGGCGGCGCTTTTCGATCTGCTCGAGCACGGCAAGGTCGAGCCCTATTGCCAGAAGATCTACAGCGCCGACGGGTGCCTGTACGGCTTCGAGCTACTCGGCCGAAGCGCCCATGAGGAGTTGCAGGAGGGGCCGGGCCAGCTTTTTGCGCTAGCCGCGGCGCTGAATTCCGAGGTCAAGCTCAGCCAGCTTTTTCGACGTAAATCCTTCGAGGCCTCGGCGGCCGCAGGGCTCAGACAACCGCTGTTCTTCAACAATCACCCGGCAGAATGCGATGACTTCGATACCCTCCTGTCGGAGCTGTCCACGCTGCGGGATCGCTTCCCCGGGCTCGATCTGATTTTCGAGGTGCACGAAGGTGCAGTCACCGACAAGGAGGTGATGGTTTCGGTCAGACGCGAGCTGAATCGGATGAACATTCGCCTGGCCTATGATGATTTCGGTGCCGGGCAGGCCCGACTGCTTGAGCTGATCGAAGTCCCGCCGGATATTCTCAAGTTCGATATCTCCCTGGTCCGTGACCTCGAGGATCGTGATTCGCCCAAGTTCCAGTTGCTCACGACGCTGAATGATCTGATCAGCACCATGGGCATCAAGACCCTGGCCGAGGGCATTGAAAGCGAGGTCACCGCAGGCCTGTGCCGTGATATCGGCATCGACTATTTTCAGGGATTCCACTTTGCCCGGCCCGAGCCGATCGCTGAGCTCGAATGAGCAGGCGCAGGAACACCCCCGATCAGGCAGGCAAGTCCCCTGGTCGGCGCCTCCTCTGGACCTGGTTTTTCACTCTGGCAGGATTGATTCTTGTTGGCGTCATGATCTGGTCCTGGTGGCGTGCCGGCCAGTTCGAAGAACGCTTCGACGCGGAATACGTCGGCTCGCAACAGTGCATCGATTGCCATACCGTCATCCACGAAGACTGGGCCGAATCCCCGCATGCCAATATGGTGCGTGATCCCGATCTGCAATCCGTGGTGGGGGATTTTGAGGCCGGAGAGTTTCGTCTGCCGGCTGACAGTCCCGACCCGCTGGCCGGTCAGGTCGTCGCACGGATGTTCCAGCAGAATGATCGCTACTACATGGCGCTCAGGCATCCCGACAGGGCGGAATTCGTCGGCTTTCCGGTCAAGCATGTGATCGGCTATCAGTACCGTCAGGAGTATGTCTTTCAGGAGCCCGACGGGGTCCTGCGGCGCCTGCCGCTCCAGTGGTCGACCGCACGCCAGGAATTCTTTCCCTACTGGAATCTACAGGAGGGCAGCAGTCAGACCCTGTCCGATCTGTGGGCTCAGATGACCAGCATGAATTCGGCCTGGAATCTCTACTGCGCGCGCTGCCATGTGACCAATCTCGAGATTCATGAGCGCGATGAGATTCACAGCCAGGCCAGTGTCAGCTGGCAGGAAAAGGGGATCGGCTGCGAGGCCTGCCATGGTCCGGGCAGTCTGCATGTGGCCTACATGGCCTCATCTCCGATCAACCGGATGGCGATGTTCGTCCGCAATCATTTCGAGGGACGGCCGGTCGCCTACGTGGCCTCGGCCGACAAATTGCCCAAGGAGCAGGCGTTTTCGGTCTGCGCGCGCTGCCATGGTGCCGATATCTTCAGCGCGCATCAGGACATCTATCGGATCTATGAGCCCGGTTACAGTCGGAGCGGGCGCATCAATGACCTGTCCGCCTATTTTCAGCAGGCACCGCTGAATCCGGGCCGGACGACGCCCACGATCGAGGTCTGGGACAACGGGCGGCCCAAGGGGGTCGGCATGGTGTTCCGTTCGATGATCGAGTCGGCTTGCTACCAGCAGGGTGAGCCGCGCTGCTACGACTGTCACGACCCGCATCAGAACAAGTCCGAGACTGTCCCCGGCATTCTCAGTCCCTCGGCTGCATCCAACGCCTACTGCGCAGACTGTCATGAAGCGGTCGCCGCGGCCCCCGAAGCGCATCACCACCACAGCCCCGGTCAACCCGGCAGCTTCTGCTATGACTGCCATATGCCCGAGCACATCACCAAACTCAATACAGGCATCTGGGAGCGCTCAAGAACGCATGAAATGAGCTCCCTGCCCAATCCCGAAGACAGCGTCCGATTCGGGCTCGATGGCGCGCCGAATGCCTGTAGCGACTGTCACAGTGACCGGTCTCCGGCTGCGTTGGCGGCCGTGATGGATCAGTGGTGGCCGCGGCAGGTACCGAGGTTGCAGGCTGTGCGGGGCGACGCGATCGACTGAGTCATCAGGCTCACGTAACAATGCGCGCGGGACTCACCACCACAGCGAAAGCGACAATGCGCCGTAATCCTGGGTGCCGGCCTGGGCCTTGAATTCCCGGGTTCGCCAGACGTGGGTATAGGTGACGCGGAAGCGACCGTTGCTGTAGACAAAGCCTCCGAACAGCTCACCCACCAGTCGCTCGGCGTCCACCCCCTCCCGGCCGCCGATGGTATTGCCCTCGATGAAAAGATCGCGACCGACGGCCCGCCCCTCGGTTCCAAGGAAGAAATACCAGGTGCGCCCGCCGGGCTTGAAGAATGCAGACCCCGAGACTGCCGGTGTGATGCGCGGCGGACCGTAGTCGGCCTGCAGCCCATCGCCCCAGCGCATGAACCCGCCGGCACTGATGTGGGTATAGGCATTGCCGAGGGTGATGCCGCCGAAGTAGCTGGCGTCGAAGCGGCGACCGGAGGGTGTCGGCATCGGCGTGATGCGGCGCAGTCGGTCGTAACCGAGCAGGATCGTGGGCTCGTTTTCGAGCTGTTCTTCCCAGCCGACCGGGTCTCGCGTATCGATCAGTTCGTGAATGAAGTTCTGCAGCTGTTTGCCGCCCGCGGCCGGGCCGGCGATACCCAGCCCCACTCGAATGCGGTCGGCCCCTCGGGGCTGCAGCGTGCCGGTCTTGAACTCGACGTTCAGCCAGCCGGCGTAGAGACGATCGTCCGGCGGAAACTCCGGGTTCTCGATATCGGCCGGGGTGAAGATGTTGTGGCTGATCGACAGGCTGTAGGGCAGGGTATCGGCGTCTTCGAACCCCGGAAATCGCCGCGCCAGCGAGTCCAGCCAGTCGGGAGGCGTCCGGGTCTGACCGACCCGGGTCAGCCGCAGGCCGCTGGTGTAATAGCGATCCGCGCCGGCGAACAGGTCATTCTCATACTCTGCAACCCACAGGCCCGTAGGTTCATTGTCAGCCTGGGCGCTGGCTTGGGCGGCCATCAGCGCGACCAGTACGAGCAGACCGATTCTTGATGCTGCCATGTTCAGATTCTCCTTACAACCTTTCGAGTCGATACTGCCCCTTGGGTCAAGAAATGCTCTCGATCGGCGCAATGTGCTACCTTTTCAACCGAAACCAGGATCGACTGGCCGAGCCCGCCGGGTCTCAGCGCCGATGAGTCCGGGCTGGACGGGTCAGGGGAAGAACCGCCAAGCCGCATCCAGACAGGAACGGGGGAGAATAGCTCAATTCCTCTGCATTGGTGAAAGGCTCTTGTCGGGAGCCGAGGCTGTTCGGTAGCTCGAAGACCGGATGGGTCGATCAGGATCCAGCGAATTCCGGGTATCGTCTCGATCGATCATGATCGGTCGGTCAGGACTTGTCCGTTGGGCAGCAGGGCGTCTGCAGGCCGGTTTCGGATACAGTAGAATCACATCGAATCAAGAGGGTTAATCGTTTGAGTCAGCTTGGCCGCTTCCGTCGACTGCTTGGTCTGGGACGAACCGAAGAGCGTCGCCAGCGCGATCGCGTGGACGCTCGAAAGGGGTTGAAGGTGCTGATCATCGACGACTCGCGCACCGTTGTTGCGGCGCTCAGCCACATGCTCCGCCAGAGTGGCTACGTGCCGATCGGAGCCGGTGATGGCGAGAAGGGACTCGAGATGGCCGCGTCCGAGCGCCCCGATCTCATTTTCCTCGACATCGTACTGCCGGGCCTGAACGGGTTTGCCGCGCTCCGCCGCCTGCGCAAGGACCCGCGAACCGCCGACATTCCGGTCATCATGATCAGCGGCAATCCCCAGGCTGCCGAGAAGTTCTACCTGGAACGAATCGGCGCCGATGATTTCATGAAGAAGCCATTCGGCCGCGGCGAAGTCTTCTCGCGCATCGAAAAGCTCGTTCGCGGGGGTAACCTGCCGGCGCGCCAGGTCAGCGCTCCGATGGAACCGTCGGCCGAAGGATCTCTCGATGGCTCGCATGAAGTTCGGATCAGCGACGATATGGCCGAGGATGAAGTCGCAGACGGCCTCGGCGACATCGACATTGAATCCGATCGCTCGAATTCCTCTTGAGCCCGGCGACACGGCTCCTCGCGGCGACACGCGGCTCACGCCCCGCCGGAGGGTTCGCTGAATGATTGCTCTGACGCTTGGCATCTATCTGATCATCCTGATCGGTGTCGGCGTCTGGGCTCAGCGTCGGGTCAGCACCACCGAGGATTTCCATCTGGCCGGTCGCCGAATGGGGCCGGTGGTGGCAGCCCTCAGTGCATCGGCCAGTTCATCCTCGGCCTGGACCCTGCTTGGTATGAGCGGGGCAGCCTATGCCTGGGGCCTGCAGGCCATCTGGCTGGTCCCCGCTGTGGTCTCGGGGTTCGTGATCAACTGGGTGTTCATTGCCCCGCGGCTGCAGCCCGCCAGTCACCAGTCGCAGGCACTCACCCTGGTGGAGTTCCTGTCTCAGGGCACCTCCAAAGGGGTCGAGGTCTGGCTGCGAAGTCTGGGTGCGCTGCTGATCCTGTTCTGTTTCACCTTCTATGTGGCTTCTCAATTCCAGGCCGCCGGTACGGCGATCAGTACGGCCCTGCCGATCACCTCGGCCTGGGCGATGATCATTGGCGCGAGCATCGTGATTGCCTACGTCTTCCTCGGGGGATTCTGGGCAGCCAGCGTCACCGATGCCCTGCAGGGCCTGATGATGCTCGCAGTCGCCCTGATCCTGCCGGTGGTCGCGCTGGTGGCCGTCGGCGGGCCGTCCGAGCTGATCGCGGGTCTTGCAGCTCTCGATCAACCCGAGTTGCTGCGCTGGGTCGATCAGCCCGGCCTGTTCACGGCGGTGCTGTTCGTTGCCGGTCTGTTCGGAATCGGTCTGGGCTATCCCGGTCAGCCGCATGTGGTCAACCGCTTCATGGCGCTGCGTTCGGCCACGGAGATCCGGTTCGCCCGGACCGTTGCGCTGAGCTGGGCGACGCTGATTTATCTGGGGATGGTGGTGCTGGGCTGGTCCGGTCGGGTGCTGCTGCCCGGCCTGGATGATGGCGAATCCGTGCTGCTGGCGCTGTCGGTCGAACTCCTGCCGGCGGTTGTCGGCGGCATCATCACCGGCGGTGTCCTGGCCGCGATCATGTCGACCTCGGACAGTCAGCTTCTGGTCGCCGGGGGGTCAGTCAGCCATGATCTGAGGAGAGGGCGGTATTCCCTGGCCCTTGATCGCGTGGTCATCATCCTGCTTGGAATTGCCGCGCTGCTTCTGGCCCTGGTCTTTCCGGCGACGATCTTCGAACGGGTCCTGTTCGCCTGGCAGGTCCTGGGTAACGCCTTCGGGCCACTGCTGATCGTTCTGCTCTTTGTCGGGCCGGTCGCTGGCCCGTACCGTCTGGCGGCGATGTCGACAGGAGCGGCGTTGACGATCTTGTTCAGTTTCCTGCCCAACGCGCCTGGCGATGCCGTCGAGCGTCTCGTGCCGTTCGTGCTGGCTCTGCTGATTGCCGTATCGGGGGCGTCACGCCGTCGTTGATCAGCGCAGGCGCAGGGTTTGATCGACCGGTACCAGGGCATCGGCCCGATGTGTGACGATCACTGCAGTCCGCCCCGTCAGCCAGCGGTCGAGCGACTGATTCAGCGTCTCGAGCTTCTGATCATCCAGGCTGGCGGTTGGCTCGTCGAGCAGAACGATCTCACCGCCACCCAGGAACATCCGGGCGATGGCCAGGCGCCTGCGCTCCCCGCCCGATAGATTACCGGCGGCCTCGTCGAGCCAGGTATTCAGGCCCTGCGGCAGTCGCGCCAGCCAGTCGCTCAGGCCTGCCTGGGCGAGCGCATCGATCAGTTCCCCGTCGCTGGCCTGCTCTCGTGCCAGGCGCAGATTTCCGGCCACCGTATCCCGGAAAAGAACAGGGCTCTGCGGCAGATAGGCAATTTTTTCGTGCCGGATCGATTCGGCCAGGCGATGCACCTCGATCCCGCCGATCCGGACCTCTCCCCGCTGTGGGCGAACCTGCCCCATGACAAGGCGCAGGAGCGTGGTCTTGCCGCAGCCGCTCGGGCCGATCACGGCCAGGCGCTGGCCCCTGGCCAGATCGAGATCGAAGCCATCGAACAGCATCGGCTGATGCTCGGCCCAGGAAAATCGCACGTTATGCAACGACAGATCCGGCCTGTCCGGCCACGTGAGCTCGTCGCGCTCTGGATCAGGGCTGGCCTGATCGGGGCACAACGAGCCGACGCGCTCGGCGGCGACTCGACTCTGGTTCAGGCGACGCCAGGCCGCCGGCAGGGAGAGCCAGGCCTCGGAGACGGCAAACAGACCGAGAATCAGCGCGGCAAGCAGCGGTCCTGCACTGCGCGTTTCTTCGAGCTGGCCGAGACCCACCCACAGGCAGAGCACGAGGGCAGACAGATTGACCAGCAGGATCAGGGCGCCGCCGAGGGCATCTCTCATGGCCAGGTGTTGCCCACGATCCAGTAGCTCGCGCGACTGCGCATCGAGCTGGTCGGCGAGAGCTTCGACCTGGCCAAGGGCGCGCAGCTCAAGGCGTGCCTCCAGACCGTCCATGACGCCTTGACGAAGTGCAGGATAGGCCAGCGCCTGCGCCCGACTCGCCGCCCGCCCTGCATGGTGGCAGACGGCCACGATCAGCACGTTGATCAGCAGCAGGGGTAGCAACACGCCGAAAGCGATCAACGGGGATGCCAGGGCGACCAGAGCGATCGTCAGGAGAGTCAGGAGCAGTGCGCCGGCAGCCGGCTGGAATACGCCGAGGTAGACATGATCGAGGGTGTCGATGTCGGCGGTCAGGCGGTTGAGCGCATCGCCGCGCTGAAGGCGCTCGAGAAACAACGAGGGCTGTCGAATCAGGCGCGAGAAGACGGTCATGCGCAGGGAGGTCAGCAGTCCGAGGGTGGCGGCATGGGTTGCCAGGCGCTCGGCATATCGCGCGACGGTTCGGGTCAACGCGGCCATCCGGATAGCGGCGCCGGGGGTGAAGATGTTGATCATGCCGATCAGGCCCAGCCCAGCCATCGCGCTGGCGGTGATGAACCAGCCTGAAAGGATCAGCAGGGCCAGGCCGGCGGTCAGGGTCAGGGTGAGCAGCACCAGGCCAAACAACAGCGCGTGCCAGCGCTCACCCAGGGGCAGGATCGACAGTGGCCGCTTCATGCTGTTGTCTCTTCGCCGGCGTATGCCATGGAGGTGGCGGGCAGCGTGATCGTCCGGCTGGCCCATGCGCGGGCTCGGGGACGATGGCTGACGGCAATTACGGTCATGGCGCGCCGTTCTGCCACCTGGTCGACGGCGCGCCACAGGGCTTCCTCACTGTCGGGATCCAGATGCTCGCTGGGTTCGTCCAGAAGCAGAAGGGGCCTGGGCGCAAGCAGGGTTCGCGCCAGAGAGATTCGCCTGGACTGGCCGCCGGACAGGCGGGCTCCCCCGTCACCGAGGCGTGTATCGAGGCCCTGCTCGAGCTGCTGGAGTAGGGGTCCCAGCCCGCAAAGTACGAGCGTATCGCCCAGTTCTTCATCACTGAATCCATCGCGGCCCAGGCAGAGGTTGTCGCGCAGCGTGCGGTCGAAGATGACGCTGTTCTGGTTCAACCAGGCCCGCTTAGCGCTCAGGATCCGGTCATTCCATTCAGCGATCTCCCGCTTGCCGTAGCGGATCCTGCCGGTCTGGGGCCGGATCAGGCCGGCGATGAGCATCAGCAGGGTGCTCTTGCCGCAGCCGCTGGCTCCGGTGATCAACAAACGCTCGCCGGCTTCGATTCGCAGATCAAGACCATCGAACAGGGCGGGTCCCCGGGGATAGGCAAAGCCGAGCGCCTCGATGGTCACACTGAGCGCACTTTTCGGTGCCGATGGTGAGTCCTCGACGATTGCTGTGTCCTGCGCCAGGGCAGGGCGCAGCAACAGGGGGCGTAGATCGCCGGCTGCAGCCAGGGCATCGGCGCGATCATGCCAGTGCTGGGCGAGCTGCCGCAGGGCAAGGAAGAAGTCCGGCGCCAGCAGCAGGATGAACAGGCCGGAGACGAGTTCGAGTTGCTCCGATGGGCCGATTTCCATGAATCCAAGCAGGCTCAAACCGATGTAGATGGCCAGGCTGGCGATCGCAACTGCGGCAAAGAATTCGAGCACGGCGGAAGAGAGAAAAGCCAGCCGGAGAACCCTCATGGTCCTCTCCTGATAGTCCTGGGCGGCCTCTCGCAGCCACGCGACGACCCGGTCGGCCGCGCCGAAACGGGCAATCGTGCTCAGGCCGCGCAGCCGGTCGTGGAAGAGCCCGGAGAGGCGGGCGGTGACCGCGGCCTGATCCCGGCTCAGGCGTTCGGCACCGATGCCGATCAATGCCATGAAGACCGGGATGATGGGGGCGGCGATCGCCAGCAGCAGCCCGGCCAGCCAGTTGACCCAGGCAACGGCAATCACAATGATCAGAGGTATCAGGACGGCAGAGTATTGCTGCGGCAGAAAGCGGGCGAAGTAGGGATCAAGACGATCGACCCGATCGACGATCTGATGGGCCAGCGCGCCGGTCTGGAATTCGGCGCCCTGGGCCGGGTCGCTCAGGCAGAGTCGGCGGATCAGCCGATCACGCAGCCGTTGGCGGATTGATGCAGAGGCTCGTTCGGCCAGTACGCCTCGACCGGCATGGATCATCGCGCGACCGATCACGACCCCCAGCAGGCCAATCAGCAGGGGTTGCAATGCCGGCCACGATGCGGAGACGATCAGGGCGCGATGGAGGGTGAGCGCAATCAGTCCCGCCTGCGCGAGCAGCAACAGACTTTCTGCCAGGGCCAGTCCGAACGCCGCAGGCCGCAGCCAGCCCGGGGACTGTTGCTTCAGCCAGCGGCCGTGATCGATCCCGGAGTCGGACTCAGTGGCCGTAGCCACTGCCGTCGACTTTGCCGCGGAACACCCAGTAGGTCCAGGCGGTGTAGACCAGGATGATTGGAATCAGGAACAGGATCCCGATCAACAGAAATAGCTGACTGCCTGGATCGGAGGCGGCATCCCAGAAGGTGTGGTCCGGCGGGACGGCGTAAGGCCACTGCGAGATCAACAGGCCCAGATAGAACATCGCGAACAGGCCCATGGAGCCGAGAAACGGAGAGACTTCTGCGCCTTTGCGCAGCCGTTGGCTGACCCAGGCGGCGAGCCCGAGAGTCAACGTGGGAAACAGCCAGAGCCAGTGAGCATTGTCCAGCCATCGATCGAGCACGCGCTGATTCGACAGCGGCGTCCACAGACTGACGAGGAGAAAGAAGCCGAGAACGATCGCAAGCAGCCAGGGGGCGAGGCGATAGGCCCATTCCTGGGTCCGTCCTTCGGTCTTGAGGATGGTCCAGGTGACCCCGAGCAGTGCATAGCCTGCCACGACTCCCAGACCCGTCATGACCGTGAACGGGGTCAGCCAGTCGAAAGGGCCGCCGACATAGCGGAACCCGTCGGTTTCAAATCCCTGGATGTAGGCGCCGACAACCGCCCCCTGGGCAAAGGATGCCACGGTCGATCCGCCGAAGAAGGCACGGTCCCACCAGTAACGACGTGCGCCGGACTTGAAGCGGAACTCGAAGGCGACACCGCGGAAGATGAGGCCGGCCAGTAGAAGGAAAACGCCCAGATACAGCGCGGGCAGAAAGACCGCATAGATCATCGGGAAGGCCGCCAGCAGACCTGCGCCGCCCAGGATCAACCAGGTCTCGTTACCGTCCCAGACCGGGGCCACCGAATTCATCATCGCGTCCCGGCAGTCGTCACTGGGTGCGAAGGGAAAAAGAATACCCACGCCCAGGTCGAACCCATCCATCAGCACATACATGAAGATGCCGAGGCCGATGATGCCGACCCAGATCAGCGTCAGATCAATCAGTTCCATGTTCAGGCTCCGGGTTTGAAGGCGGGTGGATCGACCAGTGCAGCCGGTACGGCAGACCAGGGTCGTTTGGGTCTCGCCGACTGGTCTTCGGTGGCATCGTCGATCGGATCCAGTCCGGTCTGGATGACCCGGCGCAGATAAACAAGCCCCGCAGAGAAGACCACGGCATAGACCGCGATGTAACCGAGCAGCGAGGTCAGCGCCATCCAGCCAGTCAGCGAGGGCGTAACTGCGTCCTCGATTCGGAGCATGCCGTAGATGATCCAGGGCTGGCGACCGATTTCGGTCACGAACCAGCCGGCCAGCACGGCAACGAAGGGCAGTGGAATCATCCAGGACAGGACGCGCAGCAGGCCCCTGGACTCGAACAGCTGACCACGCCAGAGCTTGAAGGCGCTGAACAGGGACACTGCAATGAACAACAGGCCGAGACCGACCATGATCCGGAAGCTCCAGAAGACCGGGCCGACCGGCGGCCGGTCCTCAGCCGGGACTTCGAGCAGCCCGGGAACTTCGCCGTCCAGGCTGTGGGTGAGGATCAGGCTTGCCAGCTTCGGGATCTTGATCTCGAAGTGATTGGTTTCGTTTTCTGCATCCGGAATGGCGAACAGGATCAGCGGAGCGCCCGACTGGGTTTCCCAGTGGCCCTCCATGGCTGCCACCTTCATCGGCTGGTTTTCAAAAGTGTTGAGTCCGTGCAGGTCACCGACGAACAGCTGCAGCGGCGTGGCCACGGCGAGCAGGATGACGCACATTCTCAATGCCTTTCGGCTCGAGCGCGGATTCCGGCCGCGCAACATGTACCAGGCGCTGACACCGGCGACAACGAAGCCGCCGGTGATGAAGGACGCCAGCGCCATGTGGGCAAAGCGGTAGGGCAGGGACGAGTTGAAGATGGCCTGAGTCCAGGACGTCATGTGAATCACTCCATCCTGCATGACCACGCCTGCTGGTGTGTGCATCCAGCTGTTGGCTGCAAGAATCCAGAACGAGGAGATGAACGTCCCGATGGCCACCATGCAGGCGGCAAACAGATGCAGGCCTGGTGGTACCTTGTTGCGGCCGAACAGCAGGACACCGAGAAAGGTGGCTTCAAGAAAGAAGGCGGTAACGACCTCGTAGCTCAGTACAGGGCCGAGAAAGTTGGCCGAGGTGTAGGCGAACACGCTCCAGTTGGTTCCGAACTGGAATGCCATGACGATTCCCGAGACCACACCCATACCGAAAACGATGGCGAAGATCTTGATCCAGAACTGGGACAGCTTCTGATAGACCGGATCGCCGGTCTTGAACGCAATCCCTTCCAGCACCGCGATGTAAGACGCCAGGCCGATGGTGAAGACCGGGAAAATGGCGTGGAATGAAACGACGAATGCAAACTGGATTCGCGATAGGAAAAGAGGATCGAGTTCCATGCCATCACCGTAGATTTAGGATGGCTAATATTGTACTTCAGCCCCTGTTTTTTCGTTCACCGAATCTTCAGTTTTCGAGCAGCGTCAGGCAAACGCTTCGCTGATGTGGGCCGGTCCGATGCTCCCACAGATAAAGGCCTTGCCAGGTACCCAGTATCAGCCCTCCGCGACCGACCGGTAGGCTCAATGCGGTCTGCGTCAGCACGCTTCTGATGTGAGCCGACATATCATCCGGGCCCTCCGCATCGTGGGCGAATCTGGGGTCACCATCGATCACACAGGAACTCATCCAGACTTCGAGGTCATGATGGACGTCCGGGTCGGCGTTTTCGGTCACGATCAGCGAGGCCGAGGTGTGCAGGATGAACAGATGGCACAGGCCTCCACCAGTGCCCGTGTCTGTCACCCAGTTGTTGACCTGCGGGTCCAGTCGATAAAAGCCACGACCGCGAGTGGCGATTTCGAGCCGATGCTGTTTCATCCGCTGATCTCGGCCAGCAGATCGGCCTGATGGGCTTCGATCAGGGGTTTCAGCACGGGATCCAGATCACCTTCCATCACCCGGTCGAGTTCGTACAGGGTCAGTCCGATCCGATGATCGGTGACCCGGCCCTGCGGGTAGTTGTAGGTCCTGATTCGCTCGGATCGATCGCCCGAGCCGACCTGGAGCTTGCGGTTCGCGGCCTGCTCGCTGCGCTGCTTTTCCTGTTCGGCCTCGAGCAGACGCGAACTGAGCAGGCTCATCGCCCGGGCCTTGTTCTTGTGCTGCGAACGTTCGTCCTGGCACTCGACCACGATCCCGGTAGGCAGATGCGTGACCCGGATGGCCGAATCGGTCGTGTTGACGTGCTGGCCGCCGGCGCCAGATGAGCGGAAGGTATCGATACGCAGATCGTTCGCGTCGATGTTGATGGCGTCGATATCGTCGACTTCGGGCAGGATCGCCACGGTGCAGGCCGAAGTGTGGATACGCCCCTGTGATTCCGTGGCCGGAATTCGCTGCACGCGATGTGCGCCTGACTCGAACTTGAGCTGCGAGTAGGCACCGTCGCCGACGACCCGCGCGACCACTTCGCGGTAGCCGCCGGCCTCGCTATCGTGGGTCGAAAGAATCTCGACCCGCCAGCCCTGGCGTTCGGCATAACGACAGTACATCCGGAACAGATCGCCGGCAAAGATAGCCGCCTCCTGTCCGCCGGTGCCGGCACGGACTTCGAGGAAGATGTTGCGAGAATCATTGGGGTCGCGGGGCAGGAGCAGGGTCTGCAGGCGCTGTTCGAGCCGGGCAGCGCGGTCCCGGGTCTTGCGCAGCTCGTCGTTGGCCATGGCAGCGATCTCGCGATCGCCCTCATCTGCCATCTCACGGGCATCATTGGCCGCCTGCTGGTTGGCCTCGCTCTCCCTGAGCACCTGAATGATCGGCTCAAGCTCGCCGTATTCTCGCGACAGCGCCTGGAATTGCTTGCGATCAGCAATGACATCCGGATCCGAGAGCAGACGTTCGACCTCCTCGAAGCGCTCGCGGGCACGATTCAGTCGTTCCTGGATACCGGTGTTCATGTGTCATCGTCCTGAAAGAAGAAGCGCGCAGCGGCCAGCAGTTCCTCGTCGGACTGTTCGGCGGCCTGACGCATGCGAATGCTTGGCCCATGCAGCAATCGATTGAGCAGGCGATGACCAAAGCGTTTCAGGACATCGTCCGGGTCCTGGCCGGCGGCAATCTGCGATCTTGCCTGTTCGAGCAGGGTATCGCGTTCGAACTGCGCGCGCTGCCTCAGCAGCTTGAGGGTGGTGTTCGATTCGTGCAGATGCAGCCAGCGCTCGAAGGCATCGACTTCGGCCTCGATCAGATTCATCGCCTGTCGCAGAGAGGCCTGACGCTTTTCCTGATTCTTCTCGATGATGCCGTGCAGGTCGTCGATGGTGTAGAGAAACAGATCCTTGAGCTCATTGGCTTTCGGGTCGATGTTTCTCGGAACGGCCAGATCGAGCGCGAAGATCGGCTGCCTGCGGCGAGAGGTCAGGGCCCGCTCCAGCATCGGGCGGGTGACCACCGGTTCCGGACTCGAGGTGCAGGCAATCAGAAGGTCGTGTTCGGGCAGCAGCCGATCGAGCGAATCCAGACCCGCGCTGGAGGCATCGAATTGATTGGCCAGCGCCAGGGCGCGTTCAGGAGAGCGGTTGGCGATGGTCATCTTTCCCATTCCCGAATCCCTGAAATGCGTGGCGCAGTCGCTGATCATTTCTCCCGCGCCGACCAGTAGCGCCGATCTGCCCTCCAGGGGGCCGAAAATCTGCCGAGCAAGTCGCAGGGCGGCAAAGGGCAGGGTGACCGGGTCGCGCCCGATGCGGGTTTCGGTGCGGACCCGCTTGGCCCCGGCAAAGGCATGTTGGAACATTCGGTCCAATCGCGTGTCCAGACTGTTGGCTTCGGAGGCATGCTGCCAGGCGGATTTCACCTGGCCTGCAACCTGGGGTTCACCGATGATCATGGAGTCGGCGCCGCTGACCACCTTGATCAGGTGAAACAGGCAGGCGGATTGTTCCAGTCTATAGAGATGTTCCTGATATTGTCCTGGACTCAATCCATGCCAATCATGCAGCCAATCCGATGCGGCGTGCATGGTAGGCTTCGAGCCAGACAGATACAGTTCTGTTCGATTGCAGGTACTCAGGATCGCACAGCCCTCGACCGATGGAACCGCTGCCAGACCGAGTAATGCCTCGGGCAGTTGTCCAGCAGAGAAGGCCAGGCGCTCTCTGATGGCAATCGGAGCGGTCTGATGGCTGATACCCAAAACGAATAGCGACATGCATAACAAAATAGCAAACAAACTCGCCATTCTCGTACGGAAGCGTGGTCAGTGCAACAAGATTGCCAGTCTGTTTCTGGTTCTGATCCTGCTGAGCGCCTGTGCGACACCTGGCTTGGACGAATCAGACGACGCGGGTGGTCAAGGAAACAGCTCGGCCAACGAGCCTGAGCCCGAAAACAATGGGGCACCAAGGGCCCAGGACCTTGATCCCGATCTGCTCTTCCATGTCCTGGCGGCCGAACGTTTCAGCGCGGATGGCAACTACGAACAGGCCTACGAGCATGCCTATGAGGCCGCGATCCTGGCCGACAACCCGGACCTTGCCCGTCATGCCGTCAGTCTGGCCATACAGCTCGATGACTGGGCGGGCGTGACCCGCTCTGCCCGTCGCTGGCAGCAACTGGATGGCGAATCGACCACGGCAGCACAACTCGTCGCCCTCGGGCTGATCAATCAGGGTGAGGTCGCCGCCGCCGCGCGCGAGCTTGTGGTTCAGCTCGAATCGGCGGTTGATCCCGCTGAGGCGTGGCGGGAGGCGGCGCTGCTGATGGCCTCCGCCGAGGATGAGCAGCGGGCTCTGGATGTCATGGATGCGGTCATCGAGCGCGTCGAGGATGTCGATGATTCCCAGATCCTCCAGAGTCGCAGCCTGCTGCTCTGGCAGTTGGGTGATCGGGAGGCGGCCTTCGATCTCGCGCTGACGGCTGCTCGCGACAGCGGGGAACTCGAGCGCCTGGTCTGGGCGGCGCAGCTGGCCGAAGCCAGCGATGACCTCGATACCGCACGGGAACTCTACGCCGAAGCGCTGGCTATCGACCCCGACGACGCACAGCTGGTCCTGTCCACGGCAGAGCTGCTGCGCGAACTCGAGAGAGTGCCGGAGGCGATCGAGCTGCTGCACAGGTCCGAGGCGACGATCGGTACGCTCTACACCCTCGGTCTCTATCAATTCGAGGCCGACGATCTCGAGGGCGCCGAGGCGACCTGGCGGGCGCTTGCAGACCTGGATGCCTCCGATGAAGCCGACCAGCACGCCTACCTGACCGGCTTCCTGGCCGAGCTTCTGGAGCGCAATGACGATGCATTGCGCTGGTACCAGCGCGTGGAGGAAGGGCCCAATGCAGACCGCGCGACGCTGCGTCGTGCCGGACTGCTGGGCCGAGACGGCGACATGGCCCAGGCACGCGAACTTTTCGCAAGCGTTCGCGCGAGCGGCGATGAGGAGCTGATCGAGCAGGCCTGGCTCTCGGAAGCCGAACTGCTGCGCAGCGCTGATCAAGCCGATCAGTGCGTGGACTTTCTGACAGATGTGCTCCGGGAGGCACCCACCAGCATCTGGCTGCTGTATTCGAGGGCCCTGTGCGCGGTCGATGCCGACCGTCTCGAGCTGGCCGAGCAGGACCTGCGGCGCATCATCCAGATCGATGGCGACAACGCCATGGCGTTGAATGCGCTGGGCTACACCCTGACCGATCTGACCGGTCGGCATTCGGAAGCCCTGCGCCTGATCGAACGGGCCCTGGAGCTGCAGCCCGATGATCCCGCCACCCTGGATTCGATGGGCTGGGTGCTGTATCGACTGGGCCGGCTCGAAGAGTCACTCGGTTATCTTCAGCGTGCGCACGCCATGGATGACAACCCGGAAATCGCCGCCCATCTGGCCGAGGTGATGTTTTTCAGTGGCCAGCGCGAGGAGGCCCTGGCGCTGATGGAAACACTGCTGCTGGGTCATCCCGACGAGGCGATCGTGATCGAAACCTCCGAACGCCTGATGCGCGAGCTGGAGTGATCAAGCCGTTGCTGCGGGTCACGCTGCTGCTGACCGTTGCCGCGATGCTCAGCGCCTGCGTCAGTCGGGAAGTCCGTGATGAAGGTGCCTGGCTGGCGGATCGAGAGGCCCTGTTTCAGGATCATCCGAACTGGTCGGTCTCGGGTCGTCTGGCGCTGTCTGATGGCGAACGTGGTGGCTCACTGTCATTCCGCTGGCAGGCGAGCGGAGCATCCCAGCTCATCACCCTTAGAACCGTGGCCGGCGGCAAGCAGTGGCGGCTCGAGTTCGACGATCGTTCGGCGATCCTCGAAGGCAGCGAGGTGGGTCGCCTGAGCGGTTCGAATCCCGACCCGCTGGTCGAGGCCGCGGTTGGCTGGCCGATTCCGGTTCGGGATCTGGCCTGGTGGGTTCGCGGCCTGGTGCCACCCGATCGAAGTCGCGATATTCGATACGCTGCCGACGGAACGCTGGCCTATGCCAGCTCGCCACCCTGGTCGCTGACCTTCGATCGCTACAGCGATTACCAGGAGACGGTTCTTCCCAGTCGGCTCGAGGCGTCGAGCGGCAGCTATCGGGTGAGGATGGTGCTGCGAAATTGGCAACTCGGGGTTCAACCTTGAAACAAAACCGCTATAATGCGACCCCGTTCAGGACACGACGGGGTCGACGCGGCCTCGTTGGCCGGCGTTTTCTGCTGGGACGTCGCCAAGTTGGTTAAGGCACGGGGTTTTGATCCCCGCATTCGCAGGTTCGAGTCCTGCCGTCCCAGCCATTTTTCGTCGCAGTCCACCACGGTCCAGCGCGGGCCAGAGGCCTAACGATGCTCCTTCTGGGGAGCGTTCGAACCGGGAGTTGCAGTGACCCAGTCGTCCCTGATGGTATTTTCCGGAACCGCCAATCCGGACCTGGCTCGTTCCATTGCCGAGTGCCTCGGCGTGCCCATGGGTCGGGCCAACGTCGGCCGGTTCAGCGACGGCGAGGTGGCGGTCGAGATCATGGAAAACGTCCGTGGTCGCGACACCTACCTGATACAACCGACATGCCAGCCCACGGCCGAGAACTTCATGGAGCTGGTCGTCATGGTCGATGCCCTCAAGCGGGCCTCGGCCACTCGTGTGACCGCGGTGATCCCCTATTTCGGCTACGCCCGGCAGGATCGGCGTCCGCGATCCTCACGCGTTCCGATCACCGCCAAGGTCGCCGCCCGGATGATCAGCACCATCGGCACCGATCGCGTCGTGACCGTCGACCTGCATGCCGACCAGATCCAGGGTTTCTTCGATGTCCCGGTCGATAATGTCTATGCTTCGCCCCTGACCCTGGCCGATATCTGGAAGCACTACAGCTCGGATGAGATCATTGTCGTCTCACCGGACGTCGGCGGGGTGGTTCGCGCCCGCGCGATCGCCAAGCGTCTCGATACCGATCTGGCGATCATCGACAAGCGACGCCCGCGCGCCAACGAGGCCACGGTCATGAACCTGATCGGAGATGTGGAAGACAAGATCTGCGTGCTGGTCGATGACATGATCGATACGGCCGGCACCCTGTGCGCGGCCGCCGGCGCGCTGAAGGACAGCGGAGCACGCCGGGTCGTGGCCTACTGCGTTCATCCGGTGCTGTCCGGCCGGGCCATCGACAATATCGAAGGCTCGCGCCTTGATGAAATCGTCGTCACCGACACCATCCCCCTGGGCGAGCGCGCCGCTGCCTGCGACCGCATCCGCCAGCTGTCCGTCGCCCAGATGCTCGCCGAAACCATCCGCCGCATGTCCGAAGGCGAGTCGGTCAGCTCACTCTACGTGGATTAAGGCTCAAGGCTCAAGGCTCAAGGCTCAAGGCTCAAGGCTCAAGGCTCAAGGCT
>CAYTQT010000046.1:16224-25605 GCA_964439915.1 uncultured Wenzhouxiangella sp. | reverse complement strand
GTCTGGCTGGCCGTGCTGGCCGTGGTCACCTCGGTGATCGGCGCGTTCTACTACCTCAGAGTCGTCAAGCTGATGTATTTCGACGAGCCCGATGATCGCAGCGCGATCGATGCGCCGGTCGACTTCCGCGCCGTGCTGGCCCTCAACGGCGTCGCTGTACTGGCCCTGGGCCTGTTCTCCGGCGGCCTGATCAGCCTCTGCGTCAGTGCCTTCGTCTAAGGGAGCTCAGAATAGCGATGTCTGACCAGCGCCCCGGTCGCACTGCGGCCGGGGCACCCTCCGGTATCCTGCTGCTGGACAAGCCCTCGGGCATTTCCTCCAATGCGGCCCTGAGTCGGGCCAAGCGCGTCCTCGGGATTCGCAAGGCCGGCCATACCGGCACCCTTGATCCGATGGCCTCGGGTCTGCTGGTGCTGTGCTTCGGCGAGGCGACCAAGGTGTCGGGCTTTCTGCTCGACGCCGACAAGGCCTATGCGGCCGAAGCGACCCTGGGGGTCAGCACCGACAGCGAGGACGCAGAAGGCGAGGTGATCGCCGAGCATCCGGTGCCGGAATTCAGCCGCGAGGACATCGAAGCGGCCCTGACCTTCTTCCGTGGACCGATCGAACAGGTCCCTCCGATGCACTCGGCGCTCAAGCACAAGGGCCAGCGGCTCTATGAGCTGGCACGTAAGGGCGAAGTGGTCGAACGCCCGCCACGCGCCGTGGTGATTCACGCGCTGGAGTGCGTGGACTGGTCGTCTCCGAGGATGCGCTTGAACGTGCGCTGTTCCAAGGGCACCTATATCCGTTCCCTGGTCCGCGACCTCGGTGAGGTACTGGGCTGCGGCGCGCACCTCAGCGCGCTGCGACGCACGCTCAGCTCACCCTTCGAGATCACTGATGCCATCACGCTCGACGCGCTGTCGGATCTCGAAGCGGACTCGGCCCGAGTGCTGCTCCTGTCGCCGGACCGGGCCGTGCTGCACTTCCCCGCCGTTCAGCTCGACGAGGACTTCGCCCTGCGACTGCAGCAGGGCCAGACCCTGCCGGGTATCAAGGGAGAACCGGGGCTCGTGCGTACCTATCGAGACGATGACTTCCTCGGCCTGGCCACCCTTGACGAGGATGGTCGCTTGCGCGCCAAACGCCTGCTAGCCACCAATCCGAGCTGAAAAAAGCGGTTTCACCACAGAGGCACGCGCAACCGTTCTCGATCCAAAGGCTTTTTTCTTTGAGCAATCCGCCATTGGATTACGAACTGCGCTGAGATCACAGAGTAAAACCACTTAAGATTTTCTCTGTGGCCTCCGTGCCTCTGTGGTGTATACGATGTTCTACGCCGACTCCGGTTCGCAGCGCCTAGCCGGTCACCTGATCGCGCAGATAGGTCGGGCTGATCTCGTGGCCGGCCACCGGGGAAACGCTGTCGGCCAGGCGCAGCAGGGCAGTGGCCCTCGGCCAGATCGTGTCGTCGTCGCTGTACGGAAGATGCAGGCGATCGCCGAGGTTCGAGCGCAGCGTGTCACGGAATGTCGTCACGCCAGGACCGATCGCAAACCAGGACTGACCATGCGGTGCTTCCAGCGCATCCGGCGGGCAGAGCAGTTCATCGCCAACCCGGGATCGTGCTGCCGCCGACTGTTCGTACCAGCCGGCATAGACCTCACCCATTCGCGCGTCGAACAGCGCCAGCAGGCGGGAGTGAGTCTTCTCCGGATCGGCCGACTCGGCCAGCACCTCCAGACTCGAGGCCGGATGCACCGGCAGATCGTGGGCCAGGGCCAGGCCCTGGACGATGGCCAGTCCGATGCGCAGGCTGGTAAATCCGCCGGGTCCGCGGGCGACGACCAGACGATCGAGCTGCGCGTAACTCAGGCCGGCTTCGGCCAGCATCTCGCTGGCCCAGGGCAGGATGGTTTTTGCATGCCCCTGCGGTTGAACGACCCAACGCTCCAGGACTTGCTCACCCACCTGCAGGGCAACCGAGCAGCTCTCGGTCGAGGATTCGATGGCCAGAGAAATCATGCCGTCAGTTTAAGTGAATTGCCCGACGGGCACCGTCAGTCTTCCACCATCAGCAATCGATCGCGAAGGAAACGAGCGGCCTCGCTGCCGGTCTCGACGCGGGTCATCGGCGGCAGGCTGCGGAGGAACAGGCGACCGTAGGGGCGGGTGATCAGTCTGGGGTCTCCAAGGATAAGGGCGCCGAAGTCCTCGCTCTGGCGGATCAGGCGGCCGGCACCCTGTTTCAGGGAGAGCACGGCCTGGGGGAGCTGGACCTGGGTGAAGGGGTTTTCGCCGGCTTCGCGAACGGCCTTGAGGGTCGCTTCGAGGACGGGATCATCTGGTGCAGCGAAGGGCAGCTTGTCGATCACGACCAGGGTCAGATCCTGGCCCGGCACGTCCACACCCTCCCAGAAGCTGGCCGCACCGAGCAGCACGCTCCTGGGTATCCGGACGAATTGCTCAAGCAGGATCGGCCTCGGGGCTTCTTCCTGGACGAGCAGGTTGAAGTCCGTGTTCGATCGCATCCACTCGGCGGCACGGCTGAGGGCGCGGTGCGAGGTGAACAGGAGAAAGGCCCGGCCGCCATTGGCCCGCAGCACCGGCAGCGTGGCTTCCAGCAGGGCTTCGGTGTGGCTTGGGTGGTTCGGCTGGGGCAGATCCTTCGGTATCCAAAGTCTGGTCTGGCGCGCGTAGTCGAAGGGCGATTCGACAACCAGGGTCCGGGCGTCTTCCAGGCCCAGCCGCGAGGTGAAATGATCGAAGCGTCCGGCCACGGCCAGGGTGGCCGAGGTCATGATCCAGGTGGCCGGGTGGCTCTCACGCAGCTGTTTCAGCGGCGTGGCCACATCGAGCGGGGTCAGGTTCAGGGTGAAGCGGCCACGTCGGCAGCTGAACCAGCGCACGTGCTCATCCTGTCCGGAGAGGAAGGCAGACAGGCCGTCGTGGAGGAGTTCGGCGCGGTCGCAGCAATTGCTCAGATCGCGGGTCTGTTCGGCCAGCGGGTGCAGGGCCTGGGCGAGCCGCCCCAGCTTCTGGGCCAGATTTTGAAACTCGTCGAGCTGCCGCTTCAGGCGGGCAAAATCCCCGCGCGGTGGAAGATCCACACAGGTACTGACGGCCTGGTCGAGCGTCCGTTTGAACTCATCCAGCGGTGCCTGCAGGATCTTCAGGCTGCCGGCCGCACCGTGGCAGGCAGCCAGGCTGTCGCGGGCCAGCTCTCTGAGCTGCCAGGCGCTGACCCCGCGTGAGAAAAAGCGCATCGCCGTGTCGGGCACCTGGTGGGCTTCGTCGATGACCACGGCCGAGGCCCCCGGCAGCACTTCGCCGAAGCCGGTCTGCTTCAGGGCCAGGTCGGCGAAAAGCAGATGATGGTTGACCACGACGATGTCGGCGTCCTGGGCGTCGCGTCGAGCCTTCGCGACGGGGCAGTCGCGCAGCATCGGACATTCGCTCCCCAGGCAGTTGTCCTGGGTCGAGGTGACCAGGGGCCAGACCGGCGAACGCGCCGCGATTTCGGCCAGCTCGCTGACCTCGCCGCTGACGGTCTGTTCGGCCCAGCGCGCCACGATGCGCAGCTCGTCGGCCAGGGGTTCGTCGAGCTCGGCGATGCCGTCGACGTGCTGACCCAGGCGCTGCGGGCAGAGGTAGTTGGCCCGACCCTTGAGCAGGGCCGTCTTGCATTCGCGGCCGGTGACCTTGAGCGCCAGCGGCAGGTCGCGGCGAAACAGCTGCTCCTGCAGATTGAGCGTGCCGGTCGACAGGATGGTCCGCTCGCCGCTCTCCAGCACCGGCAGCAGATAGGCCAGGGTCTTGCCGGTACCGGTGGCCGCCTCGGCGACCAGATCTTCCTGGTCGGCCAGACACTCGGCGATCATTCGGGCCAGCGCCTGCTGGCCTGAGCGCGGGCGGTAGCCGTTCAGCAGCCCGGCCAGCGGGCCGTCTTCGGCAAAGCGCTGGTCCAGGGCGGATGGATTCACAGCCGCGTCGGGGGCTCGATCTGACAGCTCTGGAGCCGTTCGCGGGCGTTGGCGGCCCCGTCATAGCGCTGCAGGCGCTCACGGGCCAGGGCCATGGTGCGCCAGTTGCGCTGGCAGATCTCGCCGACGCGGGGTCCGACGTCAAAGGACCGCGCGGCGAAGCTCTCGGCCTGTTCCCATTCGCCGCGTTCGAGGCGGATTTCGGCCATATGCTGCAGCAGTTCGGGGTCTCTGGGCTGGATTCTGAGGGCGCGTTCGAGCAGCAGAGCGGCCTGGTCAAGGTCGCCCTGCTGTTCGGCGGCCAGTGCGGCTTCGCTGAGTTCGGTGACGGCTGGATTGCGCAGCGGGTAGACCTGCAGCCCGCGTGCCTGTTCTGCGGCGGGTGCGCGGACCTGTTCGGCGATGCTGCGATCCTCGGTCGGTGCCGGTGGTTGGGTGGCGCAGGCGCTGATCAGGGCCAGCAGGGTAATGGCGGCTGTGGTCCGGAAGACATGGGCGGGGGTTCGATTCATGAGCTTACTCGTATCAGTATCGGGCGGTCATCGTTGTCAGCGCCTTCGACCGCGCGAACGGCTTGAAGTTGAGGCGGGTGCGAAGCAATCGGACAGCACCGTGGGATGGCTGCCCTGGATAAAGGGTACCGCGAGCGCGTTGGGGCAGTCTTCGCTCGCCAGCAGGGCCTGGGGCCAGTCGATCCAGAACCATTCCAGAGATTCCGGCCACTGGCTGGGCTGGGGGCTGAACGGCAGGGCGTTGGCGATCTCGGCCCAGATCGGCAGCGCGGTGGCCGAACCGGTCACCCCGGCAGGCGCATTGTCGTCGCGGCCGGTCCAGACAACGCCCAGCCATTGGCGGGTGTAGCCGACAAACCAGGCATCGCGACGATCATTGGTCGTACCGGTCTTGCCGCGTACACCCGGATCGTCGCGCAGGAGGGCGGGCAGGCCTTTGGCGGTGCCCTCGGTGACCGCGTGGCGCAGCGCATAGTCGAGCAGAGCCAGGGCACCTTCTTCGCGGATCGGGCGCAGGCGCATCGGGTAGCGCCCGATTTCGCGGTTGTCGGCATCGACGACCTGGGTAATGGCGCGCAGCGGCGTGCTGTAGCCCTCAGCCGCCAGCGGCTGATAGAGCTGGGCGACCTGCAGCGGGGTCAGGGAGATCGCGCCGAGCAGGGCCGAGGGATGTTGCTCATCGCCGGTCTCGATGCCGAGCTGACCAAGCAGGCGATAGAGAGCCGGCAGACCGACCTCCAGCCCCAGGGCCACGGTGGCCTGATTGTAGGAGTTGGCCAGGGCGTCCATCAGGGCGACCTCACCGTGGCTGATGTCGTCATAGTTGCGCGGCTGCCAGGTCGGCTGTCCCGGCAGCTCGACCTCGATCGGACCATCGATGATCGGGCTGACCAGGGTGTAGCGGTCCGGCTGGGCCAGGGCGAGCAGATAGACGAAGGGTTTGATCACTGAACCGACCGAGCGGCGCGCGTCCAGGGCGCGATTGAAGCCGCGTCGGCTGGCCTCGCGGTCGCCGACCAGGGCACGGATCTCACCGCTGCTGGGCTCGACCAGGATGGCCGCCCCCTGGAGCTCGTTGGCCTGGCGCTCGCGCGCGTTCAGGCCTCTGGCGAGTCCCTGCTCGGCGGCGTGCTGCGCGCTCGGCGACAGGGTGGTGAAGATCTTCAGGCCCGTCCCGCGCAGGTCCTCGTCGCGATAGTCGCGTCTGAGCTGGCGCGCGACCAGTTCCAGAAACGCCGCATTCGGCCGCTGCCGGCGCTGGCGATGGGTTGCCACGTCGAGGGCGCGGGCGATGAGCTGGTCGTGCTGGCCGGTATCGATCAGGCCGGTGTCGAGAAATTGACCCAGCACGAAATCCCGGCGGGTTCGGGCGCGTTCGGGATTGCGCACCGGGTGATACCAGGATGCGCCCCGAACCATGCCGATCAATAGCGCGATCTGGTCAACATCGAGGGCCTGCACCGGCAGGCCGAAGTAATACTCGCTGGCCCGGCCGAAACCGTGGATGGCCTGGGCGCCATCCTGGCCCAGATAGACCTCGTTGAGGTAGGCCTCGAGAATCTCGCCCTTGCTGAAATGACGCTCCAGGCTGATCGCCATGATCGCTTCGTTGAGCTTGCGGATCAGGCTGCGGTCCGGGCTGAGAAACAGGTTCTTGACCAGCTGCTGGGTGATCGTCGAGCCACCCTGGACCAGCGCGCCGCGGCGCAGGTTGGTCCAGACCGCCCGGGCCAGGCCTCTGGGGTCGATGCCGTGATGATGCCGGAACTGGCGGTCCTCGACGGCCTGGATACCGGTGACCAGCAGCGGCGGGAAATCAGCCAGGCGGGTCAGGGTCCGATCGTCGCTGCCGGCGGGCAGCAGATCACCGAGTTCGGCCGGCGGCAGACGGACCAGGGCGATCGAGTCGCCGCTCGGCCCCTCGAGCGAGCCAATCGTGCCGCCGGCGAGCGCGATGCGCAGACGCTGGGCGGCCTGGTCCTGATCGGGAAATCGAAAGGCGGGGGCGTGCAGGTCGACGCGGGTCCCCTGCTGGCGGAAGCGGCCGACCCGGCCCGGATCCCCGACCCGCATGCCGACGCGTTCGAGCTCGAGGATCAGATCCTCCAGGCTGAGCTGCCGCCCGACGTAGAGCTCGAGCGGGCGGGCATAGATCCGGCTGTCCTGGGTCCACTGGCGCTCGGCGAAGCGGCGCTCGGCCTCCCGGTCCAGCCACCAGACCCAGGGCAGGCCCAGGCCCAGACTCAGTCCGGTCAGGAACAGAACGGTGTGGATGAGGAGGCGGCGCAGCACAGGCGATAGTGTACCCGGCACGGCCGGGGTCGAGTGCAGCAGCAGGCCCTTGGCTATAATGACCGGCTTGCCGGAATGGTCCTGATCCGAGGCCTTCCGTTGCCACGCACCGAACTGCTGCGAGAAGCTGCTCTGGCCATGTCGAACAACGTCGAACACGAATCGAAAGACGCGGCCTCGGTACTGGGCTGGCTTCGCGTCCTGTGCCGGCCGGATCAGGCCGGGCGGATCGATCCGGCGTGGCTGGCCGCGGCTTGCACGGCGCTCCCGGGGGCAGGGTTCATGGCCAGGCCCGGTCTGTCTGGGCCGCTGGGGCTCGACGACTGGACGGGTCCTGAACGGATTCCCGCTTCCCTTGCCGACATCGAGCAGCAGCTGAGGCCAGGCGAGGGCCTGCTCATCCTGCAGAGCGGCCTGCAGTGGGACCCGGGCCTGGCCGCACGATTGAACGCCCTGCGGAATCGACAGGTCGACTTCGATTTAGTGATTCTGCCGGGAAATTATCACGACGAGCTCAATCCACTGGCCGGCCTGCCGGGTATCGAGTCGACAACCGACTCGCACAGCCTTGTCGCCGCTGCGGGCAGCGGTCTGGCCCTGCCGGTGCGGATTCCTTCGGACGCACTGGTGCTGATCCTGCCTGATCGTTCTGATCGGGCCGGCCCGCTCCGGGCCGGATTGATCGATGATCTGTTCCTGCACGACCCGGCTCGCTCGCTCGCTCGTGGTGCGCTGGAGCGGCCGCAGATTCAGGCGGCCTTCGGTCTGCTGCGACAGCGCATCGGTGGGCTACTCGATGCCGGCATCCAGAGCGTGCCGGAACTTGCGGAGGTCGACCAGCCCCTGACCCTGCACATCACCCATTCCTGGGGCGGCGGGGTCACGCGCTGGATTCGGGACCAGTGCATGGCTGATGGCGCGGGCCGCCATCTGCTGCTCGCCGCCGGCGGGCGCCAGGACGGTCGCGAGCACGGCCAGCGTCTGCGCCTGTATTCCGGACAGGCCGATGCTGCGCCGCTGGCCGAATGGCCGCTGGCACCGGCCATCGCCGATTCGGTGATCGAACACGCGGTCTATTCAGACCTGCTCGATCAGATCATCCAGCGCTTTGGTGTCGGGCGGGTTGTGGTTTCCTCGCTGATCGGTCACAGCCTGGATGCCTTGCGCACGGGCCTGCCGACGCTCGTCATGCTGCACGATTTCTATCCGCTGACACCGCTGCTGCACGAGGATCCGCTGGCCAGCCTCGATGCCGACGGACGACTTGATCTGGGCTCGGCGCTGGCGCGACAGCGCGCGCCGCTGCTCTTCGAGCACGACGAGGCAGCGCACTGGCAGGCCCTGGGCGAGGCCTGGGTAGCGGCCGTCCAGGCACCGGGTCTGAAGCTGGCCGCGCCGACCCGACACGTGGCCGATCGCTGGCGGGCCATGACCGGCCAGCGCCTGCCGGAGATCGCAGTCCTACCCCATGGATTCACCCCCGCGACGGATTGGCCGGAAGCGCTGTCCTTCGAGCCCACGGCCGGCGAGCGCCTGCGCCTCGTCGTCGTCGGTCGGATCAGCGAGGGCAAGGGTCTGCGCCTGCTCGATTCAGCGCTGGAGGCCCTTCATCCCCTGGCCGCGATCACGCTGCTGGGCGCCGGACGGGATGCCTATGCCCTGTTCGGTCGCTCTGGGGTGGATATCGTCCTGAATTATCAGCCCGAGACGCTGCCCGGCCTGCTGCAGACACTCAGGCCCGATGCCGTCCTGTTCCTCTCGACGGTGCCGGAGACCTGGAACTATGTCCTGTCCGAGATTCGCGCCCTCGGTCTGACACCGATGGCCACCCGCCTGGGTAGCTTCGAAGAACGCATCGAGGAGGGCGCGGACGGGGTCCTGTTCGATCCCGATCCCGAAGCGCTGGTCGATGCGGTTCGTGTCTGGCGCGAGCGCCGCGATGCCCTGCGCGCACTGGGTCGGCAGGCGGTGCCGGAAGCCAGCCTGGCGGATGCCGCAGCGGCGTACCGCGCGCTGCTGCCGGAACGACCCACTCAGGCCGGCTGGACGCCGATCAACGATCAAGCCGTCCTGCGGGCCGGGCTGCTCGGCGAATCGGTACGTGAGCTGTCGCGGCAGCGCCGGACCATGGCGCAGCGGCTTGAGTCGATGCAGAAGGACCTGGAACAGCGCACCGACTGGGCGCGGCGTTCGGAACGTCTGCTTGAAGAACGAACCGATTGGGCCCGGTCGCTGGAGACGCTCGTCGAGAATGAACGCGACAAGGCCGTCGAACTGGCGACAGCTCTGGAGCGCAGCAAAGTGGCCCTGCGCGCGAGTCATTCCGAGGTCATCTACACCCGGGCCCACTTATCCGAGGCCATGGCAAATCTTGCCGCAGCGCGGGCCGAGATAGAAACGCGTGATGCGCACCTGCAGCTGATCAGTGGCAGCCTGTCCTGGCGCCTGACCCGGCCGCTGCGCTTCGCGTCCCGTCTGGTCGGCAAAGCGCGCGTTGCCCGGGCCTGGAATCCCCTTCGCTGGCCCGCGCTGGCTGCGGCAATCTGGCGCATCTTTCGCCAGGACGGCAAGTCCGGCCTGATCGCCGCGCTCTACCCACCGGTCGAGCCCGC
>CAYTQT010000046.1:1733-16124 GCA_964439915.1 uncultured Wenzhouxiangella sp. | reverse complement strand
GCACTGATCGAGAAAGCGCCACCGCGACCGGTCAGCTTCGAGGCGTTGGCATCACCGCGAGCGAGCATCGTCATTCCGGTCTTCAACAAGGTCGAGCTGACCTCGGCCTGCCTCAACAGTTTGATCGAGGCCGCCGGTGAGACCGCGTTCGAGATCATCGTCGTCGACGATTGTTCGAGCGATGAGACTCAGGACTACCTGTCGCGATGTTCCGGGATCCGTTCGTTTCGAAATGACGCCAACGCCGGATTCATTGATAGCTGCAATCGCGGTGCGGCCGAGGCTCGCGCTGAATTTCTGGTTTTTCTCAACAACGACACGACGCTAGGCGATGGCTGGCTGGATGCCCTGCTGGCGCCGTTCCAGCGCGATCCGGCTGTCGGTATTGTCGGTGCGCGTCTGGTCTACCCGGACGGTCGGCTGCAGGAAGCCGGCGGCATCATCTTCAACGATGCTTCGGGCTGGAACTACGGCAAGGGCGATTCCCCTGACGCACCGCAGTACGGCTTCCTGAGCGAGGCCGATTATGTCTCTGGGGCCTGTCTCGCGGTCCGGCGCTCGGATTTCGACGCCCTGGGCGGCTTCGATACCCGATTCCGCCCGGCCTATTACGAGGACACCGATCTGTGTTTCCAGATCCGGGCGATGGGCAAGAAGGTGCTTGTCCAGCCCGCCTGCACCATCGTGCATCACGAAGGCGCGACTTCCGGAACCGACGAGACCAGCGGCGCGAAACGCTACCAGGTCGTCAACCGCGAGCGTTTTCGCGAGAAGTGGGCCAGCGTGCTTGCGGATCATCCCCCTCCTGCCTCCGATCCGAGCCGGAGTGATCCGGTCCGGCATCTGCGCTATCGCCGCTTCGACAAGCGCGCCCTGGTGATCGATGCCACCACGCCCCAGCCCGATCATGACTCCGGCTCGGTGCGGATCCGGGCGGTGATGGATCTGCTGCTGGTTCGCGGCTATCAGGTCACTTTCATAGCCGAAAACCGCCAGTATGTGCCGGGGTATACGGACCAGCTGACCCAGGCAGGGATCGAAGTGCTGCACGCGCCCGCCGTGCCGGAACTGGAGCCCTGGCTGGTCGAACACGGCCGCGATCTGGACCTGATCTTTGCCAGCAGGCATTACGTCCTGGCGCCATTGCTGGCACAGCTGCGACATCACGCCGAGCAGGCCCTGCTGGTCTTCGATACGGTCGATCTGCACTATCTGCGCGAGCAGCGCGAGGCCGAGTTGCTCTCAGATCAGCATCTGACCCAGCAGGCTGTTGCCACGCGGCGGCAGGAGCTGCGCCTGGTCGCGCAGGCCGATATCAGTCTGGTGGTCAGTCCGGTGGAGCAGGCGCTGCTGCAACAGGAAGCCCCGGGCACCGACATTCGCGTGCTGTCGAACATCCATCGGGTCCACGGCCCGGGGCCGGCCTGGTCGGAGCGCGCCGGCCTGCTGTTTGTCGGCGGCTTCCAGCACATGCCGAATGTCGATGCCGTGCAGTGGCTGGCCAGCGAGATCTTTCCCCGGATCCGCGCAGCCCGCCCGGACATCGAGCTGCACCTGATCGGTTCCCGGATGCCCGAATCGATCCTGGCGCTCGATGGCAGGCCGGGCATTGTCGTCCACGGCTTTGTCGAGGACCTGGAGCCGCATCTGAGGTCGGCTCGTATTTCCGTGGCACCTCTGCGATACGGTGCTGGCGTCAAGGGCAAGGTCAATCAGGCAATGAGCCACGGTCTGCCGGTGGTGGCGACACCCTGCGCGGCCGAGGGCATGTTCCTGGTCGATGGGCAGGATGTACTGGTTGGTGCCGATGCCGATCAGTTTGCCGATCAGGTCATCCGGCTCGATCAGGACGAAGCCCTCTGGAACCGACTGGCGCGCGGCGGGCTAGCCAATGTCGAAGCGCATTTTTCTTTGCGCGCGGCCGACGACGTTCTGGCCGGACTGGAAAAGGCTCGTCGCGCAGCGACTGCAAAGACCGGGGTGGTCAGGGCACCGGACGAGTTCGCAGGCCGTCGCGAAGTCCGGCCAGCATCCGCCGAAGATGCGTCCAGCGCGGCGGAACCAGACTGAACAGAGCCAGCTTGCCGATCGCTCGCAGGCCATCCTGAACGATGAAGGCCGTCGATGCCCCGCTGCGATAGAGAAACACCCGATTGCGCATCATGGTGTAGAGCCGGTCCGGATTGTGCCGGCGGTAGGGGATGAGTCCCAACAGGCGATGCCTCTCACCGATCCGGTGATCGATTTCGGCCTCGAAGCAGCCCAGGATCAGATAGCCCATGCGGCGGGCCCGGAAACACCACTCCAGATCGATATTATCGATGAACCAGGCCTCGCGCATCGGCCCGATGGCCGCCCAGTGATCGAGGTCGATCAGGCAGCCCGAGGTGATCAGGTAGTCGCAGGGCACGCAATCCCGTCCGTGCTGGAGGCGGCGGTTGAACGGCAAACGGAACCGCACGAAGGGGGCGGGTCGCTGGTCCTCATGGTCCCGGATCCTCGGCCCGATCGCCGCGATCGGCGGCCCTGCCTTGCGTGCCCGCTCCAGATGAGCGGTCAGTGTGCCGACGAGATCGGCGCTGACCGCACTGTCCTGGTCGAGCAATAGCGCTCGATCGAGCCGGTGTTCGATCAGGCAGGCCACGCCCCGATTGATCGCGGCGCCTACGCCCAGGTTGGATTCGGCCTGGATCACGGTCGTCATTGAATCCGCCGGGATCGTCAGTGTCCCTGCCGGCCCATTGTTGACCACCACGATCCGCTCCACCTGGTCGCCGAGATCCGTGATCAGTGTCGCCAGATGGTAAGGCTCGGGATGATAGGCAATGATGACCGCCCCCGTGCGAGCGGCGCAGCTCACGACTTCACCCTTGTGGCATCCGGGATCGGGTGCTGGGGCTTGAGCAGAATAGGCAGCAGCTGCCGCGTGCCGAGGCGGCGGATCCGGCGCAACTCGCGGCGCTTGCGGGGCAGGGTGGCCAGGGCATGGTTCAGGGCCGGCCAGTACCAGGTCGCTATCACGCCCTGCCTCCATTGCGCAGCGGGCATTGCAGCGGATTTCGCGGTCGGTGCTGGCGCTGGCGTCGAAGGCCGGATCTTTCGCCAGGCTCGGGCCAGAATGGCGATTCCAAAGATACGGGCGGCGCGCAAGCCGAAGAACAGCCCCCAGACCACCAGCAGCGGCAAGGGCAGGTTCTTGCCCGCGACCCAGAGCGTGTTTCGCCACGATCTGGCAATGACTTCCAGGCTGGCGTTGTCCGTCGAGGCACCGCGCTTGTGGTAGACGATGGCATCGGCCAGGTAGATGCAGCGGTGGCCGGCCACCTGGGCGCGAAGATCAAGATCGACGTCTTCGAAGACCAGAAAGAAGTCTTCGTCGAACAGACCGATGTCGTCGAACAGAGTGCGCCGATAGATTGCTGCACCCGCGCAGGCACCGAACACCCAGGCATCCTGATCGACGCTGTCTGCCGGCTGGCCGGCAGCCAGGTTGTATCCGGCGCCGGCCCGGAGCGAGAAGCCGTCGCCGGCCGAATCGATCGCATGGGGCGGATCGTAGAGCAGCATCCGGGAAGCCCCCATACTGGCCTCGGGGTAGCGTTGCATGCCCTCGTGCAGGGCCTGCAGCCAGTCCGGTTCAGCGCGGGTGTCGTTATTGAGCAAGACCACGAAGGGTGATCCGGTCTGGCGAATACCCGCGTTCACGGCGGTCGAAAAACCACCGTTATCGCCGCGCTCGATGATCCTCACCCAGGGGAAGTCACGCGCCAGAAGCTCGAGGGAGGAATCGGTTGAGCCGTTGTCCACGACCACCGTTTCGAAGGCGCGGAAGCGCTGCTGTTGCAGCGAGTCCAGACACTCGGGCAGATGGTGAGCCCCGTTCCAGTTGGGAATGATGACGCTGATGACCGGATCGCTGGCGTTCATCCGTGGATCTACAGGTTGCGGACACGCCGGGCGTGGATGACGTTGGGGATGGACTGCATCTTGCCGAGCAGCACGGCGAGCTGATCGAAATCGGCGACCTGAACGGTCAGCTCGATGACCAGATGATGGTTCTTGTCGTCGTGGCGGGTGTTCATGGCGCTGACGTTGACGTTTTCATGGGCAAGCAGGGTGGCCAGGTCGCGCAGCAGTTCACGCCGGTCCATGGCGTCGAGGACAATCCTTGCCGGATAGTGGGACCGCCCGCTTCCCGCCCAGTTGACGGTCAGGATCCGTTCGGGCTGCTGACGGATGAGGTTGAGAAACTGTCGGCAGTCCTGGCGGTGGATGCTGACGCCACGCGACTGGGTGATGTAGCCGCCGATCGGATCGCCGGGGACCGGCTGGCAGCAGGTGGCCATCTGATGGAGCAGCTTGCCAACGCCTTCGATCCAGATGTCATCTACCTTCTCGCCGCGATTCGAGCGCTCCTGTACGGTGATCTTCGACTCGGCTGGCCGGTTCGCGGCGCGTGCCCGCTCGACGGCACCTGCGATCTGGCCGGTGGTCAGGTCCCCGCTGCCGACAGCCACGCAAAGATCTTCGACGCGCTTGAAGTTGAAGGTGCCGATGACCTTGTCGAGTTCGGCCAGATCAAGATCCAGGCGCTTGAATTCGGCCTCGATCGCCGCTCGTCCGTCGGCCAGGTTGTCGTCGTAGTTGGCCTGCTTGAACCAGTGGCGGACCTTGGCGCGGGCCCGGGCCGTGCGGATATAGCCCAGCCGCGGGCTCATCCAGTCGCGCGACGGCCTGGGTTCCTTGGCGGTGAGAATTTCGACCCGATCGCCGTTCTGCAGCACGGTGGTCAGCGGGACGATGCGACCATTGATGCGCGCGCCGCGGCAGCGATGCCCGACTTCCGTGTGGATCAGGTAGGCAAAATCAAGCGGCGTGGCGCCGGCGGACAGGTCCTTGACATCGCCCTGCGGCGTCAGGACATAGACCCGATCCTCGCCGGTCTCGTTGTCGAAGCTCTCGAGCAGACCTTCGTCGTCATCGCCCTGGCCATCGAGCAGTTTCCGCATCACGCCGATGCGCTGCTCCAGCGCGTTGTCCCGGGGGCCACCCTCCTTGTAGCGCCAGTGAGCGGCGACTCCGAGCTCGGCATGAGCGTGCATATCACGGGTGCGGATCTGGACCTCGACCACGCGACCGCTCTGCCCGGTCACGGCGGTATGCAGCGACTGATACAGATTGGCCTTGGGCTTGGAGATGTAGTCATCGAACTCGCCGGGGACTGGCTGCCAGTGGGTATGGACCAGGCCGAGAACGGCGTAGCATTCGGCGACCGAGTCGACCAGAACGCGCACCGCCCGGACATCGAACAGCTCATGGAAGTCGAGTCCCTTGCGCTGCATCTTGCGCCAGATCGAGTAGATGTGTTTCGCGCGCCCGCTGACATCGGCCTGGATGCCCTGCTCGGCGACGATGGCTTCCAGGCGCTGCATGAAACTGCCGATGAAGGCTTCACGGTCGGATCGCCGCTCGGAGACCAGAGTTCTGATCTCCCGATAGGTGTCGGGCTCCAGAAACCGGAAGGACAGGTCCTCGAGCTCCCATTTCAGCTGCCAGATCCCGAGCCGGTTGGCCAGTGGCGCGTGGATGATCTGTGTCTCATGGGCCAGTGCCCGGCGTTGTTCGGGCGGGAGCGCCCGGGCCTGTCGCAGGCGGGCCAGCTGCCAGGCCAGCGCGATCAGCACGACCCGCATGTCCGCGATCAGCGCCAGCAGCAATCGCCTCAGGCCTTCGGCACGGCTGCTGTCATCGGGCAGGTAGGTCCGCCCGAAATGGGTCAGCTTGGCCAGTTGTCCGAGCAGCGACTGCACCGCCGGGCTCAAGCCCGCCACATCGGCTCCGCCCGGCTGGCCAAAGGGAATCAGCAGCGTGGCGGCAACTGTTTCAGGGTCGGGTGAGAGCTGATCAAGGCCATGGAGCGCCTGCAGGATAAGTTCCAGGGTCTCGTCATCCGCTCCATCCTCACCCAGGTGCTCGAGGGCGAGTTCGATGTCAGCCGAGCGAGTCTGGCTGGCTGAACGGTAATCGTCCAGCCACCTGGCGATGGCCTTCGATGGCGGGCTATTGCGCATGACAGGCATTGTACTTGGCTGTTCGGAGCTCGGATAGCAAAAGGCCTGCCGAATCCGGCAGGCCTTTTGCGCTGAATACCCGAAGCAGGTTCCCTGACCCTGATCAGTCCTGGGGAATAGGGAAGACTTCGAAGGTGCCGCTGGTGACGGTCGGATAGTCGCTGAATACGCGCAGGTCGTATCCGGTTCCCGGATTCTGAATGATCAGATCGGACAGCGTAACGATGCCCTCGATCGCGGTCACATCCTGGAAGAATGCCTGTCCGACGCCGTTCTGGCGAAGCTGGGTCGTGACGGTCGAACTGTTGTCGGTCACCACCCGATTACCGAACTGATCGACAACTTCAAGCACCACGGCCGGGCTGATGGCCTGACCGGCAGTGACATCGCTGGGCTGGACCAGGAAGGCCAGATTGCTCGGGCTGCCCGCCTCGAATGTGATGCTGCTCGAGGTGGTGTCACCAATGCTCGTCTGGGCAAACACGGGAGTGTAGCTGCCGCTGGTCGTGGTCGTCATCTGAAACGCCGCCACGCCGAACTCGTCGGTCGCGACGCTGGTAGCAGCGAAATCCAGGCCATCGTCGTCCTGGACCGTGACCTCGGCGTTTTCCACCGGGTTGCTGAAGGCATCGAAGACGCTGACCTCGATCACTCCGGCATCCTGGCCGTCAGCGGTGCGGTTGTCCGTGACGGTAAACGCGCTGAAACTTGTCGGCGTTCCGGCAACGAATTCGACCGACACCTCCGTGCTGACCCCGCTGGCCCCGATGTCGGGTGCGAGGAAAGTCGGAAGGTAGCCGCCAGCGGCCTCAGCGCCGATTGTCCGGGCCAGGAACACGAAGCTTCCGTCTGCACCGGTCACGCCGCTGCTGCTGATGAAGTTGAGGCCATCGGGATCGCTGACCTGGACGGACACATCCGGGGTGGGGTTCTTGAACTCGTCCAGCGCCGTGACGCGGATCAGGGCCTGGTCAACACCGTCTGCCACCGGCGGGGACTTGTTCTCGAAGGTGGCGGCGATGGTCTGGCCCTCACCGATCACGGTCATGGTCGCGGTGGCAGAGTCCCAGCTATCCAGATCCAGCGCACTCCGATCGATGGCGCCTGCGTAGAGATCGATCTCGCCACCAATCACGGAGGCACTGAATACCTGTCGGGTCACATCGAAGCGAATCATGCCACCGGCTGGAATGACGATATCCTTGCCGCGGATCGACGGATCGCCAAGGATCGGGGCAGCATCAGCGCAGCTCGCGCCGCCGAAGGCTTGACAGTTGTAAAAGCCTCCCTGCAGCTGGCCATCCGGATACAGCGTCACATTTCGGGGGTAGAGTTCCTGAAAGCCGACTGCACTGGCGGGCAGGGTGCCCGAGTTGCTGATCTCGATCTGGTAATTGATCGACTCATTGGGCCGGACAAAGGCAGGAACGTCGATGAATTCCACCGCAAGCTGGCTAGAGGCGATGAACCGATCGGCAAAAATGATGTCTCCGTCGGCCGATACCGGTGGGCGTGACAGGCCATCGACGCCGAAGCCGGCTTCGGTCTCGTAGAAGCAGGCGCCGGTTTGCGGAATGCTGACGGCGATTTCGTTAAGTGCAAGACGGTACTGAAGAAAATCTTCAAGCCCGAGCATGTCGACGACCGTATCGCCGTTGGCGTCGACCAGCGTCAGCAGCAGGGCAGGGTTGATCGGCGCATCGATGGAAGCGAAGCAGAACAGGGGTCCCAGAATGTTGAAGTCGATTCCGCCCGTTCCCGAGTCGTAGTTGAAATCAGGTGGAGAAAGGATGCTGAACGATTTTTCGTCGTTGATCGACAGGTTCAGCGCGCTGATTTCACCCTGCAGCAAATACGAAGGCACCGACAGTGCGTCAGTGTCGTTGGTTTGTGCCACCAGCGATCCAGCGCTCAGGCTGAGCGCGCAAAGCGCCAGAATCAATTTGTTTGGTTTCAGTCCCACGTCGTCTAGCTTTCCGAAATTCCGTAGAGCCAATAGTTTACCGGCTCGGCATGTTTCAAAAACATTTAAAAGCATAAAAGTTATGTTAATACAATCAGTTTAGGACGGATTATTGGGGTTGTAGTTCAATTTTCCCGGCTTTTGACCACCTGTTCCCAAGTGCGTTCGAGGCGCTCCGGCGAGACCTTGTGACGCGTTCCCAGTTTTTGGGCGAATACCTGAACGCGATACTCTTCGAGCAACCACCGGTACCCATCCAGCGCCTGAGTGTAGGAGAAACCCTGCTCCAGATGCTCCAGATAGCGCTCCCAGAATGGTCGCACCCCCTGCATCCGGTCATGATCGCGCCTGGGGTCGTATTCAATGACTTCGAGGCGCTGGGCGATCGCATCAAGGTAGCGCGGGTAGTCCTCGAGACGATCGGCGCTGATGTCGTCGATAAAACCGGCGTACATCAGATCGTCGAGCTGTGAGCGCAGGTCCAGATAGGCATTGGGCACGGCCTCGGCCAGGCTCTCGATATGCCGGCTCAGTTCATGCCAGCGGACCAGACAGCCGTCGAGGATGCTGCTGAGGGACTGATAGCGGGCAAGCAGATCCTTCCTGATGCCTTCGATCTGCCGGTCGAGGGCGCTGCGGTCGCGAATCGACCAGGCCGAATCGAGAAAATCGTACAGGGCCATGTTGCGCAGGCGCTCGGTTAAGGCGCCGACATCCTCGATTCGGGTCCAGGCGATCTGCGCGGCCTGGGACAGCCCGGTGTGCTTGCGCAGGTATTTCCATTTGTCGCTCAGCGCCTGGCGCAGGAGCACGGCGATGCCCTCGCGATGGGCGGTGCGGGCATCCGTGGGCCGATCGAAGACCCGAACCCCGACGCGCTGGCCCTGGTCGACAAAGGCCGGCCAGGCCTGATGTCCACCGCGGGTGCGGATCACCTCGGGCAGTTCGGGCAGTTCGTGGAGCTTGAGGCCGTCGCGCTGCCACTGGTCGGCCTGCAGCGCCATGAATTCCTCACGGGCGCGCTGAGCGAAGCGCTTCGTCAGGTCCTCGACCCTGCGGCTGGCACCCAGCTCCTTGCCTGCCTCATCGAACAACTGGACGCGGATCCACAGGTGGGGCGGCAGTTTTTCCAGCTGGAAATTCTCGGCGCTGATGTCTAGTCCGCTCATGCGGGCCAGCTCGCGTGCCAGGGCGGTTTCCAGCGACTCACCGGGATGGCGCTCGCGGGCCTCGAGCGCCTCGTGAGCGGCCTGTGCAAACTCCTTGATCGGCACCAGCGCCCGACGCAGGGACTTCGGCAGGCTGCCGATCAGCTCGGCGATCTTGTCGCGCTGCAGTCCGGGAACCAGCCAGCTCAGGCGCTCGGACCCAAGCTGATTGAGCAGGTGCAGCGGGCATCTGAGGGTGACTCCGTCGTCCGCCTCGCCGGGCTCGAAGCGATAGCTGAGAGGGAAATCCTCGCGCCCGATCCGCAGGTGAGCGGGAAAGGCATGGCGCTCGGCCAGTTCGGCGTCATCACGTAGCAGCGTGGCGCGATCGTAGAGCAGCTGATCACGGTCCTTCTGGCCAAGCTTGTCGTGCCAGGCGGCAAAGGCCTTGGTGGTGAAGACATCCGTCGGGATGCGCTGGTCGAAGAAATGCTCCAGCTCGGCCTCGGCGGCGAGCACGTCGCGGCGTCTTCGCCGGTGCTCGTGGCCCGCCAGCTCGGCCTTGAGGGCGCGGTTCCGTTGCAGGAACTCTGCCCGATGGTGCATTTCTCCACGGACCAGGGCGTGGCGGATGAAGATCTGCCGCGCGGTCGCCGGGTCGTGCGGCCCGTAGTGGGTGCGGCGCTTCTCGACCAGGATCAGGCCGTGCAGGCTGATCTGCTCAAAGCCCATCACGCGGCCGGAGCGGCGGTCCCAGTACGAGTCGAACACGCGCCGCTTGACCAGATGGGCGCCCTGTTGCTCGAGCCAGGCCGGCTCGATCGGGGCGACCATACGGGCATAGGTCCGGCCGGTCTCGACCAGTTCGCCGGCCATCAGCCAGGCCGGGTTGCGCTGGCCCAGGACCGAGCCCGGGAAAATCCTGAACTTGTGCCCGCGCGCGCCCTGATACTCGCCCTTTTCCTGATGCTGGCCGATCATCCCCAGCAGGCCACTGAGCAGGCTGCGGTGAATGCTGTCTTCGCCATCCGATCCTGCGTGTTTCAGCGGCCAGCGCTCGTCGCGGGCGATCTGGGCCAGCTGGCCGTGGAGCTGGCCCCATTCGTGCAGCCGGGACACGCTCAGGAAATGCTTGCGGGCCAGCCGGTCGGCCTGGCTTCGGCTGTTCTGCTTGCGCACATCCTGCCACCAGCGCCACAGCTTGAGCAGGGTCAGGAAATCCGAGCCTGGCACCCTGAACTGCTGATGGGCTTGATCAGCGGCCTGCTGCTGATCGATCGGCCGCTCGCGCACGTCGGGCAGGCTGAGGGCGGCCATCAGCACCAGCACATCGGCCAGGCAGGCGCGCTGATGGGCTTCGATCAGCACCCGGCCGTGGCGGGCGTCGACCGGCAGTCTGGCCAGCTGCTGACCGATTCGGGTCAGCCGACGCCCCTCGTCGATGGCCTGCAGTTCCTGCAGCGTCTGCCAGGCCTCGCCCAGCAGCCGTCGCGGTGGCGGATCGATGAACGGGAAGTCCTCCGGGTCGCCCAGACCGAGCGCCAGCATCTCGAGCACCACGCCGACCAGTCCCGCGCGCTGGATTTCGGGTTCAGTGAAATCGGGTCGACGCTCGAAGTCGTCCTCGTCGAACAGGCGGATGCAGACCCCGGGCCCGATCCGTCCGCAGCGGCCGGCGCGCTGATTGCAGGCGGCCTGCGAGACCGGCTCGATCGGCAGGCGGAGCACGCGGGAATGCGCCGCGTAGCGTGAAATCCGGGCCAGACCCGAGTCGATCACGAAGCGAATGCCGGGTACAGTCAACGAGGTTTCGGCCACATTGGTCGCCAGGACGATCCGCCGCCCGGTGCCTGGGCGGAAGATCCGGTCCTGGCTGGCCGACGGCAGGCGGGCATAGAGCGGCAGGACCTCGGTGTGGGGCAGATTCTTTCGGCGCAGCGCGCGCGCCACCTGAAAGATCTCGCGCTCGCCGGGGAGGAACACCAGCATGTCCCCCTGGGCATCGATCCGGGTCGCCCGATCGACGGCCCGGGCGACCTGGGCAGGCAGGTCCTCACCCTCGCGCGATGCCTGATACTCGATATCGACCGGATAGCCCCGGCCTTCTACCTGGATCACCGGTGCCTGGCTGAAGTGCTCGGAAAAGCGCTCCGTGTCGATGGTGGCCGAGGTGATGATCACCTTCAGATCCGGTCGTCGCGGCAGCAGCTTCTTGAGATAGCCGAGCAGGAAGTCGATATTCAGGCTACGTTCGTGAGCCTCGTCGATGATCAGCGTGTCGTAGCGATCCAGGCGGCGGTCGTGATGGACCTCGGCCAGCGCGATGCCGTCGGTCATGAACTTGATCCAGCTCTGATCGGACACCCGCTCATTGAAGCGGACCTGAAATCCGACCACACCACCCAGCTCCGATTTCAGTTCCTCGCTGACCCGACGAGCCACCGAGCGTGCAGCGATGCGCCGCGGCTGGGTACAGCCGATCAGCCCGCGCTGGCCGCGACCGGCGCGCAGGCAGATCTGCGGCAGCCGGGTCGACTTGCCCGAGCCGGTTTCGCCGGCGACGATGATGACCTGATGCTTTTCGATCGCCTCGACCAGCTCGTCCTCACGCTCGCTGATCGGCAGCTCGGGCGCTGGTTGCACCAAAGGCACCTGCTCGGCGCGCGCCCGGCGCTGGCTCAGCGACGATTCAAGGCGCGACTGATAGTCGCTCAGGAGCTTCTCGCGCTTGCCCTCCGGCCCGCGAAAGCGAAGCAGCTGCTTGCGCCGACGCTGCAGCCAGGGCAGGTCGCGCTGGAGGACTTTCGAGGGGTCTATGGGTTCCGTCGACATGGTTGCATTTTCGCAGATCGGTGATGCGAACGGTGTGGGCTGCCGCTCGATCCTGCAGCATAGTTAGGACGCGATCCTTGGTGGTTCAGCGCTGCTTTCATTCGTATCAAACCACACGATTCGAAGCCTCTAGCAACCAAGGCCCATTTTATTAGTCACAGGAGGAAAGACGGGTCGAGTGACCAAATACTCAAAAACGCTGAAAATAAAAATCCGCATTATTAACATTGACATATAATGCTATTTGCATATACTGAGAATTTCGAGGGGTAATCGATTGGAGAGTTTCGTTATGAAATACTTCAAAAGATCATGTAAGGATATTTGTTCCCCGGCTCACATTGAGGCGTTTTCTCGAACGCTCTTGCTGTGCTGGCTTACGGCCTTCCCTTTATTCGCCTCGGGTAGCACTGGCGTTCCCCCGATTACAGTCTGCGACTATTGTCAGTCCGATGCGTCCTTTGCATCCGCTGCAGAGCAGGCCGCGCCCAACGGTGCGCCGGGCAACGGGACCGTCGTTGTGTATCCAATGTATGTGATCAATCCGAACTCGGATCAGATTCGTTTCTACGACGTCAACGTCTGGTACGACTGGGGCGACATGAATCCGCATTCTGTGCCAGATGGGACCGATGGTGACTTAGTCTCCGGAGCATCAATGATTCAAGGTGGCCTTCAGAAGCTGGCGATACAGCGGCCTGGAGATCCTTCGATGTTCGCGGCGATCCAAACGGGACACCAGATTGCGCAGGCAATCGCTATTGAAATCGCCTCAACCGTCGATTCTCGGGACATTCCTAATGCACCGGATTCAGCAATCGACCTTATTGGGCCATACGATTCGGAGGCCGGCCAGGACAGGCGAAGGCTTGAGATCGCCCTCCGAATTCACAATGACAATGTCGTTGCAATAGCGAAAGCCGGAGCAATAGAGCTTGCAAAACGTGTAGCGGACAGATTAATTGGAAGTGGAGAGTACCTGAGCCCCGGTACGGCGCGCCTTATGGTTTTCCCTGATGGAACATCAATACTAATCAAGGTGAAGGCCGTGCACACTCAATTCGATGGCAGTGTAATTTATGAGTTTGAAATCGATCAAAATTCGGCGGCGTTCTCTAACTTCCAACCCATCCCAGTAACTCCTGGGCAATTCAGGGGTGAGATCTTCGAAGAACCGGAATTGTTCAACGATATTATTGACCTTGCGAACACACTCGGAATCAATACCGGCGCTTTTGCTGGTGCAGGGAGTTGCGCCCGAATGGCGTTAGTCTTCATCGATGATCAACTCGCTCAGGCGCAATGCGTCAGCGATTGATAGTATCGAGTCTCGGACCAATGCAATTGAATGGTCGGTGCCTTCTCCTTTTTCTTGTGAGGGCATCAAATCTACCTGCGTTGGTGCTTGCTTTGGCGATTTTGGTCTCCCTCCAGGCGTCTGCCGAGCCCGCCGCGCCGCCGCTGACCGTGTGCCTTGACTGCCGGTCTGATGCTTCCTTCGCCTACTACGCCGAGCAGAGCGCGCCGTACTGGGCGCCGCACGATCAGAGCGTAGTGGTCTACCCAATGTACGTGATCGAGTCCTGGCGCGGCGAGACGCGTTTCTTCGATGTCCAGACCTGGTATGACCTGGGAGGCGTCAGTTTCGACGACCTCCCGGACCTATCGGAGCCGGCCGGATTCTTCACCCCAATGATCCTGCTTGGGTCTCTCCGTCGCCATGCCGAGCCGGCGGGCGGCGATGCCGAAGTCATGAGAGATATCGAAGCCGCCCATGAGGCCGCGCGGGGTTTTCTTGGTGAGATTTTTCACATCGACTTCAGCGGCCAATCCTGGCGCTACCAATCGGTGATGGACCTTATCGGCAGTGAGGGATACTCCTCATTGCAGCAGCGATCGTTCGAGAATATTCTCGGCGAGCATTACCAAACGATCTGGGAAGAACAGTCCGCTGGTCTCAGCGACCGAGTGGAGACCATTGCCCGCTACCTGATTTCGCAGTCCAATTACATTGCCCGCCAGAGCATGTTCCGATTTACTTTCCCCGACGGCACTCAGGTGCGGGGAGACCTGAATGATCTCAACGCTACCAGCGGTTCCATCTACGCCGACCTGGAGTTGTCGATGGGCAGCGCGATATTTCCTGAAGGCGTCACCTCACGGCGGGTCATTCCCAAATATCTTACGGAGTTGCCCGCGATCGAGCTGAGTCCGCCGCCGCTCCTTGGGTCATTGATACCCATGCTGGAGCGCCTGGGCGCCGACATGCGTGGCTACTTCCGGGCCACAAGCTGTGACCCCATGCGATTCGAAGAACGCGCGGACGGCACGGTCGCCGTCGTCTGCCCCGGCGCTGAGGCATGAGGTCCGATCCGTC
>CAYTQT010000046.1:0-1633 GCA_964439915.1 uncultured Wenzhouxiangella sp. | reverse complement strand
CCCGGCGAATATCGCTTCTGTTGGCGCTCTCAGGTCAGCAACGGCACGTCCCCGACCGACCACAACGACAGCTGGCTGAAGATCGACTCGACGGCCTTCTTCGGGCGCAAGAGCAACGGGAATGTGGTGTGCCCGAAAGAGTTCGATCCGCAGGAGAACGACTGCGAGGGCGGGGTTCCCGAGGGCTCGGGTCGCGACGGCTGGTTCAAGGTCTATTCCAGCGGCACCACCGACTGGACCTTCTCGACGCGCACGAGCGACAACGATGCGCACCAGATTTTTGCCCGCTTCGACGCGCCGGGTCTGTACGCGATTCGCGTCTCGGCGCGATCGAGCTTCCACGCCCTTGATCGCTTCACGCTGTCGACTTCGCTCAACTGCGAGCAGGACCTTGAACTGCCCGAATCGCCTTTCGTGAATCTCAATGAGATCTTCGGCGATCGCTTCGAGGACGCCCCCTGACAGCCCCGGTTCATGATTGCTGAGGCGTTACAATCTCGGTCCCGTCCACATCACCTATTGTTCAGGCATGAACTTCAAAAGCGATAACGAAGCCCCGGCGCATCCGCGCATCATGGACGCCCTGCTGGAGGCGAATGCGGACTACGCGACTGCCTACTCGGACGATCGCTACAGCCGTGAGCTGAACGCCCGCCTGTCGGACTGGTTCGGCACCGACTGTCAGGTGCTGCCGATTTCCACGGGAACGGCGGCCAACTGCATTGCCCTGGCCGAGATCATTCCGCCCTGGGGCGCGGTGATGTGTCATCAGGCAGCCCACATCCACAATGACGAGGGTGGTGCGCCGGAGTTCTACACCGCCGGAGCCAAGCTGATGCCCCTGGCCGGTGACCATGCCCGCCTCGATCCCGAGGTGCTGGCGAAGGCGATCGACTCAGCCGGCGTGCACGGCGTGCACAACGTCAAGCCCTCGGTGGTCTCGATCACCCAGGCCACCGAATGCGGCACCTGCTATCGACCCGAACAGATCCGCGCCATCGCCGAGGTGGCCCATGAACGCGGCCTGCCCCTGCACATGGATGGGGCGCGTTTCGCCAACGCACTGACCTGGCTGGATGTGACGCCGGCAGAGATGACCTGGCAGGCCGGGGTGGACGTGCTCAGCCTGGGCCTGACCAAGAACGGCGCGCTCAACGCCGAGGCGCTGGTCGTCTTCGGCCATCCGGAATGGCTTGAGGGTCTCGAGCGGCGCCGCAAGCGCGGGGGTCATCTGCTGTCGAAGATGCGCTATGTCTCGGTCCAGATCCTGGCGATGCTCGATGACGATCTCGCCCTCGATCTGGCCCGCAGCGCCAACGGTCGCGCGGCCGAGCTGAGTGCGGTGATCGAGGCCAGTCCGATTGCATCGCTGAAGTGGCCGGTCGAGGCCAACGAAGTCTTCATCCAGGCCGCGCCCGAGGTCCTGCAGGCGCTCAAGGCCCAGGGCTTCGAATTCCACCTCTGGCCCGGCTACACCGATGTCGGAAGACTGGTCTGTTCCTGGTGCACAGAACCCGACCAGATCAAGGCCTTCGCCCAGGCCCTGTCCGACCTGAACCCCGAACCCTGAACCTTGAACCTTGAGCCTTGAGCCTTGAGCCTTGAGCCTTGAGCCTTGAGCCTTGAGCCTTGA
>CAYTQT010000045.1:2659-25711 GCA_964439915.1 uncultured Wenzhouxiangella sp. | reverse complement strand
CAGGGTTCAGGGTTCAGGGCTCAGGGCTCAGGGGCAAGGAACAAGGAACAAGGAACAAGGAAAAAGGAACAAGGAACAAGGAACAAGGAACAAGGAAAAAGGAAAAAGGAAAAAGGAAAAAGGAAAAAGGAAAAAGGAAAAAGGATCAAAGGGTCAAAGGGTCAAAGGGTCAAAGGGTGAACGGGTCCGTGGGGGGAGGGATGGCGGTCACTGGGACTCGTGGACTTTGATCTGCATGCCTTGACCGGGGGTCAAGGACTGGCCTTCGGGGCCGGTGAATTCGAAGGGGACGGAAACCAGCTTCATGTCGCGGTTGAGCTGGATGACGAAGTGCAGGTGCGGTCCCGTGGAGAAGCCCGTGTTGCCCGAGCGGCCGATCAGCTGACCGCGCCGGACCCGCTGACCCGGATGGACCATGACCCCCTCGTAGTCGAGGTGGGCGTAGACGGCCATGCTGCCGTCCTCGTGCAGGATGCGCACGAAATTGGCGCGCGGCCCGTCGCGTTTGATGTCGGTTCCGGCTCCTGAAAACCAGCGCGCGATGTCCATGACCACGCCCTCGCGAGCGGCATGGATGGGTGTGCCGACCGGCATCGAGATATCCACTGCATAGCGAGCATCAGGGGCGGTATGACTGAAGGTGCCACCGAAGGCCTGGCCAATCCGGAACTCCTGGTTGCGGGCGAACGGCGGGCGGTAGGCGTTCGCGGGCCGGTGCTGACCGGCGGGGTCGCCGGGCAGCGACTCGGCACGAATCTGATAGCGCCAGCTCTTGCGTCGATCATAGGCGCCGATCGTCACCAACTCGCGGCTGGCGCCTCCCGGCAGCACGAAATTGCCCGGCAGCGCGGGATAGCTGACCACATTCTCGTCGTCTTCCAGCCAGACCCGCACCGCCAGCGGACCCTGAGTGCGGTTACTGAACTTCCAGACCGGCTCGGAGGCCGTGCCCGTCTTGACGATCTCCATCATCGCCTCGGGCCGGGCAATGGCCCGCTGGACGGTCACCTCCTGCTCGACGACCGGGCGCTGGTCGGTGAAATGGGTAATCCCGTTCTCGTCGGTCCAGGAATAGATGGTCTGCGCCAGCACAGGGTGCGCCAGCCCGACCAGAATCAACCCGAGCAGCACCCCCCCTGAAACCTGAAACCTGAACCCTGAACCCTTCCTCTTCAACATTCGATCACGTTGACGGCCAGGCCGCCGCGGGAGGTTTCCTTGTACTTGGTCTTCATGTCGCGGCCGGTATCGCGCATGGTCCTGATGACCTTGTCCAGGCTGACCCGGTGCTTGCCGTCACCGGCCATCGCCATGCGAGTGGCGTTGACCGCCTTGACCGCACCCATGGCGTTGCGCTCGATGCAGGGAATCTGGACCAGGCCCCCGACGGGGTCGCAGGTCAGGCCCAGATTGTGCTCCATGCCGATCTCGGCGGCGTTCTCGACCTGGCTCATGCTGCCGCCGAGGGCTGCGGTCAGACCACCGGCGGCCATCGAACAGGCCACGCCGACCTCGCCCTGACAGCCGACTTCGGCCCCCGAGATCGAGGCGTTCTCCTTGTACAGCAGGCCGATGGCGCCGGCCGTGAGCATGAACTCCACCACGCCGTCCTCGTCGGCACCGGCGACGAAGCGACGGTAATAGTGAAGCACGGATGGAATGATGCCCGCCGCGCCGTTGGTCGGCGCGGTGACGACCCGGCCGCCGGCGGCATTTTCCTCATTGACGGCCAGGGCGTAGAGGTTGATCCAGTCGAGCTGATCGAGATTGTCCTTTTCGGCGCGGTGCCTGAGCTTGCGATACAGGGTCGGGGCGCGCCGCAGTACTTTCAGACCACCCGGCAGATGACCGGTCTGTTCCAGGCCGCGCTGCACGCAGTCCTTCATCGCCTGCCACAGGGTCAGGACACCTGACCGCACCTCTTCGGCGCTGCGCCACGCCTGCTCGTTGGCCAGCATGACATCGGAGATCCGCAGGCCCTGATCGTCGCAGATGGCAAGCAGTTCATCGCCGCTGGAGAAGGGATAGGTCAGCGGCGTGGAATCGGGCATGATGCGATCGGCCGCCGCATCGTCGGAATTGACCACGAAGCCGCCGCCCACCGAGTAATAATCGCGCGCCAGGAGCAGTGTCTCATCGGCATCGAAAGCGCTGAAGCGCATACCGTTGGGATGAAAGGGCAGGGTCTGGCGCTTGTGGAAGATCAGATCCTTGCGCAGGTCGATCGGAATCTCCTGGCTGCCGGCAAGCTTCAATCGGCCCGTTCTGCCGATCTCGTCCATCCGCGGGCCGATGTGATCCGGGTCGATCTGGTCCGGAAGCTGGCCCTCGAGGCCCAGCAGGACCGCCCGATCGGTACCGTGGCCGCGGCCGGTGTGACCGAGCGACCCGAACAGATCCACGCGCAGGCGCGCCGTGCGATCAAGGGCTCCGGCACCCTTCAGACGCTCGAGAAAGATGGCCGAGGCCCGCATCGGACCGACCGTATGCGAGCTCGACGGTCCGATCCCGATCTTGAACAGGTCGAAAATACTGACGGCCATGATGTCCTGTGAGTGCAATCACTGTTCGTGAGTTCCGCTCGCCATTATGCGGTTTGCGGCACGAACTGGCCAGACTCTCGTTGCGACCCGATCGATGCACTCGCCAGAGGGGCCAGGCGGCGTTACTGGATGGTGAGCTCGCCCACTCTCAGTCGCTCGCCGCTGACCGGGTCGACAAGATCGAGGGGATGCTCCCCTCGGGTCAGCGTGGCGAAGTGCTCGACCCGGGCGGTCGCGATTCCGGGCTGGATCGTGGTCGGCAGCGCGACGCCATCGAGTTCGAGAAAGGCCTCGGGCGGCGCGCAGCCGACGTGAACCCAGAACCCCGCGGCACCATCCGGCTGACGATTGAAGGCCTCGCCCGCCACGGCCATATCCGGCCCCCATTGCCCGACTTCACAGAAGACGGTCGAGGTCGCACCGTCGATCAGAATCGCCGCCGGTGGGCGCTCAAGCACGGTCAGCACCCCGACGCTCTGGCGAAGCTGGCGTGACCTGTCGATCAGGGCCAGCTCGTAGGCGCCGGGGCGAGCGATCACCTGGTCCATGTAGTCCGGCTCCAGGCTGGCCGTGATCACCCCGGGTTGAAAGTGGGTGGCCAGCTCAGTGCCATCGAGCTCCAGGCGCATGGCGCCGTTCACTTCTCCGTCGACACGAAGCCAGAACCCCCCGCGACCGTTACCGATCGGGTTGAAGATCTCGCCCTCGATGGTGCGGTCCGGCCCCCAGCGCTCAATGGTGATGAACTGCTCCTCGCGAAGTGCGCCGTGTTCGGCCAGCCGGGGCTCGCTCAGGCCCTGGAGACGGGCCGCGCCGGCCATCAGCAGGCATTCACTGTAGCTGAGACGCCAACCATCAACCTCGATCACATCATCGGTCCCGAAATCGCGCGACATCCGATCGCGCAGCGCATCGAGCAATGGTCCGCCTTCGGCGTCGATACGGGAGAACAGCGCTCCGAGTGGGTCCTCGACGCCGAGCCGCCGGTCGCAGACCGGCCCGAGGAAATCGATTCCCGACAGATCCCGTGCGGCCGCATCGAGGGCCGCCCTGGCGTCGGGGTGGGTGATGTCGATGCCCAGCGCCGGCGTCACCTGAGCGCGATCACAGCCACCCAGCCAGGCCAGCTGCAGGGCGACCAGGCTGCCGCCCAGGGTGGTATTGAACTGGCGCCGGTTCATGCAGAAGACTCCAGCCGGCCATTCAGATGCTCCGCCAGACGCGCGGCCAGGGCGACGATGGTCAGGGTCGGATTGGAGTAGCCGGCGTGGGCGAACACGGAGCTGCCGGCCAGGTAGAGATTGTCCCGATCCCAGCAGCGGGCGTCGGCGTCGACGACGCCGAAGTCCGGGCTGCCGGACATGCGCGTCGTCCCCATGTGGTGATAGCCGATACCGACGTGCGCATCCATCGCTGTCGGCTCGAATCGGGTCTGGCGCACACGCCCAAGGCCTGCCGCCGACACCATATCCGACCAGCGCCGGAACAGGGCCAGGACCGGCTCGAATTCCGACGGCGGGAGGTGCCAGTTCAGGTTCACTCGGCGCATACCCAGCTGATCACGCTCATCAATCAGGGTCAATCGACTTTGCGGGTGCGGCAGTGGCTCGTTGATCATGCCGATCCGGCGCATGCCGGCCGGACCGCCGCTGTGCAGCGCGGAGGACCAGTACGCCGGCCCCAGCAGCGGGTCGGGCTCGTCGGCGTTGAGTAGCAGACAGCTGTTGCGCAGACCGTGCTCCTGAACCAGTTCGCGACCGCTGGCCAGCACCAGCATCACGTCCCGACCCGGCAGGGCACCGCGCTCGTAGGCCAGCTCGCTGGAGCTGAGCAGACCGCCTGGCGAGTAGCCGTAGTGCTCCATGAAGCAACGGCCCACCCAATCGGCCTGGTTACCGGGAACCTGCGCCTGGTTGAGCAGGAACCGGGCGTTTTCGATACCGCCCATGGCCAGCACGAAGTGATTGGCGCGGACTTCGCATCGCTGCCCGGTCACGGTGCTGGCGACCAGCCCGGTCACCCGGTCCGCATTCTGATTCAGCGCAACGGCGTTGAGGTTGAGCCGGCAGTCGATGGCAGGATTGCGCGCCAGATCATCGCGGTAGCGGCGGCCGAAGCGGGTCGGGGGACTGAAGCGGAACAGGCGATTCTCGAAGCCACTGCCTTCGGGCAACGGCAGCAGGCGCGCTCGCTCTGACGGCTCGAGGCTGTCGATAGCAAAGTCGTCGGACTCCAGTTCGCACCACATCGACGCCCGACGGTACCAGGGCGCCAGCTCATCGAGCCCGATCGGCCAGCCCGGCATGGGAAAGTGGGATTTGTCTTCGAAATCGATCGGATCGAAGGGCTTGACCCAGCCGCCCCAGTGGTTGCTCGTGCCGCCCAGCCAGCGGAGCCTCGAACCCAGCAGGGGATAGTCGCGGCCGCTGACCTGGCCCTGATAGATCGACTGACCCTCGCCCGGCGAGTCGGTACCGCCGCCCTCGAGGAGAAGCACGGATCGTCCCCGTTCGGCCAGCTCCATGGCCAGCACCATGCCGGCCGGACCCCCGCCGGCGACGCACACCTCTGCCTCCAGCAGCGGGGGCAGATCGGCCAGGGCATCACTGATCATCTGAAGGCTCGCCGTCGCCGGTGCCTTGCCCACCAGCCCTGACCAGCGTTCGAGTCGAGCTCCAGGACCGCCTCGAAGGCCTGTCCGTTCTCGGAGCTGGCGTCCCAGTGCACCAGCCTGAGACCGGTGCGCCGTGCGGTGATTTCAAACCAGGACTTCGAGAGATAGGCAATGTGCGCCGGGACATGCAGATACGAATAATTCAGCCAGACATCCACCCCGGAATCCGGCGTCCAGCCCTCCGGGCGATGGGGTGCCGTGACCAGGATTCGACCGGCCGGCAGCAGGCGCTCTGAAAGCTCGAGCAGCATCCGGGCCGGATGCTTGAGGTGCTCGATCACGTGGGTCAGGGAGATCAGACGAAACCGTTGGTCAGCCGCCAATTCGTCGACGGAGCCGACGTGATACACATCAACCCACTCGGTGCGGTTGGCACACTCGTCGGTGACATCCTGTGCGACGGTTCGAACCGCATCCGTGCGCTGACGAATCGCCCGCGACACCCAGGCATAGCCTGCGCCGACCTCGAGACTCGCCTCTCCATCCCGGGGCATCAGACCCAGGTGATCAAGGCAGTGACCGTAGTATTCCAGCATCGATTCGACGCGCGATGCATCCGTATAGATATCGTCATCGAACTGATCATTCTGGCGGTAGAGAATGTCGAGATCGGTGTCGGTCGGCAGCGGCGCCAGACGAACCACATTGCATTCCCGGCAGTGGACTAGATCGTAGTCGTCCTGACTGAAGGCGCCACCATGGGTGTTCCGGACCCGTCCCACCGACTGCGGACAGGGCGCTTCACGCTGACACAGATCGCAGCGCCGGGCGTCCCTGTTCATCGCGAAAGCTTCCTGCGCAACCAGCGGCGGGCCCGGTGCGGCAGGCTCGTCTGCAGCTCGCCGTGGACGACCTGCAGTTCGGCGTCCCGCTCCTTGACCATCGCCATCGCGCGATCGCGCTGCTCGATCAGATCCTCGACGTTGGCCGAAAGGTCGGAGATGTTGCGATAAAGACGCTGCAGATGCTGGTCGCGACGCGAAAGCAGACCCTGAATGCGCTGATAGTCCTGCTCGGCAAGCGGTGCCCCCGGGCGGATATGCGCCGGCAGCGGCCGTTCGACATAGATCGTCGAATGCGGCTTGGTCTGCTCCTCTTTCGGCCGGCTTTCGCTGTAGAAGTAGAGCGCCACCGATTTGCGCGAGCGTGGATCGTCGTCACCGCCGGGCAGATCGATTCGCTCGAACCCGTGCCAGGACCAGTGGGTGGTTTCGAACAGCACGGCGCGATTGAAGGCGGGCGTCACGGTCGTGATCGCGTTCTGCTCGGGTGGACGGCGCGGATCTTCGTGAAACTCGATGGCCCCGCCCCAGTCGGATGACCACTCCTGGTTGAGATAAACGATCAGATTGAGGCGCCGATGGAGGCCGGTTTTCGGGTGCTTGTTGAAATCGACGTGTGGATCGAGATCCTGTCCATGACAGTTTTCATGCGTACCGCCACCGAAATAATGGGGGTCATAGCGCAGGTCCTCGATGCCGGTGAGCCGGCCGAGCCAGTTCAGGAATTCACGGGTCTGAATCGCACGGTCGAGGCGTTGATAGGGTTCGCCAAGCTCGCCCAACTGCTCATGGACGCATTTGGCGCCCACCTTGCCGTCCTCGTTCATGGCCTTCTGGTGATCGAAGGGCGGGAAGGCGTGCAGGAGTTCGTCGGCGAAGTCGACGGTGAAGAAATCGTCCATGACCAGGTGCCGAAAGGGCGTGGCCGAGTCGAACTCGGCGTGCAGCGCCGATGGATCGGAGAGGTAGTGCTGGCGAATCAGGGAATCCATGAAGTCGTCCTTTCCGGTGCTTCTTTCTGACCCCTCGGGGCCTGGCAGCATGCGAACCCGCGCATCATACTATCAATGCCGTCGGCATGGCCGGCCCGCTCATCACTGGACGCATCGACCCGACAATGAAATACTTGGCGGCCTTGTCGATGATCCAAGTGACCCGGGGTAACCCGACCATGAGTCTGATTCTCTATTCACGTCCGAACTGCGGGCTGTGCGACAAAGCCGAAGCGCTGCTGGCCGAAACCGGCCTGCGCGCCCGCTATGAGAAGGTCGATATCGAGACCGATCTCGATCTGATCGCGCGCTATGGTGACCAGGTGCCCGTGCTGTTCAATGATCAGACCGGCGAGAAGCTGGCCTGGCCGTTCACGGCCTCGCAGGCACGTGCCCTGATTGATGACTGAAACCACCGTCGCGATCACGACCGTCGATACCAGAACGCTGTCCCGCGCGCTGCGCACGGGCATCGTCGGCGTGCTCAAGCGCCGCGACTACATCAACAGCATCAATGTCTTTCCGGTGCCCGACAGCGACACCGGCACCAACCTGGCCTTTACCCTGGCCAGCGTTCACTCCGTGCTGGCGCAGGACGATGCGCGCCCACTGCCGGAGTTGCTCGAACAGATCGCCGAAGCCGCCATCAACGGTGCACGCGGAAATTCCGGGGCGATCATGGCCCAGTACTTCCAGGGCTTGAGCGAAGCCGGCCGGGAGGCCGAGACCCTGGATGCCCGACAGCTGTCGATCATCTGTGCCGAGGCGGCACGATCGGCCTGGACCGCCATGTCAAACCCGGTCCCCGGCACTCTGCCCACGGTGCTCGAGGATTTCGCCGATGAGCTGGTCAAGCGGGTCGATGACGGCGAGGCGGATATCCGGACGCTGTTCCGGCACGGACTGGACCGGGCCCGACGATCGCTGGCTCACACCCCTGATCAGCTGGCCGCGCTGAAGGATGCCGGCGTCGTCGATGCGGGTGCCCAGGGCTTTGTCGATATGCTCGATGGCATCTGGGGCTATATGCGCAGCGGCAAGGTGCCGCCGCTGCCCAGGGGCAGTACTGCCCAGGTACAGCATGAGTCTGCTGCCAGCAAGGTTGCCGGTCCCGAGCAGCACCGTTTCTGTACTGAATGCCTGCTCGAGGGTGAGGCCCTTGACGTCAAGGGGCTGCGCGAGCGCCTGGAGGGAATGGATGCCAGCTCGCTGGTTGTGGCCGGCGGTGCACGCAAGGCCCGCATCCATATCCATACCGATTCGCCGGGCGACGTGTTCCGGGTCTGCAACGAGTTTGGCGAGATACGCCAGCAGAAGGCCGATGACATGACCCGCCAGCACGGTCTGATGAACCAGATCGGAAAGGTCGCGATCGTGACCGATTCGGCGGCCGACCTGCCTGCCGAGGAAGTCGAGAGGCTGGGCATTCACGTGGTGCCCGTTCGCCTGATCTTCGACAACGAGGAGTTCCTCGACAAGTTGACCATCACCCCGGCCGAGTTCTACGCCAAGCTGGCCAGCTCTGATCTGAAGCCGCAGACCTCCCAGCCACCGCCCGCCGATTTCCGTCGCCAGTTCGAACTGCTGACCTCGCACGGCCTGGACGTGCTCTCGGTGCAGCTGTCCGGGGCGCTCAGCGGCACCCGGCAGGCCGCCGAGGCCGCAGCAAAGATGATCAACAACGAGGCCAGCGGCGATCCGCCGGTGGCCGTGTTCGACACCCTCAATGCCGCCAGCGGACAGGCCCTGATGGTGCTGTGGGCAGCCGAGGCCGCCGCCCGCGGCTGGGAGCGCGCCGACATCGTCGACTGGCTGCAGAGCCATATCCGGGATTTCAGGACCTTTGCGCTGGTGCGCGACCTGTCCTGGGGCGTGCGTGGGGGGCGTCTGAAGCCCTGGATGGAAAAGATCTCGCGCAGGCTCTCGCTCAACCCGGTCCTCACTGCCTCGCCCGATGGCCAGCTCAAGGCCTGCTCGGTACTGGCCGGGCGCAACAAGGCCGTGCAGCGATTCGCCCGTTTCACCCTGCGCAGGATGCAGCGTGATGTCTGCTATCGCATCATGATCAGCCACACCGACGCGCGCGAGGATGCGCGCGCCCTGCGCGAGCTGCTGCTGGCCGGCCACCCGGAAGTCGACGCCTGCTGGCTGGAAGAAGCCAGCCCCGCGGTTGGCGCACATGCCGGCCCCGGCAGCCTGGTCGTCGGACTTCAGCCCTGGAACAAGCCGGAGCGACGCCATGCTTGAGTGGAGCCTGATGGCCCTGGGCGGTTACCTGCTGGGATCGATCTCCGGCAGCCTGGTGCTGGGACGATTTCGTGGCATCGACATCCGCGCCATGGGCTCGGGCAATGCCGGCGGCACCAATGCCCTGCGAACCGTCGGCTGGGCGTTCGCTCTGGGCGTGGTCCTGATCGACGTGGGCAAGGGTTTTGTCGCCGCGGGCCTCCTGCCGCTGCTGTTTGCCGAGGGTGGCAGCACCGAGTTCCTGCACTATGGCGCTGTCGCGGGATTTGCCGCAGTGCTGGGCCATATCTGGCCGCTGTATTTCCGCTTTCGAGGCGGCAAGGGCGCCGGGACAGCCGTCGGTGTCGTGCTGAGCGTCGCGCCCTGGTGCTTCCTGCCGCTGCTGACGGTCTGGCTGGTGACGCTGATCGGAACCGGTTTTGTCGGCCTGGCCACCATCCTGGCCGGGCTGAGCCTGGTGCCGGCCATGTGGCTGCTGGGGCCGGATCCCCTGCCCCCCGGACTCGGCGCCCTGGCCATCGCTCTGGCGGTGACGCTGGTCTTCACCCATCGCGAGAATCTCGCGCGGATGCGCTCAGGGACCGAGAATCGCTTCGAGAAGGCCCGCCTGATCAAACGTCGCTGAGCATGGACCAGACCCTCGAGCAGGTCTTCGACCGTCTGGCCGACGGTCGGGCGCACAGCGGCCAGCAGCTGGCCAGAACGCTCGGCGTGAGCCGCAATGCGATCTGGAAGCATATCGAGGCTCTCCGCGATCTCGGCCTCGAGGTTCCGGCGCGATCCGGTGAGGGCTATCAGCTCACCACCGCGATCCAGCGCCCGTCGATGGACAGCATTCGGCAACGACTCGATCCACCGATCGCGCTTGATCTACGCTTCCTGGTCGATTCCACCAACGCCTGCCTGAACCGGGAGCGCAGCGATCACCCGCCGCCCCGAGCCCTGATTGCCGAAACACAGACCCAGGGCCGCGGTCGACGCCAGCGCACCTGGCTGTCCCCGCCGGGCGCGGGACTGTATCTGTCGATCGCCTGGCGATTCGAATCCGGGCTGACCGGCCTGTCCGCCCTGAGCCTGGTCACCGGCATTGCCGTGGCCGCTGTCCTGAAAAGCCATGGTCTTGAGGCCACCAAACTGAAATGGCCAAACGATCTGTGGGTCAACGATCGCAAGCTGGGCGGCTGTCTGATCGAGGTCAGCGGCTCGGCGGAAGGCCCCTGCGAGGCCGTGACCGGCGTCGGGCTCAACCTGAACCTGGGCAAGTTCGACCATATCGATCAGCCCTGGACGGACCTGGCGCGCCACGGCATCGACCCCAACCGAAACGCGCTCTACGCCGATCTGATCAATGCCATCACCCGCGCCTACGCCGAGCTGGATCGGACCGGATTCTCCGCCTTCGAGCCCGGCTGGTCCGAGCTGGATGCACTGCGCGACCGCAGGGTCAAGGTGATCGGACGCGCCCGCGAACCGCTCGAGGGCATCGCTCGCGGGGTGGATTCACAGGGCCGACTGCTGCTCGAGGCGATCGGTGGCATCGAAGCGATCGGAAGCGGAGAAGTCAGTGTCCGGCGCTGCTGAGCTCGTCGTCGACGTCGGTCATAGCAGGGTCAAATGGGGCCGCTGCCAGGATGGTCGTCTGGTGGATTCATCGGTCCGCTCCTGTGCGCTCGACGATCCCGGGTCCTTGCTCACGACCCTCGATCGCGAATCCATCGGCGCTCTGATCTGGTCGCCCCAGAGCCATGGCGCGACGGTCGATCGAATGGGCAACGAATTCAGGGCGCTCGGGGTATCCTGTCGAACGGTGACCACTGGAGCTCTGGATTTGCCCGTCGCAGCCGCCTACCCCGATCTCGGAACCGACCGCTGGCTGGCCCTGCAGTGGCCATGGCTCCAGACCCGCCGCGCGCTCTGCATCATTGACTGTGGCACCGCCGTAACGGTGGATGCGGTCGATGGACAGGGCCGCCATCTGGGCGGCTGGATCATGGCCGGCCTGCGTATGCTTCGCGTTGGCATGGCGCACAGCGCTCCGCGCCTTCCCACGCCTGTGTCCGAGGCCACGATCGCTTCCGGGCCTGCGACCGATAGCGCCCAGGCCATCAGCAGAGGCTTCCGGCTTCAGCTGATCGGCGGCATCCAGAGCGCTCTGGCCGAGCTGCAATCTACCCTCGGGCCCGACTTTGCATGCTGGCTTACCGGCGGCGATGCGCCTGTACTTGCCGCTGCGCTCACCGATGCACAAGCGCGGCCCGTCAACCACGACCCGCATCTGGTCCTGCGCGGTCTTGCCCTGGCAGGTTCGCGTCCATGAATGCACCGATCTGGCGCTGGGCCGCACTCATCCTGCTGACCCTGAACCTGGGCCTGGCCCTGTTCTGGCTCGGCGGCGATCCGGAACCGCAGATCGAGCGCACCAGCATTCCCCCGCTCGATGCCTCCCTGCCGCGGCTCGAACTGGTAGCCGAGCTGTCTGCCGATCCGGTCGACCCGATCGCAGAGCGCTGCTACACCATTGGTCCGCTGCCAACTCTGCTCGCCCAGCAGCGGGCAGAAGATCGTCTGCGCGCCTTTGCCAGCGCCCAGCGCTCGCGCCAGACCACGGCTGACTCCGATCGCGGCTGGTGGGTGTATCTGCCGGCCAGCAGTCGGGCCGAAGCCACCAGCCTGAGTCGCGAACTGGCACAGCGCGGCGTGGAAGACTATTACGTCGTCACCAGCGGGGCGATGGAGAACAGCGTTTCGGTCGGTCTGTATGAAAACGTCGACAATGCACGCGCGCGTCAGTCCAGGATTCGTTCGCTGGGTTTCGACGCGCAGATGGAGGTTCGTCGCGAGACCATTCCTCAGTTCTGGATCGACTACCGCATCGCCCCCGATGAGCGCTCACCCTGGCGCTTTATCGTCCGCGCCTCGCCGGGTGCCCAGCATCGCGAGATTCCCTGCTGGGATGAATAGCGTGAGAAGGTTTCAGGGTTCAGGGTTCAGGGTTCAGGAAAACAGCGGTTTACGCTTTACGGTTTACGGTTCACGGACAGGCGCAGGCCGAGGCCCGATCTGCGATGGAATTTAGGTTGCAGACGGCGATATTCGCCGGGCGGCTGGGGCCCTGGCTGCGGCTGATGCGCTTCGATCGCCCGATCGGCATCGCGCTGTTGCTATGGCCGACCTGGTGGGGACTGTGGCTGGCAGCCGGCGGCGTTCCCAGTGTCAGGAATCTGCTGATCTTCACTCTCGGCGTCGTCGTCATGCGCGCGGCCGGTTGTGTGATCAACGACTACGCGGATCGTGATATCGATCCCCAGGTGGAGCGCACGCGGGGCCGTCCAATCGCTGCCGGAGAGATTCGCCCCGGCCACGCGCTGCTGCTCTTCTTCGCGCTCCTGGCCCTGGCCCTGCTGCTGGTCCTGATGACCAACCGCCTGACCGTACTGATGGCTGTGGCTGGCGCGCTCCTGGCCGGCAGCTACCCCTTCTTCAAGCGCTTCACCCACTTCCCCCAGCTTGCCCTCGGCACCGCGTTTGCCTGGGCTATTCCAATGGCCTTTGCCGCCGAGGCGGGTGAGATCCCTGCGCTGGCCTGGTGGGTGTTTTCCGCCAATCTGATCTGGACGGTCATCTACGATACCCAGTACGCCATGGCTGACCGCGAGGACGATCTCAAGGCCGGGGTGAAATCCACCGCCATCGCCTTCGGTCGATTCGATCTGCCGGTACTGGCCGCCTTGATGGGCCTGATGACCGCTCTGCTGGTGATCATCGGCATGCGCTATCTGCCGCATCCGGCCTGGTTCACCGCCGTGGCCCTGACCCTGCTGCACTTTCAGTATCAGCTCTGGCAGATCCGCAGCCGCGATCCGCAGGCCTGCTTCAGAGCCTTCCTCAGCAACCACTGGGTCGGCCTGTTCCTGTTTGCCGGCATTGCTGCGAGCCTGGCCCTGAGCGGCAACTGAAAACCATACAAGCCTTTGGAGGCGACGAACGCCAAGAAAAAGCTTTTGCCTCGCGCTGTTCACGTAGATGAAGGGTTTTCAAGCTCTTGCCAACACCCAGACATCGACCCGCTCAACGCCGGCTCGCTTCAGGACTCTGGCGCATTCGTCCAGGGTCGAGCCGGTCGTCATGACGTCGTCGACCAGCGCGACGTGGCGGGTGCCGGGCGGCAGGCGATGGAGCCGGAAGGCGCCGCGAACGTTGCCCCGGCGGCGATCGGCCGGCAGCTCGGACTGAGCCCGGGTCGGACGAGCCCGGCGCAGGACCGGCGCCCAGGGCAGGGTCTGCAGCGGCCGGCTCAGGTCGCGGCAGAGCATCTCGGACTGATTGAAGCCGCGGGTCCAGCGGCGACGGGCGTGCAGCGGCACCGGCACCATCAGCTGCGGTCGCGGCCAGCCAGCATCGTCGATACTCCGGGCCATGAGCTGGGCCAGCACGCGACCGGCGGCCAGATCGCCGCCGAACTTGAAACGCTGGATCAGGGCTTCGGTGGCACCACGATAGGCAAAGGCCGAAAAGGCCGCATCGAAGGCAGGCAAGCGGGTCGTGCAGCGGCCGCACAGACGTACCGGATGGACCAGCTCGAGACCGCAGCGCTGACAGCCGGCCTCGACCCGGTCGAGCTCCGATTCGCAAGCCCTGCAGCAGTCGAGACCGGGACGGCCGGCCAGTCCGCAGACCAGACACACGGGCGGATACAGCCAGCGGTCAACCTGGAATAGTCCCTGCAGGTTGACAAGTCCGCGCCGACATCCGGATACTTGCCGTCTTGTCATGCCAATGTGCTTCCACTGCCCATGCCCACACCCGAGCTTAGCATTCGCAACGACTGGCGCCGCGACGAGATCGAGGCGCTGTTCGAACTGCCCTTCGCCGACTTGCTGCATCGGGCCCAGGGCCTGCATCGGCAGCATTTCGATCCAAACGAGGTCCAGGTCTCGACCCTGCTGTCGATCAAGACGGGCCGCTGCCCGGAGGACTGCAAGTACTGCCCGCAATCGGTGCGCTGGAACACCGGCCTGGAAGACGAAGACCTGCTGCCGCTGCACGTGGTGCGCGATGCCGCCCGCAGGGCGCGCGAATCCGGCGCCGAGCGCTTCTGCATGGGAGCGGCCTGGCGGCGCCCCAAGGACCGCCAGCTCGACCAGGTCATCGAGATGCTGAAGGTCGTTCGCGACGAGGGTCTCGAGACCTGCCTGACTCTGGGCATGCTGACCCCGGATCAGGCCCGCAGGCTCAGGGATGCCGGCCTGGACTATTACAACCACAATCTGGATACCTCGCCCGAGTACTACGAAGAGATCATCTCGACGCGAAGCTACGACGATCGCCTGCAAACCCTGGAGGCCGTTCGCCAGAGCGGCATGAAGGTCTGCTGCGGCGGCATCATCGGCATGGGCGAATCACGGGCCGATCGCGCCGGACTGATCCAGGCCCTGGCCAATCTGCCCGAGCACCCGCAGTCAGTGCCGATCAACCAGCTCGTCCAGGTCCCGGGTACGCCCCTTGACGGCACCGACCCGATCGATCCACTCGAGTTCGTACGCACCATCGCCGTGGCCCGGATCGTGCTGCCGGCCTCGCGCGTCCGGCTCTCGGCCGGGCGCGAGGACATGAGCGACGAGCTGCAGGCCCTGTGCTTCCTCGCCGGCGCCAACTCGATCTTCTACGGCGACAAACTGCTGACCACCGGCAACCCCGACGTCGAGCGCGACGACCGATTGTTCGAGCGACTCGGTATCAACCGGGGCAAAGCAACGCTGCAGTCCGGGGCGCCCGAGACCGCGGCCTGCGACCGGCTTGCCGCCGGCCACTGATCGACGCGCGGCCCGACCCCGAAGCCCATGAGGACAGGACTTGCCGAACGCCTCGGCACAGCCCGTCGGCAGCGAAGGGCCGCCGGCCGCGACCGAGCGCGGGAGGTGGTCACCCTGGCCGGGCCCGGACTGCGGGTGCGCTGTGGCGGTCGGGAAATGATCGATTTTTCCAGCAACGACTACCTCGGACTGGGCCACCAGGCCGCGCGGGTCACGGCCGCGGCCAGCGCCAGCGCCTCGCCGCTGGTCAGCGGTCATACGTGCCTGCATTCTTCGCTCGAGGACGCCTTGTGTGAATTCACCGGTTTCGAGGCCTGCTGCCTGTTTCCCTCCGGCTATCAGGCCAACCTGGCCGTCGGCCAGGCCCTCAGCGAGCGCGGCGAGCGCGCCCTGGCCGATCGCCTCAATCACGCCAGCCTGAATGACGGCCTGCGCCTGGCCGACGCCCGCATCCGGCGATACCGCCATGGCGATGCGCAGGCCGCACGCGAGCGCTGGACGCCGGACTGCCGGCTGCTGGTCAGCGACAGCGTGTTTTCCATGGACGGGGATTGTGCGCCCCTGCAGGAACTCGCCCAGCTGGCCGACGACAAGGACATGGCGCTCTGGATCGACGATGCCCACGGCCTCGGCGTGCTCGGCAAGAGCGGACGTGGCCTGCTCGAAGACTGCGGCCTCGCCCCGGACCGGGTCGATGTCCATGTCGCCACCTTCGGCAAGGCGCTGGGCGCGGCCGGCGCCTTTGTCGCCGGCGAGCGAGCGCTGATCGAGCACCTGGAAAACCACGCTCGCGGCCTGATCTATTCAACGGCGCTGGCGCCGGCACTGGTCGAGATCACCCTCGGAAATCTGCAGCGGATGGTCCGCGAACCCGAGCGTCGCCTCCGTCTGCACGCGCATATCCGCCGCTTCCGGCGTCACTGCGGCCAGCTCGATCTGCCCCTGCTGGCCAGCGGCACAGCCATCCAGATCCTTCCGCTGGGCGACAACCAGCGCGCGCTGGACTGGAGTGATGCCCTGGCGCGGGCCGGCTTCCTGGTCAAGGCGATCCGTCCGCCGACCGTCCCCGAGGGGACCGCAAGGCTGCGCCTGACCTTGTCCGCAGCCCATTCGTCCCAAGATATCGACCGACTGTGTGAAACCCTCGGCCTGCTGGCCAGGACGACCGCAGTCAGTTCCACCTGATCCCGAACCGGACCCGTATCCGATGGCCAATGCATCGCTGATCGTCGACCGCCAGGGCAAGGGGCCGAAACTCTCCCTGGTCCACGGCTGGGCCATGCATTCCGGCCTCTTCGACCGCCTGATCCAGGGGCTGGGCGACTGCGACGTGCACCGGGTCGACCTACCCGGTCACGGCCAGAATCGCGACCGGGCCTGGCCGGAGCACCCGGCCGATCTGGTCGACTCTCTGGGCCAGGCCGCCGGGGGCGGTGTCCTGGCCGGCTGGTCGCTGGGCGGTCTGCTCGGCCTCAAGCTGGCGCTGGCCCAGCCCGACCGCCTTCGCGGCCTGATCCTGATCGCCGCGACACCCTGCTTTGCCCAGCGCCCGCACTGGCCCCACGGCGTGCCCGATGCCCTGGTCCGGCAGCTGGCCCGCGAGCTCGAGACCGGACCCGAGCAGGTCCTCAATCGCTTTCTGGCCCTCGAAGTGCATGGCTCGGAACACGCTGCGGCCGACCTCAAGCTGCTGCGTCGGATCGCCTTCCAGCACGGCCTGCCCCGGCACCAGGCCCTGAGCGCCGGCCTGGGCATTCTCCAGGACTGGGATCTGAGCGGACAACTCGAACACATCGATCTGCCCGTTCTGCTGATCGGCGGCCGGCGCGACAGGCTGGTCTCCTTCGAAGCGCTCGAGGCCACGGCCCGTCGCCTGCCGCAGGCGCGACTGCTCAGGATCCCCGGGGCAGCGCATGCGCCCTTCCTGACCGATGCCTCGGCGGTCGCTGAGGGGATGCAGCGCTTCATCGAGGAGGTGACGGCATGAGCCTGGACGACCGCGCCATCGAGCGCCAGTTCTCGCGCGCTGCCGACAGCTATGATGCGCACGCGGCGCTGCAGCGCGAAGTCGGGGAGCGTCTGATGGAGCGCCTCGACGGCCTCCAGTTCCAGCCCGAAGCCATCCTCGATCTGGGCTGCGGCACCGGCGTCCAGGCCCAGGCCCTGCATGCCCGGTTCCCCAGGGCACGGCTGATCGCCAGCGACCTGTCCGGAGCCATGCTGAAGCACGCGCGCGGCCGTCGCGGCTGGTGGAAGAAGCGCTTCGAGATGATCCAGGCCAATGCCTGCGCCCTGCCGCTGGCCGAGGACAGCCTCGATCTGGTGTTCTGCAACCTGATGCTGCAGTGGTGCGAGCAGCCGGAGCAGGTTTTCGCCGGCCTGCGTCGGGCGCTGAAGCCCGGCGGCCTGCTGCTGGTCACGACCTTCGGCCTGGACACGCTGAGCGAACTGCGCCAGGCCTGGGCCACGGTGGACTCGGCGCCGCATGTCGGCCGCTTCACCGACGTCCAGCGTCTCGGTACGGCGCTGACCCGGGCCGGCTTTGCCGAGCCGGTGCTGGATACCGACTGGCTCACCACGACCTATGCCAGACCCCTCGACCTGCTCGCCGAACTGAAAGGCCTGGGCGCGACCCACGCCGACCAGACGCGCGCTCGCGGCCTCATGCCGCCGGCCAGGCTCCGCGCCGCCCTGTCCGCGTACGATGCCTTCCGTCTCGACGACGGCCGCTACCCGGCCACCTGGGAGGTGGTGTACGCCTCGGCCTGGGCCCCCGAACACGGTCAGCCCGTGCGCGACGGTCAGGGCGAGGTTGCCAGCTTTCCGGTCTCCAGCCTGAAGGTCCTGAAACGACCATGAGCACGCCGACCTTTTTCATTACCGGCACCGATACCAGCTGCGGCAAGACCACGGTCACGGCAGCGCTGGGACACCTCACCGGGCGCTCGGGCTACCGCGTTGCGTGCTTCAAACCCGTGGCTTCGGGATGCGAACGAATCGACGGTCAATGGCGCAACGAGGACGCGCTGGCCCTGATGGCGGCGTCCTATCCAGCGCTTGACTACGAGGTGGTCAATCCGCTCGCTCTGAGGGAGCCCATCGCGCCGCACATCGCCGCCGAAAGGGAGGGCGTCCGCATCGATATCGAGGCCCTGGCGGCACCCATCCGATCGCACCAGGCCGACCTGCGTCTCGTCGAAGGGGCCGGCGGCTGGATGGTGCCCCTGGGGCCATCCGCCATGACTTCGGATCTGGTCCGCGCGCTACGGGCTCGGGTGATTCTGGTGGTCGGACTGCGCCTGGGCGCGATCAACCACGCGCTGCTCAGCGCCCGGGCGATCGAAGCGGACGGATTCGAGCTCAGCGGCTGGATCGCCAACCGGCTCGACCCTGATCAGCCCGTGCAGGAAGAAAACATCGAAACACTGAGCCGCCGGCTCGGTCCGCCGATGGCGACGCTGCTGCACGGCGGGCAATGGCAGGAAGCAACGGATGTCGGTTGGATTCTTGACCGGCGGTAACAATCAGGCGCAGACCCGGTTCCTTCCTGCATTCTTGGAGCGATAGAGAAGATCGTCGGCAACCCGAAGGAGATCATTCGATTCCTTCATCGCATCGGTGCGCTGGGCCACGCCAATGCTGGCCGTCACGGCCAGTGCATCCTCAAGACCATCGATCCTGAATTCATGCGCCTCGACGGCGGCCCGAATCCTTTCGCAGGCCGCCTGGGCCGATTCCAGGGAATGGCCGGGCATCAGGATGGCAAATTCCTCACCGCCGATGCGCGCCAGCAGATCATTCTTGCGCACTTCCCGGGTCAGTACGCCGGCGAGCTGCCTGAGCACCTCGTCACCGGCCAGGTGGCCGATCAGGTCATTGATGTCCTTGAAACGATCGACATCGAGAATCGCCAGGCTGAGCGTGGCCGTCCCGGGTTCACGATGGCTTGCAAAGACATCGTTGAGGGTCGCCATGAGGTGTCGACGGTTATGCAGCCCGGTCAGCTCGTCCCGGATCACGCTTTCGCGCATCTCCTCCAGGAAGGCGACCTCGGCGTTGCCCTCGGCGAGGTACTTCAGGACCGCATCGCCGATTCTGAGCTGATCGCCATCGTTGAGCGGCTGGCGGTCCACGGGAGATGCGTTGATCATGGTCTGATTGGTCGAGCGCAGATCCTCGATCCAAAGCTCACCGTCATGGACAAACACACGGCAATGCGAACGTGAAACGCTCCTCGAGGGAATCCGGAAATCCGCGCTGGCGCCGCGACCGATGACGAGGGGAAGATTGTCCAGATCCAGACGCGCGCCCAGACGGGGACCCCTGATCACGACCAGGCAGGCACCATGCATCGAGCCGGTATCGCTGCGATCGGTGGCGACCAGCAGCGTGTACGGATCGGTCTTCTCACCACTCCCAGCGCGATTCCCCATTCATCGGCCTCAGCTCTAGCTAGAAAAATCCGACCGCGTATCGTCGGATGGCCATCAGATTCTACCGCAAGCCGCGTGTTCCGCCATTCCTGCCACTCCAGGCTCAATGGATGACGCAAAAAAAGAGCCGGTGATCCCGAGAAGGAACAACCGGCTCAACCCCATCAAACACATTGAATCCCTAACGAGAGTCCAACGGACTTGCTTTGCCAATGCCAGTCGGACACGCCCGTCCGACAAGTTGCTGACAGATTACGCTGAAGTCCCGTTTTTACTGGTATCAGAGAGCGACAAGGTGGTGTCATTACGCGACAATCTGACCATTCTCCTGAAAAAGCGCCGGTCGCCGACGGCTGCCGAACATTCATTTCGGAGAGTGATCGGCGGCCCCGCGATTCCTGCGCCAGCGATCCGGCGGCTGCCCGTATTCGCGGGAAAAAGCGCGGCTGAAGCTCTGCGGGTTGGAAAAGCCGCAGCTCAGGGCAATGTCATGGACGGAGCGATCGGTTCTGAGCAGCAGCTCGATCGCCTGCTGCAGCCTGAAATGCCGAATGAACTCGCTCGGCGTCTGCCCGGTCAGCGCTCTGAGCTTGCGCTGCAGGGTCCGGGTTTCCATCGCAACGGCTGCGGCCATGTCGTCGACCGTGATCGAGGCGTCATCGAGGACCTGTTCGAGCCAGTCCTGAAGACTCTCCAGCAGGGCCAGATCGCGCGCGCTGAGATCGGGCAGCTGTCCGGGCGCATCCGGCGCCGTTCCCTCGGCACCGCGATCGAGCAGATAACGCTGCATGCGCCTTCGATTATCGCGCATGCGCCGCAGGCGAACCCGCAGCTCGGCGATGTCGAAGGGCTTGCCGAGGAAGTCATCGGCACTCAGCATAAGCCCTTTCATGCGGCTGTCGCGATCGTGGCGTGCCGTGAGCAGCAGGACCGGAATATGGCTGGTCGCCAGGTCATCACGCAGTCTGGCCAGCATCTGGAAGCCGTCCATGCCCGGCATCATGACATCGCTGAGGACCAGATCAGGCAGATCCTGACGAGCGCGTTGCAGCCCCTGTTGCCCGTCAGCAGCCTCGATGACACGCCATTCATCGCCAAGGGACTCGGCGAGGTAGGAGCGGATTTCCGGCTGGTCCTCGACGATCAACAGCAGGCCCGAGGCTTCATTCTGTGCGGTCAGATCCAGATTCGCCGGCGGCGGCAGCGGCACCAGTTGAGAGACTTCGAGATCCAGCGCCTTCTGATCCAGGGACATCGAATGAATGCTCAGGTCAGGCACATATTCGCCGGGGAGGGTGACCCGGAAGCTGCTGCCTCGGTCCAGGGCACTCTCCAGCTCGATCGTGCCGCCCAGTGCCTCGACGGTCTCCCGCACCAGGGCCAGGCCGATGCCTGCACCCGCCTGATCGCTGTTCCTTGCGTCTTCGGCCCGATGGAAGCGCTCGAACACGGCCTCCTGCTCCGCTGGGTCAATGCCCGGCCCGGTGTCGTCGACCGACAGCAACAGACCTGCCGGGCCGGCCTGGAGCGTCACGCTCACCGATTCGCCGGACGGGCTGTACTTGAGCGCGTTGCTGATCAGATTCAGCGCAACCTGTTCTACATGGTGCTGTGAACAGGCAGTCAGACAGTGGTCCTGGATATGCGATGAGAAACGAATGCCACGCTGCCGGGCCAGCGGTTCAAAAGAGCGGATCATGAATCCGAGCACCGAGCTGATCGACCAGGGCGACCCGGGCTCATGCACTTTTTCGGCCTGCAGCTCGGACAGATTCAGCAGCTGGTCGACGAGGCGAATCAGACGATCGAGGTAGGAGCGGGCCCGAATCAGCGGAGGTGCATCTGGAAGCCGGCGATTGAGGTCGTCAAGACTGGCGCCGATCAGCGTCAGCGGCGTACGGAACTCGTGCGACACATTGGCGAAGAAAGCCGTTCTTGATTTCAGCGCGCGCTTCAGCTCCTCGGCCTGTTGACGGATCAGAACCTGCTGGCGGGTCAACTCGCTGGTCCGCTGCATGACCTCTTCTTCGAGCCTGTGCTGACGTCGACGGGTCTGGAACCAGAACAGTGCCATGACCGCCAGAATGACCAGCAGGTAGGCGATATAGGCCCAGACCGACGCCCAGGGGGGCGGTCGGATGCTGGCCGTCAGGAGCAGAGCATCCTCGGACCAGACCCCGTCGCTGTTGGCGGCACGCGCCCACAGCCGATAGTCCCCCGCCGGCAGCCCGCCATAGCGAACCTGGCGCTGAAAACCGACTTCGCGCCAGTCCTCGTCCAGACCCTCCAGCCGGTGCTGATAGCGGTGACGCTCGGGATGGGCCGAGTGGAGACCGACAAAGCTGACTTCGAGGTCGTTTTCGTCATGATCGAGAGTGATCGCCTTCGGCGTTTCCATCACCGTCGCCAGGGTCTGTCCGTTGATTCGAAGTTCACTCAGGCGCAAACGCGGCGCCTCCTGCAGAATCCGGATGTCGCCCGGCTGGAAAGCGTTGGCGCCATTGATCCCGCCGAAATAGATTCGCCCCGTCACACCGCGATGGCCGACGGTGTTGTTGAACTCGAAATGCTGGACCCCGTCCGGGGGCGTGAAATGACGAAGGTCACCGCGCTCCGGATCGAATCGCATCAGACCCTGATTGCTGCTCAGCCACAGCCGGCCGCTGGTCTCCGGCACGATGGCATAGATCGTGTCATCGACCAGGCCGGTGGCTGAATCGAACCAGCTCAGGGCCGGCGCAGCGGTCCCCGATCGGAGTTCAACGTGCGCCAGACCGCCCTGCCGGGTGCCGATCCAGAAACCCTCCTCATGATGGCGTGCCAGCCCGAAGATTTCCTGCACACCGGGCGTCAGGAAGGTCTGATCGCGCAGGATCATCGAGCTTTGACCGCCATGAAAGTCGACCAGTGAGAATCCGTCACGGCCGCCCACCACCAATCGACCATCGTCGAGTTCAAGCAGGTTGAACTGTCCCAAGCGGGGCAGAAAGGCGCCGTTCGGGCAGTCGCTCAGGCGGACGCGATCGGCCTGAACGTGAAACTCATTGACGGCAGCGTGTCCGACCCAGAGCCGTTCGCCGTCCTCGGAAAACAGCAGCGAGGTGATCTGACGAATAGACGGATCCGAATCCAGGACGTCATCATCGATCACCTCGCCACGTTGGGCATCGATGATCACCAGCCGGTGATCCTGACCGATCCAGATCCGGTCACTGCGGGGGTCCAGCGCCATCGCCCAGACTTCGTTCCCCGGCAGTCGTTGGGGCGCATCGGCCTCACTGTGAAACACCCGCAGCAGATCGTACTGCCCGTTGGCCCGGCGTCGGTACTGCCTCAGCCCGGCCGATTCAAGCGCCAGCCAGACATCCTCGACACCGTTGATGCGCGTCTCGACCACCCCACGGACCACGTTCTGTCCGGCAAAGGGCAGCGTGCCTGGAGGGCTCTGATCCACCAGATGATCGAATCGCCGCAGGTGGTAGGGCAAACGGGCCAGACCACCGAGCTGACTGCCGATCCACAGGGTCTGGTCGCGATCGACGAACAGGGAATACGGCATGCTGAGCAG
>CAYTQT010000045.1:0-2559 GCA_964439915.1 uncultured Wenzhouxiangella sp. | reverse complement strand
GAACCGTTGGCGCTGGCCGTGACCGCGTCGATTGAATGATCGGTCCAACCGAATTCGGCCGGGCTGATCAGTCGGCTTGCCCGATCCTGTTCGGGTTGAAACAGGATCAATCCGCTCTCCACGACGACCGCAATCTGGCCCTCGGCGGTTTCTGCCAGGCTGGCCATGACAGCCCGATTCCGTGCCGGCCGCAGACCGTCGATGCGACGCAGGACATCGTGGGTCGGATCCAGACGCCAGAGACCCGCATCGTTGATGATCCAGAGACGATCACTCGAGTCGAGCAGTCCCCACATATCGGCCCGACCGAGTTCCGACAGGGGAATCTCGAAAGGCAATAATTCAAGCGAGCTGGCTTCGGGCTCGAGCACCGCGATCTGATCTTCGAGCCGAACGAAGACCTGGCCGGAGCGTGTCTCGCCCATGATCTGGCTGATCTCGGTCGACCCTGAGTGCCGGATCGGGCTGTCGGCCTCGGACTCGACGTTCTGATGGGCGAGAAAATAACGCTGCGCTTGTCCACTCAAGGGATCAAACCGATTCAGGCCATCGCGCGTACCGACCCAGAGATCACCATTGCGCGCGAGGGCCAGATCAGAGATCTTCGAGTCGCTGAGGGAATCCAAGTCGTCGGACCGGGCACTGAAATTCTGGAACCGATAGCCGTCGTATCGACTCAGGCCGTACTGGGTGCCGAACCACAGAAACCCCTCACGATCCTGCAGCATGCCGGCGATCGATGATTGCGCCAGGCCGTCGCTGACCGACAAGCGCTGAAATTCCGCATGCCCGTGAGTCGGCCCGCCAGTCGTGACGAGGAGGAACGCAACCAGTAGCTGAAACTGACGGCGCATGACGACGATCTCGAAGATACGGGTTTTCAAGATTAGCACGTCGACTGGTTTTTCCCACGCTCGTCGCCCTTCCGAGACATTCCAGGCGCATGGTATTCTTGCAGGCCTGTGTGGCGGCCGTTCCGGCCCGACCCCCGACTCTTTGAAATTCAATCAGGCAAATCCATGTCCGACAAGCAGAAACAGATCGACGCGCACAACAAGGCCACCGAACGCTTCATCAAGCTGGCCAACGAAATGGCCAATGAAGAGGGCCAGGACATCAAGATGATCTCCGCAGCACTGATGGCTGCCTCCGGCGTCTATGCCACCTTCATGGCCGCCGGCAACCAGGGCTTCCTCGCGCCCGGTGGGGTCGAACGCGTCGCTCAGGTCTACAAGAACAACCTGGGCTACATCCAGGAGCGAAAGAAGCAGGAACTCGAAGCCCAGGGCCTGGAGCCCAAGCCCATCGCCGAGATCAGCGGCAACGCCGAAGCCCCGAAGTCCTGAGGACAACCATTTCGGGCCCTTAGCTCAGTTGGTTAGAGCAGCCGACTCATAATCGGTAGGTCGTAGGTTCAAGTCCTACAGGGCCCACCACTTTATTTATTTCAATGGCGACCCGGCGTTGCCGGGGTAATGGGTGGCGCGGCAACGAGCCAACAACCGGCATCAGGTCGCTGTGTATTTTCGGAATAAGAACGGGTCCTCGAGATTTCGGAGGCCACGGTGGTTCGCGAAAAGCGCGCGGCCACGCTCTGACTGCGGAAATTCATGGACGATATCGCTGAAGGATCGGGTTGATCACCTGATCGTTGCAGTTTGTTCGTTTCCGAAACTGCAGTCCCCTGTCGCGCTATTGAAAGCGGAACCCGAGTGGTGGGATAGTGTCCCAAGGTGAGGCGCGTTCGTTTCGAATGCCGGTGGCGCCTGAGCCGCGTTGTCATGCGAGCGCCTGAAAATGACAGCCCTTCGGAGAACACATGGGATTATCCCACCTGATATTGCTCACCGCCCTGCTCGGCCTGCAGCCCGGTGCGGCGATGGATCTGCCGCCACAACCCGAAGAGGTCCTTGCGGTTCCGGAGGAACTGCTGGAGCGTCTCCACGACAGTGTCATCACCCAGGGAAATGGTGCCGATGGCAGGCTCGATCTGCTGGCGCGCTTCATTTTTTCCGCGGACGGGCTGGGGTTTCGCTACAGCAACACGAAGACTTCGACTGTCGGTGAGACCTACGCGGCCGGTCATGGCAACTGCCTGTCGTTCACCCTGCTGTTCCTCGCCCTGGCTGAGGAAGCTGGCATCGAGGCCGATCCGCGCGAAGTCTATGTTCCTGCCAGCTGGCTGCAGGACGGGCAGACCCTGTTCGAGACCGGGCATATCAACGTGCTGGTCGAGACTGAATTGCGCCGCGCCGTGGTTGATTTCGAGCCCAATCCCATCCTGTCGCGGCGCCTGTCGCGAGCACGACGCGGCGAGCTGGTCAGCCTGGATCGGGCACTGGCTCATTTCTACAACAACCGGGCGGCCGAAATCCTGTCGGGCGGAGACCTGGCCGCAGCCCAGGAGGCGCTGGAGTGGAGTAGCGTGGCGCTGGCGCTGGCCCCGGAATTCACCCCGGCACTGAACAATCGCGGCGTGATCGAGCAAAAGCTGGGGAACTGGCAGGACGCGCAGGCCTACTTCGAGGCCGCACTGGAGCGGGATCCACGCAGCGCCAG
>CAYTQT010000044.1:5358-26006 GCA_964439915.1 uncultured Wenzhouxiangella sp. | reverse complement strand
CGCCTTTCGCCTTTCGCCTTTCGCCTTTCGCCTTTCGCCTTTCGCCTTTCGCCTTTCGCCTTGAGCCTTGAGCCTTTATTTCAATAAATCTCCGCGACGCAGCAGCGCAGGCTGCCGCCGGCTTTCTCGATTTCATCGAGTTCGACCGGGTGGACCACGAAGCTCCAGTCCTCCAGCATTCGGATCTTGGCCTCCGGCAGGGCATCGTAGGCCGTCCTGCTCATGAACAAGTCCTTGAAATTGAGCGCGATGCAGTTGCCGGCAAAGGCCTTCTTTTCTTCAGCGCTGATCTCGAGAACATGGCCCGGGTAGGCCTCGGCGATGGCCCTTGGCACGTCCGGGTCGAGGAAGGCATCGGGGCTGATGATCAGGGCACGAGAGGCCAGTATGGCCATCACCACATTGGTGTGGTATTCACTGGGCTTGAGATCGAACTGGAAACTCAGGGCCAGATCGAAGGCCTTGTGCATGGCCTTGCAACCCTCGGGGGTGGCGCGCTGACTCAGGCCACAAAAGCCTACCCGCCGGGCGCGATCGAGGACCAGAGCGCCGGTCAGTTCGGCGACCAGATCACGTTGCGACAGGTCGACCTCCTCGTAGCCGAGAAGATCGGTAAAGAACTGGCGGATATCCTTGCGCTCGGCCTCACGCTGGCGCTCGGGATGGAGCATGCGCCCGATGATGCTGCGTCCCGGAATGGTCGCGAACACGTTGTTTGGAAACAGATCGTCCGGCGTCGAGGAGTGGCCCGGAAAACGGACCATGGGAATGCCGCAGGCAGCGATCCTCTCGCTGAGCCGACGATGCTGGTCAAGCGCTCGAGCAGGGTCGACAGGGACACTCAAGTCCATATACACGTTATCGCGTGCCGCCTGCTCGCTGAGACGAAAGTCGGTTGGCTCGACCAGAAAGACCGCCTTGGGCACCGCCGCAGCATCGCGATTCAGCCACCCGGCTTCGATTTGCGTGCGGAATTCGTCGGGATGGCGAACGATCATTGAAATATTTCCTCATGACAATGCGATGGCTGCAGGGCCGCACCTGCCAACAGCCTCATCATCGAGCAGGCACCCAGCGCCGCGGACGCGCTATGGTACGCCTCGCAGACTCGACTGTGAACCCGGGAAAATACCCGAACCAGGGTCCGGCGACTGAGGTGACGATCAGGCGGCTCTGAGCGCTTCGGGGCATGCCTGGATCAGAAGCTCGGGGCCGGCAGCGGGCAAGTGCATGTTCTGGCTCAGGGTCTGGCGCCAGGCTCTGGCACCCGGGCAGCCGTGGAACAGCCCGAGCATATGTCGGCCGATCTGCTGCAGCCGCCCCCCGCGCGACAGGTGGGCCTCGGCGTAGTCCGCCATCCGCTCGACGACCTCGCGCCTCGAACCGGCGACCGGCTGCTCCAACGCATCGCCGAGCTCCTTGAGAGTCCAGGGCTGATGATAGGCCGCCCGACCGAGCATCACGCCGTCGAACCGCTCGAGATGGCCGTTGGCCTGATCGACGGTCGTGATGCCGCCGTTGACGATGACCTCGAGACCAGGGTGACGCTGCTTGACCCGAGCCACGCGCTCATAGTCCAGCGGCGGTACCTCCCGGTTCTGCTTGGGGCTCAGGCCGGAAAGCCAGGCTTTTCTGGCGTGGATGATCAGGGTTTCGATACCGCTCTCGAGTACCGTGTCGACGAAGTGCTGGAAGTACTCCTCGCCGTCCAGATCGTCAACGCCGATACGGGTCTTGACCGTGATCGGCCGGTCGGTCGCCTCACGCATCCCGGCGAGCAGGTCGCGCACCAGCGCCGGCTCCTTCATCAGACAGGCACCGAAGCGACCCTTCTGAACGCGATCCGACGGGCAGCCCACGTTGAGATTGATCTCATCGTAGCCCCAGTCCGATGCGATCTGCGCGCATCGGGCCAGCTCGGCACTATCGCTTCCGCCAAGCTGGAGCGCAACGGGTTGTTCTGACCGATCGAAACCGATCAGATGTTCACGATCACCGTGGATCACGGCACCAGTGGTCACCATCTCGGAATACAGCACGGCGGCCGAATTGATCTGCCGATGAAAGAATCGGCAATGGCGATCGGTCCAGTCCATCATCGGTGCGACGCACAGTTGTCGGGAAATCGGATCGGCGGCCATGCTGGAAATCGCGGGTGACGGGGCGGCGAAGGAGAACGAATTATAGCGCCGCATCGATGACTTTCACGCGATTGCGGGAACGGTTTTGACATTGATGACAAAACAGGGGATGCTTGTTCGGCAGGGCCAACAGCCGAATTCGACTCTTTTCGCCGCGGTCCCGATTGACGCGTCTGGTTCGTTCCATCGGATCCGTTCGAAAGGTCTTGCGGCCACGCAATCCAGGGGGTGGAGAAGGTGTTGGGCAAAGCAAGCACTGAAAAAGAGACCGCTCGATCCGATCCGATGGACTGGGCCAGATCCCTGAATCGGCGACGCCTCGAGATGAGCGTCATGTACTACCTCGGCGGCACTACGGTCATTGTCGTGACCGCGTTCGCGTTCTACCGGTTCTGGACCGGCGATTTCACCGGTGGATTGGTCAACACCATCATCGTCGGCATGCTCGCAACGACCATGTTTCTTGGGCGGTTCCCGCGCTATGAGCAATGGGCACTGATCATGTTCGGCCTGGTCAGCACGGCGTCCTGCATTCTTTCAACCATGATCGTCGGCAGCAACGGCCTGCTCTGGACCTATCTGGTGCTGTGGATCAACATGCTGATCCTGCCGCGCTGGATGGCCGCGGCCCTGAACGCCCTGATCGTCGTGCTCTACCTGCTCAATCCAGACCTGTTCAATGACCTCCTGCATGAAATCAGCTGGGCGGCGGTAGCGGTCATGTTCAGCACCTTCGGAATCGTATTCACCTCGATGCTTCGCAATCAGCGGCGAGAGCTGGCCCAGCTGGCCACTCGCGACCCGCTCACCGGGACAGGAAACCGGCGCCTGATGCAGCATGATCTCGAGGAAGCTGTCCGTCGTCAGGGACGCCACCAGCGCCCGGCCACGGTGATGGTCATGGATCTGGACAACTTCAAGGACCTGAACGACGAGTTCGGTCACGAGGCCGGCGATCAGGTGCTGGAAAGATTCGCCGCAGATGTGCGCCACATTCTTCGAGCCGATGATGGTCTCTACAGGATGGGCGGGGAGGAGTTCGTAATTCTGCTCAAGGACATGGATCAGGCCACGGCTCGGACTGCATTGCCTGAATTACACCAGCGCCTGAGTGGAGCGACCCAGGGGCCCGGTGGACCGCTGCGGTTTTCCGCCGGCGCGGCCACGCTCAAACCCAGGGAGGGCTGGTCACGCTGGCTGGCACGGGCCGATGACGCCCTCTACCGGGCCAAGGCCGGCGGCAGGAATCGACTGGAAATCGCCGAGTAGCCGGGATTCGCTTGGAACGATTGCCCGACAGCCCGCCTTGGTCAGCGCTGCTCGACGCCGGTCTCCGAGGCCACCAGCACCCGATCGGCGGCGCGATGGGCGAACAGGCCGTTGCTGACCACTCCGGGGATGCGGTTGATTAGATCCTCCATGGCGCGCGGGTCAACCAGATCCAGATTGCGTACATCGAGAATGAGATTGCCGTTGTCGGTGGTAAAGCCGTCGCGCAGCTCGGGCTGTCCACCAAGGCCGATCAGCTTGCGTCCAACCAGCGCTCGCGCCATCGGCAGGACCTCGACCGGCAGAGGAAATTCACCGAGTATGGGAACGCACTTCGACTCATCGACGATGCAGATGAACCGACGGCTTGCACCGGCAATGATCTTTTCGCGGGTCAGTGCCCCACCGCCACCCTTGATCAATCGCCTGTGCGCATCGACTTCGTCGGCTCCGTCGATGTAGACCTCGAGATCACCGGTGTGATTGAGGTCGAGCACGCGCACGCCGATCTCCGTGAGGCGGCGGGTGGTCTCGTCCGATGATGACACCGCACCATTCAGGCGTCTGCCCGAGGCAGCGAGCTGATCGATAAAGGCGTTGACGGTGCTTCCTGTGCCGACACCGAGCACCATGCCGTCCTCGACAAACTCCAGCGCGGCCCGGGCCACTTCGATCTTCAGTCGTTGCTGACTCATGGCTGCTCCATCCCGAGAAGGTAGTCCCACTGCGCCTCGGTCACGGGCATGATGGACAGGCGATTGCCCTTTCGCGTCAGAGCGAAGTCGCCCAGCGCATCAGCGTGATCCTTGATCACCGCCAGTGAAATCACGCGCTTGGTGTGGCGCTGGTACTTGACGTCCACCAGGATCCAGCGCGGATCGTCCGGGTCACTCTTCGGGTCATGATACTTCGAGTCGGGATCGAACTGGGTCGGGTCCGGATAAGGGCTGCTAGCAACCGTAACGATGCCCACGATGCCCGGCACCTTGCAGTTCGAATGATAGAAAAAAATCTTGTCGCCACGCTTCATGTCATCGCGCATGAAGTTACGCGCCTGATAGTTCCGAACCCCATCCCAGGGCTCGGTCCTTTCAGGCCGCTGCTTCAGGTCATCGATGCTGAAATCTTCGGGTTCGGATTTGATCAACCAGTGGCTCAACGGCTACTCCTCGACAAAAACTCAATGGCAAGTCTAACAAGGGACGTGGGCATACCAGGGTTCGCTATCAAATCAATAGGTAAAGACCCGACTGCCCTGATCGGTGATGACTGCATCGAGTGGAACATCCCAGCTGTCGACCGGCAGGCCATCGATCTGCTGGAACCCGTAGGCCACGCCGACCCGCTGGGGCCCCGTGCCCGGCCGATCAATGAATCGGGAAAACGCGCGATCGTAGAATCCGCCTCCCATGCCAAGGCGCTCGCCGGATTGACTGAATGCGACCAGCGGCATGAACACCACATCCAGCGACGCCAGATCGCACTCCTCGCCCCTGGCTGGCTCTGGGATACCGAAACGATTGGGCTGCAGCCCGGACTCGGGACGCCAGCGTTTGAACGCCAGACGCTCCTCATCGATGACCGGGAGATGAATCCGGCGAGCCGCATGATGAAGCGCTTCCATAGCCGGCATGAGATTCGGCTCACCGCGAAACGGATAAAAGGCGGCCAGGCAAAGGGCGTCGATATCGTCGAGATAGCGAAGTAGATAAGCGCAGATCCTGCGGTCGAGGCGGATTCGCTGATGATCGTGCAGCGCCTCGCGCTCGGCCATGAGTTGCTGTCGAAGGCGTTGTTTGCTGTTCGACATCGACTCGGCTCGGGTTGCAATCAACGGGATCAACAATCGGCGGGATCAATGAGTGGCGCTCTCCGCCTGTGCCGCTACAGGTCGGTGACCTTGAACCAAGGGTTCAAGTGGGTCGGCTCTTCCTGCCTTCAGGCCATTCGCCGATAAAGGCGACCAGCACACCAGCATGGAAAGTCACCGTCCCGAGGTCAATACGTAGGGACAAGGCATATTACGTTCCTGCTGGCGAACACCGCAGAGAGCGCCTGGGAATCAGTGTATGCCTAGGAGAGTGAACGATCAAGGTCCATGGCCATCTGACGGACCCTCAGATCGACCTGTTCTTCCCGTTCTTTCAACTGCTTGCGCAGCCTCAGGACTTCCTCGGCAAGATTGAGTGCGCTCATGACCGCGATCTTGTCGATCGAGGAAATTCGACCGGTGTCACGAATCTCACGCATCTGGTGATCCAGAAACAGTGCCGACTCCATCAGTTCCCGGCGTTGTTCGGGCGCACACATCACCCGATACTCCCGCTCGAGGATGCGAACGATCGCTGGTTCGTTTGAATTGCTCACTGGGTCTACCCCGCGTTCTCGAGAGATTTCAGGCGTTCGATCATGGCTTCAACGCGTTCGCGCGCCTCCTCATTGCGATGGACCAGCTGGGCACGCTCGGCGACCAGGGCATCCTGCCGGACATGGAGTGATTTGTTTTCTTCTTCGAGAGCCCGGATCCGGTCCAGCATCTCCTTGAGCTGATGCTGGAGCTGGTCCAGCGCCTCGGTGGTCTGTTGCAGGGAGTCCATGCGCGCACGTTCTTCTAGGATTTACAGAGGCTTAATGATAGTTGTCAAGGCATCACTTCACAAGCGCCCCTGAAACCACCCCCACAGGCCCGGTGATAAACTAATCATTCTCAGGAATTCGAAGGAACACTATGACTCAGCAGCAGGAATCCAAGCTTGCCTGGATTCTCGCCCTGGCGGCAGACAAGGATCCGGCCGGGGTCGCCGAAACGCACGCCGTTGTCATCGGATTGCTGTGCGCCAGACCGATGCTCGATGAGAGCGCGCTGGCCGGCCATCTGGCAGCACTCCAGGTCGGTGAATTGACGCCCGAAGAGATTCTGGAACAGATCGGTCCGGCGCTGAGCTCGCTGAAGAATGAGCTGGCATCGAGCGAGCTCGAATTCCAGCCACTCCTGCCCACCGACGATCGACCTCTGGATGAACGAACGATCTGCCTGGGTCGCTGGTGTTCCGGCTTCCTGACCGGCTTCGGATCGGGCCAACCCGTACTCAAGAGCGAGGAGTCGCAGGACGCGCTGCGGATGATCGAGCAGATCGCCAGAGCCACCACCGATGCCGACTCTGACCAGGAAGCGGAGGAGTCGGCCTACGCCGAGCTGACCGAGTTCCTGCGGGTGGCGGTCCTGCTGCTGCGCGAAGAAAGCCTCAGCCATTCATGATCAAGGCTGAGGAGTACGCCCAGCGGCGGCGTCGACTGATGACCGAGGCCGGGGAAAACACGCTGATCCTGATCGGGGCCGCACGGCCAAGGCTGCGCAATGGCGACAGTTTCCACGCCTACCGTCAGGACAGTGACTTCCTCTACCTGACCGGCCTCGAGGAACCCGATGCGGTGCTCGCACTGGTACCCGGTCGGGAAGCAGGTGAGCAGCTCCTGTTCTGCCGACCGAGCGATCCCGAGCGCGAGCGCTGGGATGGCCCACGCCTGGGACTGGATGGCGCACGCGCGCAACTCGGCATGGATGACGCCTTTCCCATCGACGATCTGGACGATATCCTGCCCAGCCTGATGCAGGGTGTCTCGCGGGTCTATCAACCGGTCGGCAAGGATGCCGAATTCGACCAGCGCATCATTGGCTGGAGGCAGCGACTGCGCCAGCTTCGCCGCGACGAGAAGGGGCCGGGCGAAATGGTTTCCCTTGAATATCTCCTGCATGAGCAGCGTCTGATCAAGTCACGAGAAGAAATTCGAGCCATGCGCCGGGCAGCGCGCATCTCTGCCGATGCCGTCCTGCGTGCCATGCGGCACTGCAGGCCGGGCATGAACGAGTCCGAAATCCACGCCGAACTGATTCATGAATACCGGCGAAGGGGCTGTGCGCCAGCCTATCTGCCGATCGTTGCCGGAGGGAAAAACGCGCTGGTCCTGCACTACATCGACAACAATCAGCCCCTGAATGATGGTGATCTACTGCTGATCGACGCGGGCTGCGAAGTGGACGGCTATGCTGCCGACATTTCGCGAACCTTCCCGGTCAACGGTGCCTTCAGCCAGGCTCAGCGCGAAGTCTATGAAATCGTACTCGAAGCCCAGCGCCGGGCGATCGATCAGGTTCGCCCCGGTCACCCCTTCGACGCCTATCATGAAGCCGCGATCGAAACCCTGACCGAGGGTCTGCGCGAACTCGGACTGCTGGAGGGGCCGGTCAGCGACCTGATCGAACAGGGCGCCTATCGCCGCTTCTACATGCACAAGACCGGCCACTGGCTGGGGCTCGACGTACACGATGTCGGTGACTATCGCATCGACGACCAATCACGGGTCCTGGAAAAGAACATGGTCGTGACCGTCGAACCCGGCCTCTACATCGGCGCCGACGATGATCTTCCCGAGCGCTTTCGCAATATCGGCATCAGAATCGAAGACGATGTTCGAGTCACCGACGACGATCCCGAAAACCTGACGGCCTCGGTGCCCCGACGTATCGAGGACATCGAGGAGGCGATGGCGCGATGAGCACAGGGTTTGACTGCGTCATCATCGGCGGCGGCCTGGTCGGCGCCACCTCGGCCGTTGCCCTGGCCCGAGCCGGCCGCTCAGTCGCCCTGGTGGAAGCACAGAACCGCCCCGCAGCAGAGCCCCCCCAGGCAGAATCAGGCGAGCCGGAACAGCCGGCCCGACCAAGCCATGACGACCGCACCCTGGTCATCAACGCCGCTTCACTGAACATCCTTGCGCGCCTCGATCTGCTGCCCGATCGCGCGGTCCGCTGCCCGATCCAGACCATCGAAGTGACCCGTCAGGGAGGCTTCGGCCGATTGACCATGGACGCCGCCGACTACGGCCGCTCGGAATTCGGCCAGGTGATCGTGGCGCGTGAACTCGGCCGCGTCGCACTCAGCGCCGTGCGCCAGAACGATCAGATCACCGAGTTCTGTCCTGACCGCCTGAAGGCCTGGACGACAACGCCCGACGGTGTCGAAGTTTGCCTTGAATCAGGCGCCGTGATCCAGACCCGACTCCTGATCGGTGCCGACGGCAACGACTCCTCGGTTCGCCAGCAGGCCGCCCTGCACTGCGATCGCCATGCCTACGGGCAATCGGCGATGATCTTCAACGTGCTGGCGCAGCGCCCGACCCGGTCCACCGCCCACGAGCGCTTTACGGCTCGGGGCCCACTTGCCCTGCTTCCTCAACCGGAGGGTCGGATGGGCGTGGTCTGGATCGACAGCGATGCTGCCATCGACGATGCCATGGACCTCGATGACCAGACCCTGTGCCGCGAACTCGGGGAGCGCTTCGGGCCCGCAATGGGCAGCTTCAACACGCCGGGGAAACGGGCCCGCTACCGGCTGCTGCGACAGCGAACGCCCCATCCGATCGCCGAACGCGTCGTCGTCATCGGCAACGCGGCCAATGCGGTCCACCCGGTCTCGGCCCAGGGCTTCAATCTCGGGCTGCGCGATGTGGCCGGGTTGATCGACGCGATCGGTCGTCACGACGACCCCGGCCAGCAGGTCGTGCTGCAAGCCTTTGCCGCCGCCCGCCGCGCCGATCAGGACGCCACCGTACGCTACACCGATACCCTGGCTCGGGCCTTTACCAATCCCTCCGGTCTGGCGCGGCTGGCCACGGGGCTGGGCATCATGGCCCACGCCGGGCTTCCGGGTCTGCGGCATCGCCTGGTTCACGCCGCCATGGGCTTCCGCGCGCCGTTGGCATCGCTGGCACGTCCGCTGAACCACCAGACGGGCCCCGAGGCATGATCCGCGAGAGCGACATCACGATCGTTGGCGGCGGCGCGGCGGGGGCCGCTGCCGCGCTGCTGCTGGCCGATCAGGGCCGTCAGGTCGTCCTGATCGATGCCCAGGGCCCGGATGAGCACTGGCCGGGTGGGCACTTCGATGCCCGGGTAGTTGCCATCAGTCCGGGATCGATTGCCATTCTGAAGGCCGTCGACGCCTGGCCGCTGCGGCGTATCGAGCGTGTGGCTGCCTATGAATCGATGCAGGTCTGCTCGGCTTCGGGCCGGCTCGAGTTTCGTGCCGACCAGCACGGGCTGGATGCGCTGGGCTGGATCGTCGAGATTCCGGCGCTTCGCGAGACGCTCTGGTATCAGCTCGAGCGCCATGCGAACGCGCAGATCCTCTGTCCCCATCGCGTCGAGAGCCTGGAAGTCCGCGCGCGTCGCGTCCGCCTGAAGCTCGATGATGCGACCCGCCTCGATACCCGGCTGCTGGTCGCGGCAGACGGCGCACGCAGTCGATTGCGCGATGCGGCGGGTATCGCGATCGATGCCTGGCACTACAACCAGCACGCGCTGATCGCGCCGGTGCAGACCGAGCGACCCAATCCGGGCATCGCCTGGCAGCGATTTACCGAGCACGGACCGCTTGCCTTCCTGCCCCTGCCCGATGGTCGATCATCGATCGTTTGGTCCCAGACCAGCGACCGGGCGCTCGTCCAGACCGAAGCAGAGGAGGCCGAGGTCATCGCTGAACTCAATGCCTGCCAGGACAGCCCCATGGGTCCGGTCTCGAGCATCGGTCAACGCCACGCCCTGCCGCTGGTCCGGCGGCGGGCGCGTCAGCTGTTCCGGGGTCGGATCGCTCTGCTGGGAGATGCCGCCCGCAGCGTTCACCCCTTGGCCGGACAGGGGCTGAATCTCGGCCTGGCCGATGCCGCGGCGCTGGTCGAGTGCCTCGATGGGGCATCCCTCGACGATGAACCGCGCCAGACGCTGGTCCGCTACCAGCGCTGGCGCCGCTCGGCCTCCGAGATGATCGGCGGCGGCATCCACGCCATCAATGAGACGACCCGCCTGCCCTTCGGCCTGGGCCAGCACCTGCTCGGTGCCGGCTTTATGGCGGCCAACCGACTCTGGCCGGCGCGCGAAGTGTTGATCGAGCGGGCCTGTGGATTCGACTCCGACAGCCCGGCCCTGGCCCAGCAGGTCCGCCGCGCGTGAATCCGACCCTGCGCGCCGGTCTGCTGGTGACCGGCGGCGCCGTGGTCATCAGCTTCGCTGCGATCTTCGTTCGCCTGGCCGATGTCGAGTCCACCACATCGGCCTTCTATCGCATGCTGTTCGGGACGATCGGCTTCGCCGCTCTGCTGCTGATCGACCCGCGACTGCGACGCGGCCTGGGGTCGGGCTGGCTGGCCTCACTGCTGATTGCCGTGTGCTTCACGGCCGACCTCTGGTTCTGGCATCGATCGATTGCCTACATCGGACCAGGCCTGTCGACCCTGCTTGCCAATTTCCAGGTCTTCGTGCTGACCTTTGTCGGGGTAGTCTGGCTCAAGGAAAGGATCAGTACCCACTTCGCTCTCGGCCTGAGTCTGGCCATGCTGGGCCTGTGGCTGCTTTTCGGACGCGACTGGTCGCAGCTGCCGCCCGATGGACGGATCGGCGTCATCCTCGGCCTGTTGACGGCCCTGGCCTACGGTAGCTATCTGCTGACGCTGCGGGCCGCCCAGATCCGAACGCCGGAGCTTCGGCCGGAAACACGCCTGCTCCAGGTCGCCATGTGCTGCACCGCCATGCTGGGCCTGATCAATCTGGCCGAGGGGCAGAGCTTCGCCATTCCGGATGCTCGCTCGCTGCTGGCCCTGCTGGCACTCGGCCTGTGCTGTCAGGTCCTGGGATGGCTTCTGATCACGCGCGGCATGCCGGCGCTGGCTGCGGCCGTTGTCGGCCTGCTGCTGCTGCTCCAACCCTCTCTCTCGATCCTCTGGGACATGCTGCTCTTCGGACTGCGCCTCGAGCCGATCGAGTTTGCCGGCTGCGCCCTGGCCCTTCTCGGAATCTACCTCGGTTTCCGGGCGGCCAATCGGCGCATCCAGGACTGAGCCGGCAGAAACGTCAGTCCACCGACCAGTCGATCGGCTCGATCCCCCGGGCTTGCAACCAGTGATTGGCTTTCGAGAAATGGCGACAGCCGAGAAAGCCCCGATGCGCCGACAGCGGCGACGGATGCGGGGCGGTCAGCACCTGATGCCGGGCGGCATCGATCACGCTGCCCTTCTTCATGGCTTGACTGCCCCAGAGCAGGAAGACCACATGCGGACAATGCGCGTTGACCGCCTGCACTGCCGTATCGGTCAATCGCTCCCAACCGCGGCCCTGATGCGAGCCCGCCTGGCCACGTTCCACACTCAGAACCGCATTGAGCAGCAGCACGCCGCGATCTGCCCAGCACTGCAGGCAGCCGTGCGCCGGTCGTGGCAGGCCGAGATCGGATTCGATTTCCTTGTAGATATTGGCAAGTGAGGGCGGGATGCGAACTCCCCGGCGAACCGAGAAGCACAGCCCATGCGCCTGCCCGGGGCCATGGTAGGGATCCTGTCCGAGAATGACCGCCTTGACCCGCGACAGCGGAGTTGAATTCAACGCGTTGAACATCTCGTTGCCCGGCGGATAGATGGTCGCACCGGCCTGCTTGCGGGCAACCAGGAATGCGCGCAGCTCCTGCATATAGGGTTGCTCGAACTCCCCGCCAAGCACCTCCAGCCATTCATCGTGCAGTTGAATCGTCGCCGCTTGATCGCTCATCCCCACGGTTTTCCTTCTCGCTCATGCTCTGGTGGCAAGATTAACAACCATCAGCGGCGGGTGTGCAGACCATGACCCGACCGGAATCTATGTCGCCAACACGCATCGGAGACTCACCCTTCGTTATCATTCAGGCTGTTCAGAAAAATCCCAAGACTTCATGCCAATCCAAACTGATGTCGTCATTATCGGCGCCGGACCCGTCGGCCTCTTCCAGGTCTTCGAACTAGGGCTTCTCGATCTCAAGGCGGAACTGATTGACAGCCTGCCGCAACCCGGCGGCCAGTGTGCCGAACTGTATCCGGAAAAGCCGATCTACGATATTCCGGCCTATCCGGTCATCGGCGCCCAGGAACTTATCGACAATCTTCTCGAACAGATCAGACCCTTCGATCCGGGCATGCACTGGGGCCAGCAGGTCGAGACCTTCAGCAAACGCGACGACGGCCGTTTCACGGTCATCACCAGCAAGGGCACCGAATTCGATGCCGGCGCCGTGATCATCGCGGCCGGTCTGGGATCTTTCCTGCCGCGCAGGCTCAAGGCTCGAAACGCGGACCAGATCACCACCGACCAGGTCCAGTATCGGGTGACCAACCGCGAACGCTATCGCGGCAAGCGCCTGATCATTCTCGGCGGTGGGGACTCTGCCCTGGACTGGACGGTCGATCTGGTCGACGTGGCCGAATCCATCGCCCTGGTTCATCGCCGCGCCGAGTACCGCGGCGCCCCCTCAACCGCGGCCCGGGTCATCGCCCTGGCCGACGAGGGCAGGATCAGCCGTCATCAGGGCCTGATCATGGACGTATTCAACGAGGAAGGACGCTTCACCGGTCTGGAGATCATGGACCTGGAAAAGAACAGACAGACCATCGAAGGCGATGAAGTTCTGGTCTTCTGGGGGCTTGCTCCGGACCTCGGCCCGATCGCCAACTGGTCCCTGGAGATCGAGAAAAAACAGCTTGCCGTCGACACCGAGAAATTCGAGACCAGTATTCCCGGCATCTTTGCCGTCGGTGATATCAACACCTATCCCGGCAAGAAGAAGTTCATCCTCTCAGGCTTCCATGAAGCGGCGCTGGCCGCCTTCGGGGTGCAGAAATACATCCATCCGGACAAGCGCCAGTTCGTGCAGTACACAACGACCTCGCCGATCATGCACAAGCGACTGGGGGTCGACGGGGAATCGAAGCGCTCCTGAGATCTCCCGATCAGTCCGCCAACTCGTTCATGAGTTGGTCGTAGACCGGACGCGAGTAGCCCGAAACGCGCTGTTGTTCGAAAAACGCGAGCGGAACGCCGCGGCCTCCCGCGTCGCGCCACTGGGCGTTGGCCTCGGCCGACGCTTCGATATCAATTTCAAGAAATCCGACGTCGCGTTCGAGCAGATGAGCGCGAGCGCGGTCGCAGTAGCCGCACCACGGCGCGGTGAAGATCACCACCGAGTGATCGCCGGTGAAATCCGCGGCGCTCAATCGGGCACTCGAGTACAGCCAGCCGGCTGCTCCCAGCAGCAGCATGACAGAAAACAGAATGACGGCTCGCATGGGCTGGATTGTTCCTCAGGGTTGGGTGCGGTACGCGATGGCGCGCTATTCTCGGGTCAGACGCAGTTCGAATTCAAGGTCGACGCGATTGCGGATGAACTCGGTGTCCGCGTACTCGCCCTGACCCACACCGTAGTCGAGGCGCGGTATCTCGGCCGACCCGACCAGCAATAGACCGTCATCACCCGCGTTCACTTCGACCTCGACCGTCTGGGCTGCAGTGAAGCCGCGAAGATCCAGATTGCCCTCGATCTCGAGACCATCGCTCTGTTCGACCACACGAGCCGATGTCCAGTTCGCTGCGGGAAACTCATCCACGGCGAAGAAATACCGACCATGCAGCGTGTCATCCCGATCCCGATTTCGCGTATCGGCCGAAGCGGTCATGACGCGAACCGCCCACTGGCTCTCGCTCCACCCCGAACCCTCGGGTCGGCAGACCCGTACCTCGAACTCACCGAAGCTGCCGTAGAAACTCTCGCCTTCGATCCGCCCGCTGAAACGCAGCTCACCGCTGTTCTCATCGCCCTGCCAGCAGGCCGCCTGCGCGAGCCCGACCAGCAGCATTGCGCCCGCGAAGCAGAGCCATTTCGATCGCAGAATCAACATCAACAATCCTTATCCATCGCAACAACACCTCAATGATACGGACATGACCATGAAGACGCTGGGGCCGGTCGAAGGAAGCCAGGATCAGAAACGAATCCAAAAACTGTTCGCCGTATCAGATCGCTGTGGCAAACTGACTCGCGGAAATCATCTCGCCTACCACTCATCCAAAGGATTCTCATGACAGCAAGCCGGACCCTGCTGGCGCTTGCGCTCTGCGCTTTTGTAGTCCCTGCCCTCTCCAACCCGTCTCTCGATCATCGGCCGGTCAATGCGCGTGCTGTTCTCGCCGACCGCGCCGAATCACTCGGCCTCAGTGCCGCCGACCTGGCCGATGTCGTAATCACCGACGACTATCGCAGCGCCCACAACGGCGTGCGCCATGTCTGGCTCCAGCAGCGGATCGACGGTTTACCCGTCGCCCTCGGGCTGGTCAACATGAACATTGGCCAGGACGGTCGAATCTGGAGCGTCAACAGCCGTTTCACGGCCCAGACCAATTCACGCAAGAGCAGCCGGACCCCGACCCTCAGTGCGTCCGAGGCCCTTGCCAGCTATGCCGTCAGACGAAAGCTGCCCTTCGATGAGCGGGTTCGGATCCGCGCCCAGGAGGATACCGAATCGATGGTCTTTTCCGGCGGCTCGATGTCGGACAGTGACATCCCGGTTCACCTGAGCTGGATCGAACACCAGGGCGAGCTTCGTCTGGCCTGGGAGATGGTTGTCGATGAGCGCGGCCGCCAGGACTGGTACCAGGCCTGGATCGATGCCCATTCCGGCGACGTGATCAAGGCGGTCAACTGGACTCAGGAGGCCAGCTATCGAGTATTTGCAGCGCCGCTGGAGCACCCCGGTCAGGGCCAGGACAGCCTGGTGGTCGACCCGGAAGACCCGGTCGCCTCGCAGGACGGCTGGCATCGCGTCGGCGACACCGTCTACACCGACACGCGCGGCAACAACGTCTTTGCTCAGGAGGACAGCGATAACAACAATTCCGGCGGACGCCGGCCTGATGGGGGTGCGGAGCTGGTGTTCGATTTCCCGATCGATCTGACGACTCAGCAACCACCGGAATACGAGGATTTCGCGATCACCAATCTGTTTTACTGGAACAACTACATCCATGATGTCCTCTGGCATCACGGCTTCGATGAGGCATCCGGCAACTTCCAGCAGGTCAACTTTTCCGGCACCGGTGCCGGAGGGGACGCGGTTCGAGCGGATGCACAGGACGGCTCGGGCACCAACAACGCCAATTTCGGCACCCCTCCGGACGGCCTTGCTCCGCGCATGCAGATGTTCATCTGGACCGGTGCCCCGCCTGCCCTGCTGCGCATCGACGAACCCGCACAGAGTGCCGGCGAGTATCCCGTGCGCGGCACAAGCTGGGGCGAGCCGCTCGGCGACCCCGGCACACAGGGCAGCCTCGAGCTGGTCAACGACACTAGTGGCGCGCCTGAACTCGGCTGCGGCGCATTGTCCGGCTTCACAGCAGGCAATATCGCCGTGATTCGACGCGGCAACTGCGAGTTCGGGAGCAAGGCTTTGAACGCCGAAAACGCGGGAGCCAGCGCCGTGCTTATCGTCAACAATGACGGCGGCAACGGCACCATCGGCATGGGCGGCGGACTGGACGGTGATACGGTCACGATCCCGGTGGCGATGATCGGCAACAACGACGGAGATCTGATCATCGCCGACCTCGTCAATGGCATCTCCGGCGAGCTGTTTCAGGAGGCCAGCGAGACGCTGGATCGGGACAGCGACCTGGACGCGGCCGTCATCGCGCACGAGTACGGACACGGCCTGTCGAATCGCCTCACCGGCGGGCCCTCCCAGGCCTCCTGCCTGAGCGGCGTGCAGCAGGGCGGCGAGGGCTGGAGCGACTTCCTCGGCCTGTGGATGACCGCCAAGGCCAGCGATCAATCGGACCAGCCGCGTGGCATTGCACCCTGGCTGATCTTTCAGGAGGCCATTCCGGGTGCCGGTATCCGTCCGGCACCCTATATCCGCGACATGAGCATCAACCCTCTGACCTATGATGCCATCCGCACCGCAGGCCAGTCCGGCGGCGTCTCCGTGCCGCACGGCGTCGGGACGGTGCTCAACAGCGCGATGTGGGATCTGTACTGGAATCTGGTCGACAGATACGGCTTCGACGAGAATCGCCACACCGGCCGCGGCGGCAACAATCTGGCCCTGCAGCTGATCGTCGACGGGCTCAAGCTTCAGCCCTGCCTGCCCAGCTTCCTGGATTTCCGCGATGCCGTGCTGCTGGCCGACCAGATCGCCAGCGAATCAGCCAATCAATGCGAGATCTGGGACGCCTTTGCGCGGCGCGGCATGGGTATCAATGCCTCGGACGGCGGCAGCGCCAGCTCGAGCAATGTCACGGCTGATTTCGCCCTGCCCGCCCAGTGCCGCACGGACGCGGTCTACGAGGACCGCTTCGAGGTCCTGTGATTGCAACGGCCCGGCCGTCGGCCGGGCCGTTGAGTTCAGCATGATGGCGCGGGTTCGAGTCTGAACCCCGGGCTCACTCGGCCGGCTGCCAATCCTCCCAGTCGAAGCGGGTGTAACGCGCCAGGTCCTCTGGTGTCTGGATACCCGTCAGACGACGCTCACCGATGATCCAGGTCGGGAAATCCCTGATCTCCTCGGCCGCACACTCGAAAGCCATGCCGGCATTACGTCCATTGGGTGAGCATTCGAAATACGGCAGCGCGTCGGCCGCCTTGCCGAAGACATCCTTCTGGTCGTTGCAGGCCGGGCACCAGAACGCGCCGTAGAACACCGCACCGCTGTCATCGAGGTGCTCGGCCAGCGCCTCGAGCTTCGGATCGGCAGGCGCGACGAACCAGTCGTCATAAAGCCCGTGCAGTGCGATCATGGCGACCACAACCATCACCCCCTTGCTGATCAGGAAATTGGTCCAGAACGGTGCGGTGGTCGGCTCCGGCCGAATGAAGGTCAGATAGATGAACATGGCCAGCAGTGTCAATAGCGAGGCAGTACACCATTGGCACAGGGCCTGGAGCTCGAACCATCCCACGGCTGTCAGGTAGAGGCTGAAGATCAGCCCGAAAAAGTTCAGGGTCCAGAGCTGCTGCCAGCGTCTGGGCCGAGGCCGACCGAGACCCGCGATCAGGGCAATGACCAGATACAGCAGGAAGCCGAACAGGGAGACCGGCACGCCGAGCAGCGTGGACCAGCGACTGGACTGGATGATGTCACAGGACGACCCGGCACCACAGCCGATCGGCGCACCGGCGGTCAGCGTGGTCAGGACCAGATAGCCGGTGATCGCCAGCCCCAGACCGCTCAAGGCCAGCACGACCCGATCGGGCGCGTAGATCTTCTTCGGTGTCTGGACGGTCGCGCCGGGTTTTTTCGATCGAGACTTTCGGGCCACGATATTGAGCTCCTGAGCAGAATGAATTCAAGCCCGCTAGCTTGCCGCAAAAGCACTGCAGACAGCAAGCCCATTCTGCCTCGCGCGCCTCTCACGTCAAGGAAATAGAGTCATGGCTCGACTCGCTTGAGGTTATGATCCACGTCAGGCACCGGAATGGAAGCTCAGTTGCTAAAATCATTGCATCATCCGGATTTTGAAAGAGATTCCTGTGGTTTTGGCTTGATTGTCAGGCTCGATGATCAGGCCGATCATGCTGTTCTGGTCGATGCACTCACCGCCCTGGCTCGCCTCACTCACCGGGGTGCGGTGGCACCGGACGGCAAGACCGGCGACGGCTGCGGCGTTCTGGTCAAGACACCGCTCCGGTTCCTGCGTGCGGCGCTGGCCGAGCAGGGCGTTGTCCTGAACGATCGATTTGCTGTCGGCATGCTTTTCCTCGATCCGTCACCGGAACGCGCCGCCCGCCAGCGCGAGGCGATCGAGGCCGGCCTCGATGCTTTCGGGATGGCTGTTGCCGGCTGGCGTCAGGTGCCGGTCAACGACCGCGTCCTGGGCGAGGCCGCGCGTTCCCGTCGTCCTGCCATCGAGCAGCTGTGCATCAACCAGCCCGATGATCTGGATGAACACCAGTTCGAACGCCAGCTGTTCCTGGCACGCCGTCGTATCGAGGCGGCCATCAGCGATGACCGCTTCTATATCGCCAGCCTGTCGTCGCAGACCCTCTCCTACAAGGGCATGGTGATGCCGGAGCGGCTGGCCGAGTTCTATCCGGATCTGGCCGACCCCCGTTTCGAGACCTCGGCCGCCATCTTTCACCAGCGCTTCTCGACCAATACCCTGCCGCGCTGGAAGCTGGCCCAGCCCTTCCGTCTGCTGGCCCACAACGGCGAGATCAATACCATCCAGGGCAATCGCCACTGGACCCGGGCGCGGCGTCGCCTGCTCGCATCGCCACTACTGCCCGAGCTGGCCGAGCTCGATCCCCCGGTGTCCATGCACGGCTCCGACTCGAGCTCGCTGGACAACATGCTGGAGCTGCTGGTGGCCGGCGGTATGCCCCTGCCCCAGGCCGTGCGTATCCTGATTCCCCCGGCCTGGCAGACCGCCGACAACCTCGATGCCGACCTGCGCGCCTTCTACGAGTACTACAGCTTTCACCAGGAAAGCTGGGACGGTCCGGCTGGCCTGGTCATGTGCGACGGCCAGCATGCGGTTTGTGCTCTCGATCGCAACGGCCTGCGGCCGGCCCGCTGGACGCTGAGCAAGGACGACCGATTGATCGTGGCTTCGGAAACCGGCGTGGTCGATATCGACCCGGCCGAGGTCAAGGCGCGCGGACGCCTTGGACCCGGGCAGATCCTGGTCGCCGATCTGAAGAAGGGCCAGTTGCTGAACAGCCGCCAGATCGACGATCAGCTCAAGGCCCTGAACCCCTGGCGGGACTGGCTCAAGTCCGGCATCAAGTACCTGGACTCCGAACTGATCGATGTCCACATGACCGCCAACCCCTTCGACGCCGACACCCTTTCTACCTACCAGAAGATGTTCAACCTGTCGCGCGAGGAGCGGCGCGAGGTCATCCAGGTGCTGGCCGAAACCCAGGCCGAGGCGGTCGGCTCGATGGGCGACGATACGCCCATGCCGGTCCTGTCGACGCGGGTGCGCTCGCTCTATGACAGCTTCCGCCAGCAGTTCGCCCAGGTCACCAATCCACCGCTCGACAGCCTGCGCGAGAACATCGTGATGTCGCTGGAAACCGGTCTGGGCCGCAAGGGCAATGTGTTCGAGACCGGCCCGCAACTGGCCGACCGTGTGGTGCTGAATTCACCGATCCTGAGCCAGCGCAAGCTTCGCCAGCTCATCAACACGCCCCAGTTCGGCCTGTCCTCGGAATTTCTCGATCTGAACGTGCCGGCCGACGAGCCCTACCTCGAGGCGCTGGCCCGGCTCTGTCGCCAGGCCGAGCAAGCCGTCGATGACGGCAAGCTGATCCTGCTGATCTCCGATCGCTACCTCAAGCGCGACCATCTGCCGCTGCATGCCCTGCTCGCCACCGGCGCAATTCACCATCACCTTCTCGAATGCGGCAAGCGGCCGCTGTGCAATCTCATCGTCGAGACCGGCACTGCCCGCGATGCCCATCAGATTGCCTGCCTGATCGGCTTCGGTGCGACGGCAGTCTACCCCTATCTGGTCTACCAGACCCTGCACGCCATGGCCACCAGCGGCGAGATCGAAAACGCCGGTGACGAGGCGCTGCAGCTCGGACGCGCCTACCGTCGCGGCATTCGCAAGGGCCTGCTCAAGATCCTCTCCAAGATGGGCATCTCGACCATCAGCTCCTATCGCGGCGCCCAGCTGTTCGAAATCATCGGCCTGGCCGACGAGGTAGTCGACACCTGCTTTGCCGGCGCGGTCAGCCGCCTGCAGGGTGCGACCTTCGACGATCTGCAGGCCGACCAGCGCGCGCTGGCGCACTGGGCCTGGCAGGTGAACGTACCGATCGAGCACGGCGGTCAGTACCGCTACGTCCACGGCGGCGAATACCATGCCTACAACCCCGACGTGGTCACGACCCTGCAGCAGGCCTGCAAGAGCGGCGATTATTCGGACTACCAGCGCTATGCGCGGCTGGTCAACGAGAGAGCGCCTGCGACCCTTCGCGATCTCCTGAAGCTGCGCTCCGATCGGCCGGCCATACCGGTCGACGAGGTCGAGCCGGCCAACGACATCCTGCTGCGCTTCGACTCGGCCGGCATGTCCCTGGGCGCCCTGTCGCCGGAAGCCCATGAAGCCCTGGCGATTGCCATGAATCGCCTTGGCGGGCGCTCCAACTCCGGCGAAGGCGGCGAAGATCCGGTCCGCTACGGCACGGAGAAGAATTCCAAGATCAAGCAGATCGCGTCGGGACGTTTCGGCGTGACCCCCGAGTACCTGGTCAATGCCGAGGTTCTTCAGATCAAGATCGCCCAGGGCGCCAAGCCCGGCGAAGGCGGGCAGCTGCCCGGCCACAAGGTCAATGCCCTGATCGCTCGCCTGCGCTATGCCAGGCCCGGCGTCGGCCTGATCTC
>CAYTQT010000044.1:0-5258 GCA_964439915.1 uncultured Wenzhouxiangella sp. | reverse complement strand
CTGTCCGGCGAGATCGCCCGGCGCTGGGGCGACCAGGGCATGGCCGATCGCCCGATCGCCCTGCACTTCAACGGCAGCGCCGGGCAGAGCTTCGGTGCCTTCAACGCCGGCGGTCTTGAACTGCGCCTGGAAGGCGAAGCCAACGACTATGTCGGCAAGGGCATGGCGGGCGGGCGCATCGTCCTGCACCCGCCGCCGCAGACCAGCTACCGGGCGGCTGACACGCCGATCATGGGCAACACCTGTCTGTACGGGGCAACGGGCGGCGAGCTGTTCGCGGCCGGTCAGGCCGGCGAGCGCTTCGCCGTGCGCAACTCCGGCGCCGTAACGGTCATCGAGGGCGCCGGCGATCACTGCTGCGAATACATGACCGGTGGCGTCGTCGTCGTTCTCGGCCGCACCGGCATCAACTTCGGTGCCGGCATGACCGGTGGCTTTGCCTATGTCCTCGACACCGATCGCGGTTTCGTCGACCGCTACAACCACGAGCTGATCGATATCCACCATATCGCGCCGGACAATATGGAGAACTATGTTCACCATCTGCGCGGCCTGATCCTGCGCCATCAGGAACTGACGCGCAGCGCCCTGGCCCAGGACATCCTCAACGACTTCCGCCGCGCCCTGCCCAAGTTCTGGCTGGTCAAGCCGAAAGCCGCAGAGCTGGACGAATTGATCTCCGCGCTGAGGGACGCCGCATGAGCAAGGCGCCTTCCCAGAACAGAAAGCACCTGCACTTCCTCGACTCGCCCCGGCAAGACCCGGAGGTGCTACCAGTCCCGATCCGGGTCAAGGGCTGGGACGAAATCTACGGCGACTACGCCCAGGACGAGGCCGCCGATCAGTCCGATCGCTGCATCAACTGCGGCAATCCCTACTGCGAGTGGAAATGCCCGGTCCACAACTACATTCCCGACTGGCTGCGCCTGATCAAGCAGGGCCGCCTGTTCGAGGCCGCCGAGCTGTGCCACCAGACCAACTCCCTGCCCGAGGTCTGCGGCCGCATCTGCCCCCAGGACCGGCTCTGCGAGGGCGCCTGCACACTCAACGACGGCCTGGGCGCTGTCACCATCGGCTCGGTCGAGAAATACATCACCGACGAGGCCGTGCGCCAGGGCTGGCGGCCGGACCTGTCGAAGGTCGAAGACACCGGCAAACGCGTGGCGATCGTGGGTGCGGGACCTGCGGGGCTGGCCTGCGCCGACGTCCTTCGCCGCCACGGCATCGGCGCGGAAGTCTATGACAAATATCCGCGCATCGGCGGCCTGCTGACCTACGGCATCCCGCCCTTCAAGCTCGACAAGCAGGTGGTCGAGACGCGCAGAGAAATCCTCGAGGGCATGGGCGTTCAGTTCCACCTCGGCGTGGAGATCGGAAAACACCTGACTTTCGACGAGCTGATCGACCGATTCGACGCCGTTTTCGTGGGCCTGGGTACCTATCGCGCCCTCGACGGGGGCCTGCCCGGCCGCGATCTGGACGGTGTGATCGAATCCCTGCCCTACCTGATCGGCAACGTCGGTCAGGTGCTGAACGACCCCCTGCCCGGCCACGCCTATCGCGATCTCGAGGGCCAGCGCGTCGTCGTTCTCGGCGGCGGCGACACGGCCATGGACTGCAACCGCACGGCCATCCGTCAGGGGGCCGAATCGGTCATCTGCGCCTACCGCCGCGACGAGGCCAATATGCCCGGCAGCCGTAGAGAGGTGAAGAACGCGCGCGAGGAAGGCGTGCAGTTCCTGTTCAATCGCCAGCCGCTGGAGATCGTCGGCAGCAACGGCCAGGTCGAAGGCGTGCGCGTCGCTGAAACGCGACTGGGCGAGCCCGACGCTCAGGGCCGACGCCGCCCCGAGATCATCACAGGCAGCGAACAGACCTTACCGGCCGATGCCGTCATCATCGCCTTCGGCTTTCGCCCGAATCCACCCGACTGGCTGACCGGTGCCGGCGTGGAGACCCACGACGACGGTCGCCTGCTCGTCCAGGCTAACGGCCACGCCCCGTTCCAGACCACGCATCCGAAAATATTTGCCGGCGGCGACATGGTGCGGGGTGCGGATCTCGTGGTGACCGCCGTCTGGGAAGGACGGGAAGCGGCGAAAGCGATCGCATCGGCGCTTCACAGCTGAGACCGGACCTGAACCGCGTCACCGGGGCTTGCTCCGAGCACCCTGGGCACATAAGATATGGGCATGCATAAGATAGGATATGGGTGCCCACATGAAGACCACGGTTGAAATTTCTGACGCCATCCTGGCCGCGACGCGCGCCCTGGCCAATCGTGAGGGAACCACGATCAAGGCGGTGATCGAGCGAGGCCTGCGGCACGAGCTTGCCAAGGCTGAGCACAATTCCGAATTTCAGCTTCGCCGGGCCTCTTTCGGCGGCAGGGGCTTGAAGAATGACGTCACCGAGCTGAAATGGGACCGGCTGCGCGATCTGGCCTACGAGGACTGAGTCCGGTGATCGCCGTCGACACGAATATTCTGGTTTATGCGCATCGGGAAGATAGCCCTTTTCATCAACAGGCCTACCAACAGATCGAGAGCCTGGCAAGATCCCCCGCAGCCTGGGCGATCCCATGGCCTTGTATCCATGAGTTCTTCAGCATCGCCACCCACGCCGGAATCTTCGATCCGCCGACGCCACGGAGCCAGGCGATCGATCAGATCGAGGCCTGGCTGGAATGTCCAAGTGCAATCTGCATCGGGGAAGGCCAGAACCACTGGACTCACCTTCGCCAACTCCTCGAAGCCGGCCAGATCGTTGGCCCCCGCGTACACGATGCCCGCATTGCAGCGATCTGTCTGCAGCACGGTATTTCCGAACTCTGGACCGCCGACCGTGATTTTTCGTTCTTCAGCGTCCTGAAAACGCGCAATCCACTCGTTCATCACAATCCCTGAAGAGGGTCCCCAGTGCTTCGAAGCGGTCGGAAAAAAGCCCCTCCGAGGTCGATATCACGACCACATCGCCTGCGCCGCTCACGCCGTCGACCGAGCGGTCCGGACTGCTGATTGCGGCATCATCGCGGCCGTCGCCGTTGAAATCAGCCAGCAGGACGGCGGTGCCGAAGCGATCATTCTGGCGGGCGCTTCCGATGCGGGACAGGTCGGAGCGCGTCCACAGGAAGCTGCCGAAGGCCAGCAGCCCGCCGGGGCTTCGACCGAAGGCGATCAATACATCACCGACGTTCGAGTCACCATCGAGGTCGAAGTCCCGACGCCCGACGATCAGGTCATCCATACCGTCACCATCGATGTCTCCGACACTCAGGCTGCCGGCAAACTTCGAGTCCTGCTGAGCTGCGCCAGGGAACCCATCGGAACCGGGCTGAAGGAGAAGACGGCGAGTACTGCTTCCCAGTCCGTTTTCAGTGCCGTAGGTCAACAGGGCGGCGCCGGATGCGTTGGCGAAACCAGGGATACCGATGACCAGATCGTCGAGGCCGTCACCGTCGAAGTCGCCGACGGTCAGGCTTTTGCCCATCTCATCGTTGGCGCTCGGCGCATCCATCGCCAGCAGTTCGTCGTTTTCGCGATCAAACCAGTCCGACGTTCCGTAGATCAGGTGGACGGTGCCACCTGCGGACGCATCCTGTTCATCCCAGGGGGCGCCGACGGCCAGGTCGGGCCAGCCGTCGCCGTTGAAGTCGCCGGCTGCCACGGTCTCGCCGAATCGGTCGAACTGCTCGGGCGGACCGGCCGCGGAAAGAACGGTCCGATCGAGAAACCGGTCGCGGACCGCCGTGAGGCCGTTCGCGCTGCCGAAAAATACCTGTACCGACCCGGCATCCGCGATGCTGCCGATGTCTTCGCGCCGGACCCCCACGGCCACGTCGTCGAAGCCGTCCTGATCGAAGTCGGCCATGGCCAGCGACCACCCCAGTTCATTATCGCGCTCTGCGGTACCGCCAACGGAACCGAAGTCGACCCCGTCGATGATGCCGATGTCACGGCCCTGGTAGAACTGCCGATTGCCTGCCAAGGTCAGCCCGGACGATGCGCCATAGATCACGTTGATCGCTCCGGCGTTGGAAATCGAGCCGATATCCTCGCCCGGGCTACCGAACACCAGGTCGTCGAAGCCATCGCCGTTGAAATCCCCGACGGCCACCGAGAACCCGCTACGATCACCGTTTTCCGATCCCCCTTCGACCGCGCCGGCCTGATTCCAGAACTGGTTTTCGACCGTCGTATCGGACGCACTCAGACCACCCGGGCCGCCGTAAACCACGTTGACGGCACCCGGCCTTAGTTGGGTTTCCCCATACTGCGGTGTTCCGATGACCAGGTCGAGATAGCCGTCGCCGTTGAAATCGCCGGCGGCGAGCGCTTCACCCAGATTGTTGTTCAGCAGTGAATCGCCGGCCAGGCTGGTCTTGGGCGCCGACCCGCCGTGGGTGAAGGCCAGGCTGGTCTCGGGAATGAGCTGGGACTGGACCGGGCTGACCAACAGGAGGCTGACGGCCAGTGCCAGCCAGCTTCCCGGGATTCCCGGATCGAGCGCGGTCTGAACGCAATGGATCCGGTGCGAGGGTGGAGAGCGCATCGTAAGGTCCTTGGTGAATGAGGAAGAGTGACTGAAAAACAGAATTCTCTTTGGCCAATGCGCGATCGGAGGCGAAATCGAATCATATCAAGCCGATCGGGACGGAGGCCGGTGGCGCTGGGCACCGCCAAGAGTTGTGGTTGTGGTTGAGGTTTGTGGCAATGTCGGGCTGATCGGCCATCGAGGAAATCCTGCGTCAACGGCGGAACAGCATCGAACGATAACCCGAGCCGATGGCGAAGGCGTATAGTGGTCGGCGGTTCGACGTTCGTGAGGCCTGTGGCCAGCAATCGCCCCCTGAGCGGCCTGGATGCCGCTTTTCTCTACCTCGAAGGCCTGGGGACACCCATGCATGTGGGCAGCCTGATGCTGCTCGATCCGCCGAAGGAGGCCGCTGCAGATTTCCATCAGCATCTGATCGAACTCGTCTCGGATCGCCTGTCTTCGACGAAGGCACTGCGTCGCGTTCTGGAGGACGCGCCGATCGGGCTCGGTCATCCGATCTGGCGCGAATATGCCGAGCTGGATCTGGACTGGCACATCCAGCATCGGCGGGTTCACGCCCCCGGATCGATGCAGGCATTGCTGAACCTGACTGCCCGCCTCCACGCCGAGCCGATGGACCGCAGCAAGCCGCTGTGGCAGCTGGTCGTCATCGACGGGCTGGCCGACGGGCGGGTAGCGCTCTACAGCCGGATTCATCATGC
>CAYTQT010000043.1:0-27016 GCA_964439915.1 uncultured Wenzhouxiangella sp. | reverse complement strand
CGCCTCGCGCGGGCTTTTTTATTTTGTGATCCCCTCTGGCGGATTCCAGAACCCAAGTTCGATTCGGAGGGCGCGCAGCGCCCGGAGAAAAATGATGCGCAGCATCAGTATTCGGCCCGTAATCGCTACGGTCCAGACACTGTTCTTGCTTTGAAGATCGCTTCCGAAACAAGCAGACCTTTACTTTGAATCACGCCTGGATGACATGCCGGCTCATCGATTAAGACAAACCCGCTCTTGATTTCAGCCAATCGTTTAGCGCATTCTGTGCTCTGATTTTGAAAGGGGCTGACTAATGAAATATGCGGCTTTGGTGATCTGGCTTTCTTTGGCCGTGCCGGGTTGGGCATCGACGAGTTGTCACAGCTCCGAGCGGTTCGGTAACAGTGTTGTTGCCGTAGGCGACAGTGAGCGGAAGGTGATTCAGGCGGCAGGGAGGCCGGATCGTGAGCGGCGGCTCGAGACGAGCCGTGGCGGCGCAGCTGGCTACCGACTCGATTACTACAAACGAGGCAAGACAGTGCAGGTTTACGTGCAGGGCGGGGTGGTGACGCGGATTTGCGTGATCAGGGACTGATCAGTTGATTGAAGCCCTGCATGAGCAGGGGACGTTGTAACCCGGGTCACCATACTCAAAGTGAATCCACCGGATACAACTCCGGATGCAGGAACGGAATCATCGCCGCCGTGACGGCGGGCACGTAGAGACTGGTCCGGTCGAGCGCGCCTCTGGTCAACAGGCCGATCGCGCCATCGCGCCGTTTGGAATCTGTCCGCCCGAAGACTTCGTCATCCGCATGTCCCAGTTCCATGCCGGCTCGGACCTTCTCGGCAACGATGTCCGGGAGGAGGAAGGCGGCACTGCGCGCCCGTCCGATCCGGCCGCTGCGGTCCATGGCCACGATCCAGGCGAAGGTCAGCAGGCCGTGGGCTGAATCCTCCACTCCACCTTCGATACCGAAACAGTAGTCGGCGCCGGGTGCAAGGCTGCGGGCAGCGCGAGCCCGATTCTCGGCGCCGGTCAGGGTTTCGCTATCGCTGGAGGGCTGGGCTGATACGCCGGATTCCACCGCTGCGGAGTCGAGCTCGAATTCGAGGGCGGGAAAGGCACTGCGAACACCGAGCTCGACGGCGTGCCGTTTGACCGGATTGGATGATGCGATGACCAGGCGGCAGGGCGCATTGGAGACTGATTGCATGGGAAAGGACGGGTCGGGGCGGGCCTGATCGGAAGTGTGCGTCCTGTGGCCGGGTCGATCAAGCCTTCCGGCAGGCTGATGCTGCTGTCCACCGATAGATCAGCGCCATCGACCGGGCCACATTGCAACCCGAACCGGCTACTATCTCTGCCGATGTCCGCCTATTTCACGATCATTGGCCTGATCGCGGCCGGCTGGGGGCTTGCGCGCCTGTCCATCCTGCCCGAGACCACCCCCGAGGTGCTGAACAAATTCGTGATCACCCTGTGCCTGCCGGCCGTGATCCTGATTCATGTTCCGACCCTGGAGCCATCCTGGCAGCTGCTTCCGCTGGTGTTGATCCCGTGGCTCCTGCTTGCTGCGACGATGCTTGTCGTGCTCGGTCTGTCGCGCTGGCTGTCCCTGCGCCGGGATGTGACCGCAACCCTGCTGGTCCTGATTCCGCTCGGCAACACCTCGTTTCTCGGGTTCCCCCTGGTCGAGGCCCTGCTGGGGCCCGAGGCCATTCGCCTGGCCGTGGTCTACGACCAGTTCGGCTCGTTTCTGATCGTCTGTACGCACGTGCTGTTCGTGGTCGGCTGGTACGGGGAGGGCGACAATCCGGACTGGCGCTCCATGGGGACAAGAATCATCTCCTTCCCGCCATTTCTTGCCCTGATCTTCGCGCTGCTGTTCGGCAATGGCTGGATGCCGGTGGCGCTGATGTCGCTGACCGAGCGCTTTGCCGATATGCTGCTGCCTCTGGTCACGATCGCCATCGGCCTGGGCCTGCAGCTTCGCCTCGTGCCCGATTACCGGGTCGGACTGATCATCGGGCTGGTCGGTAAACTGCTGGCGCTGCCCGCGCTGGCCGTGGGCCTGGCCTGGATGATGGGGGCTGCCGGTGATATCGCGGTGGTGGCCGTGCTGGAATCGGCGATGCCACCGATGATCACGGCAGCGGCGCTGCTGGCCTCGGCGCGCCTGGCCCCGGCGCTGGGCTCGGCCCTGGTCGCCTGGGGTGTGGTGATCTCGGCCATGACCGTGCCGGGGTGGTTCTGGCTGTCGACGCTGGTGTTTGGAGGAACGGGATGAATCTTGCGCGCCACCTGAAAGAACCGGTCGAAGCGGCCACCCAGCTGGTCGTGATCGGATTCGAGGACTACAACGCCAGCTTTTCCGATCTGTCGCGGCGCGGGAAGCGGCGCTTCGAGGCCGGTGATCGCCACGGCATGCGGCGGGATGTGGTCGCGCGAATCGGGCTCTACGATGAGGGAATCGATGAGCTGATCGGTCGCCTCGATGACCGGCTCGGTAGCCGTCTGTTCTCGCGCAGCATCTGGAAGCACATCCGCCAGCTCTACGGCGAGCGGATCGAGGATCGGCTCGACCAGGAGCTCTACAAGACCTGGTTCAATACCATTTCCAGGCGCCTGTTCAAGACCCGCGGCGTGGACTCGGCGATCGAGTTCATCGCGCCCGAGATCGACCCCAGCGACCGGATCACCCATCCGGTTTCGCGCTATGTCTACGCCATGGGCGGCCGGCCGGAGGCGACCTTCGAGCGGATTCTGCGGGATCGGCCGTTTTCCATCGACTACGCCGATCTGCCGGGAGATGCCCGGCGGCTGGCGGCGCACATGCAGGACGAGCTGGCCGATCGCGGCGAACAGCAGCTCAGCAGCATCGAGCTCCTCGAGACCATTTTCTATCGCGAGGGCAGGGCCTATCTGGTCGGGCGCGCCTTTTCGCGCTCCAGCTTCATGCCCTGCGTCATTGCGCTGAAACAGGAAGACGGCGAAGTTCGGGTCGATGCGCTGCTGTGTCGCCGGATTCAGGTCAGCATCCTGTTCGGCTATACCTTCAGCTATTTCCTCGCCGATCTGCCGACCGTCGGTGATGCCGTGGTCTTTCTGCGGACCCTGTTGCCCGACAAGCCTCTGGACGAGCTCTACACAGTGCTCGGGCGGGCCAAACAGGGCAAGACCGAGCGCTACCGCGCCTTCTACCGCCATATCGAACAGGCAGAGAGCGAGCGGTTCAGCGTCGCCGAGGGCACGCCCGGTATGGTCATGATGGTGTTCACCCTGCCGTCCTATCCGCTGGTGTTCAAGCTTCTGCGGGATCGCTTCGATCCGGCCAAGAAAGTGCGCCGGGATGAGGTCTTCGACCGCTATCAGCTGGTCTATCGACACGACCGCGTGGGCCGGCTGCTCGATACCCAGGAATTCAAGGATCTTAGGTTTCGCCGCAGCCGGTTCAGCGCCGAACTGACGGCGCAGCTCGTCGAAGGCTGTTCACGTGTGGTCAGCGCCGAGGGCGACAGCATCGTGATCCGCCATTGCTGGGTCGAGCGGCGCGTGCGACCGCTCAATCTCTATCTGCAGGAAGTCGATGAGGCGCAGGCCGAGTCGGCCGTCCTCGACATGGGCCAGGCGCTCAAGGATCTTGCCCGTTCGAATATCTTTGCCGGCGATCTGCTGCCGAAGAATTTCGGCGTGACCCGGTCGGGGCGGGTGGTCTTCTACGATTACGACGAGCTGATGCTCCTGACCGAATGCCGTTTCCGGCGCATCCCCGAGGCGCGGGATTTTTCCGATATCTACAGCTCCGAGCCCTGGTACTCGATCGAGGAAAACGACGTCTTTCCCGAGGAGTTCCGGCGTTTCATGGGCCTGAGGAAGCCGCATATGGATCTACTCGAGCGCGCCCACCCGGAGCTCTTCGACGCCGAATGGTGGGCGGATGTGCAGGCCAGAATCAGCTCGGGGCAGGCGCTCGATGTGCCGCCCTACAACGAACAGGCCCGCCTTGCCGACCCGCAGCAGGACTGATCAGTCGGCGCCGGGGTGGATCGTGCCGCATCTGTCGCAGCGGCGAAGCTGCTCGTCGCCGAGAAATGCGTTGATGATGGGCGGAAACTGCTTCTCGATGTCGTCGAGCTGGAAATAGGCTTCGTGAAGCTTGTGGTGACAGTTCGGGCAGTACCACATCAGGCCGTCCGCTTCTCCGGGCTTGCGCTTGCGCTCGATCACCAGACCGACCGTATTCTCGAAGCGCTGGGGCGAGTGGGGGATGCGCGGTGGCAGGTAGAAGATCTCGCCTTCACCAATGGTGACATCGCGCGGGCCGTCATCCTCCATCAGTTTGAGCACCATGTCGCCCTCGAGCTGATAGAAGAACTCCGGGCCTTCCTCGAAGTGGTAGTCGCTGCGCTGATTGGGGCCGCCTACGACCATGATGATGAAGTCCCCGTCATGGATGCACTTGTTGCCGACCGGAGGCTGGAGCAGGGATCGGTTGTCGTCGATCCATCGCATCAGGTTGGTCGGCGCGGGCAGGGTTCTATTCATGGCGGTTCACCGCATTCGCTGCTTGGAAGTCGAGCTTGAAGCGTCGTCGTGATGATGGCGTTACGGCATAACCGAAGGCTTGTCTTCGATTGAAGTAAATTGTGTAAAGTAATCTCAATACAATGAAATACATATGAAAAATCAAATAGATTCGGATCAAATCCCTCAGAAGGGTGCGCTGCCGGGCGTCCGCGGGTAAGGGATGACGTCGCGGATATTGCCCAGCCCGGTGATGTAGTTGAGCAGGCGTTCGAAGCCGAGGCCGAAACCGGCGTGCGGTACGGTGCCGTAGCGGCGCAGGTCCAGGAACCAGCCGTAGTCTGCCGGGTCGAGTCCGTGCCCGGTCATGCGCTGGGTCAGCACATCCAGCCGTTCCTCGCGCTGGCTGCCGCCGATGATCTCGCCGATGCCCGGCGCCAGCACGTCCATGGCGGCCACGGTCTTGCCGCCGTCGTTCAGGCGCATGTAGAAGGCCTTGATCTCGGTCGGATAATTCTTGACCACGACCGGCGCCTTGCAGTGCTGCTCGGTCAGATAGCGCTCGTGTTCGGTCTGCAGGTCAAGTCCCCAGTCAGGCCTGAACTCGAAGGACTTGCCGCTGGCTTTCAGGATATCGATCGCCTCGGCATAGTCCATCTGGACGAATTCCTGGGAGACCAGGGCCTCGAGACGTGTTTTTGCTTCCGCCTCGATGCGCTCGGCAAAGAAGTCCATGTCCTCCTGGCAGTGCTCCAGGACGCGGGCGAAGACGAACTTGAGGAAGTCCTCGGCGAGGTCGGCCAGATCGTCGAGGTCGGCAAATGCGACCTCCGGCTCCACCATCCAGAATTCGGCCAGGTGCCGGGCGGTGTTCGAGTTTTCGGCCCGGAAGGTCGGCCCGAAGGTGTAGACCTTGCTCATCGCCAGGCAGAAGGCCTCGACATTGAGCTGGCCGGAAACGGTCAGAAAGGTCTCGCGACCGAAGAAATCCTGCTTGAAATCGATCTCGCCCCGGTCGTTCTTGGGCAGATTCATCAGATCGAGCGTCGAGACCCGGAACATTTCGCCGGCGCCCTCGGCGTCCGATGCGGTGATGATCGGCGTATTGACCCAGAAATAGCCCTGACGATCGAAGAAATCGTGGATGGCCCGGGCGGCGACGTGGCGCACCCGCGTGACCGCGCCGAATGTGTTGGTGCGCGGTCGCAGGTGGGCGACGGTGCGCAGGAACTCGAAGCTGTGCTGCTTGGGCTGGATCGGGTAGGTGTCCGGGTCCTCGACCAGGCCCAGTACCTCGACGGTCTCGGCCTGAACCTCCAGGCTCTGACCGCGTCCCTTCGACGCCACGAGCGTCCCATGACAGCGCAGCGAGGCGCCGCTGCTGAGCTTCAGAATGTCGGACTGGTAGTTCGGCAGCTCCTTGTCGGCGACCAGCTGCAGATTGTTGATGCTCGAGCCGTCATTGACGTGGATGAACGAAAATCCGGCCTTGGAATCCCGGCGAGTCCGGACCCAGGCCTGAATCGTGACCTGCTGTCCTGCTTCGATCTCTCCGGCGAGAACGCTTTTGACGCTGACGGTTTGCATGAGCTTGCGGTGCATCCTTAGGAATTTGGTTGAGACTGGCGCCAGGCGATTGCAGGCTTGTGCACTCGCCAGTCGACTCTCTGGAATCGGACCTGATCATCGGTATTGATTGAATCATGTCCCCACAAACGCAATAATACTTGACATGACAACTTCAGCTGAACCCATGACGCAGGAAAAAACCGTTCGACTCACATCGAGCGCCGCTGAGCGGGTCCGCGAATTCATGGCGCGCGACGGCGGAATCGGTCTGAAGCTCGGCGTTCACCGCACCGGCTGCTCGGGCTGGGCCTACGATGTCGAGATCGCCCGCTCGGTCGAACCCGGAGACCACGTCTTCAACGATCAGGAACTCAAGGTGATCGTTCCGGACAAGGCCCTGGAGCTGGTGGCCGGCACGACAGTTGATTTTGTCCACGAAGGCCTGGTTCGCGAATTTCGCTTCCGCAATCCCAACGTGACCGGGGAATGTGGCTGCGGCGAAAGCTTCACGGTGGCCTGAGACTCAGGGGTTTCGGCACTCCAGCGGGAATCTCCGACGCCCTTCGATCTTTGCCCGCCTGGGCTTCTATCCCCTCAGAAAACACGCTATAATGCTCGGCTGGCCTGGCGCTCATGCTGGGTCACCTTGCTCCACGGCGGCTGTTTCAGCTCAGCCGGGGGCTTTGCATTGCCCGTTCGGATGATCTTTCGGGCCGTCGAAACCGTAAGGAGAACATGACCATGCGTCACTATGAAATCGTTCTGCTGGTCCACCCGGACCAGAGCGACCAGGTGCCCGGTATGCTGGAACGCTACCGCACTCTGGTCGAAAACAACGGTGGCACCGTCCACCGCAGCGAAGACTGGGGCCGGCTCCAGCTCGCCTACACCATCGCCAAGCTGCACAAGGCGCACTATCTGATGATCAACATCGAGTGCGATGCAGCGACCCTGGAAGAGCTCGAGGGTATCTTCCGCTTCAACGACGCCATTCTGCGCCACATGACGGTCCGCAAGGACGAGGCCGAAACCGAACCTTCGGTCATGCTCAAGCGCAAGGAAAACAAGGACGAGCGTGAGAAGAGTCGTCGGGCATCCTACAGCGATGGCGATTCGAGCTCATCGTCTGACGATGATGATGATGACTCGGACGATGATTCTGACGACGATTCAGACGACGATAATGACAATGACGACGATGCGGACACCAAGAAAACCGCATCTGAAAGCGCGGAGGATTGATCAATGGCCCGATTCATGAGACGTCGCAAGTTCTGCCGTTTTACCGTTGAAGGGATCGAGCAGGTCGACTACAAGGATGTCGAACTGCTGAAGGATTTCGTTGGTGAGACCGGCAAGATCGTTCCGAGCCGCATCACCGGCACCAAGGCGAAATATCAGCGTCAGCTCGCGACCGCGATCAAGCGGGCCCGCTACCTGGCACTGCTGCCGTATTCGGACAACCACTGATCGGGAGTATCGCCATGAAGCTGATTCTGCTAGAAAATGTCTACAACCTCGGCGATCTCGGGGATACCGTCACGGTGCGTCCGGGCTATGGCCGCAACTTTCTCCTGCCGCGCGGCAAGGCGGTTCCTGCCACCGCAGAGAACGTCAAGAAGTTCGAAGCGCAGCGCGATGAGCTGATGCGCCAGGCCAACGAAAAGCTGGCCGCCGCGGAGGCGCGCAAGGAAGCGATCGATGCTGTCGAAGAGATTCGCTTCGAAGTCGCGCTGAGTCCGGAAGGTCGCCTGTACGGCTCGATCGGGCCGCAGGAAATCTCGGCCCGTCTGACCGACATGGGCCTGCCCGTGGAGAAGGTCGAAGTCGATATGCCGGATGGTCCTTTCCGCGAGCCCGGCGAGTTCGAAGTCAATCTGATCCTGCACGCCGATGTCCAGACCGACGTCAAGGTCATCGTGGTGGGAGAAGACGGCTAAGCCTGTCCGAGGGCCTGCACGGGCCCTCGAATCGAAAAACCATCGGTAGTACCGTCGGCGGGCTAAATCCGACCGTACGGTCGCCGGTGGTTTTTTTTTCGACCCGAGTGGCGCGGCTGCGTATACTGGTCGACCCGCTCATCGATCGCTCCCTGGAGGATGGATTCATCGTGGCCGAAGCCCAACTGTCGACGCTGAGTCAGGCCAAGGCGCCGCCCCACTCGAACGAGGCCGAGCAGTCCCTGCTTGGTGCCCTGATGCTGTCCATGGAGGGCTGGGACAAGGTCGCCGACCAGGTCGATGAGACCGATTTCTATCGTTCCCACCATCGACTGATCTTCCGGGCCATCCGGGAGCTGAGTGAATCGGGACAGCCCTGCGATGCAGTCACCGTGGCCGACTGGTTTTCCAGCCGCGGGACGCTCGACAAGGTCGATGGCGGTGCCTATCTGACCATGCTGGCCAATGAAACCCCGGGACCGGCCAATATCCTCGGCTACGCCACCATCGTCCGTGAGCGTTCCATCCTGCGCCAGTTGATCGAGATCGGCACCAGTATCGCCGACGATGCCCTGCAAACGGCGGGCCGCAACAGCAAGGAGCTGCTGGAGGAAGCCGAAAAGCGGATCTACGCCATAGCCGACCAGGGTGCCCACCGTCAGTCCGGTTACGTTCCGATCCAGCAGGTCATGGCCGAGGCCATGGACATGCTCAACGAGCTGCAGGAAAACGAGGGCGAACTGACCGGGGTGGCGACCGGTTTTTCCGAGCTCGACAAGCGAACCGCCGGGCTGCAGCCGACCGACCTGATCATCGTCGCCGCGCGGCCGTCGATGGGCAAGACGACCTTCGCCATGAACATCGCCGAAAAGGCCTCGATTCGCTACAAGGTTCCAGTGGCGGTGTTTTCGATGGAAATGTCCGATACCCAGCTGGTGATGCGCCTGTTTTCCTCGCTCGGCCAGATCGGTCAGGACAAGCTTCGAACCGGGCGCCTGGACAATCAGGACTGGATCAATCTGCGCTCGGCCATGACCATGCTGAAGGGCTCGCAGATGTTCATCGACCAGACCCCGTCGCTGTCCCCCCTGGACCTGCGTGCCCGGGCGCGGCGAATGAAGCGCGAGCACGATATCGGCCTGATCGTGATCGATTACCTGCAGCTGATGAAGGTCCCTGGTTTCGGCGAGAATCGAACCCAGGAGATCAGCGAGATCTCCCGCAGTCTCAAGGCCCTGGCAAAGGAACTCAACGTGCCGGTGATCGCGCTCTCGCAGCTCAATCGTGCGCTCGAGCAGCGTCCTGACAAGCGACCGAAAATGGCCGATCTGCGCGAGTCCGGCGCCATCGAGCAGGACGCGGACCTGATACTGTTCATCTACCGCGATGAGATCTACAACGAGGACTCGCCGGACAAGGGCAAGGCCGAGATCATCATCGGCAAACACCGTAACGGTGCCACCGGCCACTTCAATCTCACCTTCCAGGGCGAGTTTCTCCGGTTCCGAGACTTCACCTACGACCATCACGGCCTGGACGGCTGATACCGCCGATGGCGCGCAACACCCTGGCGCAGATCGATCGCTTGGCGCTCGAGCACAACCTGGCCTGCATTCGTCGCCTCGCACCGAGGGCCCGGATCATGGCGGTGGTCAAGGCCGATGCCTATGGTCACCGGCTCGATCTCTGCCTGCCGCCGCTCGAATCAGCCGATCTGCTCGCTGTCGCGACCATCGAGGAGGCCCGCGCCATTCGCCGCCTCGACTGCAGCACCCCGATCGTGCTCCTCGAGGGTGTCCTTCACGCCGAGGACATGGCGGTGGTCGAGGAGCTGGGGCTGGAGCTGGTCGTTCACCAGGACAGCCAGATCGGCATGCTGGAAGCCCATGGTCGCTCGCCGCAACCAAGAATCTGGCTCAAGGTCAACAGCGGGATGAATCGCCTCGGCGTGGCGGCCGAGCAGGCCCGCGACTGTCATGAACGCCTGAGCGCCCTGATGGGGGTGAGCCAGGTCAACCTGATGACCCACTTCGCCCAGGCCGATCGGCCCGACGATAGCGCCACGGCCCTACAGATCCAGCGCTTCGAGGCCAGCGTGTCCGGCCTGGCGGGGGAGCGTTGTCTGGCCAACTCGGCCGCCGCGCTCAATTTTCCGTCGAGCCGGGCTGATTGGGTGAGGGCCGGCATCCTCCTCTACGGGATCTCGCCGCTGTCCGGTCAGTGCGGCCGCGATCTGGGTCTGAGGCCGGTGATGACCCTGCGATCAGAGCTGATGGCGATCAATCAGGTCAGGGCGGGTGAGCGGATCGGCTACGGCGGACGTTACCGAGCCGAGCGGGATATGCGAGTGGGAGTTGCGGCCATCGGCTACGGCGACGGCTACCCCCGCAGCGTGGAAGACGGCACGCCGGTGCTGGTGGACGGCAAGCGCTGCGCTCTGGCCGGGCGCGTATCGATGGACATGATCACGATCGACCTGGGCGATCATGAGGCGATCGAGCCGGGCGCTGAAGTGGTCCTCTGGGGAGGGGCACTGCCGGTCGAGGAGGTGGCCCGCCACGCAGGGACCATTCCCTATGAGCTGGTCTGTCGGATCACCCGGCGGGTCCGCTACCGGGGCGTTTGAGCCGGATTCTGGTCCGGGCAGAAGAAGCGGCCCATCAGAAACGTGCAGGAGGCCGTTGCCGGGGGCGTCAGGGACGACAATCCAATTCTGGTTGAAGTCATTGTCCTGCGTTACAATTCCCGGTTCATTTTCCATTGCGCAGAATCATGCCCGGCAAACTGTTTATCAAGACCCACGGCTGTCAGATGAACGAATATGACTCGGACAAGATGGCCGACGTGCTCGCATCCTCGCACGACATGACCCTGACCGACTCGGCGGAAGATGCGGACGTGATTCTGATCAATACCTGCTCGATTCGCGAGAAGGCCCAGGAGAAGGTCTTCTCGCAGCTTGGTCAGTGGCGCCCGCTCAAGGAAAAGAATCCGAATGTCGTCATCGGCGTGGGTGGCTGTGTCGCCAGTCAGGAGGGCGAGGGCATCATCAAGCGCGCGCCCTTCGTGGATATGGTGTTCGGACCGCAGACCATTCACCGGCTGCCGGGCATGGTCGATCGCGTCCGCACGACCCGGTCGCATGCCATCGACATCAGCTTTCCGGAGATCGAGAAGTTCGACAATCTGCCGCCGGCAGGAAAGAAGGGCGCGAGCGCTTTTGTTTCGGTGATGGAGGGCTGCAGCAAATACTGCACCTTCTGCGTCGTTCCCTACACCCGCGGTGAAGAAGTGTCGCGACCCCTCGATGATGTGATTGCCGAGGTGGCCGAGCTGGCCGGGATGGGCGTGGTCGAGATCAATCTCCTAGGTCAGAACGTCAATGCCTATCGCGGCCCCATGCACGGCGGGGGCACCGCTGACCTTGCGCTGCTGATTCACTATGTCTCGCACATCGAAGGGGTCGAGCGGATCCGCTTCACGACCTCGCACCCGGTCGAGTTTACCGACAGCCTGATCGAGGCCTTCCGCGATGTGCCCAAGCTGGCCAACTATCTGCATCTGCCGGTCCAGGCGGGTTCGGATCGCATCCTGTCGCTGATGAAACGCGGTCATACGGTTCTCGAATACAAGCAGAAGATCAGGAAGCTCAGGGCCGTGCGGCCGGACATTGCCCTGTCGTCGGATTTCATCGTCGGCTTTCCGGGCGAGACCGAGAGCGACTTCGAGCAGACCATGGCGCTGGTCGAGTCACTGAACTTCGACCAGAGCTTCAGCTTCATCTACTCGGCCCGTCCGGGCACGCCGGCCGCTTCCTATCCCGACAACGTCAGCCTGGAAGAGAAGAAGGCCCGGCTGCAGCGACTGCAGGCCCAACTCAACCTCCAGGCCGGCGCGCTGTCGGAGCGCATGGTCGGGACGACCCAACGCCTGGTGGTCGAAGGCCCCAGCAAGAAGAACCCGAAAGAGCTGGCCGGGCGTACCGAGAATAACCGCGTGGTCAATTTCCCGGGTCCGGCCGAGTTGATCGGACGCATGACCGAGGTCCAGATCACGGCAGCCCTGGCCAATTCCCTGCGCGGCCGGCTGATCGGGTCGCATCCCGATTCCGCTCCCGAGCGCGACACGGTCGCGGCACCGGACCATCAGGTCGCCTGAATGAGTACTGCTGAAACTGCCTTGACGCTCGAGCTCGAGCCGGCCGATAACGAGCGCCTGGCCAATCTCTGCGGCCACCTAGATGATCATCTTCGACTGATCGAGAAACGCCTGGGCGTCTCGATCGCGGGCCGCGGCAACGTGTTCAGCGTCCAGGGCCAGACCGACGCGGTCCAGGCCGGCCGCCGGGTCCTGCGCAAGCTCTATCGTCAGACCGAGCGCGAGATCCTGACTCCGGCGCTGGTCAACCTGCAGCTTCAGCAATCCGGTCTCGATGAGCAGGGCGGCGACGCCGATCAGGAAGTGGTGATTCGCACTCGTCGCGGGCTGATCCGGGGTCGCGGGCCGAACCAGAAGCGCTATCTCGAGCGTATCGCGAGGAGTGATGTGAATTTCGGCGTTGGCCCGGCCGGCACCGGCAAGACCTTTCTGGCCGTTGCCTGCGCGGTCGATGCGCTGGAAAACGATCGGGTTCAGCGCATCGTCCTGGTTCGCCCGGCGGTCGAGGCTGGCGAGCGTCTCGGTTTTCTGCCGGGTGATCTGGCGCAGAAAGTCGACCCCTATCTCAGGCCGCTGCATGATGCGCTCTACGAGATGCTCGGTTTCGAGCGGGCGGCCCGCCTGGCCGACCGCACCGTCATCGAGGTTGCTCCCCTGGCCTACATGCGTGGGCGCACCCTCAATGATGCCTTCGTGATTCTCGATGAGGCCCAGAACACGACATCGGAGCAGATGAAGATGTTCCTGACCCGCATCGGCTTCGGCTCCAAGGCCGTGATCAACGGTGATATGACCCAGATCGACCTGCCGTCCAACGTGACCTCGGGCCTGCGTCAGGCGATCGGTTTACTGCGCGATGTCGAGGGCGTCAGCCAGACCTTCTTCGATTCCCGTGATGTGGTGCGCCACCCGATCGTGCGCCGCATCGTCGAAGCCTATGAGCGCGCCGATAATGAACAGTAGGCTGTCGTCTTCGACCTCTCGGGTCATGGCGCTGCAAGCGATCGGATCGGTCCGATGATCGAACTTGAAGTACAGCGCCTTATCGAAGGCCCGGGTATTCCCGACGACGAGCAGTTCCAGCGCTGGATCACGCAGGTGCTGAACGATGAGTCGTCTTCCGTGGTCAATGTTCGCATTGTCGATCAGGCCGAGGGCTGGGCCCTGAACAAGCAGTGGCGCGGCAAGGAATCGGCGACCAATGTGCTGTCCTTTCCGGCCTCGGTCCCGGAACTGGACGGGGTGCGGATTCTCGGCGATATTGTGCTGTGTGTCCCGGTCATCGAGCGTGAGGCGGCCGAGCAGGGCAAGACCCTCGAGGCGCATTGGGCGCATCTGGTCATCCACGGGCTCTTGCATTTGCTCGGCTTTGACCATACAGAAGCGGAACAGGCCAGGGCCATGGAGTCCAGAGAGATCGACATCCTGACAGATCTTGGCTACGCCAACCCTTATGAACCGACGCATGCAGACTGATTCAGAATTGAACGTATTTTCCTCCCTCGATCTGGCGACAGGATCGAGACCATGAGCGACGACGGCTCTGGAAGTCCGGGTAACGGATCGCGGGGCTGGCTGGAGAAGCTTGGCCGTGCCTTCGGCGGTGAACCAAGAAGCCGCGACGACCTGATCGAGCTTCTCCGTGATGTGTCCCAGCAGGGACTGGTCGAGCCCGAGACCCTGGCCATGCTGGAGGGTGCGCTCGAGGTCGATCAGCTTCAGGTGCGCGACGTGATGATCCCGCGGTCCCACATGGTGGTGATCACGGCTCACAGTTCCCTGCACGAAAGTGTTCCGATGATCATCGAAAGCGGTCACTCCCGCTTTCCAGTGGTCGGTGAGGACAAGGACGAAATCCGCGGCATTCTGCTGGCCAAGGACCTGCTCAAGCTCATTTCGGGCGAACAGCTCGAACTCGATGATCTGCTCAGACCGGCGGTCATCATTCCCGAATCGAAGCGCCTGAACGTGCTGCTGCGGGAATTCCGCGTCAGCAAGAACCACATGGCCATCGTTGTCGATGAATACGGCGGCGTGTCGGGTCTGATCACGATCGAGGACGTGCTTGAGGAGATCGTCGGTGACATCGATGATGAACACGATACCGACGCGGTCGAAGACATCCGCAAGCTCGACGAGACCCGCTATCTGGTTCAGGCTCTGACCACCATCGACGATTTCAACGAGGCGCTCGGAACGCGTTTCAGCGACGAGGACTACGACACCATCGGCGGCCTGGTGGTGGCCGAATTCGGCCGCCTGCCCGAGCCTGGCGAGGTGATCGAGATCGACGACTGGAAGTTCAAGGTGACCGCGGCCGATGACCGTCGTCTGCACGCCATGGACGTCTCGCCGGTCTGATCGATGCCAGTGCCGGGCCGGTGTTGGCTGAGGGTCCTGCTCTGCCTGGGGGTGCTTTTCTGGGCGGGTAATGAGCTTCGAGCCCAGGAGGCCTATCTGGTGACCTACGGACCCGGCGAAGAGGTCTGGGAGCTGTTCGGTCATAACGCAATCTGGATTCGCGATCTCGACCGGGGCATCGATCACAGCTTCAGCTTCGGCTACTTCGAGCTCGATCGACCTGGTTTTCATCGTGATTTCGCGCGCGGCATCATGCCGTACTACGGGTCGGCGGGTCGCACCGAGCGGGAATTCGAATTCTATCGTGAGCGCGATCGGGACATACGCATTCAGCAGCTCAATCTGAGCCCCGAGCAGGTGATCAGACTGTTCGATCGGCTGCACCAGTCGATCTTTCCACAGCCCCAGTATTACGACTACGATTATTACCTGGCCAATTGCTCGACGCGTCTGCGCGACCTGCTCGACGAGATCACCGGAGGAGCCCTGTCCGCCGAGCTGAAGGGCCGACCGGCGGCAAAGACTTTCGCCCAGCACACGCAGGCTCTGACTGCCCACCGATTCTTCATCTACACCGGTATTCAGACCCTGCTCGGACCGATGACCGACCAGCCCATCTCGGTCTGGGATGAGACCTTTCTGCCCGAACGACTCGCAGAGGCCCTCAACGAAATAGAGCTGGCGTGGGGTCCCATGGTGCTGGATGATCGTCTGGAGTTCGAGTCGGCTTCGGTCTCTGGGCGCTTTGATACCCCGGGGGTCTGGCCGATTCATCTGACCCTGGGAGCGCTGTCCCTTGCGGTGCTGGTTCTTGCCGGAGTGCAGGGGGCGCCGGATCGGTCCGACCGGCCAGGGTTGCGCAGCCGATTTCTGGCCCAGGGCAGTGCCGCCTCGAGTGCCGCTCCGATGGTCGCTACAGCTGTCGCAAAGCTCGTTGCCGCAATAGTCGGCCTGGCCGGTCTGGTCATTGCGCTGATGTGGATCGCTTCAGGTCACGAAGCGACCTGGCGCAACACCATGCTGCTGGTGCTCAATCCGCTCTGGCTTCTCTGGGTCCTGCCGCTGAGCGCACGCTGGCAGAGGCCGCTCTGGTGGCTGCTTCTCGTCTCCACACTGAGTGGCGGGCTCTATCTGGCCTTGCCCCACGGACAGTTCCGCCCGGATATCCTGCTGTGGTTTCTGCCTGTGGTCGCTGGCCTGCTCTGGCTGAGTCACCCCGCGCACCCGCGCAGACCGGAATCAACCTTGCCCTAGGAGCAGATCGATATAGGCACCCTCGATCAGATCATCCGGCGCAATGCCGAGGCTGTCGATCAGGGCTTCGGCTTCCTGCATGCCTGAATCGCTCGACTCGTCGGCATCGAGAACGACCTCCAGTTCCATGAAGTCCCCCAGCCCCTCGACCCGGTCGAGGTGGACCCGGGTACGGCCGATCATGATCACCCTGCGCTGTTTGCGCACCCGTCCCAGGACGCCCAGGGCCTCACTCAAGGTTGCGCGCAATCCTTCCGGATCGGAGCTTGCGCTGATCCGGTACTGACTGGTTTTCGGCCCGGCCTGGTCGGCCCGCCGATAAGCGATCAGTTCTCCCCGGCCGTTGCCGAAGTCACGCAGCTTCAGGCGCCCGGTATGGCAATGGAAGAAGGTATCGTCCTGCGCCAGGATCTGGGCGGGCGCATCGCTGACCTTCCGGACCCTGGATTCGAGACGATCGAGCGAGTCGACCCGGGCCTTGATTTCGATATTTCTTGGCATTTTGGTTGGATTAGTCATGTTGGTTTTGTTTGTTGGATCGGTTTGGTTGGTTTGGTTGTTCAAGTTCATTGAGGTTGGTCGAAATGGTAGTGTTGGTTGGCTTTATTGCTTGCCGCAAGTGGGCCCAATCGGTCAGGGAAGTCAACAACCCACTAAATCTACCTACCTACCTAACCAACCAAACGAATTTAACCAACATAACCAACTAAACCGGATTTCCAAACCCACCCCCGCCGGGGGTCTGGATCACGAGGACGTCGTCGGCCCGGACATCGGTCTGATCGCAGCCTTCGAGCTTGTCGATCTGGCCGGAGGCGCGCTCGATCCAGGCGCGACCGCAGGCAGCAGGCTGTCCGCCCTCGAGTCCCTGGGGTGCTTCGATTCGGGAGTTGGCCAGGACGGCGATACGCATCGGCTCGAGGAAGCGAATCCGGCGCTCTGCGCCGTCGCCACCGCGCCGGCGGCCCTGACCACCCGAGTCCTGACGAATACTGAAGCCGTCGAGTCGGACCGGGAAGCGGGTTTCCAGGATTTCGGGGTCGGTCAGGCGCGAGTTGGTCATATGAACGTGGACCGCGCTGCAGCCGTCGAAGCCCGGTCCGGCCCCGGCTCCGCCGCAGAGCGTTTCATAGTGCTGATAGTCGCGGTTGCCGAAGGTCAGATTGTTCATCGTGCCGGGTCCATTGGCCAGTTGACCGAAGGCCGCGAGCAGGGCGTCGGTGACCACCTGCGAGGTCTCGACGTTGCCGGCAACCACCGCCGCGGGGTGCGCCGGGTTGAGCAGGCTGGCCTCCGGGATGATCAGTTCCACCGGGCCCATGCAGCCATCGTTCAGCGGGATGTCATCGGCGACCAGGGTCCGCAGGACGTAGAGCACGCAGGCCCGAGTCACTGCGGCCGGGGCATTGAAGTTGTTGTCCTGTTGCCCGCTGCTGCCGCTGAAGTCGATGACCGCGCGCCCGGCCTGCTTGTCGATGCGTACCTCGACCACGACCTCGGCACCGCAGTCCATGGCCTTGCGTGCCCGCCCATCGTCGAGTGATTTGAGGGCCCGGCTGACCTGCTCGGCGGCATTGCTGCGCACGTGGGCCATGTAAGCCTCGACCGTGGCCTGGCCGTACTGGCCGATCATGGTTTCCAGTTCGGCGATCCCGCGTGCGTTGGCCGCGATCTGGGCGCGCAGGTCGCTTAGATTCTGTTCGATGTTGCGCGCCGGATAGGGCCCCTGGCCCAGCGCCTGTCGCAGCGCCTCGTCGTCCAGGTGACCGTCGCGCAGGATCCGCTCGCCGGAGAACAGCACGCCTTCCTCCTCGATGCGGCGCGAATCCGGCGGCATGGAGCCGGGCGTGGTGCCGCCGATGTCGGCGTGGTGCGCTCTCGAGGCAGTGAAGAACAGCAGGCGGCCCTCGGCATCGAAGCAGGGACTGATGACGGTCAGGTCGGGCAGGTGGGTGCCGCCGTGGTAGGGGTCGTTGAGCAGGTAGGCATCGCCCGGCTGCATCGCTCTGCCGTGCGCTTCCAGTACGGCGCGTACGGACTCGCCCATCGAGCCCAGGTGGACCGGTACGTGAGGCGCATTCGCGACCAGCTGACCGTCGCGGTCGAACAGGGCACAGGAGAAATCCAGGCGCTCCTTGATATTGGCCGACCAGGCGGTCTGCTGCAATGCAGCCCCCATATGCTCAGCGATGGACTGGAACAGATTACCGAAGACTTCGAGCTGGACCGGGTCGGCGCGATCGGCATCGATCGCGCTGGACCGGCGCGGCCGGGTGCGACTGAGCAGCAGGTCGTCGCGCGCGGTCCGAAGCGCCGACCAGCCGGGTTCGATCACGGTCGTGGCATTGGCCTCGGTGATCAGCGCCGGTCCGTCGATGGCGATATCGGCGGGCACAGCATCGCGGGTATAGACTGGCGTATCGGGGTGGAATTCACCGCCCATGAAAGTGTTCACGGTCTCCAGGGGCATGACATCAGCTGCCGAACCGTCACCGTCGATTGATCCGGCCCCAGCGCGGTCCGGATCGTCTGGCGTCTGACTGCTGCATTCGACCAGCCCAGCCTCGATGACCAGGGCCCGGTCCCGCATCACGAAGCCGAATTGCTGGCGGTGCCGGGCCTCGAATTCCTCCCGCAGGGCATCGGCGCCGACCCGATCGATCAACAGCGGGGTATCGGTGCCGGAGTACTTGATCTGCAGCGCGTGCCGGACGTGGATCTGCTCCGCCTCGAAGCCCTGATCGGCCAGCTCGGCCCGCGCGGCTGACTCGTTGTCATCGAACTCATCCCGGAGGTCCTCGAGCAGAGCGGCCGACAGCTCACGCTCGACGGCGAATTCGCGAACCGCGCTGACCTCGGCCAGGCCCATGCCGTAGGCCGACAGCACCCCGGCCAGGGGGTGAATCAGCACCTGATCGATCCCCAGCTCGTCGGCAACCAGACAGGCATGCTGTCCGCCGGCACCGCCAAAACAGTTCAGCAGATAGCGGGTGACGTCATGGCCGCGCTGGATCGAGACGGTCTTGATGGCGTTGGCCATGGCCGTGACCGCGATACGGACGAAACCTTCTGCCACTTGTTCCGGGCGTCGGCTGTCGCCGGTCCGGCGCTGGATCTCTTTACTCAGGTCATCGAAGGCCTGGCGAACGCAGTCCGAGTCCAGCGGCTGGTCACCATCGGGGCCGAACAGGGCAGGGAAGAAGCGCGGCTGGATCTTGCCCATCATCAGGTTGGCATCGGTTACGGTCAGCGGGCCGCCGCGCCGATAGCAGGTTGGACCCGGATCGGCGCCGGCCGAATCGGGCCCAACCCGATAGCGGCTGCCGTCGAAGTGCAGGCAGGATCCGCCGCCGGCAGCGACGGTATGGATCTCGAGCATCGGGGTGCGCAGGCGAACGCCTGCCACCTCGGTTTCGAAGGCGCGCTCGTAGTCGCCGTTGAAGTGGGCAACGTCGGTGGAGGTGCCGCCCATATCGAAGCCGATGACCCGATCGAAGTCGGCGCGCTTTGCCGTCTGAGCGCAGCCGACGATGCCGCCGGCCGGTCCGGAAAGGATGGCGTCCTTGCCGGCGAATCGGGCTGCGTCGGTGAGGCCGCCATCGGACTTCATGAAGCTCAGGGAAATCCCTTCGAGGTGGCCGGCGAGGCGATCGGCGTGGCGCCGCAGGACTGGAGAGAGGTAGGCATCGACGACGGTCGTGTCACCGCGCCCGATGAATCGAATCAGCGGGCTGACCTGATGCGACAGGCTGACCTGCTCGAAGCCGAGCTCCTCGGCCAGCGCCCCGATCCGCTGCTCGTGGTCAGGAAAACGATAGGCATGCATCAGGACGACGGCCAGGGAGCGGATACCCTGTTCGCGCAAGCCGATCAGCACAGTGCGCAGTATGTCGGGAACGAGTTCGCGCAGGACCCGGCCCTGGGTATCGACCCGGACGTCGATCTCGCGGACGGTCTCGTAGAGCATATCGGGGCGCTGGATGTTCAGCGCGAAGATGTCCGGGCGCGCCTGGGTGCCGATCCTCAGCGCATCCCGGTAGCCTGCATTGGTGAGCAGTGCGGTCCGTTCGCCCTTGCGTTCCAGCAACGCATTGGTGGCGACGGTCGTGCCCATTCGAACGCTGTGGATGCGATCGGCTGGCAGCGGCTCGCCGGCCTCGAGCTCGAGCAGATCACGGATGCCCTGCAGCGCGGCATCGTCGTACTGTTCGGAGTTTTCGGACAGCAGTTTCATAGTCTTCAGACTGCCGTCGGGGCAGCGCGCCACGATATCGGTGAAGGTGCCGCCGCGGTCGATCCAGAATCGCCACTGTTCCTGCTTGTTGCTGATGGCGTTCGCACCTCGACGCGATGGGTTCCGGCGGCAGCCGATGGATGGGCAGGAGTATAGCTCGCCCTTGCTCGGGATTCATGGCGCTATCATCGGCGGGAGTCCTTGGGATTGACCGATCGGAGTTGGGATGAGTGTTCGAATGATTGAAATGCGCCTGCCGTGCGAACGCCTGGAGGGTCTGAAGAAGCGGCTGGCCGACTACGAGCCGATCTCGATGTCTGCCTTGCTCGATGAAGACCGGACTCACGCCGTTCTGCGTGTGCTGGTTCCACAGCGCCGCGTCGAGGCGGTTCTGGATCGCTTTGAAGCGCTGAGCGAGCGCTATGACGACTTTCGAATGACCCTGTATGCGGTGGAAGTGACGCTGCCGCTGCCAGCGGATGAGGTCGAGGCCGAAGACAAGGGCAAGGATGTCATCGCCGACAGCAGCGACCAGCCACTGACCGCCCGCCTGAAAAGCGCCGAAGAAAGCAAAGCCGAGGTCGATCGTCTCAGCCGGGTCGAGCTGCATGCGCGGGTCAAGAAGAATGCGCGGGTCAATGCAGAATATCTCCTGCTCGTGCTGTTTTCCTCGATCGTCGCGGCGGTCGGTCTGGTCCAGGGCAATATCGCCGTGCTGGTCGGCGCGATGGTGATTGCACCGCTGCTCGGCCCCAATATGGCCCTGGCGATGGCGGCGACCCTGGGCGATTTCAGGCTGGGCTGGCAGGCCGTCCGGACGGGCCTGACCGGTGTCGCCATGGCTACCATTCTGGGCGTGCTCTGCGGGATGGTTTTCAAGGTTGATCCGAGCCTGCCTGAAATTGCCAATCGCACCCGGGTCAGCGAACTCGATCTGCTGCTGGCGCTTGCGGCCGGCGGCGCCGGCGCGCTGGCCGTGACCAGCGGGGTCGCCGGCACCCTGGTCGGGGTGATGGTCGCGGTCGCTCTGCTGCCCCCGCTGCTGGTGGCGGCCCTGCTGACCGGGGCCGGACAGTGGTCCGGCGCCTACGGCGCGCTGCTTCTCTACAGCACCAATATCGCTGCCCTGAATCTTGCGGCCGTGGTGGTCTTTCTCGCCCGTGGGATCAGTCCCAGGCGTTGGTGGGACAAGGCAAGGGCGCGCAGAGCGGCCTGGCTGTTCCTGGCCTTCTGGAGCATCGCCCTGGCGCTGCTGGCTGCATTGCTCGTGTTCCAGAACCGTCAGCTGGCGCTGTAGGGTTTCAGGCTCGGAGCGATTCCATGTCGATCACGAAGCGATATTTGACGTCGCTCTTCTTCATCCGCTGGTAGGCCTGGTTGATGTGCTTGATGTCGAGCATTTCGATGTCGCAGACGATGTCGTGCTCGGCACAGAAATCGAGCATCTCCTGGGTCTCGGGAATGCCGCCGATCAATGAGCCGACCAGGCGCTTACGGCCGAAGATCAATGCGCCGCCGGCCACCGGCGGTTCCAGCGGCTCGGGCACGCCGACCAGGATCAGGGTGCCGTCTCGCTTGATGCATCCCAGGTAGGGATTGAGATCGTGCGGGACCGGCACCGTGTCGAGGACGAAGTCGAGCCGGTTCATCTGGGCCGCCATCTGTTCTTCATCGGTCGAAACGACCACCTGGTGCGCGCCGTGACTCAGGGCTTCTTCGGTCTTGGCAGCGGAGCGGGTAAACAGAATGACCTCCGCGCCGAGGGCGCGGGCCAACTTCACGCCCATATGGCCCAGGCCGCCCATTCCGACCACGCCGATCCGGTGCCCGGCGCCCACGCCGAAGTGGCGCAGTGGCGAATAGACGGTGATGCCGGCACACAGCAGGGGTGCAGCGGCGGCGGGATCCAGCCCTTCGGGCACGCGCAGGACGAAGCGGTCGCTGACGACCATTCGCTCTGAATAGCCGCCGAAGGTTCGTGAGCCATCCTGGCGGTCTTCGCCGTTGTAGGTAAAGGTCGAGCCCTGTTCACAGTACTGCTCGAGGCCCTCGTCGCAGGCCGCGCACTGACGGCAGGAATCGACCATGCAGCCAACGCCGACTCGATCGCCTGGCTGGAACCCGGTGACCTCGGGTCCGACAGCGGTGACCGTGCCGATGATTTCATGCCCGGGTACGACCGGGTATTCGGTCATGCCCCAGTCGTTTTCGACGAAGTGGATGTCCGAGTGGCAGATGCCGCAGAAGTCGATCTCGATCGCGACGTCGTCAGGGCGGAGCGCCCGGCGTGGGATCGGCATCGGCGAAACGCCGGAGGTTTCGGATTGGGCACCGTAGGCGCGTACGTCGGTCATGGTTGGATCCTGGCGGAAGAATAGGTTGGCTAGTGTACTCCCTGAGTCGAGTCAGGGTTCCGAGCTCAGCTCGGCAAGCTGGCGCAGGGTCCACGCGATGCCGGGTGGCTCACCGTCGTTGAGTGGCCCGGCTCTGAGCAGTCCTCGGTGGGATGCAGTCACGATGTCCGGTGCCGCTGCGCCGGGTGCGGGCAGCGAATCGACGGCGACAACGCCATCGCCCAGCTGGGCTGCGCTATCGTTCAGCCAGCCTGTGAAGCGCTGGCGCCAGTCCTTGTCGCCGGTGCGTTTCTCGAGCGCCTCGAGCCCGGTCTGGCGTTGTTCGGCGTCGAGACGAATTTCTCCGCCCAGAATCCTGAGCGGGATATCCTCTGGCCAGGGTCTTTGGTTGAGGTCCGCGAGAAAGCGGCTTCCCGGACGCAGGTCGACCTTGGCCGCGCCGGTGCCGTCACGCAGCCCGGCAAACAGACCGAAATCATCGACCTGTTCGGAACCGAACAGATCCCGCAGCTCGAGCCATACGCGCAGGCGGGCCCATTCGGAGCCCTGATTCGGCGTGCCGACCAGCAGGGCCGCGACAACATTGGCGCTAGCGGAATCGAGCGCGGGGAGGTTGCGGGTGACGAAATCACGGATCAGCAGGCCGCCCATGCTGTGCCCGAGCAGAACCACTGGCTGCCGGGCAGGCAGTTCAGACCAGTAACGAGTCAGAAGGTCGGTGCTTTCGGCAATCGATTGGTCGTTCGGATAGAGAAAGCGGGTATGGGCGTAGCCGTGCTGTTCGAGCGCATCGGACAGCCGATCGAAGATGCCCCCGGGCTCATCGAGCCCATGAATGAGAACGACCAGCAGTTGATCCTCTGTGGCCAAGGGCGCCGGATCGAAGCCGACCGCCGAGGGCCGCGGCTGCATGGCCTCGGGAAACCAGGACTGCAGCCGAGCCTGGGCTTCGCTCCTCAGCCAGGCTTCGTGCTCCGGTCGATGCTCGGTCCAGAGAATCCAGATCAGACTCAGGCCGAGGCCCAGAGCCAGCAGCACCCGCAGCCAGGGACGCTGACTTGCCTTCCTGCTCATGGATCGGGGGGTGAATTGGTGCTTGATTCGTTACGTGAATCAGCGCTGATGACCCAGCTCAAGGGGTCGACGCCGAAGCAGCGCTGCATCTCGGTATACAGCTCGGGATGGTGCTCGCTCAGGTCCCGAGGCTCCTCGTAGAAGGTTTCGGTCAGTACGGCGAAGAACTCGGCCGGGTTGGTCGCGCCGTAGGGATCGATGACGGTCGGCAGTCCGCGCTCGACCCGATCGACGTGCGCATCGAACTCGCGCTTCATCGTTTCGGCCCAGCGGCGTGCGTCCCCCGAACCGCGCAGACCGGGTGCGCCGTCGATGGCGCCATCCATGTCGTCGATCTTGTGGGCGAATTCGTGCAACACGACGTTGTGCCCGTCGCGGGCGTCGACGGCACCGTGAAGGACCGAATCCCAGGCAAAGATCACTGGACCGCGCATCCAGGACTCACCCAGGCGATGCTCGCGACGAACCGAGGACACGACGCCGTCGAAATCCTCCTGATCCGAAAAGAAGGTGCTGGGATAGACGTAGACCGACGAGAAGTTTTCATAGAACTGGCCCGGGCGGTTCAGCAGCAGCATGCAGGCGTTTCCGGCGATGGTCAGGCGGACCTCATCGGTGATTTCCTGGCCGTGGAAGCCCTGGAAATTCATCGAGTCGAGAAAGACCTGCACGTGACCATGCAGCCTGGGCTTGAGTGCTTCCGGCAGGCGCGAATACAGGGCCACGTTGCTTTCCAGAATGGCGGTCGCGGCATCGGACAGAGGCTGCTTGAAGCGGCGCTGACGTCGGTAGCGCCGCCACCGATTCCAGCCCAGCCAGGCAACGAAGGCCAGGGCCGTCACGATCAGGATTTCCATCGGCTCAGTCCGAAGATTCGAAGAAGATGGAATCCTGCGATGTCTCGAGCAGGTGCCCGTAGCGCGCCTCGATTGCCGCGCGGCGGAGCTTGAGAGTCGGGGTGAGCAGACCGTTTTCCGGCTCCCAGCTGTCGCTGATCACGATCAGCTGCCCGAGCCGCTCGTGCGGCTCGAGTTCCTGGTTCACGGCGCGCCGGGTCGCTTCCAGTTCAGCGGCCACAAAGGACCGATCCGCCGGTGCGGTGTCGGCCAACTGAACCAGCGCGACCGGCTGGGGCAGGCCGGACCCGGTCACGCAGGCCAGCTCGATGTGGTCGTTACGCGCCAGCAGGCTTTCGATCGGCACCGGGGAAATGTACTTGCCTTTCGCGGTCTTGAACCGTTCCTTGACCCGGCCGGTGATACGAACCCAGCCATCGCTGTCGATGCTCGCCTGATCGCCGGTCCGGAAGTAGCCGTCGACGAAATTCTCGCTGCTGGCCTCCTCGTCCCGGTAGTAGCCCTGCATCAGGCAGGGACAGCGAATCAACAGCTCATGCTGCTCGCTGATCTTCAGGTCGACGTCGGGCAGGGCCTTGCTGATGGCACCGTAGTGAGGCGGTTGCCCGGCAGGCAGAGAGGTGCCGTAGGCGAAGGTTTCGGTCATTCCCCAGCCCTCGCTGATCGGCACGTCGAGACGATCCCACCATTCGAGCAGGGACAGCGCGATCGGCGCACTGCCGCTGGCAAACCAGCGGGCCTGATCCAGACCCAGTCCGCGTTTGATCTTGCGTTTGATCATGCCGCCAATCAGCGGCAGTCCGAGCAGACGATCCAGTTTGCGCTGCGGCAGTTTCTCCAGGATGCCGATCTGGAATTTCTTCCACAGTCTGGGCACCGAGCCGAACAGCGTCGGTCGAACATGGGCCATATTGTCCATGAAGGTATCGATGGACTCGACAAAATAAAGGGTGCTTTCGCCATAGAAGCTGGCGGCCTCGACGTAGGCGCGCTCGGTGCAGTGGGACAGCGGCAGATAGGACAGGATCCGTTCGCCAGACTGGACACCGATCGCCTCGGGGAGATTCTTCCCGACCCAGGCAAAATTGGCGTGGCTGTGCATCGCACCCTTGGGCTCGCCGGTGCTGCCGGAGGTGTAGAGCAGGGTGGCCAGATCGTCGGGCTCCCTGGCCTTGAGCTGGAATCTCCCGGCGTCCGACTTTTCTCTGAGTTCATCCCACTTGAGTTCACCGACCGCCTCTGAATAGGGCATGGCGATCGTGCGAACCCCCGCCGGAACCTCGCTCAACTGACTGGCGGGATCGTCGATCTTGCCGACGATCAACACCTTGGTGCCGCTGTGCTCGACGATCTTGCGGACTGTCGCGGTATTGGCGGTCGGGTAGACCGGAACACTGACCAGCCCGGCCAGAATGATCGCCATATCGGCCAGGACCCAATGGGCGCAGTTGCGCGAGATGATGCCGACCCGATCACCCGGCTCGAGGCCGAGATCGCTCAGTGCCACAGCGAGCTGACGCGCCTCCTGGATCGCCTGCCCCCAGGTCCAGTGCTGCCACTCGCCCTCGACGGGCTGGGCAAGATAGAGCTGAGCCGGGGTGGTCTGCGCCCGTTGCAGAAGTTGATCCTGGATGCCCCTCATGTGTTTGCCTGCTGTTGGAAACCGGCAGTTAAATTATCACGTGACCTTCACTCCGCCTACACGAATTGCGCACATCGCGATCATGCCCTCATGGGATGACTCCGATCTGGAGCATTTCTCACCCCGCGGGCGATCACTCCATGGAGGACAGGCCGATGGGAGTCTGCTATTGTGCACCGCATAAACCGCGCTACAGGTCCGGCAACATGCTCTATCAGCTCTATGAATTACAGCGCTCTGTTCTGAGTCCTTTCAGCATCTGGTCACAGGCAGCAGCAGAGGTGCTATCCAGCCCAGCGAGCGCCTTTTCGAAGTTTCCGGGCGCTGATCAACTCGCGGCAAGCTATGAGCTCCTGCATCGTATCGGCAAGGATTATCACAAGCCCGAGTTCGGCATCGAACAGGTCTGCGCCCACGGCCACACGGTGCCGGTCGCCGAGATCATCGAGATGCACAGGCCCTTCTGCAAGCTGATGCGTTTCAAGCGCTATTCGGATGATGGCGAGACGATTGCCGATCTCAAGAACGATCCGGTCGTGCTGGTTGTGGCACCCCTCTCAGGCCACCATTCCACGCTGCTTCGCGATACGGTCCGCACCCTGCTTCCCGAGCACAAGGTCTACATTACCGACTGGCTGGATGCGCGCATGGTGCCAGGCGAGAAGGGCGGCTTCTCGCTCGACGACTACGTTGCCTACATCGAGGACTTCATCCGTCATATCGGCGCTGAAGAGCTGCACGTCATGGCCGTATGCCAGCCGGTCGTGCCCGTGCTCGGAGCGGTTGCGCTGATGGCAGCGCGCGGCGAGACCTGCCCGAAGTCACTGACCCTGATGGGCGGCCCCGTGGATGGTCGCCAGAGCCCGACCGGAGTCAACAATCTGGCCACCACGCATTCGCTGAGCTGGTTCCGCGCCAATCTGATTCATCCGGTACCGGCCAATTTCCCCGGTGCCGGAAGGCTTGTCTATCCCGGGTTCATGCAGCATGCAGGATTCATGGCGATGAACCCGCGCCGCCACGCACGCTCGCACTGGGATTTCTACAAGCATCTGATCGATGA
>CAYTQT010000042.1:0-27459 GCA_964439915.1 uncultured Wenzhouxiangella sp. | reverse complement strand
GCAGGCACCGCAGTGTACATAGGGAGTACATGAGGATGCCGAGCACCGAACGACGGCGGTGGCGAGCCTCAAGGAGCGTCTGGGGATGGAATTGTGGTGGGCGATACTAGATTCGAACTAGTGACCTCTGCCATGTCAAGACAGCGCTCTAACCAACTGAGCTAATCGCCCTCAACCAAGCCCGCCAATTTATATCAAGTCCAGATCAACATCAATACCCCGGGTCGAAAAAAGTGATCGAAGCCAGGCGATGATCGATGGCACCTTGGAGTACACTTCTTTCTCATGAAAACAAGGCTCGTCCAATGGCTGATGATGGGTTTGCTCGCCTGGCTAGCAGCGGGTCAGGCTCAGGCCGAAGAAGCCGCGGCTTATCGCGTTGATGTCGTTGTCTTTTTGCATCTGGCCGGAGAATCGGATCAGCGCTACACGCCCGAGATCTCCGACTTTGGCGAGTATCTCGATCCGGCGGCCAATGCGCGGGCAGCGGCCTGGATCCGACCGGATGATCCAGGAGGGATTTCAAGCGAGGAACAGGCGCGTCTTGACGCACTGGCAACACTCGATCAGCTCCGGGCACTGGAAAATGCGGATCGGAGCGCTTCCGGACGCTTCCGGGGTGGCCCCGCATTTCCCACAACCTGGCTTGGCCTCGACAGCATGGCAACGGATATGGCCAGCGCCTGGCAGCGCCTTGAAGCCAGCCCGCGGCATGAACCGCTGGTCTGGCGGAGCTGGTACCAGTCGCTCGATCAGGGTGGTGCCGGCCGCTGGATGAGACTTCGTGGCGGGCGACTTCTGGACCTCGATTGGCTGGAACAGGAGACTGCTGACCCGCGCTATCTGGAAGACCACGTCCCCGGGCCCTATCCCTTTCTTCTGCCGCGATCCAGGCACCAGCTCGATGGTGTGCTTCGTCTGCGCCAGCGACAGTTCATGCATGCCGATCTCGATCTGGTCTGGCAGGACCCTGTCGAGGCCCAGCCGTCACCGCTCGACGGTGATTGGTTCTCGTCAAGGGGCTACGAGGTCCACCCGCTGCAACAATCGCGCAGCATTCGCCCCGGGAGAATCGAGTATTTCGATTCGAGCTGGCTCGGCGTCCTGATTCGAATTCAGGAGCTGGAGTCGCAGAACCCGTCCAGCGAAGCCGACCGACCATGAAGCTGGAGCAGATCAGAGAGAACGCCCTGAACAGCAGCGGTGTCGAACGCGCCTATCAACTGCTGGTCAACGAAGAAGATGCTCGCGTCTGCAAGGACATCGAGGACCGCGCCTGCCGGGTCGTTCCGGGCAACTTTCTTCTTCAGATCATCACCCAGTTCTTCACCAAGCTGGGGGATGCGATCGCCAACCCGAAAACCGTCCTGGCCTGGCTGCTTGGATCATTGGGCGCGCCGGCTCTGTTCACCGCCTTTCTGGTGCCGATTCGAGAGTCGGGGTCGATGGTTCCGCAGCTGTTCATTGCCAGTTATGTTCGTCAGCAGTCGGTACGGAAATGGATTTTCGTGGTCGGTTGCCTGCTGCAGGCGGCGTCGGTCTTCAGCATGGCCGGGGTGGCGCTCTACCTGACCGGCGTGCCGGCCGGGCTGGCCTTGTTGGCTGCGCTAGTGGTTTTCAGCCTGTCGCGCGGGCTGTGCTCGGTCGCATCGAAGGACGTGCTGGGCAAGACCGTGCCCAGGACCCGACGAGGCCGGATCAGCGGCTGGTCGGAATTCGTTGCCGGCCTGGTCACGATCGGCGTCGGCGCATGGCTTTTGAGCAGCAACGGTCAGCAGGGATCGAACCTCGGGACCTATCTGGTCCTGCTCGGCATTGCCGGGGGACTGTGGATTCTCGCTTCGCTCAGCTACGCCCTGATCAGGGAATTCCCCGGCGCCACGGAAGGAGGCGGCAATGCCATCGCATCGGCCATCAAGCGCCTCGACCTGCTTCGCACCGACCCGCCCTTCCGTCAATTCGTCATTGCTCGGGCATTGCTGCTCTGCTCTGCTCTCAGCGCGCCCTTCTTTATCCTGCTGGCCCGGGAAAAAACCGATGGCGCACTGCTGGTCCTCGGCCTGTTCGTGATTGCTGATGGGCTGGCCAGTCTGGTTTCAGCGCCCTTCTGGGGTCGATTTGCGGACCACTCCAGCCGCCGCGTCATGATCTGGGCCGGCACTGGCGCCGCAGTCACGGGGATCGTCCTGGTCCTGCTGACATCGATCTCCGAGCCCCTGGCCGGCCTTCACTGGCTCTATCCCCTGTTCTTCTTCCTGCTGATGATCGCTCATTCCGGCGTCAGACTCGGCCGAAAGACCTATGTGGTCGATCTGGCCGGCGGCAACAAGCGCACGGATTATATTGCTGTCAGCAATACGATCATCGGCGTACTTCTTCTGGTGACCGGCCTGATCGGCCTGCTGACCGAGGTGGTCTCACTGGCCGTGGTCATTCTGATCCTGGCCGCCATGGGGCTGGCAGGCGCGTTCATGAGCGCCCGTCTGCCTGAAATATCCGATGACTGACTGCGTCAGCCCTGTGGCCTGAGACCATGAAGAAATGGCTGATCCGGCTGTTCCTCGTGCTGCTGGTCCTCTTGGCCGCGCTCTACTGGCAGCGGGTATCCACCATCGATCAGCAGCTTGAACGGGTCGCTTCCGGACTGGCCGATCACGGTCGCCTCAGCTGGGGTTCTGTCATCATCGATCCGCGCGGGCGAGCCATTGTCGGTAACGTGGAGTTTCGGCCTCACCGGGAGCCCGGAACGATCAGGGCCGAGTCGATGACGCTGCGCAGCAGCGATCTGATCGAGTTGCTTTCGCTCAGACCCGACCCGGACAGGCGGCGACTACCTGACCAGTGGTTTCTTGATCTTGAGGGCCTTCACCTCCCGATCGGCCCGCAGCTCTCGGACTGGTCGCTCGAGTCGCTCGGACTGTTGCTGCCGTTCAGGTCCCGAGCCTGCCCGGGATTCGAACGACCTGGCCTGGGTGACCTGATCAGACTGGGCTATGGACGGCTGATCATGGATCTACGGCTAGAAGCGCGATCCACCCGGGACCTGCTGCAGATTGACCTGGTCGCGGAAATCCAGGGGCTCGGCAATACGCAACAGCATTGGGAATTGACCGGGTCGCCTTCGATCATGGAGCCAGGAGATCTGCAGGCTCTGCTCGCCGACGGGTCGCTCAGGACGGTGGACTACCGCATCGAGGATCGCGGTCTTCTGCGCAGACTCGATGCCGCATGTGCGGCAGCAACCGAGGATTCAGGCGATCCGGGAGCCGCCCACTTCCGCGCCTGGCTGAGGGCCTGGAGCGACCTCGGGCTGGAACCCGGCAACATCGTTCAGGCCGCCTTCCGACATCACCTCGAGCAGCCCTCGGCGGCGGTTTCGATCAGTGCACGACCGGAAAGCACCCTGCCCTTGTCCTCTCTTCAAAGCCCGCTTGATGCCGAACTGATCAAGAGCCTGAACCTCGCCTTTGCCATCGACGAGGGCCCTCTAGTCCCCGTCGAACTGAGAGAAGTGCCTTCCACAAGGGTCAGCCCGTCACCGCCCCCTGCAGAGGAGCCGACGACCAGCGTTCTGCGATCAGAGGACAATGAAACAACGACCATCACGGTGGGCCGACCGCCGGAATGGGAACGGATTCAGCACGGAGAAGTCGCCGAGCACACCGGCAGCCAGGTCCGCATCGATCTGATCGACGGCACCCGGCTCATCGGACGGATCGCCGGCCTGGAGGGTGATCAGCTGGCGCTGATGACGCAGAGCCGGATCGGTGAATTCGTCCGGCCTGTGCCCATGTCCGATATCATTTCGATCGAAGTCCGACCCTAGCCCGCATTATTCATGAATTGCCGCGATGATTGCGTAAGAAATTGTTGGCACAGGTTTTTTCCGACTGAACGGAATACCATGGCGTATTTCCGAGGGAGGAAAATCGGCTGTGCGGACAAGGAGCAAGCAAGGGCGCGAGTGAATTCATGAACAATGCGGGCTAGGTCCCGGCTCGAGTCCGCGCAGGTGGACCCTGCGCGACTCGGCAGGATCGATGGATCAATCCAGAATGAAAGTCACTCGCATGATGACTCGATAGTTGCTGATTCTGCCGTTTTCGAAATCGACCTTCTGTTCGGCAATCCAGGCGCCCTTGACGTTATTCAGGCTCGATTCGGCCCGCTTGAGGCCCTGTTCGATGGCATCTTCGAATGACTCGGTCGAAGACGAAGAAATCTCGATGACTTTTGCGACGCTCATGAGTAAGGCTCCTTGGGTTTTCTTGAAGAGTGGTTTAGTCGATCAACGGCATCCGGCAATTGCCGGATACCTGTCTCTAACTTAACATCGGTGCTCATGAGCAACAATTCGATCGCGGTCGGCCGGACCCACTTTCAGGGCCAGAGATGGATTCGCAAGCCCAGGGCATGGCTCGGAATGCTGTTTGCCGTCTATGCCATCACGGCGGTCTGGCATCTGTACAAGCCGCTGCCGGACGGCCTGAATGCGAGCTTCGACCCGAAACCGGCCGAGGATGTCGGCCTTCTGATCGATGCCACCTGGATTGATCCGGCGGGACGTCAATCCCAGAGCACCGAAATTTTCGAGCGCATGCTTGCACTCATTGCCGGGGCCGAACAACTGATTGTCCTTGAAATGTTCCTGCTCAATGACTTTGCCGGCGCCGCCGGCGCCGATCACCGCCGCCTTTCCAGCATGATTGTCGATGCCATCGTCGAGCGGAAGCGGCAAAGACCTGGCCTGGATGCGATTATCGTCACTGACCCCTTCAATCGACTCTACGGCGGCGTCGAGTCCGATCTGCTCGACGGCGCTCGCGCCGGGGGGGTGGCGGTCATCGAGACTCGCCTGTCGGCGCTGCCAGATTCCAATCCGCTGTGGTCCGGCTTCTGGCGCCTGTGCTGCAGCTATCTTGGCAACAGCACGCGCGGCTGGCTGCCGAATCCGGTCGGGGGCGATGATGTCAGTCTGCGCACCTACCTTCGCCTGCTGAACTTCAAGGCCAATCACCGAAAAGCCCTGGTCGTCGATCAAGGCGACAGCTGGACCGGGCTGGTGAGCACGGGTAATGCCCACGACGCCAGTTCGCGCCACAGCAATCTCGCGCTCGAGTTCTCTGGTACCGCCGCCATCGACCTGCTCAGGACCATCGAGGCCACCGCCGATTTCTCGGGTGCCGATTTCCCGAATATCGATAGTCAGTGGGCCGGGCTACGGGAGGCGGCGCCGGATATCTCCGGCTCCACGGCGCAGGTCAGCATCCTGACCGAGACCGCCATTCGCGATGCCCTGCTCCGAATCATCGATCAAAGCGCACCCGAAGACCGTCTGGATATCGCCGTGTTCTATCTCGCACATCGCCCGGTCGTGGAAGCCCTTGTGCGGGCGCAGACGCGGGGCGTCGGGCTGCGACTCCTGCTCGACCCGAACGAAGATGCCTTTGGAAGGAAGAAAGACGGCGTACCCAATCGGCAGGTGGCGCTGGAGCTCCATCGGGCCGGCATCCCCATCCGCTGGTGCAACACGCGTGGTGAACAATGCCACTACAAGCATCTGTTGCACATAGCCCAGCAGGGCCGGGCCTCCCTGCTGGTCGGCTCGGCCAACTACACGAGAAGAAATCTGGACGGATTCAATCTCGAGACTCAGGCGCTGCTGATCTCGTCGGCCGATCATCCGACGATTGTCGCCGCTGAACAATTCTTCGATCGGCGCTGGAACAATCATGACGGCAAACGTCACAGCCTGCCCTACCCGGCTTATGCGGACGACTCCAGCCTGCGCTACTGGCGCTATCGAGTCATGGAAGCCTCCGGCCTTTCGACATTCTGAACGCCAGCCTTCGCGATCAAGAAAATCCGAGCAATCTCCCAGGCGAAAGATACTCAGCCCTCGCGGACTGACAGAAGAACAGGACCGTGCACGACGCCAACCGCCTGGCCAAGCAGCTCAACAGTGACGGCCTGCCGGCCGCTGCCATCCACGCTAACAACAGCCAGAGCGCACCGGACGAGCCGGACGTGATGGTCTCCCGGTCTCACTCGTTGCAGCCTATGAGCGCGACCAGTTCACGGCCGTGCGCCAGCTCGTCAAGGTCGATATGCCCCGAAGACATTGAAGGCTTCGAGCCCAAGGACGAGGTCGGTGCCGCGAAACCGGACAATAATCGCGGCGACCGAGGCCGGTCGGGAGGCGCGTCTTCCAGCGCGGCCTGATGCCGCTCGCCGGACTGCCAGCGACCGCGTTCGATCAGCGCCGTGTTCGCATCATCAGGGCATAGAGCGCAGGCACAAACAGCAGCGTGATTGCGGTTCCCACGATCACGCCGCCGATCAACACGTAGGCGAGCGGCCCCCAGAAACTGTTGAGGGTGAGCGGAACGAAGGCCAGGGCGGCCGCCATCGCGGTCAGAATCACGGGTCGCGCACGCCGCACCGAAGCCTCGACGATCGCCTCCCGAGCGGGATCGCCACCGTCGAGATTGTCGGCAACCTGCTGGGTCAGAATCAGGGTATTGCGCATCAGGATTCCGGCCAGACCGATCAGACCGAGCAGGGCAACGAAGCCGAAAGGCTGACCGAAAACCAGCAATGCGAGTACCGCACCGATCAATCCGAGCGGCGCCGTGGCCACCACGACGGTCAGTCCGCGGAAGCTTCGCATCTGCAGCATGGTAAAGATCAGCATCAGGGCGACCATCGCGGGCATCAGTTTCTGAAGCGATGCGTTGGCCTTGTCCGACTGCTCGGTCGACCCGCCGATATCGATGTGCATTCCCACCGGAAGCGACGACCGCAATTCTTCCAGCTCCTGCCATAGCTGGCTGGTGACATCGTTCGCCTGGGCACCACTGATATCGGCCTGGACGGCCACGAAAGGCTGCCGGTTGTAGCGCTTGATGACGGGTTGTTCGAACCGCACATCGAGGCGACCGACCTGGGCCAGGGAGACCTTGGCGCCCTGCTCGTTGAGAAGTTCGAGCCCGAGGGGATCGATTCGACCGTCGGCGTTCAGTCCGCGCACACGAAGCTGAACAGAGCGGATGTCCTGGCGAATCTGATCGATGGCCAGCCCCTGACTCTGAAATTCGAGCTGCTCTGCGACGGCTTGCGGCGTCAGGCCGATCAGGCGCAGCCGCTCCGGATCGAATTCCAGCCAGGCCACTGGCGTCCGCTCATCCCATTCCAGATGCGGGTCGACGGTATTCGGATGGGACTGCATGATGTCGCGAACCTGATAGGCGACCTGGCGCAGCTGCGCCGGGTCGTCACCGACCACCCGGAACATCACCGGCCAGATGACCGGCGGACCGTACAGCAGCTGGGACACGCGTACCCTGGCCTCCGGAAACGCGCCAGATCGGATATGGGCCTCGAGGTCGCGAATCAACCGATCACGCGCTTCAGGCCCGTCGGTGACCGCGATCAGCTTGGCAAACGCCGGATCGGGCTGTTCCGGATTGGCCGAAATGAAAAAGCGCGGTGCGCCGGCGCCGACATAGGTGGCCAGACTTCGCACCTCGGGCCTTGCCTGCAGGAAAGCCTCGACCCGATGCGCGGTGTCATCGGTCACCTCGATCGATGTGCCCTGGGGAAGAAAGACGCTGATCACCACCTCTGGACGGTCGGAGCCCGGGAAGAACTGCTTGGCGACCGGGCCGGCCAGGCCGAAAGCGGCCAGCAGCAGCGCCAGAACGGTCAGTACAACGACCTTGTAGTCGTGATCGACGCAGTATTCGACCCAGCTCCGGAGACGTCGATAGGGACCCGATTGATAGTCATCATGGGCATGGCTTGCATCCTTTTCCTGGAGCAGAATGGAGCCGAGATAGGGCGTGAAAGTAACCGCCACCAGCCAGGACAACAGCAACGCAAAAGCCAGGACCCAGAAGATATTGCCGGCATATTCTCCGACGCCTGACTGGGCGAAGCCGATCGGCACGAAGCCGGCCACCGTGATCAGGGTGCCGAAGAGCATCGGTGCGGCCGTCGCCCGCCAGGCATACGTGGCGGCATCCAGACGCTTCAGACCCTCCTCCATTTTGACCAGCATCATCTCGATCGCGATGATGGCATCATCGACAAGCAGACCCAGAGCAATGATCAACGCCCCGAGTGTGATCCGATCCAGATTCATCCCGGCCAGCTGCATAAGCATGAAAGTCAGGCCCAGAGTGACCGGAATGGCGATGCCCACGACCAGACCGGCGCGCAGGCCGATGGCCAGAAAGCTGACCAGCATCACCACGAGCACGGCGATCAGAAATTTGATCTGAAACAGGCTGACCGCTTCGGAGATTGCCACGGATTGATCATTCAGTACGCTCAGGGTCATGCCCAGGGGCAGGCGCTCACGCTCGGCTGAAACGAAGGCCTGGAGCCGCTCACCCAGCGCCAGCCCGTTGGTGCCGGAGGCCATGACGATCCCCAGGACAAGGGCAGGATCGCCATCGGAGCGAATCAGGAATTCCGGCGGATCCTGGTAGCCCTGGCGAACGGTGGCGATATCGCCGAGGCGAATCACTCGCTCGCCTGCCCGGATCGGCACCTCGCGCAGGGCATCGAGATCGGCAAGATCCCGATCCATGCGCAGATGAATTCGCGGCCCGGCAGTCTCCACCTGCCCTGACGCCACCAGTGCATTGTGCGACTGGATGGCCTGGAAGATCGTCTCGGGCGAGAGCCCCAGATTGACCAGGCGGGCGTTGTCGAATTCGACAAAGACCCGCTGCGGGCGCTCGCCGAGTAGCAGCGCCTTGGCCACGCCGTCGACCCGGCGCAGCCGATCGCGAATCTCCTCGGCCTCGCGGGTCACCTGGCGCAGCGGAAGATCGGGGGCGGTCAGGGCCAGCAGCCCGAAATACACATCCGAGAAATCATCATTGACGATCGGCCCGACGACACCCGGCGGCAGGCGGGATTGCTCATCGAGCATGCGCTTGCGGACCTCGTAGAACAGGTCCGGCAGTCGCTCACTGGGCGTGTAATCGAAGAACTCGACCAGCAGGTCGGCCCGACCAGGACGTATCGTGGTCTCGATGCGGTACAGATTTTCGACCTCCTGGATGCGCTTCTCGAGTCGATCAACGACCTGGTCCTCCAGTTCACTGACGGTCGCACCGGGCCACTGGGCCGACACCACCATGACGCGCACGGTAAACGCCGGATCCTCCGCACGACCCAGCGCCAGGAATGCATAGACCCCGCCAAGCACCGACAGCAGCAGGAAGAACAGGGTGACCGACGGGTGACCGGCGGCGATCCGCGACAGGTTGGGCATGGTCAGGACAGGCCTCCTCAGTCCTGCGGGAGCGCGCGGACAGGCATACCGTCCTGCAGCAGGTGCGTGCCCAGCGCAATCACCTGATCCCCCGGCTGGAGCCCTGCGACCACATAGGCGAATTCGCCATCCAGACTGACCACAACGGCCGGCAGGGTGCGCGCCTGGCCTGTTTCAATCACCCACAGCTGCGCCCCCTCCCCGCGTTCGTTGAGCGCGCCGATCGGCACCTGCAGGACCGGGTCAGTCAGTTCCCGCTCGACAGCGACTCTGACGACACTGCCCAGTCTGACCACAGCCTCAGGATCGACGATGCGGTACCGGGCAATCCAGGTGCGGGTGACCGGATCGGCGGCGCCCGAGACCTCGCGCAGTGCCAGGTCGAGCGGCCCGGTGTTCGTTCCAACGAGCGTAGCGGTCTCGGGAATACCCAGCGACTCGGGCAGGAAGACCTGAATCTCACGGGGGCCATCGGAGGCAATGACCGCCATGGTCTGACCGGCGGAAACCACCTGGCCGGGTTCGCCGATGACATCGACCAGAACACCGGAGCGGCTGGCCGTCAGATTGCCGTACGCCAGTGCGTTCCGGGCCTGCGCCAGGCGGGCTTCGGCTGCGCCCTCGCGCTCGCGGATCGCTCGCTCGGCAAGCTCGACCTGCTCGAAGGCCTGGTCGCTGATGAACTCACGCCGAAGCAGATCGCGGCTGCGGCGCGTCTCGGCCTCGGCCGTGGCCAGTTCGGCCCGCGCGGTGTCGAGATCCGCTTGCGCGACTCGCACGGCCTGCTCGAGATCGCGCGGGTCCAGGCGGAAGATCACATCATCGGGCTCGACACGCTGGCCGGCATCGACGGCCCGCTCGATGATGCGTCCGCCGACCTGAAAGGCCACCGGCGTCTCGAAGCGCGCCTGAACCGTGCCGGAGAGGGTGACTCGACCGATACTCGCCGACTCCACGCTGGCCATGCGCACCCAGTGAGGCGCCTCCGCATGGGACTCCCCGATCTCTTCCGAACATCCGTTCAGGGCCGTGACCAGCAGGCCGGCCAGGCAGAAATAGAGCCAGCGCCTCATCGATTGTGCTTCCGGTTGAACCAGCCTGTGAAGTTTAACGGAGGCGAGTGACCAAGCTTGCAGCAATTCGAGCGCTCGAAGATTCGACGCACACTCGGGGAAGCTATACTGAGCTCGAATTTTTCCGGGCATGGCTGTCACGATGTTGTTGTTGGTTTTCTATCTTTTTCTCGCTGTTGGCGTTTCCTTTCTGTGTTCGATTCTGGAAGCCGCCCTGCTGTCCGTGCCATCTTCCCACGTGGCACTGATGAAGGAGCGCGGTTCGCGAGCAGGCCGCAAGCTCGACCACCTCAAACGGGAGATCGACCGACCACTCTCGGCCATCCTGTCCCTCAATACAGTAGCGCACACCTTCGGAGCTGCTGGCGTCGGTGCCCAGTCCCTGGCCCTGTTCGGACAGGCCTGGGTGGCAGTCACCTCGGCAGTCGTCACTCTGATCATCCTGATCTTCTCCGAGATCATTCCAAAGACCCTCGGCGCGACCTATTCCCGGCAGCTCGCCGCCTTCACGGCCCACACCTGCGGGCTGTTGATCATCCTGACCTGGCCCCTGGTCATCATGTCGCAGTATCTGACCCGCCTGCTGGCCAGTCACAAGAATGGTCCGACGGTCAGTCGGGAAGAATTCCGACTGCTTGCCAAGACAGGGCATCAGGAAGGTGTCTTCGAGGAGGAAGAGTCCAATATCTTCCTCAATCTGATTCGATTTTCGGCGATCCGTGTCGAGGACATCATGACGCCGCGGGTCGCTGTGCTGCGCTTCCAGCAGGACCGCAAACTCTCCGATATCATCGACGATCAGGAGGACATCCCTTATTCGCGACTGCCGGTCTACGGTGATTCCGACGAGGACATCAAGGGCTATGTCCTGAAGTCCGAGATCATGCTCGAGCTGGCCCGGGGACGCGGCGACCGATCGCTCGCCGAGCTCCGCCGGGACGTGCTGTTCGTACCCGAATTCATCAATCTCAGAGCCCTGTTCAGCCAGATCCTGGCCGACCAGGAACACTTCGCGGTGGTTGTCGATGAATACGGCGGCTTTGCAGGCGTGGTGACGATGGAGGATGTCATCGAAACGCTGCTCGGCCTGGAGATCGTCGATGAAAGTGACACCACCGAGGATCTGCGCAATGCGGCCCGTCAGCAGTGGCTTCGCCGGGCAAAGAAACTCGGCATCGAGCTGCCCGACCATGCCGCGACCGAGATTGCAAGGTCGGAATAGCCCGACAACTCCGGTCAGTGCGAATCGACCATTACGAGTCGGTCTGGCTGGAAAGAAATCGCTCGATCAGATCCTTCTGAACGGCCCCGGGCACGGCTTCGTAGTGGGAGAACGCCAGGGTATAGCGACCCAGACCGCCGGTCAGGCTCTTCAGCTCGGACGGAAACTCCGACACGCCCGACAGGGGAACAGCCGCTGAAATGCTCGTCAGGCCCCCACGCAGAGTGTCGGTGCCCTGGATACGGGCCCGCTTCGCGGCCAGGCTGCCTGTGACATCACCCATCGCTGCCTCGGGCACTTCGACATCCAGCTCGACAATCGGCTCGAGTATCTGAGCTCCTGCGTTGGCAACAGCATCGAGAAAGGCGCGACGCCCGGCAATCACGAAGGCGACCTCTTTCGAATCGACCGGATGATGCTTCCCGTCATAAACAACAACGTCGATATCCTGCAGGGGGAAACCTGCGATGGCGCCCTCCTCCATCAACTGCCTCACGCCCTTCTCAACGGCAGGGATGAGGTTCGAGGGAATGGACCCGCCAACGACCTCGCTCGAGAACCTGAATCCCTCTCCGCGTGCCAGCGGTCGAATCCGCAGAAAGACCTCGCCGAACTGCCCGGCACCGCCGGTCTGCTTCTTGTGGCGGTAGTGCCCTTCGGCAGCTCGGGTAATGGTCTCGCGGTAGGCGATCCGGGGTGGACGAGTCTCGACATCGACGTGGTAGCGCTGCTTGATCCGTTCGAGCATGATGCGCAGGTGCATCTCGCCGAGACCGCGAATGACGGTTTCGTTGAGCTCCTGATGGTGTTCCACGATAAAACAGGGATCCTCCTCGCTCAGACGCGCCAGGGCCGTCGCCAGCTTCTGCTCCAGGCCCCGCGCAGAGGCTTCCACCGCCAGACCGAACATCGGCTGGGGGAAATCGATCGGCTTGAGATAGTAGTGATCCTCTTCGTGACGATCATGCAGGACCGCATCGTAGTGAATCTCGTCGTGCTTGGCGATTGCACAGATATCGCCGGGACTCGCCCGTTCGACCTCGATATGCTCCTTACCGTGGATTCGATACAGATGCGCCACCCTGAAGGCCTTGCGGCTATCGCCGACGATCAGCTCACTATCTGGCGTGATCGTTCCCTGATGAACGCGAAAAACACTCAACTTTCCGGCGAAGGGATCGTTGATGATCTTGAACACATGCGCGAGCACATGGGCGTCCGGATCGGGTCGGGCCTCGACTCGCCGAGCGGACGGGTCAACGCGAAATGGCGGCGGATTGGCTTCGCTGGGGTTCGGGAACAATCGTTTGGTCAGTCGCAGGAATTCGCCGCAGCCCGCGCCGGTTCGAGCTGAAGTAAAACAGATCGGCACCAGATGCCCCTCTCTGAGAGAGGCCTCAAAAGCATCGTGAAGTGCGTTCGGATCGATCTTCTGACCGTCAAGATAGGCTGACATGAGCGCATCGTCCATCTCGACGACCTGATCCAGGATCTCGGTGTGGGCAGCCGCCAGAGAAAAGATATCGGTCTGACCGTCGGACTTGAAAAAGCAGTCTCGCACGGTCGCGCCCTGCTCACTGGGGAGATTGATCGGCAGACACTCATCACCGAACTCCGAGCGGATATCACGAACCAGCTGCTCCAGATCCGCATCCTCGGCGTCCATCCGGTTGATCACGATCACGCGGCAGAGCCTGCGTTGTCGGGCACGGCGCATCAGTCGACGCGTCGACATCTCGATCCCGCTTGCGGCATTGACCACGATGACCGCGGTCTCGACTGCAGCCATGCCCGCCAGGGTCTGGCCACGGAAATCAGGGTCGCCGGGCGTATCGATCAGATTGACGTGCACGCCTTCGAAATCAAGCGAAGCCAGGGAGCTGGAGAGCGAGTGCTGATACTGCTTTTCCTGCGGATCGAAGTCGGAGACCGTGGTTCCCCGCTCCAGGCTGCCAGGTTCACCCTGCGCACCGGCCTTGACCAGCAGGGCTTCGAGCAACAGCGTCTTGCCCGCGCCCGAATGGCCCAACAGGGCGAGATTCCGAATCTGGTTGGTCTGATAGCTACCCATACGACATAACCCTCGTCGGTTGCCCGCTTGACCCCCATCTCATCCTAAGCCAGAGCCCGGTGTCGGAGCAAACGTTCAGAATAGGTTCAGTTGTCCGGGGCTAATCTCACCCTCGGTAATCAGACAAAGGAGCAGAATCATGTACCGAACTGCCAGTTTTCTTGTCCTCCTGTCCCTGTTCAGTGGCCCGGCTCTGGCTGGGGGCGATCATTTTCTCGAAGTTCCGGTCCTGGATGTCCGCCCCGAGTACCGTGTCGAACGCACGCCGATCGAACGCGAGGTCTGTTGGGAAGAGGACCGTTATGCGCGGGTCGACCGTGGCCAGCGCAGCCGCACCGGGACGATATTCGGTGCCATCGTCGGGGGCGTGATCGGCAATCAGTTCGGCAGCGGAAACGGTCGCCGTGCCGCCACCGTCGCCGGGGCGGCGCTGGGCGGGTCGATCGGTCGCGATATCGATCGCCAGAATCGGGATCCTGACGCCTATCGGCTGATCAGCCGCGAGCAGTGCCGAATCGAAAGGGACTATCAGGAAACGTCCATTGCTGACGGATTCAGGGTCACCTACGAGTACGCCGGTCGTCTGTATCACACCAGAACGCGTCATCATCCTGGTGAAACGCTTCGCGTCCGTGTCGCAGTAACCCCTTCCGAATGAATAACTTACGAATCAGCGCCTGACCGCAGACCACTGAATGGCCCATGAATTGCATGTGCAGGCTCATGGGCAGCTATCCATCAATCAAGCCAACGACCCCGATGAGGAATCTGCCTCATCGGGGGATTTTCGGATCGGGCTCGGGGCTCGTCGAGGACCACTCCTCCAGCCTGGCAGACTCACAACGGATCATCACTCTCCCGGAGCTCATCGAGCAGATCGGTGACTGCCTGCGTCGCTGCCGACGCTACAACATCGATCTGACGGTTCTGCGCCTGTCACCCGACGCACCGCTGCCGGAAAGAGATTCCGGGCCGGAAGCGATGATGCAGACCCTGCTCAGTATCAGCCGCCTGCGGGCGGCTCGCCTCTATCGGCTCGGGCATGAGGAGTACCTGGCCGTCTTCGGTGGGGAACTGCCTCGGAAGGCCCGCCGCATTGCAGAGGACTATCGACAGAGCATCGTTGACCTGGACATTCGCGTCGGTGGCCAGCCCCTGACCCTCAGCATCGGGATGTGCAGCGGGCCGGCAAACTCGAACAAAAGCAGCCGGGGCTACCTCGAATGCGCTCGGGCCAGGCTGGAAACGGCTCGCCAGCTGGGCGGGAACCGCGTGGAGGCCTGACAGTCAGGGTAGAGCGCAGCAACACCAAAGCATGTCCGATCGCCCCGGTTCATCAGTCCATTTGACCGCGCTCAGCGACCCTCCCGATCGAGAACCATCATGCTCAGGCGCGAGACCGCAATGGTGCGATCCTTTTCATCGCGCAGTCGGATATCCCACAAATGGGTCGATCGACCCAGATGAATCGCTTCGGCCCGGGCGGTCACACGACCCTCCCTGAGACTCTTCAGATGGTTGATATCGAGCGCCAGGCCGACCGCAAACTGCCGATCGAGGTCGAGCTGCAGCGCGGAAGCCGCGCTGCCAACCGATTCGGCCAGGGCCGCACTGGCCCCACCGTGCAGAATACCCATGGGCTGATGGTGCCTGGCCGTGACCGGCATTGATGCTTCAAGAAACCTCTCACCGACGGCCGTGTACTCGATTTCCAGATGAGACATCAGAGTGTCTGCGTTGGTCGCGTTCAGACGCGCCAGGATCCGTTCCGCGTGTTCCGGGGTCACCGCTCAGGTCTCCTCGTCCAACCCGTACTCGATCACATAGGGCGGCGGCTCGCCACCCTCACCTTTCAGATAGTGATCCATCCAGCGCATCAGACGCAGGCTGTAGTCCCAGCGCGAGGCGGCGCGGCGATTGCCGTGGCCTTCACCGGGGTACAGCACCAGGCGGAGCGGCGGTGGATCGTCCTGCAGCTTGAGGAAGCGATAGAGGATCATCGACTGGGTCGGGTGCACGCGCGGGTCGGCATCCCCATGCAGGATCAGGATCGGCGTTCGGGCCTGATCCGCATAGTAGATCGGGCTGGCCTCGCGAAACAGCTCCCAGTTCTCCCAGGGCCAGGTGCGATAGTGAACCAGGTAGAGCTCCTGCGGGATATCGGAGGTACCGAACATGGCGATCTTGTCGGACAGACCCACATTCATGACCGCAGCGGCAAAGCGCTCGCTGTAGTAGGTTGCAGCCCAGGCCGAGGCGTAGCCGCCATAGGAGCCGCCGGTGATCCCGACCCGGTCTGCGTCGACCAGACCCGCTGCAATGAGGGCATCGATGCCGTCGACGAGATCGGAGAACTCCTCCTTGGCCGGACGTCCCTGCGAGCTCAGAGTGAAGTCGACCCCTCGCCCGGTACTGCCGCGATAGTTCGGATAGAACATGAAGTAACCCTCGGCCGCGGCATGATGGGCCGGCAGGTTGTAGCTGGTCAACCAGCCGTTCGAATAGTGGGCTTCAGGCCCACCGTGGGCAGCAAGAATCAGGGGATAGCGCCGTCCCTCACGGTAATCAAGCGGCCAGACCAGCAGACCCTGCAGGGCCAGGCCATCGGCAGCCTGGTATTCGAAGACGGTCTGGCGCGCCAGCTCGATGTTGTCGAGCCAGGGGTTGATCCGAGTCATGCGCTCGACTTCACCGGCTCCCGGGTCGAGCAGGAACACCTCACTGCCGTGTTCAGAGCGGCTGGCCGCAAACGCGATCGGGCCATGCTGGCTGACGCTGATTCGCCCGACAATCAGTCCGTCCTGCTGCAGGAGGGTGCGGTCGTTGTTACCGTCGGCTTCGATTCGTCCGATGCGCGACTCTACGCCTTCGTGAATCAGATAGACGATGTCACCGTTATCAGCCCAGTCGATTCCCCAGATATGACCCTCGATGCCCGCCATCAGGTGCGTCCAGCCGTCGCCGTCGCGGTCGGTCACGATCAACCGGCCTTCGCGGGGGTCGTTGACCTGAGTGGTGGCAATCATGGCCAGATGCTCACCATCCGGACTCCAGCGAAAATCCCCCAGTTTCCCCGGGTTTTCGACCCTGGCCAGCTCAGCGCCCTCGGAGTCGATGATGCGAATTCGCTTGAACATGAGAGTATCGTCGACCAGCTGTCTCGGGGTGACCGCCAGGGCCAGGCGTTCACCGTCGGGAGACCACCTGACCTCCTGAACAGAACCCTCGACCTCGATTCCCGAAGGTTCGGCACCTGCTGCCTCGAGATCGACAATGAACAGCTCACGTTCGCTCAGGCCCTCCTCGAAAACGACTTGATCGAAGCCACGCTCTCTGAGCGCCTTGACCTCATCACTGATCGGATCGGTGCCAATCAGGGCGACCCGCTTGCCGTCCGGGCTGAAACTGTAGCCTGACACCCCGCCAGCCACTTCGGCCAGTTTTCGGGCTTCACCGCCGCCAAGCGAGATGCCGTGCAGCTGGGAATGCTCATCCTCTCCCCGGCGAGCCAGAAAGGTGATGATCTCGTGCCCCGGACGCCAGGCTATCGAGCCGATATTCACTGACCCGCCGATGAACTCGACCGACTCCCCATCCGGCCCGAGTACATGCAGCTCGCTCCAGGCGGGTCCATCGTCTTCTTGTTGCAGATCACGCGGCACGGAAACGGTGTAGGCAATATGCCGTCCGTCCGGGCTGATCTCGACCTGGCCAACGCTCTGCAGGCGAGCGACATCGGACAGCGTCATACCGTCGGCTTGCGCCGGACCGCTCAGCACAAGAGCAATAAAAATCAAGCATGTGGAAAATTCTTTCATGAATTAATCTCTTCCTGATCGGAGATGAATCGATGCATATAGGCTGAAAAGATAACAGATCAGAACCACTCAGCCAGGGGCGGCCCTGAAGACCTTGCCGGGGTTGAGAATGCCGTCGGGATCGAACTGCTGCTTGATCGCCCGCATCAAGGCGATCTCCGCCGGTGATCGTGACCAGTGCAGATCATCGCGCTTGAGCAGACCCACACCATGCTCGGCCGAAATACTCCCGCCATAGGCCTTGACCAGCTCGAACACCAGTGGACTGAGGCGCTGGCCGATGGCGTGGAACTCCTCGATCGACGATCCCTCGGGACACAGCAGGTTCATGTGCAGGTTACCGTCGCCGATATGACCGAACCAGACCACCTCGAAACCGGGATAGTGCTCGGCTACCAGCTGGTCGAGCTGCTCGAGAAACTCGGGAACGCGGCCGATTCGCACCGACAGATCGTTCTTGTAGGGAGTGCGATGCGCGATGGATTCGCTGATGGCCTCACGCCAGGTCCACAGCTCGGCCGCCTGGGCGCCTGACTGACTCAGGGTGCCGTCGAGTGCGTGGCCAGCGTCAAGCAGCTCTTCGAAAACGGCCAGCGCGGCATCCTGCGCCGATCCTTCCGGGTCATCGAATTCGATCACCGCGAAATAGCGGCTTGACTCCACATCCAGGGGAAAGACCTGGCCGGTCTTCGCGGCAACATGACCGATCGAGGCCCGATCGAAGAATTCGAACGCCGATAAGGTCAGCCGACCTCGGAGCGCCTGGAGCGCCGGCATCAGAGACTGAAGTCCGCTGAATCCAAGCAGCAGGACGGACCGGGCCGGGGGCTGTGGCAGCAGTCCGAGGGTGGCCTCGACGATGAACCCCAGCGTGCCCTCGCTGCCGATCATCAGATGGCGCAGATCCAGACCGGTATTGTTCTTGATCAGACCGCGGTTCAGGTCGAGCACCTCGCCGGTCCCGGTCACGACCCGCAGGCCGCGCACCCAGTCGCGCGTCATGCCGTAACGCAGGACCCGGATCCCGCCCGCGTTGGTGGCGATACTGCCGCCGACCTGGCTGGAATCGGCCGCCGCCCAGTCCACCGGATAGAAGAGACCCTGCGCTTCCGCGGAGGACTGCAGCGCGCCGACGCTGAGGCCGGCCTGGACGCAGATACTGGGCTCGGCGGTATCGAGATCGATGATTGATCGCATCCGATCCATCGAGACCACGATCTCGCCATCCGCGGCCGTGGCCCCGCCCGACAGGCCGGTTCGCCCGCCGCTCGGCACCAGTGCAATACGATCGCTTCGGGCCTGGTTGATCAGTTCGACGATATCGTCAACGGTCTCCGGAAAGACAACCCGACGGGGCGAAGGCGTCCAGAATCGGGTCCAGTCCTGACCGTAGTGGACCAGGCTTTCGGCATCATCAAGCGTCTGCATGACTCATCACAACTCCGTGGTGGTGCGTGAATACTAACGCGGTCGATCAATGGACAGTCCCGTTCATTATGCGATTTCGGTTCGAAAGAATCATGAAATACAGGCCGGATCATCCCGCACCGTCGCTTTCTGCTCAGAGTTTTCCTGTCGCACTCGGTCCTGCTTTACCATTGGGGTTCATGGAGTTTCGACACTCCCTTGTTCCGTCTTCCTGCAATCAGCTCTGGACCAGGCCATGAATCAAACCATCCATTCCCTGTCAAAGGACAAGATCAATTTCGTGCTGCTGGAAGGCATTCACGATCAAGCCGGGAAGGTCATCCAGCGTGCCGGCTACGACAACCTTATTGAACGCAAGGGCGCGCTTGACGATGCGGCCTTGATCGAGGTGATCAAGGATGCGCATTTTCTCGGTATTCGATCGCGCACCAGGCTCAGCGATGCGCTGCTCGACCAGGCACCCAAGCTCACCGCCATCGGGTGTTTCTGCATCGGAACCGATCAGGTGCAGCTTGATGCCGCCCGGCAACGCGGGATACCCGTATTCAATGCTCCCTATGCGAACACGCGTTCGGTCGCCGAGCTGGTCCTGGCCGAAATCATCTTTCTGATGCGCGGTATTTCTGCCAAGAACATGGCGGCGCATCGGGGGGAGTGGCTGAAAACGGCGGTCGGCTCACACGAGGTCCGCGGCAAGGTCCTGGGGATCGTCGGCTACGGTCATATCGGCTCGCAGCTCGGCATTCTCGCCGAGGGCCTGGGCATGCGGGTGGCCTACCACGACATCGCAGACAAGCTGCCGCTCGGTAACGCGGAAGCAATGACCAGCCTGGCGGAGGTCCTCGAGGCCGCCGATGTTCTGAGTCTGCACGTTCCAGACACCGAGCTGACCCGCAATCTCATCGGCCACGAGGAACTGGCCCGGCTGCGCCCCGGGGCACATCTGATCAATGCCTCGCGCGGCAAGGTCGTCGACATCGAAGCGCTGGCCACGGCCCTGCGATCGGAGCGCCTCGGTGGTGCGGCAATCGATGTCTTTCCCGCCGAGCCCTCGAACGCGCGAGAAACCTTCGAATCCGAACTTCGCGGCATGGACAACGTCATCCTGACGCCGCATATCGGCGGCAGCACGCGCGAGGCGCAGGAAAACATCGCGCTGGACGTGGCAGCCAAGCTCGTTCGCTATTCGGACAACGGATCGACAATGGGTGCGGTCAACTTTCCGGAGGTCGCCCTGCCCGACCATGTCGGCGCCCGCCGCATCATGCACATCCACCGCAACGAGCCGGGTGTCCTGCAGGCCATCAACGGCATCGTATCGGGGGCGGGTATCAATATCGTCTCTCAGTACCTTCAGACGCTGCCGGACATCGGCTATGTGGTGATGGACGTCGAGACCACTGACACGCCGGCACTCGTGGCCGAGTTGAGTGAGGTCCCGGCGACGATCCGGACGCGCTACCTGTACTGACTCAAACCCGACTGGAACCGACAATTCAATGACAGATATTTCTCTGGAAACGCCCCTGGCCCGCTTCGTCATGGTGGTCGACGACCATCGCTGCGAGCTGGATTTCACGCTTTCGGGCCAGACGATGGACATCCGCTCGGTCAGGGTCCCCAAGGCCGTCGGCGGCCGCGGCCTGGCCGGACAGCTCACCCGTCATGCCCTGGACTGGGCGAACGCTCGTTCTTTGAAAGTGAAGCCGACCTGCCCCTACGTTGCACGCTGGCTCGAGCGCCACCCTGACCATGGGTACAGCATCGTCTGACCAGCTCGGAGCCCCCGGAGGATGATCGCGACCTTGCTCAGACCGACTCGGCCACCTGGTTCAGGCCCTGCTCGAGCTTCCCGACCAGTTCATCGATCTGCGCTTCATCGATGATCAGCGGCGGGCAGACGGCAATTACATCGCCGGGGATCGCCCGGACCACGAGGCCGGCGTCGAGACAGGCCGCGGCCACCTTGAAACCCATCTTCATCGCAGGATCGAAAGGACGCCGTTCGGCCTTTTCTTCGGCCAGCTCCAGGCCGGCAATCAGGCCAATGCCGCGGTAATCACCGACCAGCGGATGATCAGCCAGGGGTGCCAGCCTGCGCTGCAGGATTTCGCCCATGCGCGCGGCATGCGCCATCACACCGCGTTCTTCCATCAGCTCCAGATTCCGGTCTGCCACAGCCGCTGCAACCGGATGACCCGAATAGGTCAGGCCATGGGCAAACAATCCGACGCCACCGGCCGCCTGCTCGATCGCCTCGTACATGAACGGTGGCACGGCGACGGCGGAAATGGGCTGATAGGCCGATGACAGGGCCTTGGCCATGGTCATGGTGGTCGGTTCGATGTCGTAGGTCTGGCAGCCGAAATCCCTCCCCGTGCGGCCAAAGGCACAGACCACCTCGTCGTCGATCAGCAGGATGTCGTGGCGATCGAGCACGGGCATGATGCGCTGCCAATAGCCTCGAGGAGGCAGCACGACCCCGCCGGCCCCCATCAGCGGTTCGGCGATCATGGCGGCGATCGTATCGGCTCCCTCGCGCTCGATCACCTCTTCGAGCTCCTGTCCACAGCGCTCGACGAACTCGGCCTCGCTCTCGCCCGGCTTGCCGTGGCGATAGTAATGCGGCGAGCCGAGGTGGATGACGCCATCCATCGGCAGATCGAAATGACGGTGGAATGCCGGCAGTCCCGTCAGCGCGGCTGTAGCAATGGTGACGCCGTGATAGGCCGTACCGCGCGACAGGATCTTCTTCTTCTTCGGTTTGCCGATCGCATTGAAGTAGTAGCGAACCAGCTTCACCTGCGCATCATTGGCATCCGAACCAGAGCAGCCGAACAGGAAGCGGGCGCCCTCGATCGGCACCCAGCGAGAGAGTCGCGAGGCCAGGCGGATGCTGGGTTCGTTGCTGCGGCCTGCAAACAGCGGGCCGTAACAGAAAGTTTCCATTTGTTCAGCTGCCGTTCTTGCCAGCTCTTTTTCGCCGTAGCCCAGCGCCGTACACCACAGACCGGCCATGCCTTCGAGGTAGGAGCGGCCCTGGTCATCCCAGACATACACCCCCTCTCCCCGTGACCAGATGATCGGCCCACTGTGTCGGTGGCCGGCCAGATCCGTGGCCGGATGAAAGAGATGGTCCAGGTCCTGCTGTGCCAGTGAAGCAGTCAAGATGATTCCTCGCAAGGTCGACGACGGCGCGCCATGCTATCAGATCAGTTCACGCTGCGCCCAAACCTGACGCCAGGAAGGATTGGTCCGCTTGGCGACTTCAGTATCGAAGTAGTGTCGCAGGCGCCTTCGATCATCAGTGTCATCCTTCAGGGCCGACCCCAAGATGAAGTGGACCAGCTGATCAAGTCCAAGCACGCCCTGATTGTAATAGTAGGCATGCACGCTCATGGCATGGCCAACCCCGATGGCTTCGGCAGTCGATAGCGTGGCACCGGCGAGCCGATCGGTACTTCGGCCATCGATGGTCAATCCATTTCTCAACTCATGAAAAATCGTGACCAGAATCTCGAATACATTCGAATCGGTTTCCACCTCGATCGAACTGGTCCGGATCAATCGGTCAACTTCGCGGCTGACTACCTCGATCTCTGCATCAAGATCAGGAATCGGCGCGATGATCTCGAAGTTCATGCGCCGCTTCAATGCAGCACTCATTCGGTTGACGCCTTCATCCACACTGTTCGACGTTGCGATGACATTGAACCCCGCTCGCGCATACAACACACCGTTGTCGCCACTCAGCTCCGGTATCGTGATGATTCGATCGGAGAGGATGGAGAGAAGAGCGTCCTGCAAGGGCTGCGGGCAGCGAGCCACCTCCTCGAAGCGGACAATCTTGCCGTCGCGCATGCCTCGATAGATCGGGCTTGGCGTCAGGGCTTCTATGCAGGGGCCTTTTTCGGCCAGAATTGCCTGGTTCCAGCTGTACAGCAGTTGCCCGACCTCCGAGATTGCGCCCCCCTGAAGCGTCAGAGAGGAATCCCCGGAGATTGCTGCAGACACCAGCTCGGAAATCCAGGACTTCGCCGTTCCCGGCTCACCCACCAGCAGGCTTCCACGGTCGGTCAACAGGCCGATCACCAGGCGAGTGATCACGCCTGCTTCGACCACGATCTTGGGTCCGACGTCCAGCTCAGGGCGACCCAGCACGAAAGCCTCCACGGCAATCGGTGACAGGACCCAACCTGGCGGCACGGGAGAAGAATCCCACTCCCTCAGCCTTTCCAGTTCCTCAGCGAACATCATTTCTGCGGGTTGGCGCTGTAGCAAATCCTTTTTGCTCACATCAGGAACTTCCTGCCGCCTCGAACTTCGGCCGCCATTCGATCGCGCGGCAGAAGTCGAGGAAGCTCGCTCATTGGAATGACTCCAGCTACAACGTGATCCAGAGCACTATCGCGCATCGTGATGAGTCCGCTATCCAGCGCACGCCAGCGCATCTCGGCCACCGCAGGCTGTCGTGAAATCAACTCACGTAGATCATCATTGACATTGAGATACTCAACGACGGCAATTCGACCGTGCGTTCCCCGCCCGCCACAGGCGACACAGCCCCTACCGGCGAAACAGCGAAATCCGGTCGGAATTCTGTCGGGAAAGAGTTCCCTGATGATCACTGGATCTGGCTCTACCGGTTCACGACATTTGGTGCAGATACGCTTGGCCAGGCGCTGGGCAATCACGGCCAGCAGCTCGCTGGCCATCGAATTAGGAAGCACATCGAGGTCGTACATTCGCTGAAGTGCGTCGACAGCATCGTTGCTGTGTAAGGTCGACAGGACCAGATGACCAGTCTGGGAGGCACGAATCGCCTCCCTGGCAGTCTCTGGATCCCTGATTTCCCCGACGAGTATGACATCTGGGTCCTGACGAACGAACGATCGCATGGCATCGGCAAACCCGAATCCGATATCGGTGCGGGATCGTGTCTGCTGGACATTGTCGATCGAATACTCGATCGGATCCTCAACCGTGATCACTTTTCGCCGACCGTCGTCAGCCAGCGTTTGAAGGCCAGCGTAGAGCGTGGTCGACTTGCCTGAGCCGGTAGGGCCGACGACGAGGACCAGTCCGGCCGGATTGTCCAGAAGTCTTCGATAGTGCTGAGTCACGTTAGGAGCCATACCCAACTCATCCAGGCTCAGTGCCCTGCCAGTCTGCGACAACAGACGTATGACTGCATGTTCACCGTGGAGCGAGGGCTGTATCTGAACGCGAAGATCATACTTTGTCGTGCCCACGCGCATCTGCGAACGGCCACCCTGGGGCAGTCGCCGCTCTGCGATATTGATTTCCGCCCTGACCTTGATGACGTTGATCAAGCCTGCATGATCCCGAGGAGTCAGCCTGTAGTGCGTCAAATCACGTAGCTCACCATCGGTGCGTATGCGAATACGGATCCGCTCTCCATATCGTTCCACGTGGATATCGCTGGCATTGGCGCTGACCGCATCAAGCAGAATGGCCTCATAGATCGAAACAAGATAATGACTGATCTTGTTGCTGGAATGCTCTAGGAGGTCATCCCTGTCCGGGAGCTTCGATGAATCCTCGGACCATCGCAGCAGCTGCTCTCCTCGATCTGTCAACTCCAGAGCCGACCAGATCCTGCGGAAATTGGTGGGCGTCGTAATCAGGACCTGCAAACGACCCGAGTCGGACAGACCGTTCAGTGCTTCACCAGACAGACCGGGATTATCCGTGACCACCACCAGCACATCGTCTTCTTGAGCCACCGGCAGAACACGATAGTTGTCGAGAAAGGTTCTGGAGAAATGGTTGAAGAGGTCACTATCGATTCGATTCAGGACCTCCTCAGCGCTGACGAAATCCAATCCATGCTGCCGAGCCAGGGTTCGATAGAACTCCACGTCGTCCACGCCCAGTCGATCGCGAACGACAGTCAGCACTGACTGGCCCTGCTTCAACGCATCCAGTGCCGACTGCTGCAGAGTGGCTTCATCGACATACCCAAGATCAATAAGTATCTCCTCGTTCGGTCGTATGAAAGAAACCGATCCAACTACCCTGCGAGAGATTCCCGTGGTGTCCAGATGCCGTTGAACCATCTGGGGTTGTTCTGGATCCGTACCTTCGAGCGTAAAAAGCGATCCGCCCGCGGCAAGCTGCTCGAGTAATCGAGCTGTGGAGTCGAGCGGACAAACGCAGACGATGCAGTCGAACCGGACATATTCATCAGGCCAACCATCCTCGCCGACCCCAACCCGGATCTCGAGTTTTGGCACACCGGCTTTTTCGAGATTGGACCGAGCGATGTTCGAGATTTCGGGGGACTTTTCAAGCACCCGCACATCGTTCGAGCAGCACGTCAGCAGCGCCGGCAGATAGCCGGACCCGCCTCCGACCACAAGGATCTTGGCGTCAGCCTGGAGCGCTCCCAGGCAGCGCAGGATCTGGCGGGCAGCGCGTTCTGAGGGAATGGTTCTCCCGGAGATGTACTGGCGCAGGTCAGGAGATGCAATGAACTCGGAACGATCGATCTGATCGAACCCCTTCAGCAGTCGCGAGCCGCCCGGGTGATTACTCATCGCCACTGACATGAATCGGCCCCGCCCCCATGAATGCTCATCAAATTCAGCTTATTCGAATATTCAAATATACCCGATCAAAGCACCAGAAGACCAGTCTGACTCGCAATGGCCATGCGTGAACGGCAGCGGTCAGCCGGGTGGCCAGGCCATGTCCCGTCCGCCGAGAAGGTGCAGATGAATATGAAAGATCGTCTGGCCGCCGTGCGAATTGCAGTTGAACACCAGGCGGTATCCATCTTCGGCAATCCCCTGGTCGGCAGCGATCTTTCGGGCGGACAGAATCAGCCGGCCCAGCAGCTCGGCATCCGAGTCAGCGGCGTCGTTGATCGTGGCGATCCGGCGTTTCGGGATGATCAGGACATGGGTCGGGGCCTGTGGGTTGACGTCGCGGAAAGCCAGAACCTCATCATCTTCGAACACGATATCGGCAGGAATCTCCCGCCGGACGATTCTTTCGAACAAGTCATCAGACATGGCTGCTTCTCCCTTGCTGAATTGATTTGAGTACCCGGGCAGCGACGACTTCGATCGGGTCGAATTCAGCCGGCTGGGCCACTGGCCAGGCGGCAACCCGCAGCGGGCTGTAGAACGCGCCGGGGTCGATCGAAACAATGTCGACCTGCTCAGGAGAAACCTCCCTTTTCAGCGCATCGACCATCCACTGGCGAGCCGCCTGGGCAACACCGTAGGCCGCCCAGTTGGCCGGGTGGCGCAGACACTCATCGTCGCTGATGAACACGAGCTTCGAAGCCACGGTGGACTGCAGCAGGCCCATCAGCGCCGCATTCAGCAGCTGCGGCCCTGTGACGCCGGTTTGCACAATCCTCACCCATTCCTCGGGCGCCTGGTGGACCATCGGCCTGAGGGCCTTGAAATCCGCGGCATTGTGAATGAGCCCGTCCAGCCGTCCGTACTGCTGGTCGATGCGGTCCGCGACCTGATCGAAGTGCATCGGGCCGGCTCCAGCCAGATCGAATGGCAGCAAGGCCGGCGCGGGCAGGCCCTGTTCGACCATCTGGTCATGCAGCCGATTCAGTCCTTCCTCGTTCCGATCCAGCGCCACGCAGTCAGCCCCGGTAGCGGCCAGTTGCCTGACCAGTTCGGCACCGAGCATACCGGCAGCACCCGTGACCAGCCACAGCGGCCGAGACGAAGTCACCATGATTGTCGCTCCTTGTCCATTCGAAGCCCGGCATTGTCGCAGATTGAATCATCACGAGTGCGAGCCCATAATCCAACCATGCCTTTCTATGAATATGTTGCGACTACCGAGCCCGGCTGCGAGAACTGCCGGCAGCCATTCACGCTGCTTCGGCGGCTGTCGGACCCGGACATCGAGGTCTGTCCGGCCTGCGGGACCCCGGTGCGCAAGATCATCTCGCCCCCCAACGTGGTGTCCGGCCAGGCTCACAAGCTCAAGGAATCATCGATCGAGAAAGCGGGATTCACCCAGTACCGAAAGGCCGGGAAAGGGGTCTACGAGAAAACGGCTGGCAAAGGCCCAGGAGTCATCAGTGCAGACTAGAAGATATCCGGACGCAGCGAATCGGACGCGGTGCAGCACACGCTTCGGCTCGGCAGCTCCTCTTCCATTCAATCGATTGATTCATCGCCTGTTCGTCGTGCTGGCCGCTTTGGCGCTGTCCGCCTGCGCCAGCAGCGTGATCGCGCCGGACGGCGTCGAGATCGCGCCCATCGGGCCCGCACACGTTCTCGAGCGCGGCGGCCATGACGGCGAGCGCGTGGTCTGGGGTGGCCAGATCGTTGAGGTTGAGAATCTGGCCGATCGCACAGTACTGGTCGTTGCCAGCTACCCCCTCGATCGCTCGGATCGACCGCAATGGCGTGAGGAACCGGGTGTTCGATTCATTGCCGAACAATCCGGTTTTCTGGAACCACTGACCTTTGCACCAGGACGCTTCATCACGGTTCTTGGCACCGTCGATGGCACCGAACAGCGCCCGGTAGGACAATTCGATTACCGCCACCCGAAGCTGA
>CAYTQT010000041.1:15278-27508 GCA_964439915.1 uncultured Wenzhouxiangella sp. | reverse complement strand
GCGGTTTCCTCGCGCACGTTGACCAGGAAGAAGTCGCTGGCGCCGCTCTCGAAGCGCCGCTGTTCGGCGTCACGCAGGATGACCGCCTGTCCGACCTCTTCGGCGGCCAGCTGGACCAGGGCCTGGGCGAAACTCAGATCGAGCAGGATGTTTTCCAACTCGATGGCCAGCTGCTCCTCGACTGCCTGGCGCTGATATTCCCGCGCGTCCAGCTCCGCCTGAGTGCGGGTCAGGCTGCCGCGGGCGCTGCGCTGCTGGAACGGCAGCGAGAAGGTAAAGCCGATGATCGTATCGGTCTCGTCGCGCGAGGGGCCGCCCAGACCTTCGCCGCCCAGGCCCTGATTCACCTCCAGGTTCAGATCGAGGCGCGGCTTGAGGGCGTTTTCCTGCAGCAGCCTGCGCTGGCGCAGACGCTCGATGCCGTTGCGCAACAGCGCCAGCTCCGGCCGTCGCTCGATGGCCTCGGACACCGAGATCGTTTCGGTCACGGCCAGTTCATTCAGCGATTCGGGCGTTGGCGAGGGCGGTACCAGTCGAGCATCCGGGACGATCGGCTGACCCTTGGAATCGCGATAGTAGAAGGCCAGCTCATTGGCCAGGGCCTGGAAGTCTCGGCGCGCCGCCGTCACCAGGGACATGCGGCGGATGATGTTCTGGCGATTTTCGGTCAGAAAGATTTCCGCCCGCGCGCCACGCGCCACCTGCCGGGCCAGGGCGGATTCACGCGAGGCAGCATTGCGCAGGAGCTCCTCGTAGACCACTAGATTCTGCCCGGCGGTCACCCAGCGCCAGTAGGTCACCAGGGCACGCTGCTGCACGCCGACCTGGGTAGCCAGTACCTCGAAATCGGCTGCGCGCGCGCCCAGGCGGGCATCGCTCAGCTCGAAGCGACGCTCGTCGATCAGGCGGTCGCGCAGCAGGGAAAAGACCACGCCCGCCTTGAATTTCCCGCCCAGGCTGGTGAAGTATTGATCCTCGTAGATCGGAAAATCGCCGCGTGAGATGGCATAGCCGCTGTAGAGGCTGCCGCCGAAATTCCGGAATGGCTGCCTCACCCCGCCGCTCAGCGTGGTGCCGTCGTAAAAGCCGGTCGCACGCCCGAATCCCTCGGCCTGGAAGACCAGGTCGAACGACCCCTCGGCCTGCGTGATCGAGCCTGATGCCGCTCGCCGGCGGGCCATGGCCTCGAGAATCTCGGGAAAATGCTGCAGCGTAGAGTCCAGAACCACCTGCGGTTTCAACGGCTCAGAATCGTCCTGACCGACTGCACTGAGCGGCCCAAAGCAGGCTGCCAGCGCCAGTAGCGTTCGGAGCCCGCATCGCAAGGCTCAGCCCCCCTGCCCCGGCGGCAGCGAAGGCGGAAAATTGTTCAACTGGCGCCACAGCTCGTAGCCGACCGATACCGTCCCCAGCAGCACCCAGCCCCGCGCCCTCGCGCCGAAGCGAACGAAACGCTCATCAGGCCAGGGGGTTTCGGCCGTTTCATCCTCGACGACCAGGACGCGAAAACGACCATCCGCCTGGGCCGAAGGATCGACGGCTTCGACCTTGCCCTGAAAGGTCCCGACCGCCACCGAGGGCCATCCGCTGAACTGCACAGCCGGCCATCCCTCGAACTGAAGGCGCACCGGCGCGCCCGGCTGGACCAGGGCGACGTCGCGTCCGTCGACGAAGATCTCCACCGCGCGGGCCACGTTATCGGGAACGAAGGTCGCGACCACCTCGCCGGCGTTGACGAAGGTTGCCGCATCGCCGGCATTGACGCGCAGAATCACCCCGTCACGCGGGGCGCGAACGATCTGCACCGACTGGCGGGAAATATTGACTTCGACACGCGTCAGCTCGGCGGCCGCTTCGGCCACCCGGGCGCGCAATTCCTCGACTCGTATCCTCGCCTGCTCGAACTCGCGCCGGGAGGCCAGACCCTCTTCGTAGAGGTCCTGCATGCGCCGCATGTCGATCTCGGCTGTCCGCTCGGCGTTCTGGGCCGATTCGAGCTTGGCGACCACCTGGCCGCGCTCCGATTCCAGACGTTCCAGCAGCTGCGGATCGTTGTCCACGACGCGCACAATGGGATCACCCACCGTCACCCGCATGCCGTCGCGGACGTACCACTCCTGAATCCGGCCCGACACGAAGGCGTTGATCTCCTGCAGTCGGTCATTCGGATTCAGCGCCGTCACCGAGCCTGCACCCGCCGAGGTCTGCTGCCACGGCACGAGGGCCATGAACAGTGCCCCGGAAATCAGGCCGATCGCGATGATCCAGGCAATCGCCGGCATGACCCGCGGCACCTTCTGGCGATTGAGGGTCTTGAAATGGGCATTGTGCTGCTCGGAAATCTGCATGGCTCAATCCGCCTCCGGTGCCGACGGGCGCGTGTCGGTCATCGACGCATGCTGCCTGGAGGCTTCGATTTCCAATCGGCCACCGGCGGCTTCGAGCATGGCGTCGAAACTCCGATGCAGGGTCTGCTTTGCCTGAGCGAGATTCAGGAAATAGTCATAGCCAATGTTGCCATAGCGATTCGAAAAACAGATCACCGAGGTTTCCGACTCGGACTGCAGCAGGTCGAGCGAGGCACGAAGCCGGGATTCGGGCATCACATCAAAGATCTGATTGAGAATCAGGATGCGCGGACGCGCCAGCACCGCCGCGGCCAGCTTCAACTGCATGGTCTCGGTGATCGACAGCGGCCAGCCCGTCGAGGCGATCGGCGTATCCAGCCCCTTCTCCAGCTGAGCCACCGTCGTCTCCAGGCCGACGGTTCGAACGACGTTGAGCATTCGATCCGTGGTCGCGCCCTCCGAGCTCAGCAGCAGGTATTCACGGATTGTCATTTCCACCGCATTGGGTCGATCGATGACGATGACCTGGCGGCGCAGATTGTGCGCCTTGACCGATCCGATATCGGTGCCGCCCAGAGTGATGTAGCCGCTGCGCGGCTGATCATGCGCCTTCATGAAATTGGTGAACAGACGCTGCAGGTTGTGATTTTCTGTTCGAGCCAGGACGCGCGAGCCGCTGGGAATCAGGAAGCTCAATGTCGCCTGCATACCGCGGGACTCGCCGCTGGCGTCGACGAACACCAGCTTGGCGTCGCCGATCAGCGCTTCCTCGTCGGGCGAAGGCGCTTCCTGCTCGACATCGTCGAACAGCGACAACTCATCGATCGCAGCTGCCAGGTCATAGAGATAGTTGAGATAGATACCCAGTTGGGCGACGCCGAACAGCACCACCGACAGCACCAGCTCGGCGGCGACGAGCTGACCCAGCGAGAGTTCGCCCCGGATCACCAGCCAGCCACCCAGCCCGAGCAGGGCCGCACTGGCAGCGGCATAGATAAAGAGAAAACACAGGGTCTGCGAGAAATGGTTGCGGAAATGGCGTTCGTGACAGCGGATATAGTCATTGGTCACCGAGTCGGTGCGCTCGAGTGCCTCGTTGATATGGCGTTCGGTCTTGAAGAAGCCGTTGGAGGCGGCCAGCCCTTCGAGCCAGGCAGCCGTCGCGTGCTTGCGGTTGGACAGATCCACGGCACTGCGAATGGCCCGGCGACCCCAGAGAACCCAGGTCAACCAGACCAGCAGAATGATGACAAGATTGAAGACCAGAAACAGCGGATGATAGAGCGAGACCAGAACGAATCCGACCACCGCCTGCAGCACGATGGTGAAGCCGCCGACCAGCAGATTGGGCACCGACTTGAGGACGATGACGATATCGAAATAGCGGTTGAACAGTGGGCCCTTGCTGTTGTCGTCGAAGAAAGGATTGAGCGCATAGATGGCGCGCAGCGCGATATCGGAAACCATCCGGGCGTAGAAGCGGCGCGCGAACAGATCCATCAGATGGATACGCAGGGCGTTGAGCAGACCGGCAAACAGCAGCAGCACGAAAAGCGTCGAAGCCAGCATGACCAGAGGCGCGGTCAGACCGGTGTTGGCGATGGTGTTGATCAACATCTGCACCGAGACCGGCGTGGCGAGCGACAGAACACCGATGCCCAGACCGTAGACGATGGCGAGGATGTAATACTTCCGCTCCGGTGCCAGAATTGTGAAGAAGTAGCGCAGCAGCTCGCCCAAGGGGCGCTGACCTGAGAGTGCGGTGTTACTCATCGCAGCGTGGGTGCGGTTTTGCCAACACCGCTCGTGGCAAGGCCTGGACGGCGCATCAGCCGGCTTTCCGAACCCAGATGCTGCACCAGCCTGGATTGCTCACCAGACGATTGGGGATGATCGCGCAGGGTGCCCAGTCGGCATCGGGATCGCCCTGCCATTGCTGACAGTTGCCGCAGATCTGCCCAGGCTCGTAGCGCGGGTATTTGGAGAGCTCGACGTCAGCCGCATCGTGGACATAGCCCAGCGCGAAGGCCACCGGATCATCCTCGGAAACCCGCTCCATCCCCTGCGCCCAGGCCAGCGCGGGTGACAACACATTGACCCCGACGGCCGCGGCCCCACTGATGATCAAGCCCAAGGCCTGACGCCTGTCCACTGTCCCTGATGACATATGCCTCTCCCCGTTCGGGCGACCCCTGAAAACGATCCCAGAATAAATCTAGCCGTCCGATGTGGAGAAAAGATGATGGTTCCTCAATCCTGAGGGGCACCCTCAAAGCCATCCTGGAGCCGGAAAAACACCCCTGCTCGGATCTTGAGAAAAAAAGAAGCCCGCCGTATCCGGAGATTCGGCGGGCTGAACTGGAGAGCCTGCAATACTCAGAAGATCAAGCGTAATCCGAATTCCCAGGTGCGGCCGAATTCATCGAACTGCCGGGCGAAACGCTTGTCACCATGGAACGCGTAGAAGGGCTCATCGGTGATGTTCGAGACATTTAACAGGGCTGCGATGTTATCGGTGACCTGATATTCGGACGTGAAGTCCAGGCGGGTTTCTGCCTGCACGAACACGTCCTGACTGGGGTCATCGGGATCGGCGATCTCGTCGAGATACTCGCCACGGTGGTTCATCGCCAGGCGCAGAGACAGACCGGCCTTGTCGTAGCCCAGCGCCAGGTTTGCGATATGGTCGGACTGCAGCGGCAGTCGGATCGAATCGTCCCGGAAGGGCACATCGGCCTTTGAATCAACATAGGTGTAGTTCGCGATCAGCAGCAGACCGTCCCAGGGACCGGGCAGAAAGCTGAACTCCTGCACGTAGCTAAGCTCGATACCGAAGATCTCCGCGCTGTCACCATTGATGACCTGCTCGACCTCATCAAAATCGGCGAAGGGCCCGGTACCAGCGACATCGGTGGTCAGGAAGAAGTCTTCGATATCCTTGTAGAACAGCCCGATCGAGGCAGCGCCAAGCACTTCGCCGGCAAAGTAGCTGAGCTCCAGATCGAAGTTGTTCGAGTAGAACGGGTCAAGATCCGGATTGCCGACTTCGGCCACGGTTTCGCCGCCTTCGATCTCAACCACCTGACGGGCACCGGCATCCTCGAACCCGGGCCGGGTCATGGTGCGGGTGAACGAGGCCCGTAGCTGCAAGGTGTCCGAGATATCGAAGCGGGCCTGCAGATTGGGGAAGAAGTCGACGTAGTCGTTGTCACCGGAGAAAGGCTCGATGGTCGGCAGGCCGTCTTCGACGTCCTCGTTGACAATGGCACGGAAACCGCTCTGCTTGATGTCGGTGGCCTCTACGCGCAGGCCACCCAGCAGATCGAGCCGTCCCAGCGTGACCTCGCCCATGACGTAAGCTGCCAGGATGTCCTCTTCGATGCTGTAATCTTCGCCTTCGCTGTCGAGCAGAAAATCAGCCGGATCGATGCCGAAATTGGCGCCGTTGGCGGCAAAGAATTCCCGCAGGCTTCGGGTATCGACATAGGGCCCGAAACGGCCCAGCGCGTAATCTCGCTGTCCGGTGCCGACCAGGTCGGCCAGCGTGTAGTCATCGTCGAAGTCGACGAAGTTGCTGTTGTTGGCATCATTGGACTTCTCCCGGAAGCGCGCCTTCGCACCGAACTGGATCCGTCCCGGGTTCACTCCGAAGAACAGCTCCCGGCCGATATTGAACTGCAGTGACAGCTCCTCTTCCTCGACCTTGTCGGACTCGAGCTCGACCAGATCGAGCTCGTAGGCGCTTGGATCTTCGAGTGCGCCCAGATCGGTCCCGAACAGATTCGGGGCGCGGCGGCCCTCGCTCCCGCTGAAGTCATAGCCGATATCAAGACCGCCAGCGATGAGTGCTGTACCCAGCGAAAACGGTTCAGAGGTGCTCGCCTCGGCATAGCCTGCCTGGTAGTCGATTTCCCAGTCGTCGATGAAGTTGCTTCCGCCGGCGCTGATGGCAAGGATTTCACGCGTCGCGGTGGTTTCCTTGCCGCGCCGCTCCACTTCGCCATCGCTGAACAGGCCGCCGTTCTCGGTGATCTGGATCGGCGTTGCATCCTCGAAGATGTACTCATGTTCGAGCTCGACCTCATTGTCGGAGAACTCGCTGTAGAGTGTCCGCAGGTAGAGCTCCGAAGACTCGTTCGGCTGGTAGTCGAAATTCAGAACGGCACCGGTTCGCTCGCGGTTCAATTCATAGTCGCGCTGTTCGGCAGCTTCCGGCACTCGGGCGATCCCGCCCCCCGGTACATCCGTTTCCGGCCACTCGCCCGCCTCGACGTTGTCGACGGCAAAGCGGCGTTCGAAGTAGGTCAGTGAACCCGATACGGCCAGGTTGTCGACACCGTCGCCGACGCTGAACAGCCGCGTGCCGGTCACGCCGAGTCTCGGCCCGATCTCGTCGGCCTTGGCGTTGTAGCTGCCTTCGGCGTTGAAACGCAGGGAATTGCCAAGATCGAAGGCGCTGAGCGTGCTGATCTCGATATTCCCGCCCACCGCATCAGCATCCTGGTCCGGAGTCAGTGATTTCGAGATTTCCACACTCTGCACGAGGTCGGCCGAGAGCACGTCGAGATTGACAGCACGGCTGTCGTCGGCAGGGCTGGGGATCCGCAGACCGTTGACCGTTGTGGTGTTGAAGTTGGCGTTGGCACCGCGGATCGTGACAAAGCGGCCCTCGCCCTGATCTCGCTGCAGAGAAAGCCCGGAGACGCGCTGAAGTGCTTCAGCCACGTTGTTATCAGGAAACTGCCCGATAGCGTCCGCAGTGATCACGTTGATATTGTTGACGGCCGCTCGTTCGCGTGAAAGGGAGGCGCTCTGGATGGCCTTCTGCCCGATCACCACGATGCGATCCAGCTCGACCGGCAATACAACAGTCAGCTCGATGGTCTCGCCAGCAGATACGGTCGCTGAAGCGGTCTCTACGGCGGACCCGATATATTCGACGCGCAGCTCGTAGCTTCCTTCCGGGACCCGGGCAAAGCGAAACCGGCCATCGCGATCAGTGGCTGTTCGGCGGTCCGTACCGACGATCTGGACCGTTGCGCCCTGGAAGGAAACACTCTGGTCGGAGCTTGTGACCGTGCCGGTGATGGTTCCGGTCCCGTTCTGAGCCAGCGCCGAGCAGGAAAAGACAAGGATCAGGGTGACAGCAAAGAGGCGTTGGATCAGGCGCATGATTAACTCGGACCGATTTGACAGGCTGAAATGCTAATCGTGGGGTATTGCCTCTCTGTGACCGGTTGATTGCAGATTCTTTACAGGCTTGGGAACAACGCATCGCACGCGCCCCACCCGGCGACCGCGGGAATATTGAATTCCCGTCGCATCCAATCTCGGTTTGGTCTTTCCAGACGGGTCCGGACTTCATAACCACGTCATCCGCAGAAGGCATGATTAAAGGTGAAGACTCCGCGCGATCGGCTCAACGGGCGCCAATGGATCGCACGGCAGATCGCTTGACTGAACCCAACCCGGAGAGTTCGCATCGCCATGAAACCTCGCTCATCCCTACCCCCTGTCAACCCGCAACGACGCCGTCTGCTGCGTGACGGTTTGTTTACCGCCGGCGTTCTGGCCATCGGCCCCGGCCTCTGGGGAAGCAATGCGCAGGGCTCGCCGCGAGCGGCGATGGCGGTGGACTCCCCGCGCCGGATCAGCAACATCCCCAACCTTGCCGGTACCCTGCAGAAGGTGGTCGTGGAGAATGATCCCGAGACCTATATGCTCGTGCCGCGCGGATTCTCCGTGCGCCAGGTCGCGCGGACCGGCAAGCGACCGGTTGCCGGCTCGGACTATGTCTGGCATGCCGACCCCGACGGCGGGGCCACCTTCGCGATGGACGACGGCGGCTGGGTCTACGTCTCGAACGCCGAGGTCAGCGGCTGGCGCCAGGGTGGTGTCGGTGCCTTGCGCTTCGATGCCCGGGGCGAGCTCATCGACAGCTATCCGATCTGCACCGGCACGACCAACAACTGCGCCGGTGGACCCACACCCTGGGGCACCTGGCTGACGTGCGAGGAAATCGACGAAGGCCTGGTTCATGAATGCGACCCGACCGGTCGTCAGCTCGCCGTCGCAGCCCCCGCGCTCGGTGTATTCAAGCATGAGGCGGTCGCGGTGGATCCGGTCCATCGCCATATCTACATGACCGAGGACGTGCCGGACGGAAACCTCTATCGCTTCGTCCCTGACCACTACCCGGCCGGCGGTCGGGCGGACTTGCGCTCGGGCCGTCTCGAAGTGGCCATCGTGACCGGCGATGATCCCCTGCAGACCCGCCCCGTGGAGTGGCGTGAGGTACCGAATCCGAACCCGCGACTGGCTGAGGGCAATGGAATGACCATGGACACTCCGACGCGCTATCAGGTCGCCGATGCCGAAGCCTTCAACGGCGGCGAGGGCTGCTGGTACCACGACGGCATCGTCTATTTCACCACCAAGGGTGACAACCGGGTCTGGGCACTCGATACCCGGCTCGGCGCCCTGGATCTGATCTATGACAAGCAGAGCGAGCAGGCCTTCAATCCGGGGATCGACGATGTCGACAACCTGACCGTTTCGGCCGGAGGCGACGTGCTCGTCGCCGAGGACGGAAGCGAGATGCGCATTGTGGTGGTGGGCCCGGACGTGACGCCTTTCGAACTGGTCAACGTGATCGGTCACCGCGAGTCCGAGATCTGCGGCCCCGCGTTCAGTCCGGACGGTAGTCGCCTCTACTTTAGTTCGCAGGAAGGCGTGGCCGGTGACCATACCGATGGCCGGATCTACGAGATGCGCGGCCCGTTCTTCGTGGCGGGCTGAATCGATGGCCAGGCAATTTCTTCAGACGAAAGCCGCCTTGCTGCTGGCTGCCCTCTCGCTGGCGGCTTGCAGCCCCTCGGATTCCGACGGTCCCGAGCCAGCAGAACTCGAGGGCGCGACGCCTTCTTCAACCGACCGCCAGACGGCTTTCCGGGTGAGAGCTGACTTCAATGCAAGCCTGAATGCCGAAGACGGCTGGGCTGCTGCACTCAACCAGCCAGCCATGGTCGAGGCCGATCAACCCTTTCGCATCCGCTTCGAAGTCGAGGCCGGTGATCAAGAGAAGCCCAGAGTCTTCTCGCTGCAGTTCCGGCGCAACGAAGGCGACTGGCAGCCGCTGCTGGCGGAAGACTTTCCCTTTCCAGTCAAGCAGCTCGAGCGATCACCCGGCGCAGCCGACCGCGATCTGACGCAGGACTGGACTGTTGCTCAGGGCGAAGCGACCCTGCAGCGACTCCCGCAGGCCTCGGGCGGTGGGCTGCGGATCGAGGCAGGCCAGGCAGGCGCTCTTGCCTGGGCCGAACCCGAGACGGACTGGCTGCCGAAAGAGTTTTCCCTCGAGCTTCGCCTGCCGGCCGACGCCCGCAGCAAGTTCGGCCTGGTCTTCGAGGACCGCCCGTCGGGTGGCCAGTCCTACATTGCGCTGATCCCGCCTGAGCGGGCCGAGCTGGTCCGGCTCGACGATGGCGAGCGCAGGGTGGTGGCCGAAGCGACCGCCCGGATTCCGGTTGATCAATGGGTCGAGCTGAAGGTCGAGTGGAATGGGGAAAGATGGATCGCCGAACTGCAGGACGAGATGCTGTTCGATTGGCAGCCACCGAACAGCCCCCAGAGCAATCCTCGACCTGGTGTGTATCTGCAGGCCGCGAGTCGGGTCGACCTGCGCACGCTCACGATCGAAGGTGAGGCCAGCACGCCGCGCACCAGCATCGTCAGCAGCCCGGTGTTCGACCACGGCAGCGCGACCGAGGATCAACTGGCAGGCTCCGGACTACCCTTCGCCGGCGGTGCCGGTCTGTCCTTCGCAGCCAGAACGCCACCGTGGACAGCACAGCGACAGCAGGGTGAATGGTCGGTACCGATCGTGATCCGTCGATTCGCCGATCAGGCCATGCTGAATGAAGCTGGCGATCGCTTCGAGTTCCGACTGATCGATTCCGATGCACAAGCGGTGCCAGCACTGGCAACGGCCGCGGTCGAGCTCGCCGTTCCCGACGGCCATCTCGGCGGCACCTTTGTCGAGACACCGATGCGTCTCGGCCCCTGGCAGACCGAGTCCGGCGACCTGTATTTCATCATGGAACCGTCGGAAACCTGGAATCGACCGATCATGGTCAAGTCCTCTGATCAGGGTAAGAGCTGGCGCGAGCTGGGCTCGGACAGCCGCCCCGATACCGGCGACCTGGAGGGACTGGGCACGGCCTTCGTCAATGGACAGATCCACGTCCTGCACCAGATCACGGACCAGGTGCTTTATCACGTCTTTGATACCTCTCCCGGGGTCGAAGGCTGGGTCATCCGAGACGAGCTTGTCGCGACACCCTCCGCGCCGCCGACGCAGGTCGCCGACCTGGTGGTGCGCTCGAACGGCTCGATCATCGCGGTCTACGGAGCGGGCAAGACCCTGCACTATGCGATCCGCGGCAACGATGGCCGCTGGCAAAGCGATGTCGTGCCCGCCCCCCCTGATGTTGTCCTCTCCGGCCCGAGCCTGGCCCTTGGCGCCGATGATGTCGTCCACCTGGCCTATACCCGCAGCGACGGCCAGCTCCGATACCGACAGCTGGGCACCATCAACAAGCTCAGCGACTCGATCCTCATCGCCGACGATCTCGGTACCGCTGAGGAGGACATCGGTGCCCTCCTCCCCCTGGTCACCATCGACGGCGGCGAGACCGTGGTTGCCGTGTACCGAACCCGCGACGGCCATCTGGCCGAACGCCGATCGCGTGACGGGAAGAACTGGCGCGCCAACCACGTTCTATCCGATTGGCGAGTCGTTCAGAATGCGGTCGACTCCGATCAGGTGGGTGCCGACCTGGTGGCGATTGGCGATACGCTCCACCTGCTGTTTATCGAAGCAGACACCGGCAGGCTCTTCTACAGCGTGGGACAGGACGGAAGCTGGGGCGTGCCCGAGCTCATTGTCGATGAGGCCAGAGTCCAATGGGTGCGCGGCCAGATCATTCGCCTGGTCAATGGGCTCCCGGTCTACGGCCTGGTCTACGACGGCGGATCGATGGGCGGTTCGGGGCTGAATCGCTTCCTCGCAGTCCCTCTCCACGCACCCTTGCGCTGACTCGGTTATCCGGAGTTGCCGGCAGGCCTGGCCTCAGGCAGCAGCAGCTCGAAGCAGGCACCGCCTCGCTTCGAGGGGCCGGCTCGCACGGTGCCGCCGAGCGCCTGGATGAGCTGCTTGGTCACCGCCAGACCCAGACCGGTATTCGACAGGGTGGTGTGAAAGCGCCGGCCGAGCTCCCAGACCTGTTGGTAGTCCTCCTCGTTGGGCAGACCCTCACCGTCGTCCTCGACGACGATCCGCACGACAGCGTCCTGACAGCCGACGGTGACGCTGATTCGGCTGGTCGCGAAACGCAGCGCGTTGGAGAACAGGTTCTGAACGGCTCGTCGGACCATCATCGGATCGGCCAGCACCTGCGCCGGCTCGAGCCTGTAGTCGATGTCCAGGGGCTGACCCGCCGCCAGATCCTGGCAGACATCGGAGACCAGATCGGCCACGTCCACGTGCTGGAACAGATCGTTTGCCAGCGACTGGTGGCCGCCGCTCTTGACCAGGTTGATCGCCTGGCCGATGTTGCGCTGCAGCATCTCGACCGTCTTGGTCAGCGTGGCCGAAGTCTGGATCGATGGATGCCCGGAGAGGGAGCGGACGGCGGCATGGATGACCTGCAGCGGTGTGCGCAGATCGTGCATCACCGCGGCATTGTTTTCGGCTGCGCGCTGGTGGGCGGCGGCGATTTCCCGATTGATATCGGCCAGATCCGCCTCGGCCTGCTCGGCCCGGTGGGCGCGGCGGGCCAGTTCGATCTCCTCGGCGACCGCATCGGCCAGCAGACGCAGCAG